>NZ_FOZO01000009.1:0-207402 GCF_900116055.1 Pseudomonas sp. NFACC42-2
GAGGTCAACATGACCGCCGACATCGCCCTGTGGAAAAACCCCGAAGGCCTGACCGACGACGAACGCCGCATCGTCATGCGCAACCTCGGCTTCTTCTCCACTGCGGATTCGTTGGTCGCGAACAACCTGGTCCTGGCCGTCTACCGCCTGATCACCAACCCGGAATGCCGCCAGTACATCCTGCGCCAGGCCTTCGAAGAAGCGATCCACACCCACGCCTACCAGTACTGCATCGAATCGTTGGCCATGGATGAAGGCGAGATCTTCAACATGTACCACGAGATTCCATCGGTCGCCAAAAAGGCAGCCTGGGGCCTGAAATACACCCGCTCGATCTCCGATCCGAAGTTCGAAACCGGCACCGTCGACACCGACAAGGAACTGCTGCGCAACCTGGTCGCCTACTACTGCGTACTGGAAGGCATCTTCTTCTACTGCGGCTTCACCCAGATCCTGTCCATGGGCCGCCGCAACAAAATGACCGGCGTGGCGGAACAGTTCCAGTACATCCTGCGCGATGAGTCGATGCACTTGAACTTCGGTATCGACGTGATCAACCAGATCAAGATCGAAAACCCACACCTGTGGGATGCCGAGATGAAGGAAGAAGCGACCCAGATGATCCTGCAGGGGACTCAGCTGGAGATTGAATATGCGCGCGACACCATGCCGCGCGGTGTGCTCGGTATGAACGCTGCGATGATGGAAGACTATCTGAAGTTCATCGCTAACCGTCGCCTGTCGCAGATTGGGTTGAAGGAAGAGTATCCGGGGACGACCAACCCGTTCCCGTGGATGAGTGAAATCATGGATTTGAAGAAAGAGAAAAACTTTTTCGAAACCCGTGTGATCGAGTATCAGACCGGCGGTGCGCTGAGCTGGGATTGAAGTCAATACCACCAAAAAGAGCTGCCCAAGGGCAGCTCTTTTTTTGCAAATAGCATTTAGAAGGTCACATCAGCAAATGGAACTGCTCTACGCCACACTATTAATTATCACGATACTCGGAATGGCTGCCTGGATGTTTCTAGGTGGATTTGTCTTCAGAAATCCGTTCGTCCTCTACATCACAGGTTTTGTTCTAGCACTCGTGGGTGGATATCTTTCCTATAGCTTGCAAGAGATCGCTGCTAATGGCGAAGCGGCTAAATACTTTACTGACCTTAAACTAGCCGCCGCACTTGTCAGCTACACCATCGCCGCAGCCGGCGGTAGTTTGATTGCAAGCGGTATTTTGTTGAAAGCCCAACATATGGCCAAAGCAGACAAAATTTCTGCGAAGAGAGCAGTAAACATCGTCGCCAACAACATTGAAATGATCCATCAGCAGGCGCTACAGCTACGGGATAATCCCACGGCGCTGACAATCGCAAAGCAAGAAGAACAGCGTCTCGACCTGCGCTTGAGGTTATACGAACAACGAACAGCTCTGGACAAGGCCCTTGAGCGACTGGAACAAATGGACTACCCGTGAGGATTGCCATTTCTTGAAGTACATCACGTCAAGCACCTGGCCCAGAAGGGTTCGGATCGCATCACCAATGCTGTAGCCTTGTGCCCCAATTGCCATCAGCGTTGTCACCGGTCGAGTGACCGGGAGGCTTTCACCGAAGGGCTTTACGCCAAGGTCGGAAGATTGGCACGGGAGTAGACTCCTGCTGTCACACCTGATGCACGCTCAAAAAAATACTAGATAGGACCGAGGCCAACCCGTGAACCCAGACATGCTCGAAGCCGGCCCTGTGGATGCCAAAGTACTTTCCGTCTTTGACTTCGACGGCACCCTGACCCACCACGACAGTTTCGTGCCCTTCCTCAAGTTCGCCTTTGGCACCGGCGAGTTTTATGGCCGGATGGTCAAGCTGGCCGTGCCCGGGCTGCGCTTTTTGGTGCGGCAGATCAGCCGGGATGAGTTGAAGGCGCAGTTGATCCGCACCTTTATGACCGGGGTGGAGAAGACGTGGGTGCAGCAGAAGGCCGAGGAGTATTGCCAGCGCAATTGGGCACGGTTGATGCGCCCGGCCGGGGTGTTGTCGGTGGAGCAGGAGTTGGGCTCGGGGGCGGTGGTGACGCTGTGTTCGGCGTCGCCGGCGTTGGTGTTGCAGCCGTTTGCCGATCGGCTCGGGATCAAGTTGATTGGCACCGAGCTTGAGGTGGTCGACGGGGTGTTGACCGGCAAGCTCACCGGGAATAACTGCCGGTGTGAGAATAAAGTGCTGCGGCTGGAAGCGGTGTATGGCGATTTGGGCGAGTATCGGCTGCGGGCCTGGGGCGATACGCGTGGGGATCGGGAGTTGTTGGCGGCGGCACAGGATGCGCATTTTCGGCATTTTCATGCGAAGAAGAAAAAGCGGGCTCGGTTGCAGCGGTGATGCGGGGGGCGGGGTTGGCGAGGGGACCGAGTGATCCCCTCGCAGCCTCGCTGAGGCTCGACAGCTCCTACGGTTTGATATGAAGATCATTAACGCCGATTGGCGTGCCCTTCTTTTCCAGTTCTGAACGTATCGAACCGTAGTGAAATGCAGCCTTGTCGTCGTAATGAACGACATCGAACCGGGAAGTAAAGTCTTCCACGGCTCGAGTATTTTTATCTACGAATTGGCTTATTTCAGCCCCGTGCATCAACTCGGCGGGATGATCAACTCGCGCCCCACGGGGTAGGGAATGGCTGGGAGAAATGACAGGCCGAGGATGCTCTATTGCATAGTTCTATGGCAACCACCCGACGAACGCCACGCTTAGAGCTCATAACGGGGATTGAACACCGGTTATCGTCGATCAAGCCGGCTACATTTTGCCCTCCGTAACGGCTGATATTTGCGTAGTATCCCGCTATTCATCTCACGGACCCGAGCCCCATGAAATTCGACACGGCCTACAGCCTGAGTCTCGATGACAAGCTGTCGATCTACGACGTACGAGACCTGAATTTCGACGAAACCGCCGCCTACGATTCCGACCAGGACAGTTTCCTGTGCCCCAACGATGCCTGTCGTGCCGCCTTCGAAGCAGGCAATGTGCTGAGCACGTTCAACGCCAGGAACGTCAACTACCAACGCACCCCGCACTTCAAAAACACGCCGAGCACCCGGCATATCGACGGCTGCCGCTATGCCAGTCTCCACAAGGGTGCAGCAGGCGAAAGCGACGATGAGCGTGAGGATAATTTCCCATCTGAATTTGTCCTGACCCGTCGTACGTACGAGCGTAAAACCGCGATGGGCGGCACCGAGGGGCTGGTCCCACAAGATTCAGCGAAAACACCTTCACCCCGCAGCGACGAATCTGTCAGTGCCAGCGACACCACCCCGGAAAAAACCAGCGTGTTCGCCCACCCGGTGGAATGTTATGTGTCGAACATCGACGACAAGGAAAAGCTGAAAAGCATGCCGTTGAAGATCGGCGAGCACACCGCGACTTACGCGGCGTTTTTCAAGAAGATCGAATACCTGCAAGACAACAAGGGCCTGATCTACTGGGGCAAGATCAAAGCGATCAAGGACTACACCAGCAGCTTTCGCATCGACTTCGAAAAGAAGGTGTGGCTCGACAAAAAGCCCTACTCGGTCAACGTCTACCTGAGCAAAAAGCTCATCGAGAACTACCGCAAGCGCAAGGCGTTCCTGGAGCAGATCAGGGCGGCGGCGGACAGTGAGCGGGCGTTGTATTGTTTCTTCTACGGGGTGACACCGGAGCTGAAACAAGTGCCCAGCAAGAAAAACCCCGAGCAGACGTTCGGGGTGTTCAGCGCGAATATCGAGAATCTCGATCACCTGATCATTCGTGAGGCGCCGGGGTTGGAATAGTGGGTCGATAAGCATCCAGTTGATGAGCGGTCAAAACAACTGTACAAAAACACAGTATAGTTTCCCCTCCCCCGTCGAACCCTGGAGAAACCCCATGTCCTCCCTGGCAATGAGCTCTTTCGTAGAACAGCAGATCGTCCTGCATCAATTCACCGCCAAACACAGCGTACAGGCCCGCGCGATGCTGGGCTGGAGCCGCGAGGAGCTGGCCCGCCAGGCGGGTGTGACGGTGGATGTCATCCAACAGTTCGAAAGCCAGGGCGACGTGGCTGATGAAACCCGCCTGGCATTGGCGTTTCGGTTGGAGGCGCAAGGGCTGGTGTTTTTCCCGGGGTTTGCGCCGGGGTGGGGCATGAGTGTACGGCGGTTTGACACCGCCCCTGCCGAACCCGCAGCACAAAACATTATGTCGCGGTTGATGGGCTCAACAGCGGCATCAATTGATTCACCAACTCCCCAGCCGAATGGTGCGTAGAGTCCAAGCGGATCACCGGACAGGTCAGTGCCGCCAACCAGGTTTCATGCCGACGCAGGCTGCGTAGGCTGTGGTTGCCGTTGTCGTAACGAGCGGCCCAGGCCAGGAAGGCGACGCTGTTCTCGTGGCGACTGCCACCTTCCAGGATTTCATCACCGTAGCGTTGCACTTCCCTCAGGCGCAGGCGGTGCAGGCGCACGTGCGGGTCAAGACGCAGGAACACCACATGGGTGAACCGCGCGATCATCGCGTCGCCCCAGCCGCACAGTGAACCGGACACCACCCAGCCTTCCAGGCCCGCAGTCTGCTCCTGCAGCAGGCGGATGCGTTCATCCTTGGGCCGGGCAACGGTGAAGGGGGCGTCGGTTTGCTGCCAGTAGAAATAGTCGGTGTCGAAGTAGGCAATCTGCAGGCGTTCGGCCAGGGCCCTGCCCAAGGTCGAGGTGCCTGCTCCTGCGGCGCCGAGAATATGAATGCGATAAGCCATGGCGTTCCTCCATGGTGCAGAGTGTAAACCCCGGCAACGCCAGGTATCGAGAACCGCTGGCGCCTGGGAGCGCCGGCCTGGAGGCTACATGAGCAGCCTGCTCAAAACCATGGGTCACGGTCGTCGGTGGCGGTTCGGCCCGGTGGGCAGCCGATAATAAATAATAAAGTGCGCGCGGGTCGGCATGCCCATTTCATCCTTGCCGGAGGCTACCGCCCCAGGCAGCCCATGCTATGCACTTTCCAGGCAACTAGCATTGCGATAACCCTGCGCCAGGGCCGCCAACGATTCCTTCGACCATCGCGCACCGTAGAACCACAACGCCCCGCCGTCATCGAGAGCCTCGGCGAACTTCGGGTAACCACTCCAGCAGGCAGCATGGAACGCAGCACTTTCATTGTCAGACACCAGGGCATCCAGGCGGTACTCATTCACCAGTTCATCGATTTCATTATGCGTATGCAGGTTGAATATGAAGGCACTGTCGGCACGTTGCGACGGCACTGGTATCAGTTGCGCCCCGGCCCGGCGCAGAACGTCCAGTGCCCGCATGAAGGACGCACGGTGTTGAATCGGCTCATGAGCCTCGCCATGTCCATATCGTTCGGCATACCCCACGCGCCTGCCGGCCAACGCTTGCATGGCGGCAAAGCGGCTGTTGTTCTGCACCAGGGGTACCTCCACCATCACCGGGCCCTCTGGGTCGATACCGCTCAGGGCAATCAGCGTCAACGAGGGATCAGGCATGGGTCTGATGGGAATTGCCGGTACGTTATACCCGGGGATCAGGACGCCACCCTTGGGGTGGGTTTGAGGGGGGAGATCGACATCAAACTCGATACTGCGGGGGGGCACTTGATCGGGGGAAGGACGGCGGCCTGGAGATGCCGAATCGGCCATGCCCAAGAGCGCAGACAACGGCTGGCCAACCTGGCAAACCGCATCTGCTCGCAAAAACCATCTGCATATGCTGTCCATCGGTACGCCTCCCCTGAAAACACTTTCCAGGGATCATCGCATCCTTCGCCGGCGCCTGTCGCAGACCCGAAACAGCTTGAAAACTCCTTTTCCATTACCTCTGCGCCCTCAGCCCACAAGGTGCTCTTGTGCACCCTGGGTTTCCACTTCCAGCCACCATGCATATCCACGCTCCGGCTGGTTCAAGCTGAACGCCTGGCCCATCGGCGGTGTGGTAATCGACACATTGCGCTCCCACGCCAGCGCCATGATGCGGTCGAAAGGTTCGTGCCAGGCATGGAACGCCAGGTCGAAAGTGCCGTTGTGGATCGGCAGCAGCCAGCGGCCCCTGAGGTCGATATGCGCTTGCAGGGTTTGCTCCGGCTGCATGTGTACATGGGGCCAGTCAACGTTGTAAGCACCGGTTTCCATCAACGTCAGATCGAACGGGCCGTACTGTTCGCCGATGCGTTTAAAGCCGTCGAAGTAGCCGGTGTCACCGCTGAAAAAGATACGGCGCGTGCCGTCGATCATCACCCAGGAACACCAGAGGGTCTGGTTGGCATCAAACAGGCCGCGCCCGGAAAAGTGCTGCGCCGGCGTGGCGACAAAGCGAATGCCATCCACCTCGGTGCCTTGCCACCAATCCAGCTGCCGCACTTTGCTGGCGTCGACACCCCACTTGACCAGGATGTCGCCCACGCCCAGCGGCGCGAGAAAGTAACGGGTCTTGTCGGCCAATTGGACCACAGCCTTATGGTCAAGATGGTCGTAGTGGTTGTGGGAAAGAATCACCGCCTCCAGGGGCGGCAGCTCTTCAAGACGGATAGGCGGCTGATGAAAACGCTTGGGGCCAGCCCAACTGAATGGCGAGGCACGCTCGGCGAACACCGGGTCGGTCAGCCAGAACTTGCCGCGCATTTTCAGCAACACAGTGGAATGCCCCAGGCGGAACACGCTGTGATCAGGCGCCGCCAACAATTGCTCGCGGGTCAGCGGTTGCACCGGGATCTGCCCCACCGGCCGCGTACTGCGTGGCTTGTTAAACAGCATGTTCCAGAAGATACGCAAGGTCTTGCCAAAGCCACCGTGCTGCACGGGGGCCTCGTTGCTGAAGCGCCCCAAGTCCTGCTCGGCAGGCTTGGGCGCCGCAGGTGGAGACTTGAGGCGGGTTGAGATGGTGGCCATTACAGAGTGACTCCTACGGTCCGCTCATAAGTTACACTGCACAGTGTAGTTTCAAGATTGCAACAAAATCCGCAGCAAGTAAACTGCCCAGTGTAATTTACCCTCAAGAGCCGAACGCCACCCATGACTGCCCCTCAACGCCTCACCGACCGCAAACGCCAAGCCATCGTGGCAGCGGCCATCGCTGAGTTTCGCGATAACGGCTTCGAGGTCACCAGCATGGACAAGGTCGCCGCCACCGCTGGGGTTTCCAAGCGCACGGTGTATAACCATTTCCCCAGCAAGGAAGAACTGTTCGCCGAAATCCTTCACCAGCTCTGGGCCAGCAGCGTCGCCCAACTCGACGTCAGCTACACCAGCGAGCGTCCGCTGCGCGAACAATTGCGCGGGTTGCTGGAAGCCAAGATGAAGATGATGTCGGACACCAATTTTCTCGATCTGGCCCGGGTAGCCATCGCCGCCACCATCCACTCGCCGGAACGTGCGCAAGACATGGTCACCCGCCTGAGCCAGCGCGAAGAAGGCTTTACCCAGTGGGTACGCGCCGCCCAGGAAGACGGCCGCCTCTCCTGCACCGACCCGGCGTTTGCCGCCCACCAGATCCAAAGCCTGCTCAAGGCCTTCGCGTTCTGGCCGCAGATCACGTTGGGCCAGCCGACCCTGGATGCCGCCCATCAGGCGCGCGTCATTGACTCGGCCATCGACCTGTTCCTGGCCGGCTACGAAGTCAGCGCCCCCTGCCCCGAGTAAAAACCGTTGCAGGAGCGACATTCCTGGTCGCTTTTGACGCATTCGCCCTCTGTTTTGCGCAAATGGCCTGGAAGGCCACTGATTATTCCCATGGGAATAACTGACAATATTCACAGGCCTTATCCGATCAACGGTCGATCCGGTGACCGCGCGCCGCGGTAAATGTGAAAAACAGCTGAACCAGGAATTTATGGAAAACAGACGAGGCAAAGGGCTCTCATTTGCCCGGCGTATCTACCAGCCAAGGATCATCGGCCTGGGTGTCGGCAGCATCAGCGTCACCGGCGCCCTGTACCCGCTCGCCATGCCGGGCTGGGTCTGGGCATTACTGCTGTTCAATGGGTTTGCCTGGGCGCACCTGGCGTACCAGCTGTCCACCCGCTCGCCGTTCCCTTATCAGGCTGAACAGCGCAACTTCCTGTATGACTCGGTACTCGGCGGGTTCTGGGCGGCGGCCACGCAGTTCACGCCGCTGACAGCGGTGACCATCCTGTCGATGATGACCATGAATAACGTCGCCGCCGGCGGCCGGCGCCTGTTCCTGCGTGGCCTGCTCGCCCAGGGGCTGGGGATCGGCGTGGCATGGGCGCTGTTCGGCATCCAGTTCAACCCCGACGTCAGCCTGCTGCAGGTCTACTCCTGCCTGCCGATGCTGACCCTCTACCCCATGGCCATCGGCATGGTCTGTTATCAACTGGCGATCAAGCTCTCGGAACATAAACGCGCCCTCAGTGCCCTGAGCCGCACCGACAGCCTCACCGGCCTGCTCAACCACGGCTCATGGAAAGACCTGCTGCACCTCAAGTTCCACAAGTGCCAGCAGCAGCAAAGCCACGCCACCATCGCATTGATCGATATTGACCACTTCAAGCGGATCAACGATACCCATGGCCATATCGTCGGCGACACGGTGCTGCGGCAGCTGAGCCTGGAACTGCGGCGCAACCTGCGGGAAAACGACCTGGCCGGACGTTACGGTGGCGATGAGTTCTGTGTGATTCTTCCGCAAATGCCTCTGGAGCAAGCGGCGCAGATCATGGAGCAGATGCGCGAAACATTCGGCAACTACCGCACCCCGCACATACCGGAATTGCGCGTCAGCCTGAGCATCGGCCTGGCGGACTTCCAGCCGCGCTTCACCGACGCAGCCATGTGGCTGAACGCGGCGGACCGGGCACTTTATGCCGCCAAGGACACCGGGCGTAATCGAGTCAGTGTCAACGACGACCGGATAGCCTGTTCCGCCTGACGTTGTCCTACGACACCGGTCTGAATACTCCGTGCAGCCCCGCACGAGATAGCACAATGCTTCCATTGGTCGCCTACCCAAAAATGGTCCTGCCCATGGGGCGAACTTCTTGTCAGGCTGATGACTCTTAACCCGTTGTTCCACCCCCCGCTGTCAGCACAAGGGAGCTGACAATGAGCAGGTCAACCGTAGGCAAATGCCTTACGGAGGCAGGCGCCCATACATGGATACTCCCAGACGCGTGCTTGCCCGAGCCCCCGAACATGCTATTCAACGCCCATAAGAAAACCATCGATACCCTGCAACACACCGTGGCTCACCAGGCCAGCCTGCTGGACGCCATCGAACGTTCCATGGCGGTGATCGAATTCGATCCGCAAGGCCTCGTGCTGCGGGCCAATGACAACTTCCTCAGTACCCTGGGCTACCGCGCCGAGCAGATCGAAGGCCAATCCCACCGGATGTTCTGCACGCCCGCCTTCGCCCGCAGCGCCGAGTACCAGCAACTCTGGGCCAACCTGCAAAAGGGTCAGTTCCAATCAGGTACCTTTGAACGGGTGGGCGGCAATGGTCAGTCGGTGTGGCTGGAAGCCAGCTACACCCCGGTACGTGATAACGCGGGCCGCGTGATCAAAGTGGTGAAGTACGCCCTGGACGTTACCCCGCGCCTGCAGGCCGAAAGCGAGGCCAACGCCAAGTTGGAAGCCATCGGCCGGGCCATGGCCGTCATCGAGTTCAACCTCGACGGCACGATCATCACCGCCAACGCCAACTTCCTGCAGCGCATGGGCTACAGCCTGGCGCAGATCCAGGGTCAGCATCATCGTCTGTTCTGCACCCCAGAGACCGCCGCGAGCTCAGCCTACAGCGAGTTCTGGCGACGCCTGAACCAGGGTGAATTGTTCAGCGGCCAGTTCGAGCGCGTGGATAAAAACGGCCGGCCCGTTTGGCTCGAAGCCAGCTACAACCCGGTGTACGATGCCAGCGGACGCCTGTGCAAAGTGGTGAAATTCGCCTCGGATATCACCGCTCGCGTGCAACAACACGCCGCCGACGCACAGAGCGCCGCCCAGGCCTATCACCTGTCGCTGCACACCCAGGACATGGCGGAAAAAGGCGCCGACGTGATCCAGAAAACAGCCAGCGGCATGCGTGAAATCTCCTCAGACATCGACAACTCCTCGCAGCTGATCGCCAAGCTGGGCGAGCGTTCGCAGCAGATCACCACCATCGTCAACACCATTCGCGGCATTGCCGAACAAACCAACCTGCTGGCACTCAATGCCGCTATCGAAGCGGCGCGCGCGGGTGAACAAGGCCGTGGTTTTGCCGTAGTGGCCGATGAAGTGCGGCAGTTGGCGGCACGCACCAGCGGGTCCACCACGGAGATTTCCAGCATGATCGCGGTGATCCAGGCTGAAACCCGCCAAGCCATCGACAGCATGGACGCGACCCGAGACCGCGCCGCCCAGGGCGTGGAGCTGGCCGACCAGGCCGGTACGGTGATGCTGGAGATTCGCGAAGGCACCAGCGAGGCGGTGCACGCGGTGAGTGCGTTTGCCAATGAGCGGGGTGTCCACTAAGTAGGCCACGGGTTATTCATGTGTAAGACAGGTCGCCAGGACTATAGTGATTCACTGTCTTAACGTTGATGACCCGAGCCCACCATGACCCCCGACAAGCCCGAAACCGCCCCCGTCGATCACCTGCGTTTTCACCGCCGCCACGCCCACCTGGCGCCGACCTTCGGCAACGATACCTTTGCCCTCAAGGCCGAGGCCTTTGCGCGCTTCTTTGGTACACCGACCTTCCTCGGTGCGCAAACCGCGATCGTGATCTTGTGGGTGGTGCTGAACGTAACCGGCATCACCCACTTCGACGTGTACCCGTTCATCCTCCTGAACCTGGCCTTCAGCCTGCAATCCGCCTATGCCGCGCCGCTGATCCTGCTGGCCCAGACGCGCCAGGCGGCCCGTGACAAAGCCCAGTCCGACGCCGACGCGCAACACCGTGAAGCCCTGGCCATCGCCAATTCCGAACGCCAGGCCCAGGCCGCGCAAACCACCAGACAGCTGCTGGAATTGCTGGAGCAAAACACCCGGCTGACGGAAATGACCAAGCAACTGACCGAACACATCGAAACCCTGACGTGCGAAATGCATGAGCACTACGTGCGAAAACCTCAATAACAACGCCAATTCCATGTGGGAGGGAGGGTGTGTCAGGGTTTCATCTGCACATGCCGGCCCAACTCATCAAACAGCGTCACCACCGAGCGCAATGCGCGGCAATCGGGGCGCGTCAGCAGCCATAACGCGGTGTCGTGCCCGGCCAACGCGGGGCCCAGGGGTTGCAGGCCGTCATCCAGCAGAAAGTCCGGCAGCGCCGCCACCCCCAACCCCGCCCGCACCAGTTCGGTCACCGACAACATGCTGTTGCAGCGATAGCTGGGACGTACGCCGGGCAGGTGTTCGCGACGCCAGCTCACCGTGGGGTGGTCGGGCAGGAAGTCGTCCGGCGCGATCCACGCCAGGTCCGCCAGTGAGCGTGCGGCGTGTTGATGGGCATACGTGGGGCTGGCACACACCTGATACGCCACGGCCCCCAGGCAACGGCCGACCAGATGCGCCGGCGGAGTCCTGGTCAGGCGCAGGGCGATGTCGGCATCGCGGCGGCTGAGGTTGGCGAAATCATTCGACGTGCTCAGCTCCAGGGTCAGCGCCGGGTAGTCCGGCATGAACTGCACCAGCGCCGGCAGCAACAACCCTTGCAGCACCGAGTCGGTACAGGTCAGGCGCACCGTGCCGCTGATCACCTCGCCACCTTGCTCCACGCCGATGCGCGCCGCCTCCAGCGCTTGTTCGGCACGTTCGGCCTGCTGTGCCAGGTTGCTCGCCAGGTTGGTGGGCAGGTAGCCGGCGCGGCATTTTTCAAACAGCGTCTGGCCCAATGCGGCCTCCAGCCGTCGCACTGCGCGGAACACCGTGGACACATCCACCCGCAACAATGCCGCCGCCCGCGCCAGGGTGCCGCCACGCACCAGGGCGAGGATCAACGACAGGTCGGGGTAATCGATTTGATAGTGCGTGGCTGCATTGAGCATGTGGGTAAACGCCAATATTGATTGCGTGGGCGCCAATCTATTATGTGCATCAGGACACTACAAGCCATGGGATGCACACGATGAAAGCCACCACCTTGCACCTTGCCCTGATCGGCGATTACAACCCCGATGTCATTGCGCACCAGGCCATTCCCGTTGCATTGCAATTGGCTGCCGACGCGCTGGGCCTGAAGGTTCACCCGCAATGGCTCGACACCGACACCCTCACGCCCACCACAGCATTGCACGGCTTCGACGGTTTCTGGTGCGTGCCCGCCAGCCCCTACCGCGACACCGACGGCGCGTTGCGAGCGATCCGTTTTGCCCGCGAACAGCGGCGACCTTTCCTCGGCACTTGCGGTGGTTTTCAACACGCGGTGCTGGAGTACGCCCGCAACGTGCTGGGCTGGGCCGATGCCGAACATGGCGAGCTGGCGCCGGGCGCCGAACGCGCAGTGATCACCCCCTTGAGCTGCACCCTGGTAGACGCCACCGACAGCCTGCGCCTGACACCCTACACGCGCATCGCCGAGGCCTACGGTCGTCTTGACATCGAGGAAGGTTACCGCTGCCGCTACGGCATCAACCCCGAACTCGCCGATGCCCTGCTCGAGCGCGAGATGATTCCCAGCGGGCATGATGCAGCCGGCGATCTGCGCGCGGTGGAGTTGCTCGACCATCCATTTTTCGTCGCCACCCTGTTCCAGCCTGAACGCGCCGCCCTCAAGGGCATCACGCCGCCTTTGGCGATTGCCTTGCTCAAGGCCTGCCAGGAGCAATACGCATGATCGCCAAGACCCCCGCCCCACCCTACTACGCAGTGATTTTCAGCTCATTGCGCACCGACGGCGATCAAGGCTACGGCCAGGCTGCCGCCCGCATGCTGGAGCTGGCTCGCGATCAACCGGGGTTTCTCGGGGTGGAATCGGCGCGGGAGGATGGCCTGGGGATTACCGTGTCCTACTGGAGCAGCGAGGCGGCGATCCTGGCCTGGAAGCAGCAGGCCGAGCACCGGGCGGTGCGCGAACAAGGACGCGCCACCTGGTACTCGGCGTTTCAGACACGGGTGTGCAAGGTGGAACGGGCCTACACATTCCAAGGCCAGTAACCGTCGTATCGCCTGGCCCTCTGTGGTGAGCAGGCCCGTTGTGGTGAATGGGCCGGTTGTGGTGAGTGGACCCGTTGTGGTGAGCGGGCTTGCCCCGCGCTGGGCTGCGAAGCAGCCCCAATTCAGTTGACGCGGTTCTCCTGACTAACCGCAGCGTCTGGCTCAGGGGCCGCTTCGCGCCCCAGCGCGGGGCAAGCCCGCTCACCACAACAGGCCAGCTCACCACAACAAACCGGCCTGCCACAGAACCCTCGCTCACCGCCTATGCCGTCTAGCTCACCAGACTGCGCAGCGCACTGATCTGTGGAATTTCCACCCGTTTCATATACACGCGCAACGGCTCGCTGATGTTGATGCGATCGTCGATATTCTGGTCGAGCAGCAACTGGATACGCTCGCGGGACAAGGTCATGGTCTGCTCGGGGGCCGGCAGCCAGACAAATTCAGCGGTGGGGATAATGCCGTCGTCGGCCACGTCCATGCCGAAGGAGTCTTCGCTGAAACGCACGATGTACTGGCCGGTCTTGCGGTTGAGGCCAACAAAACCGCGGAGTTGGTCGGCGGCCTGGCAGATAAGCTCGGAGGTGATGCGCATGGTAAACCTCACTGAAAAGTCCCACAGGGACTGGAAAGATGGTTTACACGCGTGGCAGAAAATACCGTCCTCTGACGGGGCGGCTGCGAGCAAGAGTACTGCAATGCCGCGCAAAAAAACCGAGAAAATTGGCACGTGCGCACGTTAATGTCAGTTTGGTGATAGCGCCTTTCGCAATCAATTGTTAAAAAGGAGGCCTTCTCAAAGCTACCTCCACGAAAGGACTTCGCATATGCCTGTCACGTTTTCCAAGAGCGCCCTGCTGCTCGCACTGGCGCTTGGCCTCGGCCAGGCACAGGCTGCCGAACCGATCAGCCCGGCTGAACTGGCGACAAACGAAGGCATTCCCTACCCCGCCGTGATCGCTCACCGTGGCGCGTCCTACGACGCGCCGGAATCCACCGCCGCCGCCTACAAAGTCGCGCGTGACCTGGGTGCCGACTACCTGGAACTGGACCTGCAGCGCAGCAAGGACGGCGTGCTGTTCGCCCTGCACGACAACAACCTGCAGCGCACCACCGACGTGGCCACCAAGTTCCCTGAGCGCAAGGACGCTCCGGCCAACGAGTTCACCTGGAAAGAACTGCAAACCCTCGACGCCGGCAGCTGGTTCAACGCTGCCTACCCGGACCGTGCGCGTCCAGGTTTCGTTGGCCTGAAGATCCTGAGCCTGGACGACATCATCAAGATCGCCGAAGGCAACCCCCAGCACAAACCCGGCCTGTACATCGAAACCAAGGAGCCCAAGCAATTCCCGGGCATCGAAGCCGACCTGAAAAACAAGCTGTTGGATAAAGGCTGGTTGAGCTCCGCCGGCTCCAAGCTGGGCAAGAGCAACACCGGCGTCGGCCAGGGCAAGGGCCGTGTGGTGCTGCAGACGTTTGAAAAAGACAGCTTGAAAGAGCTGCAGAAAGAGATGCCGAACACCCCGAAAATCCTGCTGTTGTGGGTTGGCCCGGGCAGCATCGAGCCGAAATCCACGCAGACCTTCGCCGAATCCGGCGAAACCACCAAGGCCGCCTACTACGCCAAGCAAGAGCCGAAAGACGCCGCCGAGTTCGAAAAGTGGGTCGACGAAGCCAAGCGCCTCGGCGCTATCGGTACCGGCCCATCGGCTGAGCTGACCGACCACGGCGACCAGAGCTACACCGACCTGGTGAAACCTGAAATGAACAAGCTGACCCACGACAAGGGCCTGCTGGTACACGTCTACACCGTGGATGAGCCAGTCGACTTCGACAAAGTGATGAAGGCCGGCGTCGACGGCATCTTCACCAACCGCGCCGCCGAGCTGCTGAAGTTCTACAAGCGCTGGCCGTCGTCCAGCGTGCAAGACCTGCTGAACGACTATAAGTACTGAGTGAGTCGGGCATTGGTGTCAGTGCGCCATTAAGGATGAGTTAAGTTGCGCCGGTTAATCTGGCGCCACTTAAACAGCTCACCAGAGAAGGACACACACCATGAAAACCCTGACTGCCCTGTTCGCCGCCACCGCCCTGACCCTGACCGCCGGCCTGGCCCAGGCCGATGTTCGCCCGGACCAGATTGAAGGCCTGCTCAAGTCCGGCGCCGTGATGCCGTTCGAGAAACTCAACGCCGCCGCCGTAGCGACCCACGCCGGTAGCAGCATCACCGACACCGAGCTGGACCACAAAAACGGGGTATTGGTCTACGAAGTCGACCTGACTGACACCGCCGGCAAGCGTTTTGAAGTGAAGCTCGACGCCAAGACCGGCGCGGTGCTGGAAAACAAGCAAGACACTTGAGTTGAACCTCGAAAAAACGCGCCACCTCCGGGTGGCGCGTTTTTTTATGCGCAGCGTTAAAACGTCATATAACTGTCATACCTCCTTGCAATGATTCGCCCACGCGAACCTGTGAAACGTCCTACAGGCGCTTTCTCTGCGAGTCTCCATGAACCACAGCCTCGACCACAGCCACCAGGACTCCGACCTGTTTGGCTTGCTTTACGGTTTTCGTTTTCGTCCCGGTGAAAAGGGCGAACAGATTGATTCGGCCGCGGCCCTCGCGGCCTTGCAGCAACCCGCAGACCCGGAAGAGTTCCTGTGGCTGCACCTGAACCTGGCCCACGCCGCCTGCGAACGCTGGATGCAGGCCAACCTGGACTTGCCCGAAGAATTCTTCGAGGCCCTGCACGAAGGCTCGCGCTCCACCCGTATCGAACACGTCGACTCAGCCTTGCTGGCGGTGGTCAACGACGTGGTGTTCAACTTCAGCAGCATGGTTTCGTCGGATATTTCCACGCTGTGGGTCTGCGCCCGCAGCCGGCTGTTGATCAGCGCACGCCTGCAACCCTTGCACTCGGTGGACAAGTTGCGCTCGTCGGTGAAGGCCGGCGAACGCTTTCGCTCGCCGCTGGAGTTGCTGGTGCACCTGCTGCGCGACCAGGGGGAAGTGCTGACCCAGATCGTGCGCAAGACCAGCATCAGCGTCGACCATATCGAGGACCAGTTGCTGTCCTCGCGCCTGTCCACCAACCGCGCGGAACTGGGGGCGGCGCGCCGGGTGCTGGTGCGCCTGCAACGCCTGCTCGCGTTGGAGCCGGGTTCGCTGCTGCGCCTGCTCAACCGCCCGCCGCAATGGCTGCAAAAGGAAGACGTGAAAGAGTTGCGCAAATCCACCGAGGAGTTTGCGCTGATCATCAACGACCTGACGGCGCTGGGCGAACGGATCAAGCTGCTGCAGGAAGAGATCGCCGCCAACCTCAACGAGCAGAGCAGCCGCACGCTGTTCACCCTTACCGTGGTGACGGTGCTGGCGTTGCCGATCAACATCATCGCCGGTTTTTTCGGCATGAACGTGGGCGGTGTGCCGCTTTCACAGGACCCGGAGGGGTTCTGGATCCTGGTGGCGTTGGTCGCGACCTTCACGCTGATCGCCGGGCGCTGGGCGTTTCGCAAGTTTTCAAATTGAAATGAAATCAACGGTCGAATCGTCGCACCGCCCCTCCCACATGAGTACTCCGGTGTTTTGTAGACCGGTGGCAGATCCAATTACCTAAACAATGACCTACGGCAGCATCGCTGTAACATTCTGCAATGAATATGAACGGCATCCTCCCCACACGGATGCCCGGCATGGCCACCCCTTCCCTGACTGCCTCCACGCACTCATCCTCCGTCGACTCAAAACCACGCCTGGACAAGAAGCCCGGCCTGGTGACGGTGATCGTTTTCTTCGCCGTGCTTGCCATGGGCCTGTTGTTTACCGCCTACAGCCTCATGCACGACATGCACGAAATGGGCGCCCAGCTCACCACATGGACGCCGTTCCTGCTGCTGGGGGTGGCGCTGTTGATTGCCCTGGGTTTCGAGTTCGTCAACGGTTTCCACGACACCGCCAACGCGGTGGCCACGGTGATCTACACCAACTCGCTGCCGCCGCAGTTTGCCGTGGTGTGGTCGGGCTTCTTCAATTTCCTCGGTGTGCTGCTGTCCAGCGGCGCGGTGGCGTTCGGCATCATTGCCTTGCTGCCGGTGGAGCTGATTCTGCAGGTGGGTTCATCGGCCGGCTTCGCGATGATCTTCGCGTTGCTGATCGCCGCGATCCTGTGGAACCTCGGCACCTGGTGGCTGGGTTTGCCGGCCTCGTCGTCCCATACCCTGATAGGTTCGATCATCGGCGTCGGCGTGGCCAATGCCTTGATGCACGGGCGTGATGGCACCAGCGGTGTGGATTGGAGCCAGGCGATCAAGATCGGTTATGCGCTGCTGCTTTCGCCACTGATCGGCTTCGCCTTTGCCGCCTTGCTGTTGCTGGCCCTGCGCGCCTTTGTGAAAAACCGTGCGTTGTACAAGGCCCCCAAGGGCGACACCCCGCCGCCCTGGTGGATCCGTGGCATGCTGATCGCCACCTGCACCGGCGTGTCCTTTGCCCACGGTTCCAACGATGGGCAAAAAGGCATGGGCCTGATCATGCTGATCCTGGTGGGTACCCTGCCGATGGCCTATGCGCTGAACCGCGCCATGCCGGCCGAACAGTCGTTGCAGTTCGCCGCAGTCGCCGAAGTGACCCAGGTGGCGCTGATGAAAACAGCGCCGCTGGCGTTGGCGGGTGACCCTCGGCCGGTGCTGTCGACCTACATGCGCACCAAGGAAGCCACGCCCGAGTTGATTCCGGCCCTCGCCGCCCTCGCCGGCCAGATCGGTGACCAGGTCAAAGGCTACGGTTCCCTGGCCAAAGTCCCCGCCGAAGCCGTGGGCAACGTGCGTAACGACATGTACCTGAGTAGCGAAACCATTCGCCTGATGGACAAAGGCAAGGTCGGCAATTTCGACGCCGACACCCAAGGCAAGCTGCAACTGTTTAAGCAACAGATCGACGATGCCACGCGCTTTATTCCGCTGTGGGTGAAGATTGTCGTGGCCATCGCCCTGGGGCTTGGCACCATGGTCGGTTGGAAGCGCATCGTGGTCACCGTGGGCGAGAAGATCGGCAAGACCCACCTGACTTACGCCCAGGGCGCCTCGGCCGAGACCGTGGCGATGCTGACCATTGGCGCAGCGGATATGTTCGGGCTGCCGGTGTCGACCACCCATGTGTTGTCGTCGGGTGTGGCGGGGACCATGGTGGCCAATGGGGGTGGGTTGCAGATGCGGACCATCCGCAATTTGCTGATGGCGTGGGTGCTCACCTTGCCGGCGGCGATTCTGCTGTCCGGCAGCCTCTACTGGCTGTTCACCAAACTCTTCTGACCAACCTCAGATTGAAAATGTGAGAGGGAGCAAGCCCCCTCCCACATTTGGATGTGTGTCGTGTCAGTTGTTGAAGAGTCCCGCCATGGCCTTGAGCCGTTTCTTGTACACCCGCCGCGCCTCCAGCGCCTGCTCCAACGTCACCGCCACAAACCCCGCCCGCTGGTTGGGCTGCATCTGCCCGATCAAGTCCAGGTCGGCACTGATCACCGTGCCAATCATCGCGTAGCCACCGCCGGATACCGCATCGCGATGCAGCACAATCGGCTCCAGCCCCGCCGGTACCTGGATCGAACCGATGGGGTAGCAACTGTCGACGATATTCGACGGATCCGACCCCGCGCCGAACGGCTGCTCACGCGGTTCAAAGCTCAGCGCACTGCCGCCCTTGAAGCGATAACCGATGCGGTCCGCCTCGGAGCCGACCGTCCACGGTTCGGCAAAAAAACTGCGCTTGGCACCCGAGGTCAGGCGCTCGTAATACAGCCCCGGCACCACGCGCAAGGTGACATCGCCGCCCACCGAGCGGCGCAATGCCATCGGCAAACTGTTGCCCGCACGCCCAAGACCGCTGGCTTCGCCGATGGGCAGCTCATCGCCCTCCTGTAAGCGTCGCCCGTGGAAACCACCAAGGGCGCCGAGGGTGTAGGTGGAACGGCTGCCAAGCACCAACGGCACGTCAATGCCACCGGCAACGGCGAGGTAAGTGCGGGCGCCGGCTCTGGGAAATTCGAAACGCAGCACCTGCCCGGCGCGCACCTCAAAGGCGGTGTCCTGATGCACCACCTCGCCGTCCAGGCGCGGCGACATTAACGCACCACTGAGTGCGACCAGGGTATCGCGTTGAAACGCCAGTTCCGGCCCGATCAAGGTGCATTCCAGGCCGGCAGCGCCCACCGGGTTACCCACCAGATGGTTGGCCGCACTCAGGGCGTATTGGTCCAATGCACCCGATGGCGGAATGCCCAGGTGGTAATAACCTTCGCGGCCCAGGTCCTGCACAGAGGTAGCGAGGCCGGGTTTGAGGACCTTGATCATGCCAGCGCCTCCTGCAGGGTTTTCGGATAGCCGATGGGGTCGGCGAGAAACGCATCGAGGGAAAATTCCACCGGGCGAATGCGCAGGTCGAAACGTCCTGCCTCCACCTCGGCAACCGCCAGGTCGTAGGCGTCCCGGTCGATGGGTTTGAATTGCACGATGTCACCCGGCCGGAAGAACACCATATGCGCCTTGAGGTAGGCCAACTGCTGCGCGGGGTCGTAGATCGGCGCCGGGGTCACGCCAAACATCTGGTAGCCGCCGGCGCCGCGCACCGAGTAGATGCAACCGAAGCAACCGCCATGGCCGAGGGTCAGTTTCGGCGTGTCGGTGCGCGGGCGCAGGTACTTGGGCACCTGCAACTGCCGCTCGCGCTCGACCATCTGGAACATGAACGGCAAGCCCGCGACAAAACCCACCATCGAGACAAACCACGGCGCACCACTGTGGGCGGCGATAAACGCTTCGACATCGGCCAGGCCATTGATGCGCGCGGCGTATTCCAGGTCGGTGGCGCCGGGGTCTTGATGGCGGTCGCGAAACCGCATCAGGGTTTCATGGGTCCAGGGGTCGTTATAGAGCACCGGGATTTCGATGATGCGTGTGTGCAGGGTGCGTTCGGCCACGGCCTGGGCTTCGGCGCTCTGCACGGCGTCGAGCAGCACATGGGGGGCGATGCGGTCGGGGTCGAAGCGAATCTGGAACGAGGCATTGGCCAGGCACACATCCAGCACACCTTCCAGCGCCAGGCGCTCCACGGCACGGGTCACGGCCATGCCCTTGAAAAAAGCTTCAAGGGACATGCTCTCGCTGACTTCGGCGAACAGGTGTTCATCACCGCCGAAGCTGTAGCGGATGGGGGACGTTTCAGCCATGTCTGTTCCTCTTGGAATCGTTATAGAAAGGCAGGCAAAAAAGTAAATGTGCGATCTTATTAGGGGGTTTTGACTGTGATACCGGCCTGGTCCAACGCTTCACGGGTGGCCTCCACCAACTCCAGCGCGCCGGGGGTGTCGCTGTGCAGGCAGATGGAGTCGAATTCAATAAACAGGTCTTCGCCTTCTACGGTACGCACCAGCCCCGTCTGACATGCGCGCAGGACGCGGGCCGCGACCGTGGCCGGGTCCAGTGCACGTACGTTGCGGGTAAACACAATGGAGCCGGTCAGATCGTACTCACGGTCGGCATAGAATTCGCGCACCACCGGCTGCCCGAGTTCCTTGGCCACGCGCCAGATCACCGAGTTGGGCATGCAGTACAGCAACAGCGTCGGCTCGATGATTTGCAGGTTCTGTACCAGCAGGCGCGCGGCTTCTTCGTCGCGGGCCAGGTGCATGTAGAGCGCGCCGTGAGGCTTGATGTGTTGCAGGGTCATGCCCTGGGCGCGGGCGATTTCACGCAGGGCGCCCAGTTGATAGAGCATGTCGTCCACCAGTTCCTGGGCCGGCGCATGGATATGCCGACGACCGAAGCCCACCAGGTCGCGAAAGCCCGGATGCGCGCCGATGGCCACGCCCAATTGCTTGGCACGCGCGACGGTGCGGCGCATGGTGCCGGGGTCGCCGGCATGGAAGCCGGTGGCAATATTGGCCGAGCTGATATAGGCCATCAGCTCCGCGTCGACGCCGTCGCCGATGGTCCAGGGACCGAAGCCTTCGCCCATGTCTGAATTGAAATCCACTGCCTGCATCGGGGGACGCTCCGCCAAAAGGTGATGCTCGAAAGTAGGCTGCGCCTTGACCCCTTGGGAAGATCTATTATCAGATGGCCTATCTTCTGAAAATCAGATAAAGCCATGTCCCTGACCTTGCGCCAAATCCGCTACTTCGTCGCCACCGCCGAAATCGGCCAGATTTCCCAGGCGGCGATTCACCTGAACATCTCCCAGTCTGCAGTGACCACGGCGATCAAGGAGCTGGAAGCCCTGCTCGGCGTGCAGCTGTTTGTGCGCTCGGCCCAGGGCATGAACCTCACCGATGCCGGGCGGCACTTTCTCAACCGCGCCTACGTGATTGTGCGCAGTGTCGACGACGCGCTGAACAGCCCGTTGCCCGACTACCGCGCCAGCGGCGTGCTGCGGCTGGCGGCCAGCTACACGGTGCTGGGTTACTTCCTGCCGCACCACTTGCAGCGCATGGAGCACTGGCACCCGGATGTGACCCTGGAGGTGTTCGAGCAGGAGCGCCAGGCCATCGAACAGGGCCTGCTCGATGGCCAGTTCGACATGGCCGTGGTCCTCACCGCGAACCTCACCCACCCGGCGATCGTCTCGGAAATCCTGTTCAACTCGGAACGTCGTTTATGGCTGCCCAGCCATCACCCATTATGCGAACGCGGTGCGGTGAGCCTGGCGGATGTGGCGCAGGAGCCGTACATCCTGCTCACCGTCGATGAGGCCGAACACAGCGCCATGCGGTACTGGGAACAGGCCGGGCAAGCGCCCAAGGTGCGGCTGCGCACCAGTTCGGTGGAGGCGGTGCGCAGCATGGTTGCCAATGGCAGCGGCGTGGCGATCCTGTCGGACCTGGTGCACCGGCCCTGGTCGCTGGAAGGCAAGCGCATCGAAACCCTGACCGTCACCGACCCCGTCACGCCCATGAGCGTCGGCCTGGCCTGGCACCGCGAACGCGCCTTTACCCCGGCAATGCAGGCGTTTCGCGATTACTTCCACGACGCCTTCCTGGCGCCGCAACAGCTGTCGGCGCGGCGTTAAAGCTGCGAATGCAGAATGGCCGCCAACCAGTCCATGAACACCCGCACCCGCAGCGGTAAATGCCGCTGACCTGCGTAGAGCAGGGACACATCCAGCGGCGGGGCCGGATAGTCCGGCAGGACCGCCACCAGTTCACCGCTGGCCAATTCGTCACTCATGCCCAGGGCCGGCACCTGAATAATCCCGAAACCGCCCAGGCAGGCAGACTTGTAGCCATCGGTGCTGTTGACCGTGACCCGCCCGCCCATGGGGATGCGCAGCACCTTGTTGCCCTGCACGTACTCAAACCCCGCCGAGCGTGCACCCAACGGCCGCACGTAATGCACCAGGTGATGGTCGGCGAGGTCGGCCAGTGTCCGGGGCACGCCGTAGCGTTGCAGGTAGGTGGCGCTCGCGCAGTTGATCATCGGCATGCTGCACAGCAGCCGCGCCACCACGCTCTGGTCCGGCTGCGCGCCCACGCGCAGCACGCAATCGAAGCCTTCGGCGAGCAGGTCGACCTGGCGGTCGGTGGTGCTGATCTCCAGTTCGATCAGCGGATGCGCGTCCATGAATTGCGGCAGACGCGGCAGGATCAAGTCCCGCGCCATCATGTTGGGCATGTCCACCCGAATCCGCCCGGCCAGTTGCGCTTCGTCCTGGCGAAACAGCCCTTCCAACTCCTCCATGTGCGCGAGCAAATCCTTGCTGCGCTCATACAGCACGCGGCCATCCTGGGTGGCCTGCACCTTGCGCGTGGTGCGCTGCAACAGGCGGGCGCCGAGCAGCTCTTCCAGCGCCTGCACATGTTCCGACACCGTCGAGCGCGGCAGGCCCAGGCTCTCGCCGGCGCCGGTGAAACTCGACAGCTCGGTAACGCGCACGAAGGTGCGCAACAGCTCCAGTTTATTCATGGGGATTGTTCGTCTTATTCGGCCAGTGATTCCGGAATAGCGCTATTTATCACGTTACGACCGGACAAATACACTGCTTCCCACACTCAATCATCGAGGACATCACCATGAACCGTAAAATCGCATTGATCACCGGGGCCAGCCGTGGCCTGGGCAAAAACACCGCCCTGCACCTGGCGGCACAAGGCGTCGACATCATTGGCACTTACCACAGCAAGGCCGATGAAGCGCAGGCCTTGGTCGCACAGATCGAACAACTGGGCGGCCGTGCCGCGATGCTGAAACTGGACGTGAGCCAGAGCGCGACGTTCGCTGATTTCGTCGGTGAGGTTGCTGGCGTACTCAAGGACGTTTTCGCACAGGACCGCTTCGATTTTCTGATCAACAATGCCGGTATCGGCATTCACGCCAGCTTCGCCGAGACCACCGAAGCGCAGTTCGATCAATTGGTGGCGATCCAGTTCAAGGGTCCGTTTTTCCTGACCCAGCAGCTGTTGCCATTGATCCGCGACGGTGGGCGCATCGTCAATATTTCCAGTGGCCTGGCGCGTTTCAGCCTGCCCGGCTACGCCGCTTACGCCGCCATGAAAGGCGCGATGGAAGTGCTGACCCGCTACCAGGCCAAAGAGCTCGGCGGGCGTGGCATCAGCGTCAACATCCTGGCCCCCGGCGCCATTGAAACCGACTTCGGTGGCGGTGCCGTGCGCGACAACGCCAACCTCAACGCCATGGTCGCCAGCAATACCGCCTTGGGCCGCGCCGGGTTACCGGACGATATCGGCGGCGCCATTGCCAGCCTGCTCGCCGACGGTAGTGCCTGGATCACCGGCCAACGTATCGAGGCGTCGGGCGGCATGTTTCTGTAGGAGCTTGTCGCGCAGCACGTCATACCCCCAGTGATACACATAGGTGTACGGCAGGAAAAACAGCAGTACGCCTATGTCGAGGATAAACGCCTGCACCAGGCTGATGTTCAGCCAGGCGGCAATCAGCGGTACACACACCAGGATCAACCCACCTTCAAACATCAAGGCGTGCAGCACGCGGGTCCAGCCGTTGCTGGCCAGTTGCAGGCGCGCCTTGAGGCGGTCGAACAGGCCGTTGAAAATCACGTTCCAGGCCAGCGCCAACAGGCTGATCGCCAGGGTGACCATGCCCATCTCCAGGGCAGGCTTGTCCATGATCCACGCCAGCAACGGGGTGCAGATCAACAACGCCAGGGCTTCGAAACCAATGGCCTGGCAAACACGTTCAGTAACCGACTTGGTAGGGTTCATGACCCGGCTCCGTGAGTGACGATGGTTGTCATCATTAGCCTTTGACTCGATACTTCATAACCAATAACCATCGATCAAGGCGATAGTCATGGCCTCTAACGAAGTGCTGCAGGCGTTTGTGCAGGCGGCCACCCAAGGCTCGTTTTCGGCGGCGGCGCGCAAGCTCGGCAAGAGCCAGTCCACCGTCAGCGCGGCCGTGGCGAGCCTGGAGATTGACCTGGATGTGGTGCTGTTCGATCGCAGCAGCCGCAAGCCGACGCTGACGCCGGCGGGCCATGTGTTGCTGCAACGCGCCGAGCAGGTGCTGGAGGCCAGCAGCCGGCTGGAATTGGCGGCGAGCCAGTTGGCCCAGGGGTTGGAGCCGAAGCTGAGTATCGCCATGTCCGATACCTACCAGTCCGACCGTTTCGAGGTCGCCCTCAGCGCCTTTGAACAGCGCTACCCGGACCTGGAGCTGGAATGCCTGATCGCCGAATGCGAAGACCTGATCGCCCTGGTCCAAAGCGGCCGCGCGCAGATTGCGTTTATTGAACACCAGGAAGAGTATCCCCCGGACCTGACCCGCGCCCCCGTGGACGAGCGCACGGAAATTGCCCTGTTCGTGTCACCCAGACATCCGCTGGCGGGCGTCGGTACCCTCACCGCGCACACCCTGCAACAGCACCGCGAATTGCGCCTGGCCAGCATCATCAACCCGAACGAAACCCGCGCCAACGGCCGTGTCTGGTCGGCCCCCAGTTACCTGATGCTGTTGGAGATGGCCCAGTTGGGGTTTGGCTGGGCACCGATTCCGCGCTGGCTGGTGGAGCGCTTTGGTGGCGGGCAACTGGTCGAACTCAAGGCCCGGGGTTGGCCGCGCTCGGTAGCCGTGGATGCACTGTGGTCCCGGCACCATCCGCCGGGGCCGGCAGGGAGTTGGTTGTTGGGGAAGATGCTGGAGTGATTTTTTTCAGACAATTGAGATTAATGTGGGAGGGGGCTTGCCCCCGATGACGGTGGGTCAGTCACCCAATGCAGCGACTGACACCCTGCTATCGGGGGCAAGCCCCCTCCCACATTTTTGATCTTCATTGCTTGGGGAGATTGAGTTCGGCCAGGCGGTGCACCAGGAATTGCTTTTCCGGAATTTGCCGGGTCAGTGACAGGGCTTTTTCGTAGGCTGTCCGGGCCTCTTCCACCCGCCCCAATTGCCGGCAAAACTCGCCCCGCGCCGAATGTGCCAGGTGGTAATCCAGCAACTCCCCGCGCGCCAGAATACCTTCCACCAACTGCAACCCCGCCAACGGCCCTTCGCCCATGGCCACCGCCACGGCGCGGTTCAACTCGATCACCGGCGACGGCGCGGCACTGAGCAACACATCGTAGAGCCCGATAATCTGCAGCCAATCCGTTTCCCCGGCGCTGGGCGCTTCGGCATGCACCGCTGCAATCGCCGCTTGCAGGCAGTACGGGCCAAAGCCGCGACGGCTCAATGCCTGCTCCACCAGCCCACAACCTTCAGCCATCAGCGACGTGTCCCACCGCGAACGATCCTGTTCATCCAACAACACCAGCTCGCCGCTGGCCGAGGTGCGCGCCGCGCGGCGGGACTCGTGCAACAGCATCAGCGCCAGCAGGCCCATCACTTCCGGCTCCGGCAGCAATTCCAGCAGCAGGCGGCCGAGGCGAATGGCTTCGCGGGTCAGTTCCTCGCGCGTGAGGTCCGCGCCCATGGACGCCGAATAGCCTTCATTGAACACCAGGTAAATCACGCGCAGTACGCTGTCGAGGCGTTCGGGCAGCTCGGCCAGCGACGGCACCTGATAAGGGATTTTGGCCTCGCGAATCTTGCCCTTGGCGCGCACGATGCGCTGCGCGATGGTGGCGGGGGTGGCCAGAAAGGCGCGGGCGATTTCCTCGGTGGTGAGATCGCAGATCTCACGCAAGGTCAGCGCCGCCTGGGCGTCGGCCGCCAACGCTGGGTGGCAGCAGGTGAAGATCAGGCGCAGGCGGTCGTCCTCCACGTCCTCAACGCTCCAGTCGGCGGCTTCCAGTGTGTCGGCCTGCGCCTGCAACAAGGGCGCAAAACGGGCTTGGCGGCGCAGGCGGTCGATGGCCTTGAAGCGTCCGGTCGACACCAGCCAGGCCCGTGGGTTGTCCGGCACGCCCTCTTGCGGCCAGCGCTCGACCGCGACGAAGAACGCCTCGTGCAAGGCTTCTTCGGCGAGGTCGAAATCCCCCAGCAGGCGGATCAGGGTGGCGAGGACGCGCCGGGACTCACTGCGGTAGATCGCCTCGATGGGAGGCGTCAATCGCGCATGCCCTGGGTCACCAGCGTCACCAGGCGGTCCAGGCTCTGGCCCCAGCCGTCGTGAAAGCCCATGGCTTCGTGGGCCTGCTTGTCTTCGACGCTCCAGTGCATGGCGCGGGCGGTATAGAGGGTCTTGCTACCCTCGACTTCCTGCAGCGTCACTTCGGCGGTCATGAACGGTTTGCCCGAAGGGATCCAGCCCGGCGTATAGGCGTCGGTAAACACCAGGCGCCGAGGGGCAACGATTTCCAGGAACACGCCCTGGGTCGGGTACTCACTGCCATCCGGCGCACGCATCAGGGTGCGAAACAGCCCGCCGACCCACAGGTTCATTTCGCACTCGGGGGTGGTCATGCCGTGGGGGCCCCACCATTGTTGCAACAACGCGGGTTCGGTCCAGGCGCGGAACACCCGGCTGCGCGGCGCATCGATCACGCGGCTGATGGACAGTTCAAATTCGGCAGGTTGCGTAGGCATGGCTAAACCTCCTCAAGTCTTATGGTTGTTGTGTTCAGAGATTCAATTGGCGCACAGGGCGCACTTCCACACTGCCGACCCGGGCGGCCGGAATCCCACCGGCCACCTGGATCGCGTCGTTCAAATCCTTGGCTTCGATCAGGTAGAAGCCGGCGAGCTGTTCCTTGGTTTCGGCAAACGGCCCGTCGGTGATCGACACCTTGCCATTGCGCATGCGCACCGTGGTGGCGGTGGTTACCGACTCCAGCGGCTCGGCGGCGAGCATACGGCCACTTTTTTGGATGGACTGCGCATAGGCAAGACACTCCGGGTCTGCGGGGCTGTCCGGCGAGGTGTGCAGCACCTGCTCGTTGCTGTAGATCAGGCAGAGGTATTTCATGTGCGTCTCCGTTTTCGGACTATTGACTATAGTTCGCGGCACTCAAGGTTTCAGGTCGAACAATGCCGTTCCGCTTGCCATGTCGAACGGCGCCGACCAATGCTCATGCACCACCTTCCAGTCGCCGTTGAAGCGTTGATAACCGGCGGTCACGCGCATCCAGCAGGCCTTCACTTCACCGTCCGGCCCGGCGCCGCCGCAGTGGGCGAGCCAGTGGGCGAATGCGCTGTCCTGGGACTCGACGATACGCAGTTCGTGGAACTCGAAAATGCCCGGGCCGGGGCAGTGCTCCATGCAGGCTTCCCAGTGCGCACGGTAGGCCGCCTTACCTTTGAATTGCAGGGCGGTCACGGCGTCGAACGAGACGATATCGTCGGCGTAATAGCTGACAATCTTGTCGATATTCCGGGAAAGTACGGCTTGCTTCCATTGCTCGATCAGGGTGTTGATTGCGGTACTCATGGCGATACTCCTTAGGGTTGGAAAATCACGGAAGACACCCTTAGTCGAACGGCCCTCGGGCAAATCGACAGCCCGTTGAAAAATAATGTCGTCCAGCACAAACCCGATAGACTGCGCCCTTCCTTGCCGCTGTTCGGACACGCCGATGCAAACCCGCCTTGTCTCCTACGAGGCGCTGAATGCCGTGCAACAACAGCACGTCAGCGCCATCGAAGTTCACCCTGAACAGTTGCCGTTTTGCGGCGACATGTATTGCGCCCTCAATTCGCTCCTGGCCAAGCCCAGCCCCGGCGTCAAAGGCTTTGCCCTGCTGGCCGACGACAGTCCGGTAGCCTTCCTCCTGCTCAAACGCCCACCCTGCCTGCCCCACTGGGCCGATGAACACAGCGCAACGCTGCATGCGTTGCAGGTGGATCGGCAGCAGCAAGGGCGTGGATTCGGCAAGGCCTGTCTGCAAGCCTTGCCGGCGGCGGCCTTGCAGGCGTGGCCGCAGATCAAGGCGCTGGAGTTGTCGGTGGACACGGACAATGTGGCGGCGATGAGGCTGTATCTGGGCGCAGGATGGGTGGACAGCGGGGAGGCGTATAAGGGCCGGATTGGGTATGAGCGGAGGTTGAGGTGGGTGTTCGGTCGAAGCGGTCTTGACTTCCTTTAAATGTAACGTATACATAACTTTTGATTAAAAAGTAATGAATACATGACATGGATACTTCGGTTATCACTCAGCGACTGGGCAGCCAAATTCGCGCCATGCGACTTAACCGTGGCTATAAACAAGCGGATCTGGCGAAACTTGCAGGGGTTACCCGGCAGAAGCTGATAGAAGTCGAACAAGGCAGCCTCTCGGTCTCAATGAATGCCTATGCCCGAGTGATTGCCGCCTTGGGCAGCGAATTCAAATTAGTGCCTGTGACCCTGCCGACCCTGGAGGAACTGGAGGACTTGTTCAATGATTAGCCCCCATTTGCGCGTTCATACCCCTCAAGGTAAAAGCGGCAGCGTGTTGATGAGTGCCAACGACTATTTGTTCCGCTACGGCGATAACCCGCGGGCACAAACCGCAGTCAGCCTGACGATGCCCGTTCGCGCCGAAGAATATCGCCGCCGAGAACTTCACCCCATCTTCCAGATGAACCTGCCGGAAGGCTACGTTCTGGAGCAATTGCGCAATCGCCTCGCCAAGACGGTCAAGGTCGATCCGATGTTGTTGCTGGCACTCTCGGGCAGCAGTGCACCGATTGGTAGGGTGTTTGTGTCTTCGGATCAAGTAAACGACCTGATCCTGCGCAACAGCCCTCCCTCCAACGGAGAAAACCTCAACGAAATTCTCGCCTGGGACGGCGCGGAGGATCTGTTCCTCGAACTGGTGGATCGCTACATCCTGCGAGCAGGTATTTCTGGCGTGCAGCCCAAAGTACTGGTGCCGGAAAAACCGCAGGCATCCGCGCAGAAATTCACGTCGAAAACCAACGACCTGATTATCAAAAGCGGGCGCGATGAGTTTCCGGGGTTGGCCATCAATGAGTACCTGTGCATGTCCATCGCCCGGGATGCAGGCTTGCCGGTGCCACCGTTTTACCTGTCGCAGAATAATAAGCTGTTCATCATGCGGCGCTTTGATCGGGACGAGCAGCTCAACCCGCTGGGTTTCGAAGACATGACCACCTTGATGGGCCTGTCTGCGGAGCAGAAGTACACCAAGAGTTACGCAGCGATCGCCAAGGCCGTACGCGTGTTCTGCGCCCCAGAACATCAACGCAGCTCGCTCGATCAATTGTTCGACAGCGTGGCACTGAGCTGCATAGTGGGTAATGGCGACGCTCACTTGAAGAACTTCGGCGTGCTCTATAGCGACCCGCTGAAATCGGATACCCGGCTGGCACCGGTATACGACATTGTGAACACCACCGCCTATCTCCCTGAGGACTCACTGGCACTTGACCTGTCCGGCAACAAATCATTGTTTGCCGCACGCCTGGGCATCCTGGAATTTGCAAGAACCTGCGAAATTGAAAATCCCGAAGCGCGCATTCAGGCACTCCTTCAAACCCTGGAAGCCGTGCTCAAGCGCGAAGACGATTACTGCCGGCTGGCCCCTGATGTAGCGAAAGCCATACGTCAATCTGCGCAGGGCTATCACCTCAGCTTTGGTGGCTGAACGTCCTGTGGTTGCGGCGAGACAAGCGTTCAGCCAGTGGGTTACTTGTGTTCCACGGGCAACCAGATCTCCACCGTCCCCGTGCCCTTGCGCCCATCAAAGTCCGCGCTGTACCGCTCGAAATCCGCCCCCGCCACCTTGTAGCCCGAGTGCGGCAACCACTCGAACATGATGCGCTCATAGGTCTGCTCCAGTGCCTGCACCGGGCCATAGTGCGGGAACACGGCGTAGTGGTGCGCAGGCAGTTCGACGGACTCGAAGTTGCTCGGCACATCGCTTTTGGACGGTACTTCCACCCCGGCCATGTAATCGAACTCACCGTGGCTGGGGTTATGGCAAACGCCGTAGGTCACCCCGCCGACGCGTTTCTTGATGTGTTTTACGCTTTCGTCGAACACGCTCCACAACTTGGGGATATCCCCCACGGTAGCCTTCGAATAACGCCCTTGCACCCCGGCGATCACCAGGGCCTTGCCCTCTTCCATGCGTGGCTCTAACGGTTGTTTTGTCTGCTGATCCATACGAACAGTCTCCTTCTTATGAGGGAACAAACCCGTATCGAGTATAGGGGCATATCCTTGCAGTACTCCATGCAGAAAATTTTCCTACGTATCTGGACAACTGGCCATCATCGACCGTATTGTCTGCTCCGCAGGCCACCGCAGTGGCCGACGTCGCTCGGACGGTTCCGGGCGCTTACGTACTCTCGAGGCAACAATGGCAGACCTTGGTTCGCCGCGCCGCTTTGCGCGCATAGATCGACTCCCCCCTTACGTTTTCAATATCACTGCCGAGCTGAAGATGGCTGCGCGTCGGCGCGGCGAAGACATCATCGACTTGAGCATGGGTAACCCCGACGGCGCCACGCCTCCCCATATCGTGGAGAAGATGGTTACCGTCGCCCAGCGTGAAGACACCCACGGCTATTCCACCTCCAAAGGCATTCCGCGTCTGCGCCGGGCAATTTCGCGCTGGTACAAGGATCGCTACGCAGTGGACATCGACCCCGAGACCGAAGCCATCGTGACCATCGGTTCCAAGGAAGGCCTGGCGCATCTGATGCTGGCCACCCTGGACCAGGGCGATACGGTGCTGGTGCCCAACCCGAGCTACCCGATTCATATCTACGGTGCCGTGATTGCCGGCGCCCAGGTGCGTTCGGTGCCACTGATTCCAGGCGTGGACTTCTTCGCCGAGCTGGAACGGGCGATCCGCGGCTCGATCCCCAAGCCGAAGATGATGATCCTCGGCTTCCCGTCCAATCCCACCGCGCAGTGCGTGGAGCTGGATTTCTTCGAACGGGTGATCGCCCTGGCCAAGCAGTACGATGTGCTGGTGGTGCATGACCTGGCCTACGCCGACATCGTCTACGACGGCTGGAAAGCCCCGTCGATCATGCAGGTGCCGGGCGCCAAGGACATTGCGGTGGAGTTTTTCACCCTGTCCAAGAGCTACAACATGGCCGGCTGGCGCATCGGTTTCATGGTGGGCAACCCGGAACTGGTCAACGCCCTGGCGCGGATCAAGAGCTACCACGACTATGGCACCTTCACCCCGCTGCAAGTCGCCGCGATTGCCGCACTGGAAGGCGACCAACAGTGTGTGAAGGACATCGCCGAGCAGTACCGCCAGCGCCGCAATGTGCTGGTCAAGGGCCTGCATGAGCTGGGCTGGATGGTGGAGAACCCCAAGGCGTCGATGTACGTCTGGGCGAAGATTCCCGAGGCGTATGCCGCCATGGGTTCGCTGGAGTTTGCCAAGAAGCTGCTGCTGGAAGCGAAGGTCTGTGTGTCGCCGGGGATTGGTTTTGGTGAGTATGGCGACGATCACGTGCGCTTTGCGCTGATCGAGAACCAGGACCGGATTCGCCAGGCGGTGCGCGGGATTCGCGGGATGTTCCGGGCGGATGGGTTGGTCACTAAAGCCTGACCCGATCCACCTGAACAAATGTGGTCAAAATGTGGGAGGGGCTTGCCCCCTCCCACAGTTGCATTGGGTTTTCACCCTTGCTGCCGGTGTGTCGGTTAGACCACCAACGACAGCAGCATGATAAAGATCAACGCCACAATGGACAGGATGGTCTCCATCGCAGTCCAGGTCTTGAAGGTCTCGGCCACGGTCATGTTGAAGTACTGCTTCACCAGCCAGAACCCCGCATCGTTGACGTGCGACAGGATCAACGAACCCGCCCCCGTCGCCAACACCAGCAACTCACGGTTAACCCCCGGAATCATCCCCACCACCGGCACCACGATGCCCGCGCCGGTAATGGTCGCCACGGTGGCCGAACCGGTCGCCACACGAATTACCGCCGCTACCAGCCACGCCAGCAGGATCGGGTTGATCTGTGCGTTCACCGCCATGTGGCCGATCACGTCACCCACGCCGCTGGTCACCAGCATCTGCTTGAAGCCACCACCGGCACCGATGATCAGGATGATCGCGGCGGTCGGCGCAAGGCTGGCGTCGAGCAGCTTGAGGATCTGCTTGGAATGGATGCCCTGGCGACTGCCAAAGGTGTACAGCGACAGCAGCAACGCCAGCAGCAAGGCGGTGATCGGGTGACCGATCATGTCCATCCAGTTGCGCACCACATTGCCTTCGGCAAAGGCGATGTCGGCGAAGGTTTTGAGCAGCATCAGGAACACCGGCAGCAGCACGGTGACCAGGGTGATACCGAAGCTCGGCAGGTTTTTGTTCTCAGGCTCGCGGGCCAGTTGGTCGACCAGTTCCTGGGACGGGTTGCCCGGGATGTACTTGGCGATAAACGTACCGAAGATCGGGCCGGCGATAATGGCCGTCGGCAGCGCGACGATCAGGCCGTACAGGATGGTCTTGCCGATGTCGGCACCAAAAACGCCGATGGCCAGCAGCGGGCCCGGGTGCGGCGGCACCAGGCCGTGGACTGCCGACAGGCCGGCGAGCAGCGGGATGCCGATCTTGATCAGCGACACGCCGGTGCGGCGCGCAACGATAAACACCAGCGGGATCAGCAGTACAAAGCCGATCTCGAAGAACAGCGGAATGCCCACCAGGAACGCGGCGAACATCATGGCCCACTGGACCTTGTCCTTGCCAAAGGCGCGGATCAGGGTCTGGGCGATCTGATCGGCACCGCCGGATTCGGCCATCATCTTGCCGAGCATGGTGCCCAGCGCGAGGATGATGCCGACAAAGCCGAGCACCCCGCCGAAACCGTCCTGGAACGCCTTGATGATCTTGTCCACCGGCATGCCCGAGGTCAGGCCAAGGAAGCCGGCCGCGATGATCAGCGCAATAAATGGGTGAACCTTGAAGCGGGTGATCAAGACGATCAGCCCGATGATGGTAACGACTGCATCTAACAGCAGGTACGACTCGTGGGACATGCCAAACATGGGGGGTCTCTCCTGTTTGTTGTTGTTATTAAAGCGGGTGTTGAATTTCCTGCCGGGGATAGCGCTATCTTTTCCGGCAAAAAATCAGTTGGATGGTTCAAAACCGTGTGTCAGCCACCAGGCGTTGGTCTGCCTGGCCAACTCCTCGACGCTGTCTTCGCTGGCGTTGAGGGCCAGGGTCAACGGCTCGCCCTTGGGCGATTCAAGGGTGGCGAACTGGCTGTCGATGAGGCTGGCCGGCATGAAATGGCCGGGGCGATGGGACACGCGGTCGGCGGCGACTTCGCGGGTCAGTTCCAGGAATACAAAGCCCAGGCCCGGGGCGGCTTCTCGCAGGTGGTCGCGGTATTTCTTTTTCAGCGCGGAGCAGGTGAGCACCGGATGTTCACCGGCCTTGAGCGAACGGCGCAGTTCATCGCACAGGATGTCGAGCCAACCGGCGCGGTCGTCGTCGTTGAGGGGGTGGCCGGCGCTCATCTTTTCGATGTTCGCGGCGGGGTGAAAGCTGTCGCCTTCAATGGCGGTGGCACCGTTCAGGCGGCACAGGGCCTCGCTGACGCTGGTTTTGCCACAGCCGGCAACACCCATGATGACCAGGGCGGTAACAGGTTGACTCATGAAACACCTCAAGACGCAGATAGCGCTACCTTTGCACGCGGTGAGGCAAGTGCAAAAACAGGCTTTTCCCGCGCCGTCTTGTCATTTTTATGGAGTGACGCGTGCATCCGCTCCAATCATTTGAACCGGATCAGGCAACCCATAGTTCAATAATTTGCAGCCTTTTGGAGACAGCGCTACCTTAGTGCCTCGATTTTTGTTTGGCAAGCCGCCTGATGACCTCCAAGAACGATAAAAATACCCGCACCACCGGTCGCCCTACCCTTAACGAAGTTGCCCGCCTGGCCGGCGTCAGCCCGATTACCGCCTCCCGCGCGTTGCGCGGCATCAGCACCGTGGCCACCGAGTTGGTGGAAAAAGTCCAGCACGCCGCTGCCGAACTCAACTACGTGGTCAATCCCGCCGCCCGTGCCCTGGCTTCGGCCCAGAGCCATTCGGTGGTAGTCCTGGTGCCGTCGTTGTCCAACCTGCTGTTTATCGAAACCCTCGAAGCCATCCACCAGGTGCTGCGGCCCAAGGGCTTTGAAGTACTGATCGGCAACTCCCACTATTCACGCGACGAAGAGGAAAACCTGCTGCGCAACTACATGGCCTATCAGCCACGGGGGTTGCTGCTGACCGGCTTCGATCGCACCGAAAGCGCCCGACGGATGGTCGAGGCCAGCAATGTGCCGTGTGTGTACATGATGGACCTGGACCCCAATGCCGGCGTGAACTGCGTGGGCTTCTCGCAGTTGGCGGCGGGTGAAACCGCGGCCGCACATTTGATCTCCCGTGGGCGCAAGCGCCTGGCGTACATCGGCGCGCAACTGGACCAACGCACCCTGCTGCGTGGCGAAGGCTTCCGCCGCGCGCTGCAACAGGCGGGCCTGTACGACCCGGCGCTGGAACTGCTGACACCACGCCCTTCCTCGGTGGGCCTGGGCGGCGAGTTGTTCCTGCAACTGCTGGCCGCCCATCCGGATGTGGATGCGATCTTCTTCGGCAACGACGACCTGGCCCAGGGCGCGCTGCTGGAAGCCATGCGCCACGGCATCAAAGTCCCAGAACGTGTCGCGGTGCTGGGCTTCAACGACTTGCCGGCGTCGTCCTTCATGGTGCCGCGCCTGAGCAGCATCAGCACGCCCAGGGAAGCGATCGGGCGGCGGGCGGCGGAGCATTTGTTGACGATCATGGCAGGCAACAGGATCGCCAAGCCGGTGGTGGACATGGGGTTTGAGTTGCAGGTTCGCGAGAGCACGTAGTCCCACATTTTGACCTCGCCCGCTCGGAGGCATCGCCGTAGCTTCTCCCTCCTGCTAGATTGGCTGTTCTCCATCGCAAGGAAAGCACCATGGCACATTCACTGAAAATCCTGGGTCGCACGTCCTCCATCAACGTGCGCAAAGTGCTCTGGACCTGCCAGGAACTGGGCATCGACTACGTGCGCGAAGACTGGGGCATCGGCTTCCAGCCCACCCAGTCCGCCGAATTCCTCGCCCTGAACCCCAACGCGCAGATACCCGTGCTGATCGACGACCACGGCGTGCTGTGGGAGTCCAATACCATCTGCCGCTACCTGGTGGGGCTTTACCAGCGCCACGACCTGCTGCCCATCGAGCCCGCCCCACGGGCCCGGGTCGAGCAGTGGATCGACTGGCAGGCCGTCGAGCTCAACCGTGCCTGGGGCGATGCTTTCACCGCCCTGGTACGCAATAACCCGGACGGCCTGGACGCGGCGCAGATTGAAGCCGCCGTGCAACGATGGAACGACAAGATGGGCATCCTCGAGCAACAACTGAGCAAAACCGGGGCCTTTGTTGCCGGCGATGAATTCACCCTCGCCGACATCCTCATCGGCCTCTCGGTGCACCGCTGGCAGATGACGCCCATGGCGCGCCCGGCCTACCCCGCCATTGCCGCCTACTACCAGCGCCTCGGCCAGCACCACGGCTTCCAGCTCTTCGCCCTCGACGGTCACAACTGAGGAGACGCACGTGAAAGGACTCAACGTACTGCTCACCGGCGCCTGCGGCAGAATCGGCAAGACGTTTTTCGAAGCCTCGAGAGACCGCTACCGTTTCACCCTCACCGACCGCGTCGCGCCTGATTTCGACCCGGGCGAACACCGCTTCGTGCACACAGACCTCAGCGACAAAGCCAGCCTCGCCAGCCTGCTCGAAGGCATCGATGTGATCGTGCACCTGTCGGGCATCCCCCACGCCAGCGCCACGTTCGACGAATTGCTGCCGAACAATATCCTCGCCACCACCTACCTGTTCGAAGCCGCCGTGGCGGCGGGTGTACAGCGCCTGGTGTTCGCCAGCAGCGCGCAAACCATCGAAGGCTACCCGGTAGACCGGCAGATCACCCCAGGCATGCAGGTGATGCCGGCCAACCTGTATGGCGTGAGCAAATGCTACGGCGAAGCGCTGTGTGGCTACTACGCGGCGAAAACCCCGCTGTCGACGATTGCCCTGCGCATCGGCGCGTTCGAATTCGTTGAAACCCACGACCTGAACAACGCCCGCGACCTCAGCGCCTGGCTCAGCCCGCGGGACGCCGTGCAGCTGCTGCAACGTGCAGTGGAGGCCGAGGGCGTGAAACACCTGATCGCCCATGGCATTTCCAATAACCGCTTCAAGCGCCTGGACCTGAGCGAAACCACGCGGGTGTTGGGTTACCATCCGCTGGACGACGCATTTCAGACCTTCGATATCCCTATCACTGACTGAGTTTTTCCCGCCATGCCTGCACTCCCTGCTACAGACGGCATCGACCCGATCCGCGCCGCCCATATCAGCGCGCGTATCGACCGCCTGCCCGCCGTCGCCACGGTCTGGCGCCTGGTGGCGCTGCTGTCGATCGGCGGTTTTTTCGAGCTGTATGACTTGTTCCAGACCGCCTACATCAGCCCCGGCCTGATCAGTGACGGGATTTTCCACACCGGCAGCGAGGGCGTGTTCGGCTTCTCCGACCAGGCGGCTTTCGCCTCGGCGACCTTCCTCGGCCTGTTCCTCGGCGCCAGCCTGCTCAGCCCCATCGCCGACCGCTTCGGGCGCCGGGCGATCTTCACCTTCGCGCTGATCTGGTACACCGTCGCCACGGTGTTGATGGGCATTCAGACGTCCGCGCTGGGCATCATCGGCATGCGTTTCCTGGTGGGCATCGGCCTGGGCATCGAGCTGGTGACCATCGACGCCTATCTGTCTGAACTGGTGCCCAAGCGCATGCGCAGTTCGGCGTTCGCCTTTGCGTTTTTCATCCAGTTCCTGTCGGTGCCGGCCGTGGCATTGATGTCATGGTGGCTGGTGCCCCAGGCGCCGTTCGGGGTGTCTGGCTGGCGCTGGGTGGTGCTGAGCAGTGCGGTGTTTGCGCTGTTTATCTGGCAGCTGCGCAAGCGCCTGCCGGAATCACCGCGCTGGCTGGCGCAGAAAGGCCGCTTCGAAGAAGCCGACAGGATCATGGACACCCTGGAGGCGCGCTGCCGGAAAGACCATGGCAAACCGCTGGACGACCCCGAACCCGAAACCGTCAGCGTGCAAGGCAGCGGCCGTTTTGCCGACATCTGGCAACCGCCGTACCGCCGCCGTGCGTTGATGCTGATTGTGTTCCATGTGTTCCAGGCCATCGGCTTCTTTGGTTTCGGCAACTGGTTGCCGGCGCTGCTTTCGGGCCAGGGTGTCAGCGTGACCCACAGCTTGCTGTACGCCTTTATCATTACCCTCGCCTACCCGCTGGGGCCGTTGCTGTTTGTGAAGGTGGCCAATCGCTTTGAAAACAAATGGCAGATCGTCGGCTCCGCCATGGGTGCGGTGATCTTCGGCAGCCTGTTCGCGTTGCAGACCACGGCGGTGGGGCTGGTGATCTGCGGGGTGATGATCACCTTCTGCAACGCCTGGCTGAGCTTCAGTTACCACTCCTACCAGAGCGAGCTGTTCCCGACCAATATCCGCGCGCGGGCGGTGGGGTTCTGCTATTCGTTCAGCCGCTTGTCGACGGTGTTCAGCAGCCTGTTGATCGGTTTTATCCTCGAACACCTGGGCACACCCGGTGTGTTGGCGTTTATTGCCAGCAGCATGCTGATCGTGATGATCACCATCAGTTGGTTCGGCCCGCGTACGCGCAACCTGGCCTTGGAAAATATCGCCCATTGACGGCAACGGTTGGCCGCCTGCGGGACAATGTTTGCCGCGGCGGCCAGGCCAAATCCAGTCAAACCGGGGTTATCGGACCCGGCATGTTATTTGCTCCCGCTATGGCACCGAACATTTTCCCAGGTGACCGATCATGCTGGTTAACAACAACACCCAAGCCGTGTCGACCCTTCAAAAGATCACGCGTCCCGACATGGACCCGGCCAACGCCGCCGCCAGCACGCTGTACAGCGGTGCCCTGCAAGCGGCGCAGCAAAGCGTGACCCTGCCGGCCGCGCAGAAGGATCTGGACAAGGCCGGCGATCGCATCGACGAAGCTTTCGCCAAGACCCGCGTGCAGTTGCAGGCCAGCACAGCGGCCACCACGGCGACGACGGATGTCCCCGCCACCAGCTCCGCACGCGCAGACTTCACCGATTACATGAGCAAAACCCCGGCCGAGCGTATCCGTGAGCAATTGCTCAAGGAACAAGGGTTGACCGAGGCGGATGTGCAGAACATGTCGCAGGAAAAGCAGGACGCCATTTCCAAGCAAGTGGCCGAGCGTTTGAAGCAGCAGCAAGAGCAGCAGGTAGCGGCGAAGACCACTGACCCGCAGGCGCAGGCAGTGAAGGAAACCCTGGCGGCGATCTAAGTCACAGGTGGGACGCCGAGCGTCCCTGGCGGCATTCCCACGCGGGTGCGTGGGAATGATCATTAACTCAGTGACCGAACAGGCCGGTCTCGGTTTTCTTGGCTTTCTTGTCGGCGCGTTTTTCGTCGGCGGTCTTTGCCGGTTTCTTCTTCGCGGCTTTCTTTGAATCCATACCTTTGGCCATGATGCATGCTCCACTTACAGGGGATGTAACACTGGGTATACCACCTATTGCCGCACAGAAGGCGCTTATAATCCCCGGCCCTTGATTATGTTGCCCAAACACCATGCCCGAACTGCACATCTCCCCGCTGGCTGAGCCGCTGTGGCCGCTGCTGAACAAGTTTTATCGCCGTCATGACTCACCGATGAAGGCGCTCAAGGGCGGGCGTTTGTGGGTAGCGCGCGACAGCGAGATTGTCGCCGGTCTGTGCCTGACACCCGTGGTCGGCGGACAGTGGTTGACCGGCGTGTTTGTCGACCCGGCGTATCGCGGCCAGGGGTTGGCGGGGCGATTGATAGCGGCGGCGGCGGCCGAGGTGCAAGGCACGCTGTGGTTGTTGTGCCATCCGGACCTGGAGGGTTTGTATCAGCGCATGGGTTTCACTCAGGACACGCTATTGCCGCAATCCCTCAGCGAGCGGCTGGTGCGCTACAAGCGCAACAAACCGATGATCGCCATGGGCTTAGATCGTTTAGTGAGGTCGTCCTCGGATAATGTGTGATCGCCCCGTATGGGCCCCATGCTAGCCTCGGCGACACAGTGGCCCACTTTTCGGATGATCATGAAAGCGACCTTTGCAGCTCTGTCCCTTACCGCCCTCCTCGTTCCCACGTTCAGCCAGGCCGCCGACGCACCGATCAGCGCCCAGCAATACGCCAGTGTGTTGGCCGGCAATTGGCGCGACCCGGCCAACAGCGCCCGCGACGGCTATCGCCACCCGCAGCAGACCTTGGAATTCTTTGGCCTGGGCGCCAGGCAGACCGTGATCGAAATTACCCCAGGGGGCGGCTGGTACAGCGAACTGCTGGCACCGTTGCTCAAGGAGCACGGGCATTACATCGCCGCCGTGCAAGCGCCAAGCAGCAGCGCCTATGCGCGCACGTCCGAAGAGAACCTGAAAAACAAATTCGCCGCCGACCCGACGCGCTATGCCAAGGCAGACGTGGTCGAGTTCGACCCCAAGGCACCGGTGTTCGGCAAACCTGCTTCGGCGGATGCCGTGCTGACGTTCCGCAATGTGCATAACTGGGTGCTGGCCGATACCGCCGAGGCCACGTTCCGCGCGTTCTACACGGTGTTGAAACCGGGTGGCGTGCTGGGTGTGGAAGATCACCGGGCCAAGGACGGGGCCGAGCTGGAGGCGATCAAGGACAGCGGTTACCTGACCACCGCCCAGGTGGTGAAACTGGCCACCGACGCGGGGTTCAAGCTGGCAGGCCAGAGCGAGGTCAACGCCAACCCGAAGGACACCAAGGATTATCCCGCCGGCGTATGGACGTTGCCGCCGACGTTGAAGCTGGGGGAACAGGATAAGGCGAAGTATGTGGCGATTGGCGAGTCGGACCGGATGACGTTGCGGTTCGTCAAACCGGCCAAATAACCTGGTCCCTCCCACATTTTGTTCTCAACGGGTCGGGATTACTCGTCAGCGGTTGGGTCCATGTCGGGAAACATCACTTCAATAAAGCCGAACTTGCTGAAGTCGGTAATGCGCGAGGGGTACAGCCGGCCGATCAGGTGATCGCATTCATGCTGCACCACCCGCGCGTGGAAGCCATCGGCAAAACGTACGATCGGCTCGCCCTTCGGATCAAACCCCTCGTAGCGAATCTGCTGGTAACGGTCCACCGCACCTCGCAGTCCAGGCACCGACAGGCAGCCTTCATAGCCTTCTTCCAGCACCGGGCTGAGCGGCGTGATCAATGGGTTGATCAGGATGGTCTGCGGCACCGGCGGCGCATCCGGGTAGCGCTCGCTGGCTTCGAACCCAAAGATCACCAGTTGCAGGTCGACGCCTATCTGCGGCGCGGCCAGGCCGACGCCGCCCACGTGCTCCATGGTCTGGAACATGTCGTCGATCAATTGCCACAGCTCGGGGCTGTCGAACATTTCCGGCGGTACCGGCGGGGCGATACGCAGCAGGCGCTCATCGCCCATTTTCAGGATTTCACGGATCATCGATCAGACTTCGTCGGTAGTGGGTTTGGAGTGGTCGCGGCCGAGGCCGGAAACATGTTGTTTTTCGTGCGCGGGCGCGGGCTCATCGAAATCCTTTGCGCCTGGCTCCTTGCCTTCGGCCGACATGTGCTCGATCACGGCATTCATCTCCGCCCCCAGCAACAGCACGGCGGCGGAAATGTAGAAGTACAGGAGCAACACGATGATCGCACCGATGCTGCCATACATGGCGTTGTAGTCGGCGAAGGTTTTGACGTAGTAGCCAAAACCGAGGGAGGCGACGATCCACACCACCACCGCAAGCACCGAACCTGGGGTAATAAAGCGAAATTTCTGCTCGACGTCCGGCATCACGTAATACATGAGGGCCACGGCAAACATCAGCAGGATCACGATCAGCGGCCATCGCACGATGGTCCACAAGGTCACCACGAATTCCTGCATGCCGATCTGGCCGGCCAGCCATTCCATCACCTGCGGGCCGAGCACCATCAACGCGGCAGCGGCCAGCAGCATGCCGGCGATGCCAATGGTGTAGAAAACCGACAGCGGAAAACGCTTCCAGATCGGCCGGCCTTCCACGACGTCGTACGCGGCGTTCATGGCGCTCATCATCAGGCGCACGCCAGCAGAGGCGGTCCACAGGGCAATCACGATACCCACCGAGAGCAGACCGCCCTTGGATTGCTGCAACTGGTCGATCACCGGGTTGACCTGCTCCAGGGCCTGGGGCGGCAACACCAGTTCCGATTGCAGGCGCAGCCAGGTGAAAAAGTCCGGCAGGTGCAGGAAACCGATCAGGGCGATAAGGAACAGCAGGAAGGGAAACAACGAGAACAGCATCTGGTAGGCCAGTGCCGAGGCGTAGGTGGACATCTCGTCATCGACGAATTCCTTGACGGTACGCACCAGCACTGTGTGGAGCTTGAGACCATCGAGAACCGAAAAAATCATAGCGTCTCCTTTCGCCGCAAAAAGGGGGGTCATGGGCGACTCAGGGGCCGTTTTCTACATCAAGGTAGCCTATTTGGCGACCTTGAAACAATTTCGAAACTTTAATCACTGCATGTGACATAAAAACGGCCATCCGTGGATGGCCGTCCGGCTGCACGATGGCAGTCTTACCTGGTCGCTTTTTTCACCGCGTCCTTGGTGTCGCCCACGGCTTTTTCAACCTGGCCTTTCTTTTCCTGCACGACACCTTCAGCGCGCAGCTTGTCGTTGCCGGTGACTTTGCCGACGCCTTGCTTGATGTTACCGACGGCCTCGTCTTTCAAACCTTTTGCCTTATCCGCTGTGCTGCCCATGGTATTTCTCCGAAAGAACAATCAAAGGGTTTTGGTCATTACGTAGAGATTGACCCAAGGCCGTTCGGCAGAGTTTCAATTATTTTTCGCTGAACATTTCATCGCCAACGACAGGTTTGGCTTTATGTTTTGCAGCCAACCCACGAGAATGCCCGGCACATTCAGGCTCCAACGCTGAATAACAGATCCCGTAGGAAGGTTATGAAACTCAATAAAGCACAGGCCATCGCCCGCAGAAACCAGGAACTGGGCGGTGCCGTACTCGGCGTCAACAACTGCCACTTCACCGACCTGGACCGCAAACGCAACATCTGGTGGTTCGATCTGCCGGTGGGGCGTATTGCCGTCGGCCAGTACGAGTGGATTCACCTGTTGATGCACAACGCCGAGACCGACCAGCTGCTGCACCTGAAGGTGCCGACCGTGTTCCTGCGTGAAAAGCTCGAGGGGCTGGTGGTGCGCAACGCAGGCAAGCGCAAGCCGGAGATTACCCTGGAGCTGAGCGCGGATAAGGATTCGTTCTTGAAGGATGTGCGGCCGGCAGGTGCGGGTGTGAGCTTCGCGCAGTTCGCCGTGTAAGAACGCGGTCAAAAAAATGTGGGAGGGGGCAAGCCCCTCCCACATTTGGATCGGATTACTTTTTAAGACCGAGTTTCTTCAACTCTTCATCGCGCAATTCGCGGCGCAGGATCTTGCCCACGTTGGTGGTCGGCAACGCATCGCGGAACTCCACGGCCTTGGGCACCTTGTAGCCGGTGACGTTGGCGCGCATGTGCTCCATGACCTGCTCCTTGGTCAGGGTGGCGCCCGGCTTGACCACGATGAAGAGCTTGATGTGTTCGCCGGATTTTTCATCCGGCACACCGATGGCCGCGCACTGCAGTACGCCCGGCAGGCCCGCCAGCACGTCCTCCAGCTCGTTGGGGTACACGTTGAAACCGGAGACCAGGATCATGTCCTTCTTGCGATCGACGATGCGCATGTAGCCATCCGGCTGGATGATCGCGATGTCGCCGGTCTTCAGCCAGCCTTCGCTGTCGAGCATCTCGGCAGTGGCGTCTTCGCGCTGCCAGTAGCCCTTCATCACCTGCGGGCCCTTGACGCACAGTTCGCCGACTTCACCCAGGGCCAGCTCGACGCCGTCGTCGGTGATGACCTTGCACAGGGTCGACGGCACCGGAATGCCGATGGTACCGATCTGGATATGCTGGATCGGGTTCACCGTGGCCACCGGGCTGGTTTCGGTCATGCCATAGCCTTCGCAGATGCCGCAACCGGTCACCGCTTTCCAACGCTCGGCCGCCGCCAGTTGCAGGGCCATGCCGCCCGACAGGGTGACTTTCAGCGCGGAGAAATCCAGCTTGCGGAAGGCTTCGTTGTTGCACAGCGCCACGAACAGAGTGTTCAGGCCGACAAAGCCGCTGAACTTCCACTTCGACAGTTCCTTGACCATCGCCGGCAGGTCGCGCGGGTTGCTGATCAGGATGTTGTGGTTGCCGATCAGCATCATCGCCATGCAATGAAAGGTGAACGCATAGATGTGGTACAGCGGCAGCGGCGTGATCAGGATCTCGCAACCTTCATTGAGGTTGGAGCCCATCAGCGCCTTGCATTGCAACATGTTGGCGACCAGGTTGCGGTGGGTGAGCATCGCGCCCTTGGCCACGCCGGTGGTGCCACCGGTGTATTGCAATACGGCCACATCGCTGCTGGCCGGGCAGACTTCATTGACCGCTTGCCCCTGGCCCTTGGCGAGTACATCGTTGAACTTGATCGCCTTGGGCAAGTGATAGGCCGGGACCATTTTCTTCACGTACTTGATGACGCTGTTGATCAGCAGGCGCTTGAGCGGCGGCAGCAGGTCGGCGACTTCGGTGACGATCACATGCTTGACGGCGGTCTTGGGCACGACCTTTTCCGCCAGGTGGGCCATGTTGGCCAGGCAGACCAGCGCCTTGGCACCGGAATCATTGAATTGGTGTTCCATTTCCCGCGCGGTGTACAGCGGGTTGGTGTTGACCACGATCAGGCCGGCACGGATGGCGCCGAACACGGCGACCGGGTATTGCAGGACGTTGGGCAACTGCACGGCAATGCGATCGCCGGGCTTCAAGTCGGTATGCTGTTGCAGGTACGCGGCGAAGGCGCCGGACAGTTCGTACAATTCACCGTAGGTGATCGTCTTGCCCAGGTTGCTGAAGGCCGGTTTGTTGGCGAAGCGCTGGCAGGACTGCTTCAATACCGCCTGAATATTCGGATACTCGTCTGGATTGATTTCTGCAGCAATCCCGGCGGGGTACTTATCCTTCCAAAAGTCTTCGTGCATGGAAGCCCACTCCTCAGCGACGCGAATTCATCATCGCATTTGATGCGATTATTATTGGTGTATGTTTTTTTTTGGTGAATCTGGCGCTTTAAAGCAGGCCTAGACGTCACAAAGCGCGCCGAGAGTAGCAGCTTTGCCAAGGGCCGACTAGAGCCTAAAGAGGGCTCCGCAGTCATAATCACGACTGTCCTACAATATTTGGTCACACTTTAAACAGAAGTGAAACTCCTTGATTAAAGGCTCTGGAATAAGGCTTTCAGGACGACACACGATAAATGTGGGAGGGGGCTTGCCCCCGATAGCGGAGAAATCAGTCACCAGATATATAGACTGAACCACCGTTATCGGGGGCAAGCCCCCTCCCACATTTTTACCGCACCTCACATCAGGCGATGTCGCGTAGTTCCCTGCGCAGGATCTTCCCTACCGGCGTCATCGGTAACGAGTCGCGCAAGACAATGTGCTTGGGCACCTTGTAACCCGTGAAGTTGGTCTTGCAGTACGCCTTCAATTCCTCAAGGCTCACCCCTTCTGCACGCGCCACCACGAACAGTTTCACCGCCTCCCCCGTGCGCTCGTCCGGCACGCCGATCACCGCGCAGTTGGCCACGGCCGGATGGGCCATCACCACGTCCTCGATTTCGTTGGGGTACACATTGAAACCCGAGACGATGATCAAATCCTTCTTGCGGTCGACAATGCGCACAAACCCATCTTCGTCGATCACCGCGATGTCACCGGTCTTCAGCCAGCCTTCGGCGTCCAGGGCCTCAGCAGTGGCGGCCGGTTGCTGCCAATAGCCCTTCATCACCTGCGGGCCCTTGATGCACAACTCGCCCCGCTCGCCCAGGGGCAGCTCGGCGCCTTCGTCATCAATGACCTTCATCGCCGTGGCGGGCACCGGGATGCCCACGGTACCCAGGCGTGATTTGTTGCCGTAGGGGTTGGTACTGGCCACCGGCGAGGTTTCCGTCAGGCCATAGCCCTCGCCGATCGAGCAGCCGGTGATCTGCTCCCAGCGTTCGGCCGTGGCCTTGATCAGGGCCGTGCCACCAGAGTTGGTGAGCTTGAGGTGGGAGAAATCCAGGTTCTTGAACTCCGGGTGGTCCATCAACGCCACAAACAGCGTGTTGAGCCCCAGCAGCCCGGTAAAGCGCCACTTTTTCAGCTCCTTGATAAACCCGCCGATGTCCCTGGGGTTGGTGATCAGTACATTGTGGTTACCCGAGACCATCATGCACATGCAGTTCGCGGTGAAGGCATAGATATGGTACAGCGGCAGCGGCGCGATCATGACCTCCTGCCCTTCCTTGATCAGCGGGTGGCCGTCCTCCCCAGTCTGGGACATGCAGGCGCGCACCTGTTGCATGTTCGCCACCAAGTTGCCATGGGTGAGCATCGCGCCCTTGGCCAGGCCGGTGGTGCCGCCGGTGTATTGCAGCACGGCAATATCGTCTAGGTTCACCGGATGGCGCGTCACGCCGAGGCCCGCGCCCATGCGCAGGGCGCGCTTGAACGACACCGCACGCGGCAGGTGGTAGGCCGGGACCATCTTCTTGACCTTGTCGACCACGGTGTTGACCAGCCAGCCTCTGGCAGCGGGCATGAAGTCGCCCATCCTGGCTTCGATCAGGTAGTCGATCTCGGTGTCGGTGCACACGTCCTGCACCCGCGAACCGAACAGGTTGAGGTAGACCAGGGCACGCACGCCGGCGTCCTTGAACTGGTGGCGCATCTCGCGCGGGGTGTAGAGCGGGTTGGTGTTGACCACGATCAGCCCGGCGCGCAGTGCGCCGAACACGGCAATCGGGTAGTGCAGCACGTTGGGCATCTGTACGGCGATGCGCTCGCCGGGCTTGAGGTCGGTGTGCTGCTGCAGGTAGCCGGCGAACGCCGCACTCTGGCGCTCAAGCTCGGCGTAGGTCAGGGTGACGCCCATGTTGCTGAATGCCGGACGGTCGGCAAAGGCCTTGCACGAGCGCTCGAAGACTTCGATTACCGACTTGTAGGCCGACAGGTCGATGTCATTGGGAACGCCCGCCGCGCGTTTGTCATTCCAGAAATCAGGTTGCATTATTCTTGTCCCCTTACCTGAAGGTGTCCGGCCGCTTTTATAGAAAGCGGAGCTTGGGGGACGTTAGCAGCTATGGCCAAACAGGCAAATACAGCAAATTGCGTCATTGATTGTATGAATCTTGTCCCTGATGCGCAGGCAGATACCCCGTCGCCTGACAGATGAGCTATACACTGCAACAACGTCGATCAGACCTTGAGCAGACCTTGAGAAAGGGAACCCCATGAACCACAGCACCTTCTGGCTGACCGCGAATGACCGCAGCCGCCTGTACGTCAATCATTGGATGCCCGAAGGGCCGGCCAAGGCGGTGGTCATGCTGTCCCACGGCATGGCGGAGCACAGCGGGCGCTATGCGCGGCTGGCCGAAGCCCTGGGCAGTGCCGGCTATGGCGTGTATGCGCCGGACCAGCGTGGCCACGGCCGCACCGCCGACGAAGGTACGCTGGGCCTGTATGCCGAAAAGGACGGCTGGAACAAAGTGGTGGGCGACCTGGCCAGCCTCAACCAGCACATCGGCCAGCAGCATCCGGGGCTGCCGATCATTTTGCTCGGCCACAGCATGGGCAGCTATATCGCCCAGGCCTACCTGCTGCACCACAGCGCCAGCCTGCATGGAGCGATTCTCAGCGGTTCGAATTTCCAGCCGGTGGCGCTGTACCGCGCCGCACGGCTGATCGCTCGCGCCGAACGCCTGCGCCAGGGTGTGCGCGGGCGCAGTGCATTGATCGAGTTCCTGTCCTTCGGCTCGTTCAACAAGGCATTCAAGCCCAATCGCACCGCGTTCGACTGGCTCAGCCGTGACCCGAACGAAGTCGACAAATACATCAACGATCCACTCTGCGGCTTCCGCTGTACCAACCAACTATGGATCGATCTGCTCGGCGGCTTGCAGCAAATCAGCAAAGCGTCCAATCTCGCCCAGATCGATCCGGGCCTGCCGATCCTGGTGATGGGCGGCGAATGTGATCCGGTCAGTGAGGGCAAGCGTCTCAAAAGCCTGGCCCATGCCCTGCGTGAGGCCGGCAGCCAGCACCTGCAACTGAATATCTACCCGCAGGCACGTCACGAAGTGTTCAACGAAACCAATCGCGACGAAGTCACCGCCGATGTGCTGAGGTGGCTCGACCAGGCCCTGACCTTGCGCAGGCCGGCCCATTGCGAATAAATTTACGTTTAAAATCAGATAGTTAAATTACCGATTAGCCACAGGATGCACCTTTAGATGACCCAGGTAACCAACACCCCGTACGAAGCCCTTGAAGTCGGCCAGACCGCCAGCTACAGCAAGACCGTCGAAGAGCGTGATATCCAGCTGTTTGCCGCCATGTCCGGCGACCACAACCCGGTGCACCTGGATGCTGAATACGCCAAGGCGACCATGTTCAAGGAGCGTATCGCCCACGGTATGTTCAGCGGCGCCCTGATCAGCGCAGCCGTTGCGTGTGAACTGCCCGGGCCGGGCACTATCTATATCGGCCAGCAGATGACCTTCCAGAAGCCGGTGAAAATCGGCGATACCCTGACCGTGCGCCTGGAAATCCTCGAGAAGCTGCCGAAGTTTCGCGTACGCATTGCCACCCGTGTGTTCAACCAGCGCGATGAGCTGGTGGTGGATGGCGAGGCGGAAATTCTTGCGCCGCGCAAGCAGCAGGTCGTGACCTTGACCGAGTTGCCGCCGATCAGCATCGGCTGAGTACGGTTTTCAAGGCCAACACCCTGCAAATGTGGGAGGGGGCTTGCCCCCGATGGCGGTGTGTCAGTCATTGAAATATCGACTGATCCACCGCTATCGGGAGCAAGCCCCCTCCCACATGTCTTACACAGCAGCGCTTAGGACTGAGCGCGAGCCTGGTTACGCAGGGCTTTTACCTGGTCGTGATTGCGTTGCACGCCGTGGTACTGACGCTCAACCAGGTCACGAATGCCCAGCAGGTTGTGCTTGTTGATCTTTTCGATGGCTTCTTTGTAAGCCTTCAGTGCGTGGTCTTCGCCGCGCTCGGCTTCGTTCAGCACAGCCTCTTCGTCCTTACCGGTCAGCATCGACTTCACGTCGACCCAGCCACGGTGCAGGGCGCCGGCTACGCTGCCGGAGTCTTCCGGATCACCACCCAGGGCACGCACGGCGGTCTTCAATTCGGCAGCGGCGGTAGCGCAGTCAGCGGAGCGCTTGGCAAACAGCGCCTTGAGTTCCGGATGCTTGATGTCTTCTGCGCATTCCTTGAAGCCTTTCTGGCCGTCGATGCTGGTCTCGATCAGGTCGTTCAGTACGGAGATCGATTCTTTGTTGATATCAGTCATTTTTCAATTCCTTAGGCAGGTGAAGAAGGGTTGTCTTAATGATTGCAGCGCCCGTGCCAGTTTTTGAAAAATTACTTTTGTGTTTATTTTCAATAACTTAAAAATATTTGAACCATCTGTATGTACGTTATTTGCATGATCTGTCATTTGGCCTTCATGCAGAATGCCTGTATTTTCGAAGACCTCGCCTCACTCAACACGAAGCCCATGAATCCCGAAAAACTCGAACTGCTGATCACCCGCGAAATGCCCTTCGGCAAGTACAAGGGCCGGATCATCGCCGACCTGCCGGGCCCCTACCTGAACTGGTTCGCCCGCGAGGGCTTTCCCCACGGCGAACTGGGCGGGTTGCTGGCATTGATGCAGGAAATCGACCACAACGGCTTGTCTGAATTGTTGGAACCGCTGCGCGTTAAACACGGCAAACCCGCCCCCCGCCATTGAGAGACTCACCATGCCAAGGAATGCTGACAACGAACCTCACTGGCAGGCCATCGCCCAGCGCTATGCGCTGGAGCCCGGCCCGATCAACCTGGAGAACGGCTACTTCGGGCGTATGAGCCGCGACGTGCAGGCGCAGTACCTGGAGCACGTGGCGTTTATCAACCGCAGCAACTCGCTGTATGTGCGCCAGCGCTTCGAGCAAGGTGAAAATGTCGAGATCCGCCGCCAACTGGCGGGCCTGATCGACGTCGACCCCGAGGCAGTCGCCTTTACCCGCAACGCCACCGAAGCCTTGCAGTCGCTGATCCGCAACTACAACCGCCTGCAACCCGGCGATCAGGTGCTGATCAGCGACCTGGAATACGACACGGTCAAAGGTGCGATGCGCTGGTTGGCGGGGGTTCGCGGTGTGGAGGTGATAGAGCTGTCCCACACCCACCCGGCCAGTTTCGACAGCCTGGTGCAGACCTATCGCGATGCGTTCGCCCAATACCCGCGCCTGAAGCTCATGGCACTGACCCATGTGACCCACCGCACCGGCCTGGTGATGCCCGTAGAGGCCATCGCCAAGGCTGCGCGTGAGCATGCCATCGACGTGATCCTCGACGGCGCCCATGCACTGGGCCAGATCGAGTTCAACCTCGCCGAACTGGGCATTGCGTTCGCCGGCTTCAACCTGCACAAATGGATCGGCGCGCCGCTGACCCTGGGGTTCCTCTATATCGCCCCCGAACGCCTGGCAGATATTGATCCGGACATGGGCGAGTTCCACTACCCCGCCACCGACGTGCGTGCCCGTACGTCGTACAGCACGCCGAATTTCCCCGCGTTAATGACGTTGCCGCTGGTGTTTGAAGAACATCGCGCCATGGGCGGCGCGGCGGCCAAGGGTGCGCGGGTCAATTACCTGCGGGATTTATGGGTGAGACAGGTACGACCGTTGCCGGGGATCGAGGTGCTGACGCCGGATGATCCACGGCTGTATTGCGGGATTACGGCGTTCAAGTTCAGCAGGCGGGATCAGCAGGTGATGGTGGATCGCATGCTCAAGGACTATGGGCTGTTCACTACTACGCGCACCGGTGCGGCGTTTGGTACCTGTATCCGCGTGACACCGGGGTTGGTGACGTCGGCGGAGGACATCAATGTCCTGGTCAATGCCATTACCGAGCTAAGCAGAGACTAAAGGTGGGCCTCAGGTTTTTATCGGCAAAAAAAAGCGGTACACCGACCAAGTGCACCGCAAAAATGCCGTTAAGCACAGCAACAACGATTCGATGAATCAGATCAATCCAGCAGCGCCAGCGCCTGCGCGGTGACTTCCTGGATGCGGGCCCAGTCGCCGTTCTTGACCCACTCCGGGTCAAGCATCCAGCTACCGCCCACGCACATCACGTTTTTCAACGCCATGTAGCTTTTGATATTGGCCGGGCCGACGCCGCCGGTCGGGCAGAATTTCACTTCGCCGAACGGGCCGCCCAGGGCCTTGATCGCGGCAACGCCGCCGCTGACTTCGGCCGGGAACAGTTTGAAGCGACGGTAGCCCAGGCCGTAGCCTTCCATGATGCCGGAGGCGTTGCTGATGCCTGGCAGCAGCGGGATCGGGCTGTGTACCGAGGCTTCCAGCAGGTCACGGGTAATGCCGGGAGTGACGATAAATTGCGAACCGGCGACTTCCGCCGCTTCAAGCATGTGGCGGTCGAGTACGGTGCCGGCGCCGGTGCACAGTTCAGGCCGCTGCTCACGCAGCACCTGAATGGCCTTGAGGCCGAACTCGGAACGCAAGGTCACTTCCAATGCGGTCAAACCACCGGCTGCCAGGGCATCGGCCAGCGGCAGGATGTCCTGTTCGCGGGCGATGGTGATCACCGGCAGGATCCGCGCCTTGGCGCAGAGGCTGTCGATCAGGGCAACTTTATCCGCCATGGACACGGTCGGTTGAGGGCTTTTCATAGCGGCTGATCCTTGGCTCATGGGCACCAGTAAATCTCTAAAGTAGGTTGCAAAAACGCGCGAATCGGCATGGCAGCGACGTCGTCACTGGCCAGCGCGGCGCTCAAGGTGGTCAATTTCGAACTGCCGGAAATCGACAGCGCGGTGTAGTGGGCGGTGGCCAGCAATGCGCGACTCATGGTCAGGCGTTGGTGCGGCACGGTCGGCGCCAGCATCGGCCAGCAACGGCGGGTACCGTCGGCCTGCAGTGCAGCGGCGAGGTTCGGGCTGTTGGGAAACAGCGATGCGGTGTGGCCGTCATCGCCCATGCCCAGCACCAGCACATCAATGGCCGGCAGCTCGGCCAGCAGGCGATCGGCCTGCTCGGCAGCGTCTTCAAGGTTGGCGGCGGCGCTGTACAGGCTGAGAAACCTGGCCTTGGCCGCCGGGCCTTGCAACAGGTGCTGCTTCAACAGGCCGGCATTGCTGTCGGCGTGTTCCACCGGCACCCAGCGCTCATCGGCCAGGGTGATGGTGACCTTGGACCAGTCCAGGCCTTGCCTGGCCAGGTTCTGGAAAAACGCCACGGGGCTGCGGCCACCGGACACCACCAGGGTCGCTTCGCCACGGGCACTGATGGCCGCGCGCAGTTGTTCGGCCACGTCGTTGGCCAGGCCGTCCGCCAGCAGCACAGGCGTGCGGTACTCGTGGGCAGTCACGCCCCGAGGCAGTTTCAATTCAGATATCGCCATACCAAGACCTCCCATCCCGCGTGATCAGTGCAATCGAGCTCATCGGCCCCCAGGACCCCGCCGCATACGGCTTGGGCGCATCACCGGATTTTTTCCACCCGGCGATCAACTGGTCACACCACTTCCACGCGGCTTCGATTTCATCTTTGCGAACAAACAGGTTCTGATTGCCGCGCATCACTTCCAACAGCAAACGCTCGTAGGCATCGGGGATGCGCGCGCTGCGATAGGTATCGGAAAAATTCAGTTGCAATGGCCCGCTGCGCAGTTGCATGCCCTTGTCCAGGCCCTGCTCCTTGGTCATCACGCGCAAGGAAATACCTTCGTCCGGCTGCAGGCGGATGATCAGCTTGTTGCTGATCTGCAGGCGCTGCTCGGGAGCGAAGATATAGTGGGACGGCTCCTTGAAGTGGATGACGATCTGCGACAGCTTCTGCGGCATGCGCTTGCCGGTACGCAGGTAGAACGGCACCCCGGCCCAACGCCAGTTACGAATGTCGGCGCGCAGGGCGACGAAGGTTTCGGTGTCGCTCTGGGTGTTGGAGTTCTCTTCTTCCAGGTAACCGGGCACCGGCTTGCCGGCGCTGTAGCCGGCGATGTACTGGCCACGCACCACCTGAGTGGTAAGGCCATCCGGGCTGATCGGCGCCAGGGCCTTGAGCACCTTGACCTTCTCGTCACGGATGCTGTCGGCGGACAGGTCGGCCGGCGGGTCCATGGCGATCAGGCAAAGCAGTTGCAGCAGGTGGTTCTGGATCATGTCGCGCAACTGGCCGGCCTTGTCGAAATAGCCCCAACGGCCTTCGATGCCGACCTGCTCGGCCACGGTGATTTCCACATGGGAAATGTAGTTCTGGTTCCACTGGGTTTCGAACAGGCTGTTGGCGAAACGCAGGGCGATCAGGTTCTGGACGGTCTCTTTGCCCAGGTAGTGGTCGATACGGTAGGTGCGGTTTTCCGGGAAGAACTGCGCCACGGCGTCGTTGACCTTGCGCGAGGATTCCAGGTCCGAACCGATGGGTTTCTCCAGCACGACGCGGGTGTTTTCCGCCAGGCCGACCTTGGACAGGTTCTCGCAGATCGCACCGTACACCGCCGCAGGCGTGGCGAAGTAGGCAATCAGGCGTTGCTCGGTGCCGGCCTTTTCCGCCAGGGCCACGTAGTCATCGGCCTTCATGAAGTCGACGTGGACATAGGTCAGGCGCGCCAGGAAGCGCTGGGCGATGCTCTCGTCCAGTTCCTTGCCGACGTATTTACGCAATTCTTTTTCGATATGGGCCAGGTGTTGCTGCTCGGAACCGGCTTCCCGGGCCAGGGCCAGGATACGGGTATCGTCGTGCAGCAGCCCGGCGCCATCGAGTTGATAGAGAGCAGGAAATAACTTGCGCAGCGCCAGATCACCCAAGGCGCCAAACAGGGCAAAGGTGCAGGGTTCTACGGTTATCGAAGGCATGATGTTTGTTCTTTTATCAAGTTAAGCTACAAATACCTTTTTTCAAGGCATCACTCAAGGAAAAATGTAGTAATAACCACAACATTTTCCGGAAATACGCATTCCGAGTGGTGGTGTTCAGCTACCCTCAGTAGGATAGGCCACCGCAAAAGGCCACTCGTCGATTGGTTGCCACCCTTTATTTGCATCGTCGCCCGAAGGAAAGACTGAATGGACCGCGTGCGAAATCTTCTGGAACAGATCCGGAACCGCCTCGAAGAATTGAACAAGGCTGAGAAAAAAGTGGCCGAGGTCATCCTGCTCAACCCGCAGCAGGCGACCCGCTTCTCCATCGCAGCCCTTGCCCAGGCCGCCTCGGTCAGTGAACCGACGGTCAACCGTTTCTGCCGTTCGTTCGGCGTCAGCGGTTACCCTGAACTTAAATTGCAGTTGGCGCAAAGCCTGGCCAGTGGCGCAGCGTACGTCAGCCGCGCCGTGGAGGCCGATGATAACCCCGAGGCCTACACCCAGAAGATCTTTGGCAGCGCCATCGCCTCGCTGGACGCCGCCTGCCAGGCCCTGGACCCGGCCCTGATCAGCAAGGCCGTGGACCTGTTGATCCAGGCGCGGCAGATCCACTTCTTCGGCCTGGGCGCTTCGGCGCCCGTGGCCATGGACGCGCTGCACAAGTTTTTCCGCTTCAACCTGGCGGTCACCGCTCACGCCGACGTGCTGATGCAACGCATGATCGCCTCGGTGGCCCACACGGGCGAGCTGTTCGTGATCATTTCCTACACCGGCCGCACCCGTGAGCTGGTGGAAGTGGCGCGTATCGCCCGGGAAAACGGTGCGTCGGTGCTGGGCGTAACCGCCGAGAACTCGCCGCTGGCCAAGGCCAGCACCGTAAGCCTGAACATTCCGCTGCCCGAAGACACCGACATCTATATGCCGATGACCTCACGGATCATTCAGTTGACGGTGCTGGATGTGCTGGCCACCGGCATGACCTTGCGCCGTGGAGTGGATTTCCAGCCGCATTTGCGCAAGATCAAAGAGAGCTTGAATGACAGCCGGTATCCGGTGGGGGATGAGTTTAACTAAGCCAGCCTGTGTGCTGGCTTCACTGGCCTCATCGGGGGCAATCCCCCTCCCACAGTTTGATTTGTGAATACCTTCAAATGTGGGAGGGGCGGTGCGATGATTCGACTTGCCCCCGATGAGGCCATCAACCACACCGCTAAACCCCAGCCCGTGCCTGCAAACTGAGATGCGCCCGCTCCCCCGGCGCCAAACTGGCCCCCGCCATTGCCGACTCCACGCACACAAACCCCGACGCCTCGTTGAAGCTCACCCCCAGCAGCGGCCGGCTGCCCGGATGCCATACAACGGTGTCGGCGCTGTCGCCGGTATCAATGCACAATTCACGCTGCCAGGCGTGATCCTTGAGGTGCAGTTCACCATCGTGCTGGAACACCCGCTGGCAGCCGCCATCAACCCTTAGTTCGCCTTCCTGCTGGCACGCCTGGCGATTGAGCTGGTCGTAACCGTGCGCGCCGTCGAGCCCAGACAGCGCTATCTCATCGACGTGTCCAATACGCCAGTAAGCGTGCAAAGCATGGCTCAACTGGCACGGTAACTCGTCCTGATGCTCGGTGCTCAGGCGCAGTTCCAGGGTGTCGCCCAGGTGCGCGTGCAGGTCGACCTGCCAGTCGCACAGCTGCAATTGCCAGTGCAGGCGCACGCCGTCGTCGTCGCTGCTGCTGTCGAGCAGTTTCCAGTCGATCAACCGCGCCCAACCATGGGACGGCCATGCGTTTTCGCTCGGATGGCGGCCATACCACGGCCAGCACACCGGCACTCCGCCACGGATGGCGCCGACTTGCGGCCACTTGGCCGCACACCACAGCCAGGGTTTCTGGCCACGGGGCTGAAAGTGCAACAGTTGCGCGCCCTGGCGACTGAACACCGCCTGGCACAGCGGATGGTCGATTACCAACACGTCGCGCATCTGAAAGCGCTCCCAGGCGAACACCGGACGCTCGCGCAGGGATTTGAAAAAGCGTTGCAGCGGTTGCTCATGCATGTGCCACGGTCCCAAATATCACAGTGCCACCCAAAAAAAAGCGGATAGCCATGGCTACCCGCAAAATGCGCACAGAGAGAAGGAGCTTATCGCAACAGCGTTAGAACGTAGACTGAATTTTCAGGCCCGCCACCAGCGCGTTGTCGACTTTATCCACGCCGCCCGGTTGGACAACGTACTGCAGGTTGGGACGCACGGTCAGCCAGTTGGTGACGTGGAAACCGTAGTTGATTTCGAAGTTGTACTCGGTTTCGCGGATCGGCGAGAACAGCGGGTTGTCGTAGTCGGCCACGCCGTTGGCGGCATTCAGCAGTTCGGCGTTTTTCTTCACGTCATCGTTGACGTGCAGACGCGCAGCACCAATACCGACGTCATCTTTCGGACGCGCGTCGAATGGGCCTTTGTACACCAGCATCAACGACTGGTAGTTGTCGACCAGGTTGGTTTCCTTGTCGTGGAAGGTCGCGTTGGCGGCGATGTTCAAGCCACGGGAAGCGTCGCCGTTATGGGTGGTGAGTTGCTGCTGGGCAACGAACCAGTAGCCTTTTTTGCTGCTGCGGGTACGGTAGGCCGCACCGGTGGTAGCAGCATCGTTGCCATTGACGTCTTCACGAACGTCAGCAGCATCGGCGGCGCTCTTGTAGTAACCCACACGGTATTCGCCCGGCAGGTTATTCACCTTCGGCGACCAGACCAACTCCACCGGAATCACGGTGCCCTTGGTGCCGCTGCCGCTGAGTTTGAAGCCGTTGCCGTGCTCCAGCTGCGACGGGTTCTGGTTGTATGCACCGATTTGCGCATACAGCTCAGGCGTGATGTTGTACTTCACGCGGATCGCGGCCTGGCTGACCGGCCAGTTGTACCAGGTGTTTACATAGTTGCCGACCTGGGAGCCACAGAACGACAGGTTCTGGAAGTCGCACGGGAAGGTGTTGAAGTCTTCGCCTTCACCGAAGTAGCCGAGCTTCACGTCCAGCTTGTTGTCGAACATCTGGTGCTGAATCCAGAACTGGGTCAGACGCACCATGTGGCCACGACCGTAGACTTCCATGGACGAGCTCAGCGTGCCGGCACGCGGGTCGCCAATGCGGTCGTTGGAGATGTTCTGGCCATTACGGTTAGTCAGCTGGATCTTGGCCTGGGTGTTATCCCAGCCCCACAGCTTTTGCAGGTCCAGCGCCACGCCCAACCCGAACTGGTCGGAGTAACGGCCGGTCCTGTCGTCGTTGTAGCCGCCGCGCAGGTTGGCGCCCATTTCCCCTACGTAGTCAGCCTTGATGTCGATACCTTGCTCGATCAGCTTGGTACGCTCGCCGCCCCAATCACCGGTCATCCACTTGGAGTCGGCACTGAATGCATCGGCCGCCATCGCATTGGCGGACAGTACAAGGGCTGCTGCTGCTGACAGTTGGCAGATCAGCCGAGTGTTGTTGTGTTGCTTTTTCATCCCTACATCCTCGTCTTTATTGTTATTAAACTGTTTTTATCTAACGCGGGTTACTTTTTTCATCTAAAACAACAACTTATCTACTTCAGCGACCTTTGAATTGGGCCACGTTGTCCGCATGCCCCTGTGCGGGCAATGAAGAAGCAGTGCCGAGGCGCTCGCCCGTGTTGGCGTCGAACAGCAATACCTTGGATGGATCGAATTGCAGTGTCAGGGTCTCGCCCACCTGCGGCGCCACATCAGGCGCCAAACGGCAGCAGACCTTGGTGTCATTGAGCTGCACAAACACCAGTGTGTCCGGGCCGGTCGGCTCGGTGACCTGGACCTCGGCACGAATGCTCGATGAACCATTACCCTCACCCGCCGCCAACACGATCTGCTCCGGGCGCAGGCCCAGAATCACATCACGGTCTTCCAGGCCGGCGTCGTTCATACCCAGCGGCAATTCGCATCGCGCCTGGCCGCTGTCGAGCAGCGCCACCAACTTCCCGTCCTTGCGTTTTAGGCGCATAGGTACGAAGTTCATCGGTGGTGAACCGATAAAGCTTGCCACAAATAGGTTAGCAGGGTCGTTGTAAATTTCTTTCGGCGTGCCGAATTGTTGGATGATGCCGTCCTTCATCACCGCCACCTTATCGCCCAGGGTCATCGCTTCGATCTGGTCGTGGGTCACGTAGACGGTGGTGGTCTTGAGGCGCTGGTGCATCAGCTTCATTTCGGTACGCATCTCGACGCGTAGCTTGGCGTCGAGGTTCGACAGCGGTTCGTCGAACAGGTAGATCTTCGGCCGACGTGCCAGTGCCCGGCCCATGGCCACGCGCTGTTGCTGGCCGCCGGAGAGCTGGCCCGGCTTGCGGTTGAGCAGGTGTTCGATCTGCAGCAGCTTGGCCACGCGCGCCACTTCGGCGTCGATGTCGGCCTGGGGCATCTTGCGGATCTTGAGGCCGAACTCGATGTTCTCGCGCACGCTCATGGTCGGGTACAGCGCGTAGGACTGGAACACCATGGCGATGTCACGGTCCTTGGGGCTCATGCCGCTGACGTCCTGGTCGCCGATCATGATCGCGCCGCCGGTGATGGTCTCCAGGCCGGCGATGCAGTTCATCAGCGTGGACTTACCGCAACCCGAAGGGCCGACCAGGATCAGGAACTCCCCTTCCTTGATCGACAGTTCGATGTTCTTCAAGGTGTCGGGCAGGCCGGCGCCATAGGTCTTGTTTACATTGCGAAGTTCAAGCGTAGCCATGATTACCCCTTGACCGCGCCGGCCGTCAGGCCGCGCACGAAATACTTGCCTGCGATCACATAGACCAGCAGGGTCGGCAGCCCGGCGATCATCGCCGCCGCCATATCCACGTTATATTCCTTGGCCCCGGTGCTGGTGTTGACCAGGTTGTTCAGCGCCACCGTGATGGGCTGGGAGTCGCCACTGGAGAACACCACACCGAACAGGAAGTCGTTCCAGATCTGGGTGAACTGCCAGATCAGGCAGACCATGATGATCGGCGTGGACATCGGCAGAATGATCTGACGGAAGATGGTGAAAAAACCGGCCCCGTCCAGGCGTGCCGCCTTGATCAGCGCATCCGGGATGCTCACGTAGTAGTTACGGAAGAACAGCGTGGTGAACGCCAGGCCGTACACCACGTGCACAAACACCAGGCCGGTGGTGGTGCTGGCCAGGCCCATCTTGCCGAGGGTGAACGACGCGGGCAGCAGCACGGTCTGGAACGGCAGGAAGCAGCCGAACAACAGCAAGCCGAAGAACAGCTGCGAACCACGGAAGCGCCAGAACGACAGCACATAACCGTTCAATGCACCGATGGCGGTGGAAATCAGCACGGCCGGCACGGTGATCTTGAGCGAGTTCCAGAAGTAGCCATCCACGGTGGCCCAGGCCTTGACCCAGCCGATGCCGCTGACCACGGTCGGCCAGCTCAACAGGTTGCCGGTGCTGATGTCTTCCGGGGTCTTGAAGCTGGTGAGCAACATCACCACCAGCGGTACCAGGTACAGCAGTACAGCGAGGATCAACACCGCGTAGATCGCGATGCGGCTCAGGCTGATGGCAGGTTTGGCAGCGAGACTAGTCATTACGCTTGGTCCTCAGCTCGGAGTAGAGGTAAGGCACGATGATCGCGAGGATCGCACCGAGCATCAGGATTGCACTGGCCGAGCCCATGCCCATCTGGCCACGGCTGAAGGTGAACGAGTACATGAACATCGCGGGCAGGTCGGACGAATAGCCCGGGCCACCGGCCGTCATGGCCGCCACCAGGTCGAAGCTCTTGATCGCAATGTGCGCCAGGATCATCACCGCACTGAAGAACACCGGACGCAGGCTCGGCAGCACCACGCTCCAGTAGATGCGCGGCAGGCTCGCGCCGTCGATCTGGGCGGCACGGATGATCGACTGATCAACCCCACGCAGGCCGGCGAGGAACATCGCCATGATGAAACCGGAGGCTTGCCACACGGCGGCAATCACCAGGCAGTAGACCACGCGGTCCGGGTCGATCAGCCAGTCGAGACGGAAGCCTTCCCAGCCCCAGTCACGCAGGAGTTTGTCCAGGCCCATGCCCGGGTTGAGCAGCCATTTCCACGCGGTACCAGTGACGATCATCGAGAGCGCCATCGGGTACAGGTAAATGGTGCGGATAAAGCCTTCGCGGCGGATTTTCTGGTCGAGGAAAATCGCCAGCGTCACGCCGATCACCAGGGTGATGCCGATGAACATCCCGCCGAACAGCGCCAGGTTCTTGCTCGCCACCCACCAACGGTCGTTGTCGAACAACCGCTCGTATTGCGCAAGACCCGCCCATTTGTAGCTTGGCAGGAACGTAGAGGTGGTGAACGAGAGCACAAACGTCCACAGGATGTAGCCGTAGAAACCCACCAACACGATGAACATGCTGGGCGCCAGCACCAGTTTGGGTAGCCAGCGCTGCAGTGCATCGAACGGCGAGGCTTTGCTGAACACAGCAACAGAACTCATGGGGAAATCCAATACAGGGAAAAAGGACTACAGAAGCACGCCTTGTGAGGGGTCAGGGATCCCCCTCACAAGGTCAACCGTTACTTGGCAGACTTGATCGCAGCGCCGAGTTTCTTGGCGGTGTCGGCCGGGTCGGCTTTCGGGTCATTGATGTAGTTGGTCACGACATCGAAGAACGCACCTTGCACCGCCAGGGTGGTGGCCATGTTGTGCGCCATGCTTGGCTGCAGGCCGCCGGTCTTGGCGTCAGCCAGGAAGTCCTTGGCGGCGGTCTGGGCGCAGGAGTCGAAACCGTACGAGTCCATTTTGTTCAGCATGTCGTTGCGAACAGGGATCGAGCCCTTGTTGATGCTGAACACCTTCTGGAAGTTTTCACCCAGCACGACTTTGGCGATGTCCTGCTGGCCAGCGGCAGTGCCTTTGTCTTTCTGCTTGAACACCGCCAGGGAGTCGATGTTGTAGGTGAAGGCTTTGTCGGTGCCCGGGAAGGCTACGCACTCGTAGTCTTTGCCGGCGACTTTCTTGGCGGCGGTCCATTCCGACTTGGCCCAGTCACCCATGATCTGCATACCGGCCTTGCCGTTGATGACCTTGCCTGCTTCGAGGTTCCAGTCCTGGCCTTTGCCGTCGACGTCCATATAGGTCGCGACTTTCTTCAGCTCGGTCAGGGACTTGACCATTTCCGGGCCGGTCAGCGCAGCATTATCCAGGTCGACCAGGGCTTTCTTGTAGCCATCGGCGCCCATTACCGACAGGACCACCGCTTCGAAGACGGTGCTGTCCTGCCAAGGCTGGCCACCGTGGGCGAGCGGGATGAAGCCCGCGGCCTTGAGCTTGTCGCCGGCGGCGTAGAATTCTTCGAGGGTGGTCGGGTTCTTGGTGATACCGGCTTTCTTGAAGACTTCCGGGTTGATCCACAGCCAGTTCACGCGGTGGATGTTGACCGGTACGGCAACGTAGTCGCCGTCGTACTTCACGGTGTCGGAGACTTTCTTGTCGAGCAGGGAATCCCATTTTTCGTCTTTGGCGACGGACTTCAGGACGTCGGTGTCGAGCAGGCCGGTAGAGGCCCACTCCTGGATGTCGGGGCCTTTGATCTGGGCAACGCCTGGCGGGTTGCCGGCGACCGCGCGGCTTTTCAGCACGGTCATGGCAGTAGCGCCACCGCCACCTGCGACGGCGCCATCTTTCCAGGTGAAGCCGTCTTTCTCGACTTGGGCCTTCAGGACATCTACAGCCGCTTTTTCGCCACCCGAGGTCCACCAATGCACAACTTCAACCGTCCCTTTGGAGTCGGCGGCAAATGCACTGAGGGGAAACAACGAGGCAACGGAAATAGCTACGGCGAGGCGATTAATCGCGTTCATCTGAATACCTTTTCTTGTTGTTATGCATGCAAGTCTGGAGCTTGCGCTGCACGGAGTTTAAACATGGTTTTTTCGAGCACAGGTAACAAAGGGATGCACAAATGTCACCACTTGGTGACATAACACCCAGCGCCTAAAGCGCTGGCCATGCTCGGTGCCAGGGGCAGTGCAGGCAGCACGACCGCTTGCCAGGCATGGTACAGGTCCGGTTTACCGCCCCAGATGGTGCTGCTGGGCTGGTTGTGGGGGCTGAGTTCGTGGTGCCAGCTGCCGTGGAGGCGGTCGATGAAATGGGTGTCGCAAAACTCCCAGAAACGCCGGTACCAGGTTTCGTAATGCAGCTCACCCGTGCGTTTGAGCAAGGCCTGGGCAGCGGCGCTGGCTTCGGCGTGGGTCCAGTGCAGGCGCTCGCGCACGACCGGGCGGTGGTTCCAGTCCAGGGTGTAGACGATACCGGGGGCGCCATCCACGGCCCAGGCATAGTCGCAGGCGCTGGCGAACAGGCCCTTGGCGGCGCTCAGCAGCCAGTCCGGCGTGGCCAGCCCGGCCTGCAGGCGCGCGGCTTCCAGGTGCAGCACCAGCCGCGCCCACTCAAAGCCATGGCCAGGGGTGATGCCATACGGGCGGAAGCCATCGGCGGGGTTGTCTTCGTTGTAATCGAGCAGGGGTTTCCATTGTGCGTCGAAATGCTCGATCACCATGAACTGGTTGGCGGCGGCGTGGGTATGAATCACTCGCTCGACGATGCGCAGGGCTCGATCCAGCCAACGTGTGTCGGCGGTGACATCGGCCAGGGCCAGGAAGGCTTCGGTGGCGTGCATGTTGCTGTTGGCGCCGCGATAGGCTTCGACGCCGCTCCAGTCCCGGGCGAAGGATTCAAGCATCACGCCCTCCTCTTCGCTCCAGAAGAACTGGTCGATGATATGGATGGCGTCGTTCAGCAGATTTTGCGCACCGGGCGCGCCTGCCACCACGGCCGAGCTGGCGGCCAGGGCGACAAACGCATGCAGGTAGGCCGCCTTGCCGCTGTTGCCGTCCAGGGCCTGGGGCGCGGCGAACCAGCCACCGTGTTCGCTGTCACGCAAAGGTCCGCCCAGGGCCGCAACCCCGTGCGCCACCAATTCGGCATAACCCGGCAAGCCCATGGCATGGGCCATGGCGAAGCTGTGGGTCATGCGCGCGGTATTCATGGTTTCGGCGCGAGCATCGGCCGGCAACTGGCCTCTGTCGTCGAGGTTGCCAAAACCCTCAGGCAGACGGGAGGCCTTGGCAAAGGCCAGCAGGCGCTGCCCTTCGGCGGCGAGCCAGGCGTGATGGGCAGGTGCATTCAGCCAACTGCTGGCAGGCAGTGGTCGCGTGGTCATGGGTGGCCCTTATTATTGTTTGTGGGATGACCGGAGTCTAAACAAGGGCGAGGTGGGGGCAAGTAACGAAGGGGATGGGAAATGTCACCAGATGGTGACATTCAAGCCGCTTAGTCGGCCTGTGGCGAGCGGGCTGCCACAGGCCCGATATTACTGGCCGAGCGGCGTGACAGCCGCCGGCGCATTCAGGCGCTGATTCAGGTTCTGCACCTGGCTCTGCAAGGTGGTGATATTGCGGGTGGTCTGGATGCGGAACACGTCGAACTCCTTGTTGGTCGGCGCATCGCTGTTGGCTGGCTGGCTGTCCTGGGCGCTTTTGAGTACCACGAGATCCTGCTCAAGACGGGCGATGGCTGCGCTCGGGTTACCTTGCTTTTTCAAGGCAGCCACATCAGCGACCAATTCCTTTATCTCGGTATCGCGTTTGCCGGCATCGCCCTGCGCAGCCTTCAGGGTGGCCACTGCATCGGTCAAGGCTTGCACCTGGCCCTGCAGCTTGGCATTGGCGCTCGACAGCTCAGTGGTGCTGGCAGTCATTTGCGCCAGGCGCTTGTCCAGCTCCGTGGCCTGGCCGGCAACGCCGAGCTGCTGCTTGCCCTGCTCCAGCAACTGGGTTTCCAGCTGTTTGATCTGCAGTTTCAGTGCTTCGCTGCCGTTGTTCACATTGGCTTCACTGGCTACGACCTTGCCGGAAATGTCCTGCAGGCGCCCTGCCGCTTCTTCGCTGATGCGCGCAAAGCTTTCCTGGGTGGCAACCAACTGCTGGCCCATCAGGGAGATCTGCTGGAAGCTCCACCAGGCCAGGCCGGCGAAGGCGATCAGCAGCGCGCCGATCAATGCCCACAGCGGGCCGGTGCTGGCGCCCTTGACCTTGACCACGGGCGTGTTGCGCGAACGCACCGAGGTGGCCGGGGAAGGTTCGAAATCATCGTCATCCCCAAGATCGGCCCGCAGGCTGGGAATGTTGTCGAAATCGTCTTTGGCATCGTTACGCATGAATCAACCCTGAATCAGTGAGTTAGCCGGCTGGAAAGCCGAGCGACGGGAGTATAAACCCCAACCCCATCGCGTTGATCGACCCGGAACCTGGAATTCGGTTCCCGATGTGTTGCCTGTTGTGACCTTATTTGAACCCGGGATCCTGGGCCTTCCACCAACTGCAGAACTCGTCGAGGGCGGTCCACAGGCTGACCTTGGGCTCATAATCCAGATAATGCCTGGCCCGGCTGATGTCGAGGGTGAAATCTTTGTTCATTACCTGCATGCCCAGGCGCGATAACGCTGGCTCCGGACGACCGGGCCACATTGCGCAAAAGGCTTCGTTAAGCGCCGCCACGCTGTAGGACAAGCCGTAGGAGCGATAACGGGTCACCTGGGGCAACTCCATTTGGCGCATCACGTAATTGACCACATCCCACACCGGCACCGGCGTGCCGTTGCTGATGTTGTAGGCCTTGCCCAGGGCCGAACCGGTGGCCAGCAAACTGCTGAGCAGCGCTTCGTTGAGGTTGTGCACACTGGTGAAGTCGACCTTGTTGAGACCGTCGCCGACGATAGCCAGGCGGTTCTTGCGCTGCATCTTCAACAGGCGCGGGAAAATACTCATGTCACCGGCACCGGTGACGAACCGCGGGCGCAGGGCCAGCACCTCGAGGCCGAACTCCTGGGCGCCGAACACTTTCTGTTCGGCCAGGTACTTCGTGGCCGCATAGGGATGCTTGAAGCGCTTGGGGACTTGCTCTTCGGTCAACCCGAGGTGATCGCGCCCGTCGAAGTAGATCGACGGCGACGACAGGTGCACCAGACGGCCCACGCGTTGCTTGAGGCAGGCTTCCACAACGTTTTCAGTCACCAGCACGTTGCCTTGATGGAAGTCCTGGTACTTCCCCCACAAGCCCACGGCGCCTGCACAATGCACCACGGCTTCGACATCGCGGCACAGGTCGCGCACCAGGTCGGCGTCACTCAAGTCACCCTGGATAAACTCGGCACCGCGCCGAACCAGGTGCTCCACGCCCTCGGCGCGCCGCCCGTTGACCCGCACGTCCAGGCCCTGCTCCAGGGCGAAACGCGCAAAGCGCCCGCCGATGAAGCCGCTTGCGCCGGTGACCAGAATCTTCATGTATTACCCCGTGTCCTTTCATTTTTCATCGCTGTTGCCTTGACGACCGCCATCAGTCCAACGGCACCAACCATTGTCCACAGGCTTGGGCCAGGTGGTCGGTCAACAGGCTCAACAACTGCCCGCCGCTGCGCCAATGATGCCAGTACAACGGCACATCGATGGGCTTATCTGGCATCAACTCGACCAGCACGCCTTTTTCCAGCTGGACGCGCACCTGCAGTTCAGGCACCAGCCCCCAGCCGAGCCCGGCTTCCGCCAGGCGGATAAAGCCTTCGGACGATGGGCATAAATGGTGTTCGAAACCACCGTCCACGCCCAGAGACGCCAAATAGCGATGCTGCAGGAAATCATCCGGGCCAAACACCAGCGCCGGTGTGTGCGCCAGTTGGTCGGCACGCACACCTTCGGGGAAATGCCGTGCAACAAATGCCGGGCTGGCCAACGCCCGATAACGCATGGCGCCGAGCAACAGACTGCGGGCTCCGGCCACCGGGCGCTCGCTGGCGCAAATGCAGGCGGCCACCTCGCCGGCACGCATCCGCTTGAGCCCCACCGTCTGGTCTTCTACGACCAGATCCAGCAGCAAATGCTGCTCGGCACAAAAATCGCTCACCGCCTCGGCCCACCAAGTGGCCAGGCTGTCGGCATTCAGGGCGATGCGCAGGCGCTCAGGCATGCCTTCTTCGTCCAGCGCCGGCACCTGGCTTTGCAAGTCGCGCTCCAGCAGCCGCACCTGCTGCACATGGTTAAGCAAACGCCGACCGATATCGGTGGGCGTCGGCGGCGTAACCCGCACCAGCACCGGCTGGCCGATGCGTGCTTCCAATAACTTGATGCGCTGGGAAATCGCCGATTGCGACAGCCCCAATACCTGGGCACCGCGCTCGAAGCCGGCCTGTTCCACCACCGCCGCCAGGGCGGAAAGCAATTTATAGTCGAACATCAGTTTCTCTAATGAGCGATCAGCAATATTGGTTTTTCTTATACAGCCTGGGCCATGAGAATAGCCAGCATCGCTTCTCTCTTTATAAGGACCCTTCAGCATGGCTGGCGAAACCGCCCTGGCAACCCTTCTGCGCAGCATGAGCCCGCAGCTCAATGACGGTGACTATGTGTTCTGCACCCTGCCTGACCATCGTATCCCGGCCGGTTGCGAGGCCATCGGCAGCTTTCGCGAACAGGAAGGCCTGACCCTGATCCTGGAGCGCGGGCAGGCGGAACAGGCCGGGCTGGCATTCGACTACATCGCGGCGTGGATCACCCTGAATGTGCATTCAGCGCTGCAAGCCGTGGGCCTGACGGCCGCCTTCGCCAGCGCACTCGGCAAGGCCGGGATCAGTTGCAACGTGATCGCCGGCTACTACCACGACCACCTGTTCGTCGGCCGCGCGGATGCCGAGCGAGCCATGGACGTATTGCGGCAACTGGCAGCGACTTCGGAGTAATGGTTATGTGGCAAAGCTATTTGAACGGATTATTGGTGGCCCTGGGGTTGATCATGGCCATCGGCACGCAAAACGCATTTGTATTGGCGCAAAGCCTGCGCCGTGAACATCACCTGCCAGTGGCGGCGTTGTGCGTGGTGTGTGACGCCTTGCTCGTGGCCGCCGGGGTATTCGGCCTGGCGACGGTGCTGGCACAAAACCCGCTGCTGCTGGCAATTGCCCGCTGGGGCGGCGCCGCGTTCCTGCTGTGGTACGGCACCCTGGCGCTGCGCCGGGCGTTTTCGACACAGGGCCTGGAGCAAGGGGGCGACCTCAAGGTCCGCTCATTGCGCGCTGTATTGCTCAGTGCCCTGGCGGTCACGTTGCTCAATCCTCATGTGTACCTGGACACGGTGCTGCTGATCGGCTCGTTGGGCGCACAGCAAACCGAACCCGGCGCCTACGTGGCCGGGGCCGCCAGCGCGTCGTTGCTGTGGTTCGCCACCCTGGCGCTCGGCGCGGCCTGGTTGGCGCCGTGGCTGGCACGCCCGGCGACATGGCGCCTGTTGGACCTGTTGGTAGCAGTGATGATGTTCAGCGTGGCCTATCAATTGATCAGCGCCTGATGAATATTCCAAAACGCTCTGGAACCTCTATCCCACACAGTTGTTGCGTGGTTTTGCCGCACCCCCGGTGCTATGATCCGGACCCTGCGCCGCAAAGAGTACAAACTCCCCGGCGCTTGTTTGGCCGCCCGTGATCGGCCTTGCGCTCACCGCAACTGACCTGATTAGGAGAATCATCATGGCTTTCGAATTGCCGCCGCTGCCCTACGCACACGATGCCCTGCAGCCGCACATCTCCAAGGAAACCTTGGAATACCACCACGACAAGCACCACAACACCTATGTCGTGAACCTGAACAACCTGGTGCCAGGCACCGAGTTCGAAGGCAAGACCCTGGAAGAAATCGTCAAGTCTTCTTCGGGCGGCATCTTCAACAACGCCGCTCAGGTCTGGAACCACACCTTCTACTGGAACTGCCTGGCACCAAACGCCGGCGGCCAACCTACCGGCGCGCTGGCTGAAGCCATCAACGCCGCGTTCGGTTCGTTCGACAAGTTCAAGGAAGAATTCACCAAGACGTCCGTCGGCACCTTCGGTTCCGGTTGGGGCTGGCTGGTGAAAAAGGCTGACGGTTCCCTGGCCCTGGCCAGCACCATCGGCGCCGGCAACCCGCTGACCAGCGGCGACACCCCGCTGCTGACCTGCGACGTGTGGGAACACGCCTACTACATCGACTACCGCAACGTACGTCCAAAGTATGTGGAGGCGTTCTGGAACCTGGTCAACTGGAAGTTCGTGGCTGAGCAGTTCGAAGGCAAGACCTTCACTGCCTAAGCGACGCTTGCAGTAGAAAGAGCCCGGCGATTGCCGGGCTTTTTTATGCCTGAAAAAAGAACCCCACTCAGGAAACGTGGAACTCACCGGCACGAACCTGCCACCCAAGCGGTGAGAGAAATAACTCTCTCGTTTATTTTCAGGAGTGGCAATTATGGCTGGTGCTGGTATGCCCGGAATGGGTGGTGGTGACTTGTTGTCGGCGGGCCTCTCAGCGGCCAACCCACTATTGGGAGAGGGGATGGAAATGGGGATGCAACTGCTCACAAGTTTGGCGGGCGGGGGCGGAGACCAAGGGGGAGCCTCCGGAAAACCAGGTGAGGACGTACATCCGACGTTAGACCGATTTAACGGTTAATAAACCTGCTGACGATCCCGCGTAGAGTGCCTATCAGGCGATCGCCTGAACCCTGTGTTGTGCAAGAGAGCGGCGGATATCATCCGCCCTCTCCCCTCTCGAACGCCCTTCGATAGACTCCAGCCCCCCCCAGCCGCAATGTTCCTTTGACTGCCATCACCAGATTGCCAATACTCATGGCATATTGAAGGCCACCCGCATGAGACAAGGAATGCCCCTTTGAAGCTGGAACTCAAAAACAGCTTGTCGGTGAAGTTGCTACGGGTCGTGCTGCTGTCGGCGTTGATCGTGGGCGTGACGCTGAGCGTGGCGCAGATCGTTTTCGATGCCTACAAGACGCGCCAGGCCGTGGCCGGTGATGCCCAGCGCATTCTCGACATGTTTCGCGACCCCTCGACCCAGGCCGTCTATAGCCTGGACCGCGAGATGGGCATGCAGGTGATAGAGGGGCTGTTCCAGGACGAGGCGGTGCGCATGGCCTCCATCGGCCATCCCAACGAAACCATGCTGGCAGAAAAAAGCCGTGCCTTGCAGCACTCCCCCAGCCGCTGGCTCACCGACCTGATTCTTGGCCGGGAACGCACCTTCACCACTTCATTGGTCGGCAAAGGCCCCTACAGCGAGTATTACGGCGACCTGAGCATTACCCTCGATACCGCCACCTATGGCCAGGGCTTTATTGTCAGTTCGGTGATCATCTTCATTTCCGGCGTGTTACGCGCCCTGGCCATGGGCCTGGTGCTGTACCTGGTCTACCACTGGCTGCTGACCAAGCCGCTGTCGCGGATTATCGAGCACCTCACATCGATCAACCCGGACCGCCCCAGCGAGCACAAGATCCCGCAACTCAAGGGCCACGAGCGCAACGAGTTGGGGTTGTGGATCAACACCGCCAACCAGTTGCTCGAATCCATCGAGCGCAACACCCACCTGCGCCATGAGGCGGAATCCAGCCTGCTGCGCATGGCCCAGTACGATTTTCTCACCGGCCTGCCCAACCGCCAGAAACTGCAGGAGCAACTGGACAAGATCCTCATCGACGCCGGCCGCCGCCAGCGCCGCGTAGCGGTGCTGTGCGTGGGACTGGATGACTTCAAAAGCGTCAACGAGCAGTTCACCTACCAGGCCGGCGACAAATTGCTGCTGGCCCTGGCCGATCGTCTGCGCGCCCACAGCGGTCGCCTCGGCGCCCTCGCCCGCCTGGGGGGCGACCAGTTCGCGCTGGTACAGGCCGATATCGACCAGCCCTACGAAGCGGCCGAACTGGCGCAAAGCATCCTCGACGACCTGGAGGCGGAGTTCGCCCTCGACCACGAGGAAATTCGCCTGCGCGCCACCATCGGCATCACCTTGTTTCCCGAAGATGGCGACAGCACCGAGAAGCTGCTGCAAAAAGCCGAACAGACCATGACCCTGGCCAAGAGCCGCTCTCGCAACCGCTATCAGTTCTATATCGCCAGCGTCGACAGCGAAATGCGCCGCCGCCGCGAGCTGGAAAAAGACCTGCGCGACGCCCTCAGCCGCGACCAGTTCCACCTGGTCTACCAGCCACAGATCAGCTATCGCGACCAGCGTGTGGTAGGCGTAGAAGCCCTGATCCGCTGGCAGCACCCGGAACACGGCCTGGTGCCGCCGGACCTGTTCATCCCGCTGGCAGAACAGAACGGCACCATTATTCCGATTGGCGAATGGGTACTGGACCAGGCCTGTCGACAATTGCGCGAATGGCATGACCTGGGCTTCACCGAACTGCGCATGGCGGTCAACCTGTCCACCGTGCAGTTGCACCACACCGAGCTGCCACGGGTGGTCAACAACCTGATGCAGATCTACCGCCTGCCGCCGCGCAGCCTGGAGCTGGAAGTCACCGAGACCGGCCTGATGGAAGACATCAGCACCGCCGCCCAACACCTGTTGAGCCTGCGCCGCTCCGGGGCATTGATCGCGATTGATGATTTCGGCACCGGCTATTCCTCCTTGAGCTATTTGAAGAGCCTGCCCCTGGACAAGATCAAGATCGACAAAAGCTTCGTCCAGGACCTGCTGGACGACGATGACGATGCCACCATCGTTCGCGCGATTATCCAACTGGGCAAAAGCCTGGGCATGCAGGTCATCGCGGAAGGCGTGGAAACCGCGGAGCAGGAGGCCTACATCATCTCCGAGGGTTGCCATGAAGGTCAGGGTTACTACTACAGCAAACCCCTGCCGGCCCGGGAGTTGGCGGCTTTTTTGAAGCAGGCCGAGCGCAATGGCGCGGCCATTCTCTGACCGGGCAAAACGATACTGAATATTTCCCGCGTATAACCCTTTACACAAAATGCAAATCTTTCGCATTATGTCGCAGTTTTGCGCGACCCCCGCGCGCCCATCAACAACCGAAGCAGGATGTTCGCCATGATTCGTATGCCCCTGGCCACCGCCAGTCTGCTGGCCATTGCCATTTCTCTCGCCGGTTGCGGCGAAGGTAAAGACAAGCCCGCAGCAAACCAGGCGCCGACCCCGGCTGCCAGCACCACCGCTCCAGCGGCTGCCACCCCTGCCGGCCAGGTCGACGAAGCGGCCGCCAAGGCCGTGGTTGCGCATTACGCCGACATGGTCTTCGCGGTGTACAGCGATGCCGAGTCCACGGCAAAAACCCTGCAAACCGCAATCGACGCCTTCCTCGCCAAACCGAACGACGAAACCCTGAAGGCCGCCCGCGCCGCCTGGGTTGCCGCGCGCGTTCCGTACCTGCAGAGCGAAGTGTTCCGCTTCGGCAACACCATCATCGATGACTGGGAAGGTCAGGTGAACGCCTGGCCCCTGGACGAAGGCCTGATCGACTACGTCGACACATCCTACGAACACGCCCTGGGCAACCCGGGCGCTACCGCCAACATCATCGCCAACACCGAGATCCAGGTCGGCGAAGACAAGGTCGACGTGAAGGACATCACCCCGGAAAAACTCGCCAGCCTCAATGAGCTGGGCGGTTCCGAAGCCAACGTCGCCACCGGCTACCACGCCATCGAATTCCTGCTCTGGGGCCAGGACCTGAACGGCACCGGCCCGGGCGCCGGCAACCGCCCTGCGTCGGACTACCTGACCGGCGACGGCGCAACCGGCGGCCACAACGAGCGCCGTCGCGCCTACCTGACCGCCGTGACCCAACTGCTGGTCAGCGACCTGCAGGAAATGGTCGGCAACTGGAAACCCAACGTCGAAGACAACTACCGCGCCACCCTGGAGGCAGAACCTGCCACCGACGGCCTGCGCAAAATGTTGTTCGGCATGGGCAGCCTGTCCCTGGGCGAACTGGCCGGTGAACGCATGAAGGTTTCCCTGGAAGCCAACTCGCCGGAAGACGAACAGGACTGCTTCAGCGACAACACCCATTACTCGCACTTCTACGACGCCAAGGGCATCCGCAACGTCTACCTGGGCGAGTACACCCGCGTCGACGGCACCAAACTGACCGGCGCCAGCCTGTCGTCCCTGGTGGCCAAGGCCGACCCGGCTGCCGATACCGCGCTGAAAGCGGACCTGGCGGCGACCGAAGCGAAAATCCAGGTCATGGTTGATCATGCCAACAAGGGGGAACACTACGACCAGTTGATCGCGGCCGGTAACGACGCGGGCAACCAGATCGTGCGTGACGCCATCGCCGCCCTGGTCAAGCAGACCGGTTCGATCGAGGCCGCGGCAGGCAAGCTGGGCATCAGCGACCTGAACCCGGATAACGCTGATCACGAATTCTGATCAGTGCGGTGTTGAATGAGGCGGCCTTCGGGTCGCCTTTTTTTTACCTGCCTTTCACAGTAGTACCACCACCCCCTCCCACATTTGATTTGCGTCGCTTTCAAGGCCCGGTTTACATGCCCGGCCCCCCAGGTAGAATGGCGCCTCTGCCCTATTTCGAGCTCACTTCATGGCGTTGCCGACCCTACGCATCATCGGTTTCATCATCGGCATCTTCCTGATCACCCTTGCGATCGCCATGGTCGTGCCCATGGCGACCCTGGTGATTTTCGAACGGACCAGCGACCTGCCCTCGTTCCTCTGGGCCAGCCTGATCACTTTTGTCGCCGGGCTTGCCCTGGTGATTCCCGGGCGTCCCGAACACGTGCACCTGCGTCCGCGAGACATGTACCTGCTCACGGTCAGCAGTTGGGTGGTGGTATGCGTATTCGCCGCGCTGCCGTTCCTGCTGACCCAGCACATCAGCTACACCGACTCGTTTTTCGAAAGCATGTCCGGCATCACCGCCACCGGCTCCACGGTGCTGAGCGGCCTGGACACCCTGTCACCCGGCATTCTGATGTGGCGCTCGCTGCTGCACTGGCTCGGCGGCATCGGCTTTATCGGCATGGCGGTGGCGATCCTGCCGCTGCTGCGTATCGGTGGCATGCGCCTGTTCCAGACCGAATCCTCGGACCGCTCGGAGAAGGTCATGCCCCGCTCGCACATGGTGGCGCGGCTGATCGTGGCGGCCTACGTCGGCATCACCATCCTCGGCAGCCTGGCGTTCTGGTGGGCCGGCATGGGCCTGTTCGATGCGATCAACCATGCGATGTCGGCGATTTCCACCGGTGGGTTCTCCACCTCCGACGAATCCCTGGCGCACTGGAAACAACCGGCGGTGCACTGGGTGGCGGTGGTGGTGATGATCCTCGGCAGCTTGCCGTTCACCCTGTACGTGGCCACCTTGCGGGGTAATCGCAAGGCATTGATCAAGGATCAGCAAGTACAGGGCTTGCTTGGTTTGTTGCTGGTGACCTGGCTGGTGCTCGGCACTTGGTACTGGTGGACCACCAACCTGCATTGGCTGGATGCACTGCGCCATGTGGCGTTGAACGTCACATCGGTAGTGACCACCACCGGTTTTGCACTGGGGGACTACAGCCTGTGGGGCAATTTCTCACTGATGCTGTTTTTCTACCTGGGCTTCATCGGTGGCTGTTCGGGCTCCACGGCGGGCGGGATCAAGATTTTCCGCTTCCAGGTCGCCTATATCCTGCTCAAGGCCAACTTGAACCAACTGATTCACCCGCGCGCGGTAATCAAGCAGAAGTACAACGGCCACCGCCTCGACGAAGAGATCGTGCGTTCGATCCTGACCTTTTCGTTTTTCTTCGCCATCACCATCTGCGCCATCGCCCTGGCCTTGTCGCTGCTCGGCCTGGACTGGATGACCGCACTCACCGGCGCGGCCAGCACCGTGTCCGGCGTCGGCCCGGGCCTGGGGGAAACCATTGGCCCGGCCGGCAACTTCGCCAGCCTGCCGGATGCGGCCAAGTGGATCCTGTCCCTGGGCATGCTGCTGGGCCGGCTGGAAATCATCACAGTCTTTGTTCTGTGCATTCCTGCATTCTGGCGTCACTGACCGTCGACGCGTCCTGCAGTCGCGCCCGGTATTCGCCGGGCGTGGCATCGAACCAGCGGCGAAACGCGCGAAAGAAGTTGCTCGGGTCGGCAAAGCCCAGCAGGTAGGCAATCTCCAACAGGGTCATGCTCGGCTGCGCCAGGTACTGCTCGGCCAGTTCGCGGCGGGTGTCGTCGAGCAGGGTCTGGAAACTCGTGCCTTCTTCCTGCAGGCGCCGCTGCAAGGTGCGCTGGGACAGGTGCAGGGTCTGGGCCACCACTTCGCGCTTGGGTTCGCCCTGGGGCAGCAGCCGGCACAGCACCTGCCGCGCCTTGTGGGTCACGCGGCTTTCGGAGAACCGCGCCAGGTACTCACCGGCAAATCGATCGTGCAACAGCGCCATGGCCTCGTTGGCCGTGGGCAGCGGCGCGTCCATGTCGGCGCGCTCAAAGATCAGCGCGTCATACGGCGCATCGAACTCCAGCGGGGCATGGAACGCTTGTTTATAGGGGGTCAGGTCCCCCGGTTGATCGCCCTGCAACAGCACTTTTCGGGGTTGCAGGGTCCGCCCGGTGAGCCAGCCGCACAGCGCCAACGCACAGGCCAGGGAGGCTTCGGCGCTTTGTCGGGTCGGCGGAAGATGATCGCCATGCACCGTAAGAATCAGCGCATAGCCTTCAGGTAATAGTCGAAAACTCAAGTCGGCGCTTTCGGCGATGATCCGCTGGTAACGCACCAGACGCATAAAGCCTTCGGCCAGGGTGTTGCTGGACATCAAGGCGTAACCGGCCACATGAAACGACGCCGGGCGCACCACCTTGCCCATGTTCAGGCCAATCGCCGGGTTGCCCGACAGCTCGACCGCGCGCTGCCACAGGCGGGTCATGGAGTCCTGCGGGAACCGCGCATCGGGGTCACTCAGGGCGGCGTAGTCCAGGCCCAGTTGCTTGAACAAGACGCGGCAATCCAGGCCGTCCATTTCCAGTGCCTTGACTATCCCCATCGCCCAGCTTGCAGAAGTTGTTCGTTCGCTCATGGCGTCTTCTTGAATAAAGCAGGCTCAAAACGGCAGCCAGGAAAGCCAAGGATACTAAAGTGGCATCTATTGTCACTGGCTGTTACCACTGATCACTCTAGACTCAAATAAGCTCCCCGCCGAACAACTGTTGGGCGGCACAACAATCAAAGGGCCGGCCACAGTGGAAAACCTCAAGCGATTCAATAGCTTTGCCGAGTTTTACCCCTATTACCTGACTGAGCACGGCAACAGCACCTGCCGGCGCCTGCACTTTATCGGCACTACCCTGGTGATCGGCATCCTGGCCTATGCCATCGGCCGAGGCTCACTGGGACTGTTATTGGCCGTGCCGATTGCCGGTTACAGTTTTGCCTGGATCGGGCACTTCTTCTTCGAAAAGAACCGTCCGGCGACCTTCCAGCACCCGTTCTACAGCCTGCTGGGGGATTTTGTGATGTACCGCGACATGATCCTCGGCAAGGTTCCGTTCTGAACGATGTGACCTCTTGTCACTTGCGTAAAAACGATAAAAGGTTCGTACACCCGGCGATATAAAAGTCTTTTTGTCATTTACAGTGCTGTATCCTGCCAAGGCTTTTTGAGAGCGCGGAATCACCTGCGATTGAAAAAAACAGACTTTGCGAGGAGCGACGACGATGCACGAGATACCTAATCTCCCCTTCCCAAGCCTGCACGAAACTGAGCAGCCAACACCGCAGCAGGCCAGCGCGAAGCAGCCTGAGGCCAAAGAAGCAAAACCAGTCGACAGCAAGAGCCAGGACTGACGCCGTACCAGACCGTGTGGAAAGCGTACCTTTGAACGCTTTCCACACTGCCTGAATCACACCGAGGTACCCGCCATGACAGACACCCTCCCGGACACCGCCGTACTCGACACCGCCCTGCAGATGGTCGACGTGTGGAACCGCCTCAGCGCAGACAAACAAGCCTTGCTGCTCAAGCGCTTCGGCACCCAGGAAAACGCCCTGGCCGCCCTGGTCACCACCCGATTACTCGCCCCCATTCCAGCCTGACGTCTTTTTGATCTGACGTTTTTGCGTTTTACCGCCCTGCGCACGCCCAAGCCCCGGTATCATTAGCAGCCTATCTTTACCTGCTGCGACAGTGGACCTCTCCCATGCCAGATACCCAGCGCCCCATGGCGGTCACGCTGCAAGTTGTTTCCATCGTGTTGTTCACCTTTATCGGCTACCTGAATATCGGCATTCCCCTGGCCGTATTGCCGGGCTATGTCCACAGCGAACTGGGCTACGGCGCGGTAATCGCCGGCCTGGTGATCAGCGTGCAGTACCTGGCCACGCTGCTGAGCCGCCCGTATGCCGGTAAAATCATCGATAACCTGGGCAGCAAGCGGGCGGTGCTGATCGGCCTGGTGGGCTGCGGCTTGAGTGGCGTGTTCATGTTGCTTGCGGCGTGGTTTTCAAGCGTGCCGGCCGTCAGCCTGGCCAGCCTGCTCATCGGTCGATTGGTGCTGGGCAGCGCAGAAAGCCTGGTGGGCTCAGGCGCCATCGGCTGGGGCATTGGCCGGGTGGGCGCGGCCAATACCGCCAAGGTCATTTCGTGGAACGGTATCGCCAGTTACGGCGCGCTGGCGGTCGGTGCGCCGTTGGGTGTGCTGCTGGTGCGGAATTTCGGACTGTGGAGCATGGGTGTCAGCATTATCCTGCTGGCGGTCGTCGGCGTGCTGCTGGCCTGGAACAAAGTGGCCGCCCCCATCGTCGCCGGCGTGCGCCTACCGTTCATGAACGTCCTGGGCCGGGTATTGCCCCACGGCTGCGCGCTGGCCCTGGGCTCCATCGGCTTTGGCACCATCGCCACCTTTATCACCCTGTATTACACCACCCAGCATTGGGATAACGCGGTGTGGGCATTGAGCCTGTTCGGCGCCAGCTTTATCGGTGCACGCCTGCTGTTCGGCAACTTGATCAACCGTATCGGCGGCTTTCGCGTGGCGATCGCCTGCCTGTCGGTGGAGATCCTCGGCCTGCTGCTGTTGTGGTTGGCGCCGGATGCCATCCTGGCCCTGGCCGGCGCGGCGTTGAGCGGTTTCGGCTTTTCCCTGGTATTTCCGGCGCTGGGGGTGGAGGCGGTCAACCTGGTGCCCGCATCCAGCCGGGGTTCGGCGGTGGGCGCCTATTCGCTGTTTATCGACCTGTCGCTGGGCATTACCGGGCCGCTGGCCGGGGCTGTGGCGGCAGGTTTCGGCTTTGCGTCGATCTTCCTCTTCGCCGCCCTCGCCGCCCTCGGTGGGCTGCTGCTGAGTGTCTACCTGTACCGGCAAGCACCCAAGGCCCGTGAAACGCGCGAGGCCTAGAAATCAACCTTGCCGCGCCCGGCCTTGATGCTGCCGCGCTTGGTCTTGGATTCCAGGCGCCGCTTTTTCGAGCCCAGGGTGGGCTTGGTCGGGCGGCGCTTCTTCTCGACCTTGGTGGCACTGAGGATCAACTCCACCAGGCGCTCCAGCGCGTCGGCGCGGTTCTGTTCCTGGGTCCGGTACTGCTGGGCCTTGAGCACCAGCACGCCTTCGCTGGTGATACGGCTGTCACGCAGTGCCAGCAGTCGCTCCTTGTAGAACGCCGGCAGCGACGACGCCGGAATATCAAACCGCAGGTGCACCGCGCTCGACACCTTGTTGACGTTCTGCCCGCCGGCGCCCTGGGCGCGGATGGCGGTCAACTCGATTTCGGCGTCGGGCAGGTGCACGTTGTTGGAAATAACCAGCATCACTCAATAAACCCTAGGCAACAGACACGCCCAATCAGGACAACAACCTCAACAACAAGGACGCATGACAATGAAAAGACTATTGATCACTTTGCTCGGCACCTTATCACTCATTCAAACGTCACTGTCCTTTGCAGATAATGCCAATGGCAAAAACCTCTATTCACAGCGCTGCGCCATGTGCCACGGGCCAGACCTCAAGGCAACGGGGCCGTTGGCCAATAAAAGCAACCCGCCTACACCTGACCTGACAACCCCTGCCTTCAAAAAACGGCTGGCGGCTTATCCGGGCGTGATTGTGTCGTCGGTCATACTTCGCCCGAATGGAGACCTGATCCCAAAAACGCTGCGCGAGAATGGGGTGAAGGTCGCGCCGCATGCCTGGAACGTTAAGGATTTTCGCGACTTGAATGAATACATGAGCGGTGTGATTTCAAAAAGTTGACGGCTTCAAAATGCAAAAACCCCGCGCCCTATACAGGATGCGGGGTTTTCCAGGTAGGCGCCTGTTTACTTCAACGCCGCACTCGCGGTGCTCAACGCCGCTTCAGCACTGCGCTTGTTCTTGATCCAATAACACACCGCCATGAACGCCACCCACAGCGGGATCGCGTACACCGACACCTGGATCCCCGGAATCATCAGCATGATCACCAGGATAAACACCACGAACGCCAGGCACACGTAGTTGCCGTACGGGTACCACAGCGCCTTGAACAACGGCACCTGGCCGGTGCGGTTCATGTGCTGGCGGAACTTGAGGTGGGAGAAACTGATCATCGCCCAGTTGATCACCAGCGTGGCCACCACCAGGGACATCAGCAGTTCCAGGGCATGTTGCGGGATGAAGTAGTTCATCAACACCGCCACCAGCGTGACCGCCGCCGAAGCGAGGATCGAACGCACCGGCACGCCGCGCTTGTCGATCTTGGCCAGCACCTTGGGCGCATCACCCTGCTCGGCCATGCCCAGCAGCATGCGGCTGTTGCAGTAGGTGCCGCTGTTGTACACCGACAACGCCGCCGTCAACACCACGAAGTTGAGGATATGCGCGGCGGTGTTGCTGCCCAGCATGGAGAACACCTGCACGAACGGGCTGCCACTGTAGGCATCGCCGGAGGCGTTGAGGGTGGCCAGCAGGCTGTCCCAAGGCGTCAGCGACAGCAACACCACCAGGGCGCCGATGTAGAAGATCAGGATGCGGTAGATCACCTGGTTGATCGCCTTGGGGATCACGGTGCGTGGCTGGTCGGCTTCGGCGGCGGTAAAGCCGAGCATTTCCAGGCCGCCGAAGGAGAACATGATGATCGCCATGGCCATCACCAAGCCGCTGACGCCATGGGGGAAGAAGCCGCCGTGTTCCCACAGGTTGCTCACCGAGGCTTGCGGGCCGCCGCTGCCGCTGACCAGCAGGTAGCTGCCCAGGGCGATCATGCCGACGATGGCGACCACCTTGATGATGGCGAACCAGAACTCCGCTTCGCCAAAGACTTTGACGTTGGCCAGGTTGATCAGGTTGATCAGCACGAAGAACGCCGCCGCCGAGACCCAGGTCGGGATCTCCGGCCACCAGTAGTGCACGTATTTGCCGACGGCTGTCAGCTCGGACATGCCCACCAGGATGTACAGGATCCAGCAGTTCCAGCCCGACAGGAAGCCGGCGAAACCGCCCCAGTACTTGTGGGCAAAGTGGCTGAAGGAACCGGCGACCGGCTCTTCGACGATCATTTCGCCGAGCTGGCGCATGATCATGAAGGCAATGAAGCCGCAGATGGCATAACCCAGGATCATCGACGGGCCGGCGGATTTGAGCACGCCGGCCGAGCCCAGGAACAGGCCGGTGCCGATAGCGCCGCCGAGGGCGATCAACTGGATATGCCGATTTTTCAGGCCGCGTTTCAACTCGCCTGAAGAGCAATGGGGTTCACTCATGAAAAGGGTCTCACGCAAGGTTTGATGATGTTGAATGCAGGTTGCTGCCTTGAATTACCGACTCAAGCAGCGCCGCTCAAACCCCAGCGCAGGCACCAGGAGTACAGCGTCTTTCTAACGGTCATGCGTCACCTGTTTGTTTTTATCTGTGACGAAATCGAACCCGCCGGGCTCGTGGCCAGGCGGAGTGATCAGGGTGGGTAAACCCTGAGGTCTTGGCCTTTTGCGTGGTTACGCAAGGGGGTCACAGTAAAACGCGGCGCATTGTACACCGCTCGACAGCTTCAAGCCGTACCCGCAGAGCACGTGCGACGATCTGTCAGGTATTCCTTACAGCGGTAAATAGGCCAATCATGCCGCGAGCTACACGTAAATTAATCGTTACAGCATGGAAAATCGGCGTTACAGCTGTGAGTTTTTGAAAAAATGGCGGTAAGAAAATTCATCACCATTAGCGACGCCAGCTCACTGTATTTCCTGAAGAAAAAAAGCCGGCGAAAAAACAGAAGAAAAAATCCAAATGAGACCGTGTCAATAAATTTTTTGCATTACCAAACACTCTCACCTAGGTTCTTTCACTTGCCCAGCGAAGCCCGCTGGCAAGCCGTTCTCAAACAACGTCCTCTAGGAGATACACCATGCAAGCACTGGAAAACGACCTGGAAACCGAACTGCAACTCGACGATTGGTTTGAAGCGCCGACCCACGAGGCCGCCGTTGAAATGATGCAAGCCGATGCCGTGGTGCCATTTGGCACGGCGATGTGGCCGTTCTGACACCCGGCACGTATTCGGCAGGTGCTGTGCACGGCACCTGCCTCCTTACCCAAGGCACACAAGGACATACGTCATGGACAAGGCCCGCGCCGTTGAACACTTTCTCTACTACCTTGCACACCATCCGGCCCTCGGCGGCCTGAACTGCCCCACCGTGCTGCTGGGCCACACCGAGCGCTACGACGCCATCGCCCAGGCGATCGCCCAGAGCAGCGCCGCCCGTTTCAACTTCCAGGTGCAGCGCCTGGACCTGGCCGACAGCGACAGCCTGGCGCAGGCCATCGAAGCCTGCGACCTGTACCTGTTCCTCTACGATTCCTCCACCCTGCCCAACCCGCGCGCCGAAGGCCCGGACTTTATCCGTGCCCTGCAAGGCGTGATGGCCGAACACTGGAAGAAATCCCTGCTGTTCAAGGATTACGGCGACTATTTCTACGACACCTTCAGCGTCGAGCCGCAGCGCATCGCCGACCTCAACGCCACGCTGATCCGGCGCATGTCCCAAGCCGCTGTGCTGAGTTTTACCGACAAACACGGCTCACGCCTGCAGGCGCCCATGAGCAGCATCAAGAAGTGGACCAATATCAACGGCATCGGCAACCACGACCTGGCCCCCGGCGAAATCGCCACCCACAGCGAAGCCATCAATGGCCAGGTGCGGTTTGTCGGCACCTTTCTCAGCACCATCCCCTTCGCACGCAAGTACGGCGTGCTGCAGTCACCGCTGGAACTGTGGATCGAAAACTCGACCATCTGCAGCGTGGCCAGTGACGTGCCGGGGCTGGCCGACGACTTCAATAAATACCTGAATGCCAACCCGTCCAATCGCCGGGTGGAGGAACTGGGGATTGGCACCAATGAAGGGGTGAAGGACCTGTACGCGCGCAATGCCGGGTTCGAGGAGCGCCATTGCGGCTTGCACCTGGGCTTGGGTGGCGGGCAGAAAGGCAGCCATCACCTGGACCTGATCTTTGCCAGTGGGGTGTTGGCGCTGGATGACAAACCGGTGTTTGACGGCACTTTTGCGTTCTGAACACCGAACTTGAAAATGATGGAGAACCAACTGTGGGAGCAAGCCCCATCCCACATGTTTTACCTGTATTCCAAGGCAAAAAAAAACGCCAACCCTAGGGTTGGCGTTTGTGTGCAGCGGTTACATCACTGCGGCTTCTTGCGACCAAAGCCTGGACGCTGCCCCGAACCGGCCGGTGCACCACGGCGCTTGCCCGATGGCTCGTCCGCTACCAGCTTCAGGCCTGGGCGCTTTTTCGGCGCTGGCTTGGCCGGGCGCTTGGTGTTGGCGCTGTCGGCTGGGTGATCGGATGCCGGAGCACCGCGACCGGCGTCACCACGGTTGCTGCGACCACCGCTTGGCGCTTCGCCACGACCTGCTGGGCGTGGGGTGCGTGGCGCACGTTCACCTTCCTGGCGCGATGGCGCGGTGGGGCGACGCTCGCCTTCGATATGCGGTTGACGCGAAATACGCCCGCCGGTCGCCGGTGCATCCAGCGCCGGGCGCAGGGTGCGGGCAACACGTTCGGTGCGGGCCACGGGGCGCGACGATTTACGCTGCATACGATCGAGCTTGTCTTTGCTCTTGGCGTTCATCTGCGGCATGGCGACCGGCGTCAGGCCGACTTCGGCGCTGAGGATGTCGACTTCGTACTGGCTCATTTCGCGCCAGCGGCCCATCGGCAGGTCGGAGTTGAGGAACACCGGGCCAAAACGCACGCGCTTCAGGCGGCTGACCACCAGGCCCTGGGATTCCCACAGGCGACGCACTTCACGGTTACGGCCTTCCATCACCACGCAGTGGTACCAGTGGTTGAAACCTTCACCGCCCGGCGCCTGCTTGATGTCGGTGAACTTGGCCGGGCCGTCTTCCAGCACCACGCCGGCCTTGAGGCGTTCGATCATCTCGTCATCGACTTCACCACGCACACGCACGGCGTATTCGCGGTCCATCTCGTAGGACGGGTGCATCAGGCGGTTGGCCAGTTCACCGTCGGTGGTGAACATCAACAAGCCGGTGGTGTTGATGTCGAGACGACCGATGTTGATCCAACGGCCTTCCTTGGGCTTGGGCATCTTGTCGAACACGGTCGGACGGCCTTCCGGGTCGTCACGGGTGCAGATCTCGCCATCGGGCTTGTTGTACATGATCACGCGGCGCACCGATTCGGCGGCCTCTTCACGCTTGATGACCTTGCCATCAATGGTGATTGCATCGTGCAGGTCGACGCGCTGGCCAAGGGTGGCCTCGACGCCGTTGACCTTGATGCGCTTCTGGGTGATCCAGGCTTCGACGTCACGGCGCGAGCCCACGCCGATACGCGCCAGCACCTTTTGCAGCTTTTCGCCTGCAGGGCCGATTTCCTGGCTGTCGTTCTGGTCTTTATCGTTCATCTTAAGCACCTCCCGGTGGGTCGATTCAGGCGTGGCCTGAAGAGTGTTGAAAGCGGGGCTTTGGCCGAATAGGTCGGCAAAGGGTCGCGAATCATACGCCCATGGCGCGCATTGCGCATCAGAGACTAGTCGATAAGCGCCAGGTCATTGGTTTTTCCGCCGACCGGTGATGCCCAGGGCACCACTGAACCCTTGTGGGAGGGGGCTTGCCCCCGATTGCGGTGTGTCAGTCTCAATCTCTTTAACTGAACCACCGCTATCGGGGGCAAGCCCCCTCCTACATTGGACTGCGTCAGTCTTCGAACTGGCGGCGTTCGTTCTCGATAGCTTCGGCCAGGGCCCGGGCTTCGTCTTCTTCGTCGCTCAGGGGCGGTTGTTCGAGGGCGGCGACGGCGGCCAGGAGTTTTTCGCGGGCTTCGGCCACGCCGAGGATATCGTCCTCAGGTTCAGGTTCGACCTCCACGCTCACCTGGGCGTCCGGCTCGGCCGCACCATCGCGCAGCAAGTCATCAAAGTCGGTCTTGATGCCCTGCTCCATATCGTCCAGTTCCAGCAACAACGTGTGGAAACTGGTTTCGTCCTTGGGCTCTTCCGGCTCGGCGGTGGCGTCGGCCAGTTCCTGCAGGCTCGCCGGGACCGGGGCGTCGTCGAAGTCGAGCACCGGCTCGGCCTCCATCTCGCGCAATTCGGCCAGGGGCGGCAGGTCGTCGAGGTTTTTCAGGTTGAAATGGTCGAGGAACACCTTGGTGGTCGCGAACATCGCCGGTTTGCCGGGCACGTCGCGGTAGCCGACGATGCGGATCCACTCACGCTCCAGCAGCGTCTTGACGATATGGCTGTTGACCGCCACGCCCCGCACGTCCTCGATTTCGCCTCGGGTGATGGGCTGGCGATAGGCGATCAGCGCCATGGTCTCCAGCATCGCCCTTGAATAGCGCTGCGGGCGCTCTTCCCAGAGGCGGCCGACCCACGGGGAAAACTTCTCACGGATCTGCAGGCGATAACCCGACGCCACCTCGCGCAGTTCAAAGGCGCGGCCGTCGCAGGATTTGCGCAGGATTTCCAGCGCCTTCTTGAACACCGGCGGTTCGGGGCGCTCGGCTTCCTCAAACAGTTCGAACAGACGCTCCAGGGATTGCGGCTTACCCGAGGCCAGGAGAAAGGCCTCCAGCAACGGGGCCAGTTCGCGGGGTTCAGTCAGATTCATCGTTTCAGCTCTTTATTCGGCTCGCGCCCGCACGTGGATAGCCGCAAAAGGCTCATTCTGGACCAGCTCGACCAAGGATTCCTTGACCAGCTCGAGGACCGCCATAAAGGTCACCACCACACCCAGGCGCCCTTCTTCTGCCGTGAACAGCTCCACAAACGGCACAAACCCGCCGCCCTTGAGGCGTTCGAGTACATCGCTCATTCGCTCGCGGGTGGACAGGGCCTCGCGGCTGACCTGGTGGTGTTCGAACATATCGCCACGGCGCAGCACCTCGGCCATGGACATCAGCAACTCTTCCAGGCTCACGTCCGGCAGCAGCTTGCGCGCGCGGGCTTCGGGGGCGTCGAGCTTGGGTACCACCACGTCGCGACCGACGCGGCTCAGGCCGTCGATACCTTCGGCGGCGGCCTTGAAGCGCTCGTATTCCTGCAGCCGGCGGATCAGTTCGGCGCGCGGGTCATCCTCCTCGGCCTCGACCGTCTCCGCGCGCGGCAACAGCATGCGCGACTTGATCTCGGCGAGCATGGCGGCCATCACCAGGTACTCGGCAGCCAGTTCCAGGCGTACCGACTGCATCAACTCGACATAGCCCATGTACTGGCGGGTGATTTCCGCCACCGGGATGTCGAGGATGTTGATGTTCTGCTTGCGGATCAGGTACAGCAGCAAGTCCAGCGGGCCCTCGAACGCCTCAAGGAAGACCTCCAGGGCGTCCGGCGGAATGTACAGGTCCAGCGGCATTTCCAGCACCGCCTGGCCGTACACCATGGCAAACGGCAGCTCCTGCTGGGCGCCCGCCTGGCTGTCGACGGTTTCCACGGCTGACATTCAGGCCTCGGCCATAAAGGGCGCAGGATCGCCGCAACCGACACGGATCACTTCAGGTTCGCCGTCGGCCAGGTTGATCACGGTGGAGGCCTTGTTGCCGCCGAAACCGCCGTCGATGATCAGGTCGACCTGTTTTTCCAGCAATTGGCGCATTTCGTATGGGTCTTCCAGGGGCTCGGTGTCGCCGGGCATGATCAACGACACACTCATCAACGGCTCACCCAACTCGGCCAGCAACGCCAGGGCGATAGGATGCTCCGGCACCCGCAGGCCGATGGTGCGTTTTTTCGGGTGCAGCAGCAGGCGCGGCACTTCGCGGGTGGCGTTGAGGATAAAGGTGTAGGGCCCTGGCGTGTGGGCCTTGAGCAGGCGGAAGGTGCCGGTGTCGACCTTGGCGAACAGGCCCAGCTGGGACAAGTCGCTGCAGATCAGCGCAAAGTTGTGCTTGTCATCCAGCTGGCGCAGGCGTCTGACACGCTCGACAGCGCCCTTGTCACCGATCTGGCAACCGATGGCGTAGGACGAATCGGTTGGGTAGATCACCACACCGCCGGCGCGAATGATCTCTACGGCCTGCTTGATCAGGCGCGCCTGGGGGTTTTCCGGATGAATCTGGAAGAATTGACTCACGGGTTCTACCTGTTCAGACGGTGGCAATAATGGGGTCATGCTTGAATCTCCCCCACAACAGCGGCAAATCTTCCGGGACCGCGCGATACTCGCCGATCTCGGACCAGCCGCCAGGGCCATGAAAGTCACTGCCGGCGCTGACCAGCAGACCAAATTCGCGAGCGAGGATCGCCAGGCTGCCCACCTGTTCGGCGGGTTGAAAGCCGTTGACCACTTCAATCGCGTGACCACCCGCTCCAATATAGTCGCCAATCAGCTTGCGACGTTTGCTGCGGGTGAAATCGTAATGCCAGGGATGGGCCAGGCTGACCCAGGCCCCGGAGGCCCGCAGGGTCTCGACGGTGTCTTCGAGGGTCGGCCAATGTTGCTTCACATCGCCCAACTTGCCGGCGCCCAGCCACTTGCGAAAGGCTTCGGCGCGGTCTTTGACAAAACCTTCACGCACCATCCAGTCGGCAAAGTGCGGACGGGCCGGCGCGTTGCCGCTGTCGCCCAGTTCCTGCTGGAGGGCGCGGGCGCCGTCGAGGGCGTTGGGCATGCCTTTGAGGCTGAGTTTTCGGCTTATTTCTTCGGACCGCAGCCAGCGGCCATCGTGCAATTGCGCGATAGCCTCCACCAGCGGCGGCGCTTTTTGATCGAAGCCGTAGCCGAGCACATGAATGGTGGCGCCGCCCCAGGTGCAGGACAATTCCACCCCGTTGACCAGCTGCATGCCCAGGGCATGGGCCGTTGTACGGGCTTCGTCGAGGCCTTCGAGGGTGTCGTGGTCGGTCAACGAGAGGACTCGCACGCCTTTTTCAAACGCACGCGCAACCAGTACCGCGGGCGCCAGGGCGCCGTCGGAGGCCGTGCTGTGGCAGTGCAAATCAACATTCACGGGGGGGGGGTAACCTCAAGTCAGCTGGCGCTATCGCAACCAAGGATGTTTGTTATTATGCCGCCACATCCAGCTTCTGGCTCTTACTGTGAAACAATTCATCGACTTCATCCCGCTGTTGCTGTTTTTCATCGTTTACAAACTCGACCCCAGGGTCATCGACCTGGCCGGCCATGAGCTGACTGTCGGCGGCATCTACAGTGCCACCGCCGTGCTCATCATCAGCTCTGTGGTGGTCTACGGCGCCATCTTCATTTCCCAGCGCAAACTGGAAAAAAGCCAGTGGCTGACCCTGGTCGCCTGCCTGGTCTTCGGCAGCCTCACCCTGGCTTTCCACAGCGAAACCTTCCTGAAATGGAAAGCGCCGGTGGTGAACTGGCTGTTCGCCCTGGCGTTCATCGGCAGCCACTTCATCGGTGATCGCCTGTTGATCAAGCGGATCATGGGCCACGCGCTGACCCTGCCGGAACCGGTGTGGACACGCTTGAACCTGGCCTGGATCGCGTTTTTCATCTTCTGCGGCGCCGCCAACCTGTTCGTGGCGTTTACTTTCCAGGACTACTGGGTCGACTTCAAAGTGTTCGGCAGCCTGGGCATGACCGTGCTGTTCCTGGTTGCCCAGGGCATCTACCTGTCGCGCCACCTGCATGACACCGAGCCTACTACGCCGAAAACCGAGGACTGACATGCTCTACGCCATCATTGCCACCGACGTTGCCAACTCGCTGGAAAAACGCCTGTCCGTGCGCCCGGCCCACGTCGAGCGCCTGAAAGTGCTTCAAGCCGAAGGCCGCATCGTGCTGGCCGGCCCGCACCCGGCCGTGGACAGCAACGACCCGGGCGACGCCGGTTTTACCGGTAGCCTGATCGTCGCCGAGTTTGCCTCGCTGGCCGATGCCCAGGCCTGGGCCAAGGCCGATCCCTATGTCGCCGCAGGGGTCTACGCCGACGTAGTGATCAAACCCTTCAAGCAAGTCCTGCCCTGATCCCGATTGCGCCGAACCTATTGAGTACGGCGCACTCCTAATTGCTCATTATTTTCGGCAACCTGCCGACAACGTTCTGAATATTCGTGTGGAATCAGGAGTTCCGATGCGCTTACGTCAGTTGTGTCTGTTGGCAGTGTTAATGATCGGGGCTACGGCCCACGCTGAAGAAACCTCGAGCACCGGCAGTTCCACGCCCCTGTCCTTGAGCGCCGGCGCCCAGATCACCGAGTTGCAGCAACGCTTGAAAGAAAGCGAGCGGCAGCGTGAAGAACTGAGCAAGCAACTGCAAAGCGCGGATGCCACCCGCGAAAGCGCTCAATTGAGTCGCCTTCGCCAGGAGAACCAACGCCTGGCCCAGCAACTCAAAGATGCACAGGGCGGCGCCTTGACCCGCTGGCTGACCGAGCAGCAACAATGGTTCGTCACGGGTGGGGCCGTCGCACTGATCGCCCTGTTGTGCGGGATCTTCGCCAGCGGTGGGCACCGTCGCCGTCGACAATGGCTAAATTGAGTGAGTCATGAGCGAGCTGTTACTGATAGATGATGACCAGGAGCTCTGCGAGCTGCTGAGCAGTTGGCTGAGCCAGGAAGGTTTCCAGGTGCGCGCCTGCCACGATGGCTTGAGCGCGCGCAAGGCCTTGGCCGACAGCGCCCCGGCAGCGGTGGTGCTCGACGTGATGCTGCCCGACGGCAGCGGCCTGGAGCTGCTCAAGCAATTGCGCAACGACCACCCGGAGCTGCCGGTGCTGATGCTTTCGGCGCGGGGCGAACCCCTGGACCGCATCCTCGGCCTGGAATTGGGCGCCGACGACTACCTGGCCAAGCCCTGCGACCCGCGCGAACTCACCGCGCGGCTGCGCGCGGTATTGCGCCGCAGCCACCCGGCGGCCGTGTCCAGCCAACTGGAACTGGGCGACCTGTGCTTCAGCCCGGTGCGCGGCGTGGTCAGCATCGATGAGCAGGAGTTCACCCTCACCGTCTCCGAAAGCCGCCTGCTGGAAGCATTATTGCGCCAGCCCGGCGAACCGCTGGACAAGCAGGAACTGGCGCAGATCGCCCTGGGCCGCAAGCTGACCCTTTACGATCGCAGCCTGGACATGCACGTCAGCAACCTGCGCAAGAAGATCGGCCCGCACCCGGATGGCCGGCCACGGATCGTGGCGTTGCGCAGCCGGGGCTACTACTACAGCCTCTAAGTCCCCTTCGCTCCTGCAGGGTTTTGTCAGTTCACAACAAAACCCTCTTTACCCAAGCTTTACCCACACCTGACCGCCGCTGACCTTGATCTCCGTAATCTACTCACATCCGGACTCACCGGAATAGAGACAGGAGAATCACCATGCGCAAGACCCTTATCGCTTTGATGTTCGCCGCCGCCCTGCCGACCGTTGCCATGGCCGCACTGCCAGAAGGCCCAGGCCCGATGGGCGGCCCTGAAGGGCACATGATGGGTGGCCCGGGCCACGGCGGTGAACACGGTCCGCGCGGCAAAGGCGGCCCCTTCAGCCAACTGGACCTGAGCCGCGAACAGCGCGAGCAGATCGGCAAGCTGATGGGTGACCAATGGCACGCTCGCAAAGACCTGGTCAAAAAGTACCTGGACAAACTCCCGGCCGCCGACCAGAAAGCCATGCAGGATGAAATCGCCGCCGGCAAGCAGAAGACCCAGGCCGATATCCGCGCGGTGCTCAAGCCTGACCAGCAGAAGAAGTTCGACGAGATCGTCAAGAAGCAAGAACAGCGCCGTGCAGAATGGAAGGAATTCCAGGCCTGGAAAGCGCAACAGCCGCAAAAAGCGCAATAATGCACCCGCGTTAACACTCCCAGCCCAGTGGCCACCGCCACTGGGCTTTTCCTGTTTGAGGGTTTCCTGTGCGTTCATTGTTCTGGCGCATCCTGGCCAGTTTCTGGCTGGCCATCGCCCTGGTTGCCGGGTTGTCGATCCTGCTTGGGCACATGCTTAACCAGGATGCCTGGATTCTCAGCCGCCACCCCGGCCTCAATAACCTCGCGCAAGAGTGGACCCAACTCTACGAAGCCCAGGGCGAGGATGCTGCCCAGGACCTGCTGCAACAGCGCAAGCGCCAGTACCACATCGACGTGCAAGTGCTCAACGAAAGTGGCGAGCCGGTGGTGCGCGGCACCTTCCCGCGCCGCGCCGCCGCCTTTGAAGCCCGACAGAACGACAGCAAGGAAGGCCATCTGCCCTGGCGACGCCTGACCGCCGAGTACACCAGCGAGAAGACCGGCGACACCTACCTGTTGATCTACCGCATCCCGCACCCGGAGCTGGACGAGTGGCACCGCAGCAGCCTGACATGGCCCTTGAGCGCACTTACGATTGCCCTGGTGGTGCTGACCTTGTTCAGCCTGTTCGTCACCTTGTCCATCACCCGCCCACTGAGCCGCCTGCGCGGCGCCGTGCATGACCTCGGCCAGGCCACCTACCAGCAGAACAGCCTGGCGCAACTGGCCAACCGCCGAGATGAGTTCGGCGTACTCGCCACCGACTTCAACCGCATGGGCGCACGCCTGCAAAGCCTGATCGGCAGCCAACGCCAACTGCTGCGCGATGTGTCCCATGAGCTGCGCTCGCCCCTCGCGCGCCTGCGCATCGCCCTGGCCCTGGCCGAGCGCGCCAGCCCCGAAGAACGGGAAAAACTCTGGCCACGCCTGACCCGCGAATGCGACCGCCTGGAAGCGCTGATCAGCGAGATCCTGGTACTGGCCCGCGTCGATGCCGACAATGCCAGCGCCGAAGACGTCGACCTCATCCCCCTGCTCAAAACCCTGCAAAAGGATGCCCAACTCAGCGCGCCGGACCAGGTGGTGCAACTGAGCACCGATGCCGACCTGCAACTGAAGGGCTGGCCGACCATGATCGAACGGGCTGTGGATAACCTGCTGCGCAATGCCCAGCGCTTCAACCCGCCGGGACAGCCCATTGAATTGCACGCCCAGCGCCAGGGCGAACGTATCCTGATCAGCGTGCGCGACCATGGCCCCGGCGTGGACGCCGAACACCTGAGCCAACTTGGTGAACCGTTCTACCGCGCTCCCGGCCAGACCGCCCAAGGCCACGGCCTGGGCCTGGCGATCGCGCGACGCGCGGCCGAACGCCACGGTGGCAGCCTGATCCTGGCCAATCACCCAACCGGTGGTTTTATCGCCAGCATCGACCTGCCGTTGGAACCGGGAGTTGTCACGCCGGTGTGATGATCTTCTATAGTGGCCCTTCTCTTACGGAGGGCCTTTGATGACTGACCTGCTGACTCCCATCCAAGCCGCACTCGATCTACCCCACACCCCGCTGACCTTCACCGAGGCTGGCGCCCTGCCCTCGACCTTCGCCGTCACCGAACTGGCCAGTGCCAGCATCGGCGCCGCCGGGCAGGCCGTCGCCCAGTTGATCCGGCAACAGACCGGGCGCCTGCCCGACGTGACCGTGGACCGGCGTCTCGCCTCTTTCTGGTTCTCGTCCTCGATCCGCCCGCTGGGCTGGCAAGTGCCACCGTTGTGGGATCCGGTGGCCGGCGATTACGCCAGCGCCGATGGCTGGATTCGCCTGCATACCAACGCGCCTCATCACCGTGCCGCCGCCGAACGGGTGCTGGGCACGGTCGCCGACCGCGCCGGGATGGCCGGCAAGGTCGCGGCGTGGAACGCGGCAGAACTGGAACAGGCGATTGTCGACCAAGGTGGCTGCGCCGCGCAGATGCGAGCCTGGCAAGCCTGGCAGCAACATCCGCAGGGGTTGGCGGTGAACGCCGAGGCGCTGGTCCAACGCCAGGCCTTCGAAACCACGACCGACAAACCCTGGCACGGTTCGCTGGCACGCCCGCTGGCCGGCCTCAAGGTGCTGGACCTGACCCGCGTATTGGCCGGCCCGGTGGCCAGTCGTTTCCTTGCCGGCCTCGGCGCGGATGTCCTGCGCATCGACTCACCGACCTGGAACGAACCCGGCGTAGTCCCGGAAATGACCCTGGGCAAACGCTGCGCGCGCCTGGACCTGAAAACACTCGAAGGCCGGCGGGTTTTCGAGCGTTTGCTCAGGGACGCCGACATCCTGTTCCACGGTTACCGCGCTGACGCCCTGGAGCACCTGGGCTACACCGCCCCCGAACTGCAACACCTCGCCCCCGGCCTGATCGACGTCAGCCTCAACGCCTACGGCTGGAGCGGCCCATGGCGTAATCGCCGGGGCTTCGACAGCCTGGTGCAGATGAGCAGCGGGATCGCCGAGGCCGGCATGCTCTGGAAACACGCGGATAAACCGCTGCCGCTGCCGTTGCAGGCGCTGGATCACGCGACCGGGTATCTGATGGCGGCCAGTGCGATTCAGGCGCTGGGCGAACGGTTGCAGTCGGGGCGCGGTGGTTCGGCGCGGTTGTCGTTGGCGCGCACCGCAACGTTACTGGTGCAAGCAGGCCAAGTGCCCGAGCAACCGGCGTTGCGCGAGGAAGAACCAGGGGATCAAGGCCTGGTCGTCGAACAGACCGCCTGGGGCCAGGCCCATCGGCTGCTGCCCCCGCTGACCATCAGCGGTACGCCATTGCAATGGGATTTGCCGGCGGGAGAATTGGGCTCCCACCGGCCTCAATGGTGACTTGACGGCCGCTAGCGGCAGCAAGCCCCATCACAACGACAACACCCCGCTGTACAACCCATACGCCGCCAGCCCCGCGCCGGCGATCACGCAGCTGAAAATGCCTTTCTCAACATGGGTGAACAACGGCTGGCCCTGTTCGCGCTTGGCCAGGGCGAACAGGATCACGCCCGGTGCATACAGCAGCGCCGACAGCAGCAGGTATTTAAGGCCCCCGGCGTAGAGCAACCATACGGCGTAACCCAGGGCGATCAACCCCACCAGCAGGTCCTTGATGCGATGGCGGTGGGCACCTTCATAGGTTTCACCGCGCCCGCTCAGCAACACCGCGTAAGCCGCCGACCACAGGTAAGGCACGAGGATCATCGACGACGCCAGGTAGATCAGGGTGGTGTAGGTGCTGTGGGAAAACAGCGTAATCACCAGGAAGACCTGGATCATCACATTGGTCAGCCACAGAGCGTTGACCGGCACCTGGTTGGCATTTTCCTTTTTCAGGAAGGCCGGCATGGTCTTGTCATGGGCGGTGGCATAGAGGATCTCGGCACACAGCAGCGCCCAGGACAACAAGGCACCCAGCAGCGACACGGCCAGGCCGATACTGATCAGCAACGCGCCCCAGGGCCCGACGATATGCTCGAGCACACCGGCCAGGGACGGGTTTTGCAGGCCGGCCAGTTCCGCCTGGCTCATGATGCCCAGGGACAGCACATTCACCAGCACCAACAGCGCCAGCACGCCGAGAAAGCCGATCACCGTGGCCCGCCCCACGTCCGCGCGCTTCTCGGCCCGCGCCGAATACACGCTGGCGCCTTCGATGCCGATAAACACAAATACCGTGACCAGCATCATATTGCGCACCTGGTCCACCACACTGCCGAATTGCGGCTTTTCCAGGCCCCAGATGTCAGCCGTGAAGATATCCGCCTTGAACGCCACGGCGGCGATGACCACGAACATCAGCAGCGGCACCAGCTTGGCCACGGTGGTGATCTGGTTGATGAACGCGGCTTCCTTGATCCCGCGCATCACCAGGAAGTGCACGGCCCACAGCAGCAACGATGCGCAGCCGATGGCCACCGGCGTGTTGCCTTGGCCGAAGATCGGGAAAAAATAGCCGAGGGTGCTGAACAGCAACACGAAATAACCGACATTGCCCATCCACGCGCTGATCCAGTAACCCCAGGCCGATGAAAAACCCATGTAGTCGCCGAAACCCGCCTTGGCGTAGGCGTAAACCCCGGAATCCAGTTCCGGCTTGCGATTGGCCAGGGTCTGGAAGACGAAGGCCAGGGTCAGCATGCCCACGGCGGTGATCGCCCAACCGATCAACACCGCGCCCACCTCCGCGCGCGCGGCCATGTTCTGCGGCAACGAGAAAATCCCCCCGCCGATCATCGAGCCCACCACCAGGGCAATCAGGGCGCCAAGCCGAAGTTTCTGGGTCGGTTGAGACATGCAGACTCCTGAATAAGATTTGAGCAGACAACCGTGCACTCAACTAATTAACTCAGCGAGTGTAGCGTTTATTAAAGACAGCGATAAAACCGCCACGCTCATAACTCAACGGCATGACAGTTTTTATAGTTTAGGCTTATTTAGATTTTAAATACGCCGAATACTTTGTCGCTTCCAAGCTATTTATTGTCGCCGTTGCGAAAAGTTTGCACATTCGGGAAAACGGGCTAGTTTCAAACGTCCATACGCAGCACTAAATGATTGACCAAACCGCAGAGATCGCTCTGGAAAGCGCCTTTGCGCGGAAAACTATTGCCCAGGACTTTCCAGTCTAAGTCATTAATTCACAATGGAATGTGCCAATGAAGTGATCTGAGTCAGCTGTTTGCTTAGCGCACGGAATTATTCTGTGGTCTCTCTTCTCCTGCATTGGAGTTATGCGATGTCTGAATCTCCCGGAAAACTTCGATTGGGTGCACTGGTTGCACTTGTGGTCGGCTCAATGATTGGCGGCGGGATCTTCTCTCTGCCGCAAAACATGGCCGCCAGTGCCGATGTTGGCGCGGTATTGATCGGTTGGGTAATTACTGCCGTGGGCATGCTGACCCTGGCATTTGTCTTCCAGACCCTGGCCAATCGCAAACCTGACCTGGACGGCGGCGTCTACGCCTATGCCAAGGCCGGCTTCGGTGACTACATGGGCTTTTCGTCGGCCTGGGGTTACTGGATCAGCGCCTGGCTGGGCAACGTCGGTTACTTCGTCCTCCTGTTCAGCACCCTCGGTTACTTCTTCCCGATCTTCGGCGAAGGCAATACGCCTGCGGCGGTGATTGGCGCGTCGGTCTTGCTGTGGGCCGTGCACTTTCTGGTGCTGCGCGGGATCAAGGAAGCGGCGTTCATCAACCTGGTGACCACCGTCGCCAAGGTGGTACCGCTGGTGCTGTTCGTGTTGATCGCCGTGTTCGCCTTCAAGCTGGACATCTTCACCGCTGACATCTGGGGCGTGAAAAACCCGGACCTGGGCAGCGTGATGAACCAGGTGCGCAACATGATGCTGGTCACCGTGTGGGTGTTCATCGGTATCGAAGGCGCGAGCATCTTCTCGGCACGCGCCGAAAAACGCAGCGACGTCGGCAAGGCCACCGTGATCGGTTTTATCACCGTGCTGCTGTTCCTGATGCTGGTGAACGTGCTGTCCCTGGGCATCATGACTCAACCGGAGCTGGCCAAGCTGCAGAACCCGTCGATGGCCGCCGTGCTGGAGCATGTAGTGGGCCACTGGGGTGCGGTGCTGATCAGCGTCGGCTTGATCATCTCGTTGCTGGGTGCGCTGCTGTCGTGGGTGCTGCTGTGTGCGGAGATCATGTTCGCCGCCGCCAAGGACCACACCATGCCGGAGTTCCTGCGCAAGGAAAACGCCAACCATGTGCCGGCCAACGCCCTGTGGCTGACCAACGCCATGGTCCAGATATTCCTGGTGATCACGCTGTTTTCCGCCAGTACCTACCTGTCGCTGATCTACCTCGCCACCTCGATGATCCTGGTGCCTTACCTGTGGTCGGCGGCCTATGCGCTGCTGCTGGCGGTACGCGGCGAAACCTACGAAAACGCCCTCAAGGAGCGCAGGAAGGACCTGTTTATCGGCGCGATCGCACTGATCTACGCGGTCTGGCTGCTCTATGCCGGCGGCACCAAGTACCTGCTGTTGTCCGCCCTGCTCTATGCCCCCGGCGCGATCCTGTTCGCCAAGGCCAAGCATGAACTGGGCAAACCGATTTTCACCAACGTCGAGAAGCTGATTTTCGCCGCAGTCGTCATTGGCGCCCTGGTGGCTGCCTATGGCCTCTACGACGGCTTCCTGACTCTGTAACTGATGTTCACTGGAGGATCTGTAATGACCACGGAAAAAGTGAAGTACGGCGTACATTCCGAAGCCGGCAAACTGCGCAAAGTCATGGTGTGCTCCCCAGGCTTGGCCCACCAGCGGCTGACCCCTAACAACTGCGATGAACTGCTGTTCGATGACGTGCTCTGGGTAGCCCAGGCCAAGCGCGACCATTTCGACTTCGTGACCAAGATGCGCGAACGGGACATCGATGTGCTGGAAATGCACAACCTGCTGACCGATATCGTTGCCAACCCCGAAGCCCTGGACTGGATCCTGGAACGCAAGATCACCTCCAACACCGTGGGCCTGGGCCTGGTCGAGGAAGTCAGCTCCTGGCTGCGCAGCCTGGAGCCACGCAAGATCGCCGAGTTCCTGATCGGTGGAGTGTCGGCCGATGACCTGCCGAGCAGCTTCGGTGGCAAGACCATCGAGATGTTCCGCGACTTCCTCGGCCACGCCAGTTTTATCCTGCCGCCGCTGCCCAACACCCAGTTCACCCGCGACACCACCTGCTGGATCTACGGCGGCGTAACGCTCAACCCGATGTACTGGCCGGCGCGACGCCAGGAAACCCTGCTGGCGAGCGCCATCTACAAATTCCACCCCGAATTCACCAACGCAGACTTCCAGATCTGGTACGGCGACCCCGACCAGGAACACGGTGCCGCCACGCTCGAAGGCGGTGACGTCATGCCGATTGGCAATGGCGTGGTGTTGATCGGCATGGGCGAGCGCTCGTCCCACCAGGCCATCGGCCAACTGGCGCGCAACCTGTTCAAGAACAAAGCGGTGGAACGGGTGATCGTTGCCGGCCTGCCGAAGTCCCGCGCGGCGATGCACCTGGACACCGTGTTCAGCTTCTGCGACCGCGACCTGGTGACCATCTTCCCAGAAGTGGTCAACCAGATCGTGCCCTTCACCCTGCGCCCTGACGAAAGCAAACCCCACGGCATCGACATTCAGCGGGAGAAAACCAACTTCCTCGAGACCGTGGCCGCAGCGCTCAACCTCAAGGCCCTGCGCGTGGTCGAGACCGGCGGCAACAGCTTCGCCGCCGAACGCGAGCAGTGGGACGACGGCAACAACGTGGTGGCCGTGGAGCCTGGCGTAGTGATCGGCTACGACCGCAACACCTATACCAACACCCTGCTGCGCAAGGCCGGCGTGGAAGTCATCACCATCAGCGCCGGTGAACTCGGCCGTGGCCGTGGCGGCGGCCACTGCATGACCTGCCCGATCATCCGCGACCCTATCGACTATTAAGGAGATTCCATCATGGCTTTCAATATGCGCAACCGCAGCCTACTGTCGCTGATGCACCACACCACCCGCGAACTGAATTACCTGCTGGACCTGTCCCGCGACCTCAAGCGCGCCAAATACACCGGCACTGAGCGTCCGCACCTGCAAGGCAAGAACATCGCGCTGATCTTCGAAAAAACCTCGACCCGCACCCGTTGCGCCTTCGAAGTGGCGGCCCACGACCAGGGTGCCCACGTCACCTATATCGACCCGGTGTCATCGCAGATCGGCCACAAAGAAAGCATGAAAGATACCGCCCGCGTACTCGGTCGCATGTTCGACGCCATTGAATACCGCGGCTTCGAGCAGGAAATCGTCGAAGAACTGGCCAAGTTCGCCGGCGTGCCGGTGTTCAACGGCCTCACCGCCGAATTCCACCCGACCCAAATGATCGCCGACACCCTGACCATGCGCGAACACAGCGACAAGCCGCTGCATGACATCAGCTACGCCTACCTTGGCGACGCGCGCTACAACATGGGTAACTCGCTGCTGATGATCGGCGCCAAGCTCGGCATGGACGTGCGCATCGGCGCGCCGAAAGCCCTGTGGCCCCATGAAGACTTCATCAAACAGTGCCAGGCCTTCGCCGAGGAAAGCGGCGCACGCATTACCATCACCGAAGACCCGAAAGAAGCCGTCAAAGGCGTGGACTTCATCCACACCGATATCTGGGTGTCCATGGGTGAGCCGGTGGAAGCGTGGGACGAACGCATCGAGCAACTGCTGCCGTACCAGGTCAACGCCAAGATGATGAAAGCCTCGGGCAACCCTCGGGTGAAATTCATGCACTGCCTGCCGGCGTTCCACAACAGCGAAACCAAGGTCGGCAAGGACATCGCCGCGCGGTATCCGAACCTGGCCAATGGTGTGGAAGTGACCGAGGACGTCTTCGAGTCGCCGGCCAACATCGCCTTTGAGCAGGCGGAAAACCGCATGCACACCATCAAGGCGATCCTGGTGTCGGCACTCGCGGATATCTAAAGGCTACACGGTCAAATGTGGGAGGGGGCTTGCCCCCCTCCCACATTGGCCTCTGTGTTCACACCTATAGAAGGATTGCATTATGCGCATCGTCGTAGCCCTGGGGGGCAACGCCCTCCTGCGCCGTGGTGAACCCATGACCGCAGACAACCAACGCGCCAATATCCGTATCGCCACCGAACAGATCGCCAAGATCCATGCCGGCAACGAACTGGTCATCGCCCACGGCAATGGCCCGCAGGTCGGCCTGCTGTCGTTGCAGGCGGCAGCCTACACCAGCGTTTCGCCGTACCCGCTGGACGTGCTCGGTGCCGAGACCGAAGGCATGATCGGCTACATCATCGAACAGGAACTGGGCAACCTGCTGGACTTCGAAGTGCCGTTCGCCACCCTGCTCACCCAGGTGGAAGTGGACGCCAAGGACCCGGCCTTCCAGAACCCGACCAAGCCCATCGGCCCGGTGTACTCCAAGGCCGAAGCGGAAAAACTCGCCGCCGAGAAAGGCTGGGCCATCGCCCCGGATGGCGATAAATATCGCCGCGTCGTGGCCAGCCCACGGCCCAAACGCATCTTCGAGATTCGCCCGATCAAATGGCTGCTGGAAAAAAGCGCCATCGTGATCTGCGCCGGTGGTGGCGGCATTCCGACCATGTACGGTGAAGACGGCAAGCTCAAGGGCATCGAAGCCGTGATCGACAAAGACCTGTGCTCCTCGTTGCTGGCCGCGCAACTGGACGCCGATTTGCTGGTGATCGCCACCGACGTCAACGCCGCCTTTATCGACTTCGGCAAGCCGACCCAGAAAGCCATCGGCCAGGCCCACCCCGACGACATGGAAAAACTCGGCTTCGCCGCTGGTTCCATGGGGCCCAAGGTACAAGCCGCCTGCGAGTTCGCCCGCCAGACTGGCAAAACCGCGGTGATCGGTTCACTCTCGGACATCGAAGCCATCGTCCAGGGCAGCGCCGGCACACGCATCAGCACGGCGACACCTGGCATCACCTATCTGTGAAGTAGAGGAGATACGCCTATGGCCACCTTTGAACCCGGTCACCTGCACGTCGAACGTCACGCGCTGAACAAGGACGACTACAGCTACAACCTGTGTATCGACTACGAAGTCAGCCAGGACCCAAAGGAAGGCAAGGGCATGCTGTTCAAGCTGCACGGCTCGGTGCAGGGCAAGGACCTCAAGGAAGAGTTCTTCTTGCCCAAGGACCAGGCATTCGACTTTGCCCGGCATGCGATGAACATCGCGCAGAAGTATGGGATGCCGAAAATGGCAGTACTCAATGGCTCGATGCACAAACAGTACGACCTGATGTTCGAGGATGTACGGCATCAACTGGATGTGAAATCCGGGGACCCGATCAAGCCTGAACACTTGGAATAACCCGAAGCCCCCGACACCAACACTCAAATGTGGGAGCGGCTTGCTCGCGAATGCGGTGTGTCAGTCAGCAATTTTTTCACTGACGCACCGTATTCGCGAGCAAGCCCGCTCCCACATTTTTGATCTCCATCACCTGTCAGGCATACTGGCCACCCTCAGTACGCCAGAACCAACATTCGCCCCATGCGTATCCACGTCAGCTTTATCGACCGCGTCGGCATTACCCAGGAAGTCCTGGCCTTGCTCGGTGGGCGCAATCTCAACCTGGATGCGGTGGAAATGGTGCCGCCCAACGTCTATATCGATGCGCCGACCCTCAGCGCCGACGTGCTCGAAGAGCTGCGTGACGCGCTGTTCAGCGTGCACGGCGTACAGGCAGTGACGGTGGTGGACATCCTCCCCGGCCAACGCCGCCACCTGCAACTCGATGCCCTGCTGGCAGCCATGACCGACCCGGTGCTGGCCCTGGACAGTGCGGGCAAGATCCTGCTGGCCAACCCGGCGCTGATCGCGCTGTACGGTCGCGAACCGGCCGGGGAAAGTATCGCCGAGCTGTTCAATGACCCGGCCTTGCTGGACACCTTGCTGGAAAACGGCTTTCGCCTGCCCCTGCGTGAAATCAGCGTCAACGGCCAGACGTTTTTGCTCGACGCCACGCCGATCACCGATGCCGGCGCCCTGCTCACCCTGTACCAACCCAACCGCATCGGCGAACAACTGTCGGCGCTGCACCACGATCATGCCGAAGGCTTTGATGCGCTGCTGGGCGAATCCCCGGTGATCCGCACCCTCAAGGCACGCGCGCAACGGGTGGCCGCGCTCGATGCGCCGCTGTTGATCCAGGGCGAAACCGGCACCGGCAAGGAGTTGGTGGCGCGGGCCTGCCACGCCATCAGCGCGCGTCACAGTGCGCCGTTTTTGGCGCTGAACTGCGCGGCGCTGCCGGAGAATCTCGCCGAGAGTGAATTGTTCGGCTACGCCCCCGGCGCCTTTACCGGTGCCCAACGCGGCGGCAAGCCGGGGCTGATGGAGCTGGCCAACCAGGGCACGGTGTTTCTCGATGAAATCGGCGAAATGTCGCCCTATTTGCAAGCCAAGCTGCTGCGTTTTCTCAACGACGGCAGCTTCCGCCGGGTGGGCGGCGACCGCGAAGTGAAGGTCAATGTGCGCATCCTCAGCGCCACCCACCGCGACCTGGAAAAAATGGTCAGCGAAGGCACCTTCCGCGAAGACCTGTTCTACCGTCTCAACGTGCTCAACGTCGAAGTGCCGCCCCTGCGTGAACGCGGCCAGGACATCCTGCTGCTGGCCCGCTACTTCATGCAGCAGGCCTGTGCGCAGATCCAGCGCCCGGTGTGCCGCCTGGCGCCCGGCACCTATCCGGCGCTGCTGGGCAACCGCTGGCCGGGCAATGTGCGCCAGCTGCAGAACGTGATCTTCCGCGCCGCCGCCATTTGCGAAAGCAGCCTGGTGGACATCGGTGACCTGGACATCGCCGGCACCTCCGTGGCGCGCCAGAACGACGGCGAAGTCGATAGCCTGGAACAGGCCGTCGAGGACTTCGAGCGCAGCCTGCTGGAGAAACTCTACGTCAGTTACCCCTCGACCCGGCAGCTGGCCAGCCGCCTGCAAACCTCACACACCGCCATCGCCCACCGCTTGCGCAAGTACGGCATTCCCGCAAAACCCTGAGCGCCTGCCTCACCAGAACGCACGCCGGCCGCGATGCTTGATAACACCGGTGGCGCTGAAAAACAGTTGCGTGGCCATGGGCGGGCTGATGCGCGAATAGTAGATCGCGATGGCCTCGTTGTCGGTTTTGTCGAGCAGGCTGCGAAAACTCATGAAGCGCTGCTCCGGCCTTTTCAGATGGCCGGCGTTGTAGGGTAAATCGGGGTCCGTGGGCGACGAGTAATGAAAGTGCGCATAAGCCAGAACCTTGCCCTGCCTGTCCTTGACCACATACTCCTGCAGGAAATCATCCACCCGCTTGAGCGCAATACGCCCCTCGATGCGCAGTATCTGCACCTGATCCCGGGCCTGGAGCCAGGCAATCCCATCCTCATCGGGCGGCAAGCGCTTGATCATCTCGATGCGTAATCCTCGCCCCTGCTCCAGAGAGTCGCTGGCGGCCTGTTCCAGCTCATCGAGCAGCGCCTGGGCCGCGGTATCCGGCGTTGACGGCAGCGCCTTGCGGATCTTTTCGGCAACCGCCTTGATGCCCTCGGACTGCCGCGTCAACCGGGCTTCGACGCTGGCCGGCAGCGTGGCACTGCGCGCTTCGTCGCGGGCCTGCTGCAGCACCAGCGGTGCCCTGGCCAACAAGCGGCGCGCGTCGGCCTTGAGGTTTTCCAGGGAACGCGTCGGCCGCGGCATCAAGGCGCCAGCCTCGGTGATCGCTTCGAACGCATCCGAACCCGGCTGTTGATGCAGGCTGACTACCACGGCCTGGTCAATCGGGTTGATGACATCAACGATGTCTTCGGTCGCTTCCGGCGTGCGGGCACGAACCCGCCCCAATTGATAGCGCTTCTTCGAATCGCGGATCAGCCGTTGATCGGCTTCAAGGGGGCGTACCCGGTCGGGCTGAGGGTTGCGCTCGTGCTCACGCAGCAGCTTTGCCAGGGCGATTCTCGACTCCTGTTCCAGGCTGAGGATCGTGGCTTGCACCGGCACCTCGGCATCCCCATGGATCAATTCCGGCGCGACGGCGCGGTATTCATCCAGAAGCGCCAGGGTTTTCGCGTATTCGTGCAGCACCGCCCGGGTGCCGTCGATGCGCTGTTGCACACTCAGTACGCCTGGCTCATCGATGGTTTTCTGGGACTGGGCCGACTGGATCGCCTCATCCATGGCCGCGTCGATCCGACTGAAGTCATCCTGTTCTTCAGGCAGGCGCAGCCGGCGCCACAGCTGCTCCTTGAGCACCTGCAACTGCACGGTCCGCCAGTCCAATGGCAGCCCGTATGAGGACGGTTGCAACTCACCGATGTAGGACTTGTAGGCAGGAATGTTGAGCAACCGCTCGTAATTGACCCGTTCCCAGAAGCTCAGGTTGACCATCTTGTCGTGAAACTCGCCGATCCTGCGGCTCTCTTCGGTCAAGGTCCCGATAACCGCCTGGGCCGCGGTCGCGTCCTCCCCCGCCACCTGCTCCGACAATTGCGCGAGATGCGCTGCGGAAAACTGCTCCTCACGGCGACTGAAGGTCAGCACGAACATCTGCCGGCGCATGTTCAGCACGATATCTTCCAACTGCAGGCACTGTTCCCGTTCAAAGCCGTCCAGAGGCTTGTTGGCGTTTCTGCGCATCAGCACATTGAGTTTTTTCTGTTGCACATCGGCCTTTTTTTCCAACTCGCGCAGGTAGCGCGCCCGAGCATCGCGCCGGTGCTGCTCGGTGAAGGCCGCCTCGGAGGTCAGGTGCGCCTTCTCACACAGGTCTTCGGCCGCGGTAACGACACGTTCGAGGCTCTGCAATTCGCTGCTTGCCGCGCTGTATTCGCGCTCAAGCTCAAGCTTTTTCTGCTCGATGTGGGCACGCCGCTGGGCCACCGTGCTCTTTGGCTGCCCGCCAACCAGACGCAGGCCCAGGTCGACTTTCCACACCCCATGGGCATCCTTGCCCAGCCACGGACCGAGACGTTGGGGTTGCCGCAGATCGACGACCCGCCAGCCATCCCTGACCGCCCTCACGCCATAGACTTTGCTGTCTATCAAGGTGTACTGCTCGTGACGGGCCGCACCGCCGTCGCGCTGGACCAGCACCCGACCACGCACCGGGCTGGCCGCCGAGGCCAGTGTCGGCGAGTCGGGCCAACGCTCGCCCTGCCTGGGTGACCATTGGAAGGTCTCGAGCTGGGTACGCTGCTGGGTCGTAAGCCTGGACCTCGAGTTGGCCCAGGAAAAATCCATTGCCGTGACGTCGGCGAACGAACGCTGCCAGGCAAACGTCGACGCCGAGTGACGCGTGTGACTGGCCGGGATCAAGTCATGTGCCTGGGCACTGCCCGAACTCAAGCGCAGCCGTTGATCCAGCGTGACCACCGGGCTCATCAGCAGGCCGGCCACGCTGCCGATCAGCTCGGCGAAGGCATTGGCGGAATCTTCGCGGCTCGTCTCGACCGGCAGCGCCAGCACCGCCTGGAATGTCCTGAAGGTCTGGGACAACCAGCCCGCCACCGCCACCGGCCCCCTGACCATCGGCAAAAGCGCATTGAACACTTGCCACAGATCATTCTTGAACAGGGTCCACCGCAGCGCCTCGTTGGAAACCGACTGCTTGACGGCGCGCTGCCACAGGTCTCGGGCGTTTTCATCGAAGACGCTCTCAAGGAACTCGCCACGCACCGCTTCGTCACTCAGCAGCGCCGGGCTCGATGCGGGCAGCATGTCGAACTCATCGCCCTGCAGCACACGCTGGACATGGGGACGCAGAAAACCGCCGTTGGCAAACAGGGCACGGCTGTCCTCCGGTAAACGCTGCAGCACCACGCGTTGAAGATCGCTGCCCACCGTTGCGATCGCGTCGAGCAACGCCTGGCGGCTGGAGAATTGTTGCAGCATCGCGTCGGTTTGATCCGGCCGGTAGAGAATATGCGGCAACGTGCTGTTGTCGCGGGGACCGATGACAAACAGGTTGTGCGCTTGATGGGCCAGCCCGCCTGCATGGGCCAGGAATGCCAGTGGCCTGGCGACGATCACCTCATCGTCGACCACACGCTGGCGCGGATCTTCCCGCAGCAGCGCGTGCACCACCCGAGCGCCGGATCGGGTAAAGCCGTTGCGTTGGCGCAGGCTGTTTTCAAGGGCGCGCATCGGCAGTTGCAGCGCCATCTGAGCGACAAACAAGCGGCGGCGCCGTGCAGACTGCGTCGGGTCGGCGATCAGTGCGTGCTCCAGCAACGGCGGATAGTGCTTGCCCACGTCCACCCGTTCGATCAGCCCCTTGAGATAGGCCGGCGTGACCCAGCGCGGCACGTTACCTGGCGTGACCTGGTGGCTGATGTGCACACTGGCATAGGCGGTGGCGAAGGGGTTTTCCAGCGACCACTGGGTCAAGGTCCGGGTGGTCCGTTGCGTCCAGCCAACCGTGCCGCCCTGGGTGCGCTCGAAGGTCAGGAGGTAGTCGTCCGGGTTGATGGGGGCTTGCGTTGGATGATCCAGCCCCATTTGCCGTTGCAGCGCCTTGCGCGCGTACACATCGATCGGCTCGAGGCCATCGAGGAACATTGCACCGCCGGTGCTGCGTTGCAGGCGCGCCAGGCGCTCCAGCCACTGACCGTAAGCCAGGCGATCCGCGCTGCTGGCCCGCTGCAACCAGACCGGCAGCTGTTCTTCATGAGGTTGTTCGAGATAATCCGGGTCGAACCAGGCCAGTGGCGAGGTGAGCGTGGTGAACAGCTGTTCATAGCTGCCGAAGTCGGGCAGTGCCGACCAGTCAACCCGGCGCACATCGCGAAGTTGTCGTTCGAGCAAGGCCTGGGCCAACGCATCGAACACATCGCCCTCGGGCTCGCGCAGTACCCATTGCAGCGGCGCCCCTGGCCGGTAGCGGCTCATATAGCGCGGCAGCAGGTCACCCAAGGCGTCCAGGGACTCGAGCTGCAACAGGTTCATCACCGGGATATAGACGAGGGTGACCTGTTGCCCCACGACCCGACGCTGCAAGACCAACAGCGGCAGCCATTCGCCTGGGTCCCCGGCCTGGGCCGCATAGACTTGATAGATATGCAGCGCATCGGCGCCACCCAATGCCTCTCGATCCGCCCGATACCCCCAAAGCTGCTGTGCCTGCTCATCGCCCAGCCCCAACAGCAATCGCGCCTGCTCCCGCGTCAATGGCGGATTCTGCCGCGCCGTGAGCAGGCATGCCCGTAACTGGCTGCTGACCGCGTGCCAACGGCTGTCGGCCGAACCGGCCGACACGCGCGCGTTCCAGTATTGCACCAAGCGCTCGGCAAAACCCGCCAACACGTCGGGCGCCAGGGTGTTGAGCATCCACTCGACATCGTCCACGGTGATAGCGCCGGTCGCCGGTTGGAACACCTGCGGTGCAGACTGCACCAACAGCACATGGTGGCCTGGCGTGTAGTTCAGCGCCTCGCCAGTCATGCAGCGCTTGATCAGCGCATCGCTCAAGGTGATAAGCGGCATGTGGCGGCGGCCGGTCGAGGTTGGCTGGATCACGCCGATCCAGCTGTTACCGGCCTGCAGGCCGGACCCGGCAAACCACTGTCCGATCCATTCCTGGATCATTGCGCGGGCCACTTGGGTCAGGCTCAGGCGCCGGGCGAAGACCTTGGATAAATAGTCGCGAGACGTCCGCGCCTGGAAAATCTCCGGGGGAATAACCTTTGAAGCACTCATGGGGCGCATCCTGATGACGAAGTGCGCGCACGGTAAAACGCGGGCCGGCCTCCCAGACGGTAGATAAATCGCGAAAAACGACGTCCATGCGTACTGAAAGCGCTACAGTGGAACGATATCGCTACAACCTTGTTATTTGCGCGCCATGCAAGGCTTTGATCCACATAGGCTTTTTTTCGACCGCCGGAGTGTAGCGAAATCGCTACACACAAAGGCGCTATCGTTATAACCGTTTTTAACAAGCCATTGATTAATAAAGGATTAATCACATTGGCCGCGATATTGCTAAGCAACTCCCCATTATTCCAATCCCGTCCACCAGACGAATCTGGCCCTGAGGAGTTTCCATGAGCGAGTTGCGTTTCACTGAAGATCACGAATGGCTGCGCGCCGAAGCTGACGGCAGCGTCACCGTGGGTATCACCGCTTTCGCACAGAACGCGCTGGGTGATGTGGTTTTCGTGCAACTGCCGGAGTTGCAGGCCTACGACAAGGGCGCTGAAGCGTCCACCGTAGAATCGGTCAAGGCCGCCAGCGGCGTGTACATGCCGTTGGACGGTGAAGTGCTGGAAGTGAACGACAAGCTCGATGGCAGCCCGGAACTGGTCAACGAAGACCCGATGGGCGAAGGCTGGTTCTTCCGCTTTAAACCGGCCGATGCCGGTGCGGTAGCTAAACTGTTGGATCAGGACGCGTACGACCGCCTGATCAAAGCCAACGCCGAAGCCTGAGGAGCGCGCCATGACCATCAATCTCAGCACCGCCAATGAGTTCATCGCCCGCCACATCGGCCCGCGCCAGGAAGATGAGCAGCAGATGCTCGCCAGCCTGGGCTTCGATTCCCTGGAAGCCCTCAGCGCCAGCGTGATCCCGGAAAGCATCAAGGGCACCAGCGTGCTCGGCCTGGAAGACGGCCTGGGCGAAGCCGAGGCCCTGGCCAGGATCAAGGCCATCGCCAGTCAGAACCAACTGTTCAAGACCTACATCGGCCAGGGCTACTACAACTGCCATACGCCGTCGCCGATCCTGCGCAACCTTCTGGAAAACCCGGCCTGGTACACCGCCTACACACCGTACCAGCCAGAAATTTCCCAAGGCCGCCTGGAAGCGCTGCTGAACTTCCAGACCCTGATCAGCGACCTCACCGGCCTGCCGATCGCCAACGCCTCGCTGCTCGATGAAGCCACCGCTGCCGCCGAGGCCATGACCTTCTGCAAGCGCCTGAGCAAGAACAAGGGCAGCAATGCCTTCTTCGCCTCGGTCCACAGCCACCCGCAAACCCTCGACGTACTGCGCACCCGTGCCGAGCCGCTGGGCATCGACGTGGTGGTGGGCGATGAGCGCGAACTGACCGATGTCAGCCCGTTCTTCGGCGCCCTGCTGCAATACCCGGCCAGCAACGGTGACGTGTTCGACTACCGCGCGCTGACCGAGCGTTTCCACGCCGCCAACGCCCTGGTCGCCGTGGCTGCCGATCTGTTGGCCCTGACCCTACTGGCCCCGCCGGGTGAGTTCGGCGCCGATGTGGCCATCGGCAGTGCGCAACGCTTCGGCGTGCCGCTGGGCTTCGGTGGCCCGCACGCGGCGTACTTCTCCACCAAGGATGCGTTCAAGCGCGACATGCCGGGGCGTCTGGTCGGTGTGTCGGTAGACCGCTTCGGCAAGCCGGCCCTGCGCCTGGCCATGCAGACCCGCGAGCAACATATCCGTCGCGAGAAAGCCACCAGCAACATCTGCACCGCGCAAGTGCTGCTCGCCAACATCGCCAGCATGTATGCCGTGTACCACGGGCCCAAGGGCCTGACCCAGATCGCCAAGCGCATTCACCAGCTGACCGCGATGCTCGCCAAGGGCTTGACCGCCCTGGGCCTCAAGGTCGAGCAGGCACACTTCTTCGACACCCTGACCCTGCACACCGGCGCCGACACCGCCGCACTGCACGACAAGGCCCGCGCCCAGCGCATCAACCTGCGCGTGGTGGACGCCGAGCGGGTTGGGCTGTCGGTCGACGAAACCACTACCCAGGGCGATATCGAAACCCTGTGGGCAATCTTTGCCAATGGCAAAGCCCTGCCGGACGTCAACGCCACGGTGGACAGCCGTCTGCCCGACGCATTGCTGCGCCAGTCGCCGATCCTCAGCCATCCGGTGTTCAACCGTTATCACTCGGAAACCGAGCTGATGCGCTACCTGCGCAAGCTGGCGGACAAGGACCTGGCCCTGGACCGCACCATGATCCCGCTGGGCTCATGCACCATGAAGCTCAACGCCGCCAGTGAAATGATCCCGGTGACCTGGGCCGAGTTCGGTGCCCTGCACCCGTTCGCCCCGGCCGAGCAAAGCGCCGGCTACCTGCAACTGACCTCCGACCTGGAGGCCATGCTCTGCGCGGCCACCGGGTATGACGCGATCTCCCTGCAGCCGAATGCCGGTTCCCAGGGCGAGTACGCCGGCCTGTTGGCCATCCGTGCCTATCACCAGAGCCGTGGCGAAGCACGTCGCGACATCTGCCTGATCCCATCGTCGGCCCACGGCACCAACCCGGCCACCGCCAACATGGCCGGCATGCGTGTGGTGGTTACCGCCTGCGACGCCCGTGGCAACGTCGACATCGAAGACCTGCGCGCCAAGGCCATCGAGCACCGTGAGCACCTCGCCGCGCTGATGATTACCTACCCGTCCACCCACGGCGTGTTCGAGGAAGGTATCCGCGAAATCTGCGGGATCATCCACGACAACGGCGGCCAGGTGTACATCGACGGCGCCAACATGAACGCGATGGTCGGCCTCTGCGCCCCAGGCAAGTTCGGCGGCGACGTGTCCCACCTGAATTTGCACAAGACCTTCTGCATCCCCCACGGCGGTGGCGGCCCGGGCGTTGGCCCGATTGGCGTCAAGTCCCACCTCACTCCGTTCCTGCCAGGCCATGCGGCCATGGAACGCAAGGAAGGCGCGGTCTGTGCCGCACCGTTCGGCAGCGCGAGCATCCTGCCGATCACCTGGATGTACATCAGCATGATGGGCGGGGCAGGCCTCAAGCGCGCTTCGCAGTTGGCGATCCTGAATGCCAACTACATTTCCCGTCGCCTCGAAGAGCACTACCCCGTGCTCTACACCGGCAGCAACGGCCTGGTGGCGCACGAATGCATCCTCGACCTGCGCCCGCTGAAGGACAGCAGCGGCATCAGCGTGGATGACGTGGCCAAGCGCCTGATCGACTTTGGTTTCCACGCCCCGACCATGTCGTTCCCGGTGGCGGGCACGCTGATGATCGAGCCGACCGAAAGCGAGTCCAAGGAAGAACTGGACCGCTTCTGCGACGCGATGATCGCCATCCGCGAAGAAATCCGCGCGGTGGAAAACGGCACCCTGGACAAGGACGACAACCCGCTGAAAAACGCACCGCATACCGCGGCGGAACTGGTTGGCGAATGGAGCCACCCATACAGCCGTGAACAAGCGGTGTACCCGGTCGCTTCGTTGATCGAAGGCAAGTACTGGCCACCGGTTGGCCGGGTCGACAACGTGTTTGGTGATCGCAACCTGGTGTGTGCGTGCCCGTCGATCGAGAGTTACGCATAACCCGACTGGCTGAGCGCGGTCAAAAATGTGGGAGGGGGCTTGCCCCCGATGGCAGAGTGTCAGTCACCAGAACTTTCTACTGACCCACCGCTATCGGGGGTAAGTCGAATCGTCGCACCGCCCCTCCCACATTGACCGCGTACACCCAATACATAACAAGAAACCGGAGAACAACTCATGTCCTTAAGCGTGTTCGACCTGTTCAAGATTGGCATCGGCCCCTCCAGTTCCCACACCGTCGGCCCCATGCGCGCGGCCGCGCGATTCGTCGAGGGCCTCAAGCGTGACAACCTGCTGAGCGCCACCACCGGCATCAAGGTGGAACTCTATGGCTCCCTCGGCGCCACCGGCAAAGGCCACGGCAGCGACAAGGCCGTGCTGCTGGGCCTGGAAGGCGAACACCCGGACACCGTGAACACCCAAACCGTGGCCGCACGCTTGGCGCAGATGCGCGGCGACGGTCGCTTGAACCTGCTCGGCGAACACAGCATTGCGTTCAACGAGAAAGAACACCTGGCGATGATTCGCAAACCCCTGGCCTACCATCCCAACGGCATGATTTTTCGTGCCTTTGATGCGGCGGGGATCCAGATCCGCAGCCGCGAGTACTACTCGGTGGGCGGCGGTTTTGTGGTGGATGAAGACGCCGCCGGTGCGGACCGGATCGTCGAAGACGCCACACCGCTGACGTTCCCGTTCAAGCATGCCAAGGACTTGCTCGGCCATTGCACCACCTATGGGCTGTCCATCAGCCAGGTGATGTTGACCAATGAAAGTGCCTGGCGCCCGGAAGCGGAAACCCGTGCCGGCCTGTTGAAAATCTGGCAGGTGATGCAGGACTGCGTAGAGGCCGGCTGTCACAACGAAGGCATCTTGCCCGGCGGCTTGAAGGTCAAGCGTCGTGCCGCCGCCTTGCATCGCCAGTTGTGCAAGAACCCGGAGTCGGCCCTGCGCGACCCGCTGTCGGTGCTGGACTGGGTCAACCTGTACGCCCTGGCCGTCAACGAAGAAAACGCCAACGGCGGGCGCGTGGTCACGGCGCCCACCAACGGCGCGGCCGGGATTGTGCCGGCGGTGCTGCATTACTACATGCGCTTTATCCCCGGCGCGAATGAAGACGGTGTGGTGCGCTTTCTGCTCACCGCTGCCGCCATCGGCATTCTCTACAAGGAAAACGCCTCCATCTCCGGCGCCGAAGTCGGTTGCCAGGGTGAAGTCGGCGTGGCCTGTTCCATGGCCGCTGGCGCGTTGTGCGAAGTATTGGGCGGCCCGGTTTCCCAAGTGGAAAACGCCGCCGAGATCGGCATGGAACACAACCTCGGCCTGACCTGCGACCCGATTGGCGGCCTGGTGCAGGTGCCCTGCATCGAGCGCAATGCCATGGGCTCGGTGAAGGCCATCAATGCGGTGCGCATGGCCTTGCGTGGCGACGGGCAGCACTTCGTCTCACTGGACAAGGTCATCCGTACCATGCGCCAGACCGGCGCCGACATGAAAAGCAAATACAAGGAAACCGCCCGTGGCGGTTTGGCGGTCAATATTATCGAGTGCTGACGCCTAAAGGCGCGCCGGCACGTTTTTCAGGAGCTGAACATGTCCACCGAAACCCTGTTGAAAACCCCATTGCACGCCCTGCACCTCGAGCTGGGTGCACGCATGGTGCCCTTCGCCGGCTACGACATGCCGGTGCAATACCCACTGGGCGTGATGAAGGAACACCTGCACACCCGTGAACACGCCGGGCTGTTCGACGTGTCCCACATGGGCCAGATCCGCCTGACCGGCGCCAATGCCGCCAAGGCCCTGGAAACCCTGGTACCGGTCGACATCATCGACCTGCCGGTCGGCATGCAGCGCTACGCCATGTTCACCAATGAACAGGGCGGCATCCTCGACGACCTGATGGTGGCGAACCTGGGTAACGACGAACTGTTCCTGGTAGTCAACGCGGCCTGCAAGGACCAGGACCTGGCGCACCTGCGCCAGCATATCGGCGAGCAGTGCCGCATCGAGCCGCTGTTCGAAGAACGCGCGCTGCTGGCCCTGCAAGGCCCGGCCGCAGTGAAGGTATTGGCGCGCCTGGCCCCGGAAGTCACCCGGATGACCTTCATGCAATTCGCCCCGGTGCGCCTGCTGGGCGTGGACTGCTATGTCAGCCGCTCGGGCTACACCGGTGAAGATGGTTTTGAAATCTCCGTGCCTGCCGCCAGCGCCGAAAGCCTGGCGCGCAGCCTGCTGGCCGAGGACGAAGTGCAGGCCATCGGCCTGGGCGCCCGTGACTCGCTGCGCCTGGAGGCCGGTCTGTGCCTGTACGGCCACGACATGAACACCGAGACCACCCCGATCGAAGCCAGCCTCCTGTGGGCTATCTCCAAGGCCCGTCGTGCCGACGGTGCGCGTGCCGGTGGCTTCCCGGGTGCCGATCGCATCTTCACCCAGCAGCAAACCGGTGTAAGCCGCAAGCGCGTAGGCCTGCTGCCCCAGGAACGCACACCTGTACGTGAAGGCGCAGAGATCGTCGATGCACACGGCAGCGTGATCGGCAGCGTGTGCAGCGGTGGCTTTGGCCCGAGCCTGGGTGGCCCACTGGCCATGGGTTACCTGGACAGCGCATTCACCGCACTGGACACCGAAGTCTCTGCGTTGGTGCGTGGGAAAAAAGTGCCACTTCGTGTAAGCAAAATGCCATTTGTGCCGCAACGTTACTACCGTGGCTGATTGAATGTTCCTATAAGTAACGCGGTTGCGTTAACGTGCACTAATCTGTAACGCAACCGCCATAAAACAGTGCAGCAACGATAGGCATTATTATAGGAATTAACCTATAACAAGTGACCCATTCTATCGAATAAGTCGGTTCCACATTATTCAACGAAGTGTCATGAAGCCGAGCAAAACCTGGGCTTTTGCCAGGGCTTGTTTTTTCTCCATTAGTTGGCGTAGAGTTTGCCCACTGTGTTTGCATGGGTCGCTTGGAACCTGGACCTGGGCAGTAGCTGAAGTAGTTGTGCTACAACCCGTTCGACGTCTCTTACTTTCCTGCAACCCAGCCCAGTACTCTTTCATGTGAAAGGGGCTGTCATTAATTTTTAGCGTCAAGGAAATAAGAAAATGGCTGATCGTCAGAGCGGTACCGTCAAGTGGTTTAACGACGAGAAAGGGTTTGGTTTTATCACTCCAGAAAGCGGTCCGGATCTGTTCGTGCATTTCCGCGCTATTCAAGGCAACGGCTTCAAAAGCCTGAAGGAAGGCCAGAAGGTCACCTTCGTTGCAGTTCAAGGCCAGAAAGGCATGCAGGCTGACGAAGTACAAGCAGAAGGCTGATCCTTCCTGCGACAAAAAGCCCCTGACATGACATCAGGGGCTTTTTTATGGGCGCTATTCCGTAAAATGATTTTTTTCCTCTGAGAGCCCTGCCATGTCCAAACCCTTGCTGAGTCCCCAAGGCGAGTTCCCCGCCGTTGGCCTGGGCCGTCGCCTGGCAGCGATGTTCTATGACTTCCTGTTGTGCACCGCGCTGCTGATCGTCACCGCGTTTATCTACAAGCTGGTGTGGATCGCGTTCGTGGGCGAAGCCAGGATGCGCACCCTCACCGAATCTGGCGCACTGGACGGTGACCCGCTGCTGTCGACGATTCTGTTCTTTGTGCTGTTTGGTTTCTTTGCCAAGTTCTGGACCCATTCCGGGCAAACCCTGGGCATGCAGGTCTGGGGCGTGCGCGTGCAAAACGCCGACGGCTCGCGGATCAGCCTGTGGCAGGCGCTGTTGCGCTTTGTGGTGTCGATTGCGTCGTGGTTATGCGTGGGGCTGGGGTTTGTCTGGTCGTTGTTCGACAAGCACAAACGCAGCTGGCATGACATCTACTCGGATACGCAGTTGGTGCGCATCCCGAAGCAAAAGAAATAACCCGCTGCCTGAACGAAATCAAAATGTGGGCGGGGGCTTGCCCCCTCCCACATGTTTAACCGAGCTCGCCTCGATTCAGGCGTTACCCGCCAGCTTCAGGCGCGCAGCCTGGGTGAAATCCAGCATGCGCTTGAGCGGTCGCACGGCGTGAGGAATCACCGACGGCTCGACGAAGATCTCGTTACTGCCCTCACGCAGGCACTGCAGCGTGCGCTCCAGCGTATTCATCGCCATCCACGGGCAGTGCGCGCAACTGCGGCACGCAGCACCGTTACCGGCCGTGGGCGCTTCGACGAAGACCTTGTCCGGGCACAGCTGCTGCATCTTGTAGAAGATGCCGCGGTCGGTCGCCACGATGAAGGTCTTGTTCGGCAGCCGCTGTGCCGCCGCAATCAACTGGCTGGTGGAGCCCACCGCGTCGGCCAGTTCGATCACCGAGGTCGGCGATTCAGGGTGCACCAGGATCGCTGCGTCCGGGTACAGCGCCTTCATGTCTTCCAACTGCTTGGACTTGAACTCCTCGTGGACGATGCACGCACCGTCCCACAGCAGCATGTCGGCGCCGGTCTGGCGCTGGATGTAGGTACCCAGGTGCTTGTCCGGGCCCCAGATGATAGTCTCGCCGTTGTCCATCAGGCTTTCGACGATTTCCAGCGCGCAGCTGGAGGTCACCACCCAATCGGCCCGGGCCTTGACCGCCGCCGAAGTGTTGGCATACACCACCACGGTGCGCTCGGGATGCTGGTCGCAGAACGCCGAAAACTCATCCACCGGACACCCCAGGTCCAGGGAGCAGGTGGCTTCCAGGGTCGGCATGAGGATGCGTTTTTCGGGGGTGAGGATTTTGGCGGTCTCGCCCATGAAACGTACACCGGCGACCAGTACGGTCTTGGCCGGGTGGGCTGCGCCGAAGCGGGCCATTTCCAGGGAGTCGGAGACACAGCCGCCGGTTTCTTCGGCCAGGGCCTGGATCACCGGATCGCAATAGAAGTGGGCAACCAGCACCGCGTCCTGAGCCTTGAGCTCGGCAGCGATGGCGGCACGCAGGCTCGCCTCTTCCTCGGCGCTGAGGGCCTTGGGCTGCTTGGCGTCGAGGTGGGCTTGAACCAGTAGGCGTTCGGAAATGTGCGTCATGTTCGCAAGACCTGCAGGCGCAGTAGCGCGAAAGTCGAGTGTACCACCGGCTCTGGAGCCCTTCGGGCGCCGCCGGACGAAGTGATTGTGTTCATCAAGCACGGGTAAAGGTGAAGCTGCGCAAGGCTACAGAATATCCAATGGTTTCAAAAGCCTAATCTGGCTTTGACGCGTGCGCCTGTCGATTAAAAACCGCAATGGTACCTTGGGTCTCCCCCGCCTTCAGAAATCACCTCAAGCACATAGCCGTCAGCGGGCAGAGTTCATGCAGCAAGTTCGTTCAGACCGTTTTGGAAAGAGGCTCAAACTGGCATTGGTACAGGGCGTCCTTGAGGTTGCTTTCGAACTGCTCAAGACCGTCGTAGATGTTTTGCAGCCCTTCGATCTGGGCTTTCAGCTCGAGCTTTTTATCGGCAATGGCCTGGTTGGCCAAATCCCACGGCAGCTCCAGGCCCCGGTGGTCCTGAAGAATCGCCTGCATTTCCTTAAGCTTGAAACCCAGCTGCTGAGCACACTTGATGAACGTCAACAGCTCAACGCATTGCTGGTTATAAACCCGATACTTACCTTCGCGCACGGGCGGCGGCAGCAAGCCAATGTCTTCATAGTGGCGGATCGTCTTGACGGTAGTACCCGATAGCTGAGCGGCTTTGCCGATATACATGAAAAGTCCTTTTTTGGCACAAGAGTGGGGAGAGCACTTTGGCGCGCCGCATCTTCACACATGTCTACGGGGTCGGAAACTCGAAGGTGTCAAAAGGCAATGTATCGCAGGGATGAAGCCGACATCGCCTGCTGCAAGGCGATGCCGGGCAATCGGGGTGTCAGCGACCAGCGATAGCCTGGGCTTGCTTGAGCCAGGCTTCGCGCAGGGAGGCGTCGGAACCGAGGATTGGCCCGAACGTGAGGGTCTTCAATGGTTTGATGCCGCAGAACTCCAGGGTGGTCTTGCGCACCTGGTGCAGGCCCGGCATGCGGTAGACCCACTTGTAGTACCACGGCGGGGTATCCATCGTGACCAGCAGGTGAGCCGTGCGCCCCTTCAAAAGCTTGTCGGGAAAGGCATTGCCTTCGCGGTACTTGAAGGCAAAACCGGGAAGGAATATCCGATCGAAGAAGCCTTTCATCAGGGCCGGAATTCCGCCCCACCAGATGGGATAGACAAACGCCAGGTGCTCAGCCCACGTGATATCGGCCTGGGCCTTGAGCAGATCGGGCTCCAGCAACTGAACCTGTTTGTAGCCATCGTGCAGCACTGGATCAAACCGCAGTGCATCCAGGCGTAACAGACGCACATCGTGCCCGGCCTCTGTGGCCGCCTTCACATAGGTGTCGGTCAATGCCCCACAGAAACTGTCGGTTGAGGGGTGCCCCAGAATCACCAGTACTCGCTTGCTCATCATCACTTCATCCTGAAAAAGTCGAGCGGGCAGGATAGGGTGTGCCCGTAACAGGAGAGTCAACAGGGAGGTTTGCCAAATGCTGGTATAGCTTGGGTGCATTGCGCACCGGCAGGTAAGCACCAAATCGCAGGCAAAAAAAAACCCGGAAATCCTCACTTGCGTGGGCCTTCCGGATTTTCTAAACCGCCAAAAATGGTGGGTCGTGTGGGATTCGAACCTACGACCAATTGGTTAAAAGCCAACTGCTCTACCAACTGAGCTAACGACCCGCTGTGTGGTGGCGCGTATAATACTGATTTCTAAGGATTATTCAACACCTTATTTGAAATAAATCAGAAATAACGCGTCGGGTCCGTAATTCCGGCCATTTGGAAGCCCTCTGCACGCAGTCGGCAGCTGTCGCATTTCCCACAGGCACGGCCGTCATCGTCTGCCTGATAGCAGGAAACTGTCAGCGAGTAATCGACACCGAGTCCTACGCCAACCTTCACGATAGCGGCCTTGCTCAGGTTTTGCAGCGGTGCCTGGATCCGGAAACCCTGCCCTTCTACCCCGGCTTTTGTCGCCAAATTGGCCATACGCTCGAACGACTCGACGTATTCGGGGCGGCAGTCCGGGTAGCCGTTGTAATCAAGGGCATTAACCCCGATGAAGATGTCCCGGGCATTCAGAACCTCCGCCCAGCCCAGGGCCAGGGACAGGAACACGGTGTTGCGTGCCGGTACGTAGGTGACCGGGATGCCTTGGGTGGGCCCCTCAGGGACGTCGATAGCGCTGTCGGTCAAGGCCGAGCCCCCCATGCCGTCGAGGTTCAGGCCAATCACCTTGTGTTCGACCACGCCCAGGTCTTGGGCAACACGGACGGCGGCCTCCAGCTCGGCGCGGTGACGCTGGCCGTAGTCGAAGCTCATGGTGTAACAGCTGTAGCCTTCGGCGCGAACCATGGCCACTAACGTCGCGGAGTCGAGGCCACCGGACAGCAGGATGACCGCGCGCTTTTGATCAGTCATCTCAGCGCCCCGGTTCGTCGTTCCACAGGTATTTATGCAGCTGCAATTGCAGGCGTACGGGCAGGTTATCGGCAACCACCCAGTCGGCCAGATCGCGCGCGTTCAGGTCGTGGTGGCTGGGAGAGAACAATACCTCACCGGCACGGCGGTCAAGGCCGTACTGGATCAACTTGGAATTGGCCCAGTCGTAGTCTTCACGGGAACAAATCACGAACTTGACCTGATCGTTGGGCGTCAGCAGTTCGATGTTCTCGTAGCGGTTGCGGTGCACTTCCTTGGAGCCCGGCGTCTTGAGGTCAACCACCCGGCTGACACGCGGGTCTACAGCGGAAATATCCAGGGCCCCGCTGGTTTCCAGGGAGACCTCGTAACCGGCATCACACAGCTGTTTGAGCAAGGGGATGGCGTTGGGCTGGGCCAGGGGCTCGCCACCCGTTACACAGACGTAGCGGGGCCGGTAGCCGGCAACCTGCTCCAGGATGTCTTCGAGGGTGCGCACGGTGCCGCCACTGAAGGCGTAGGCGCTGTCACAGTATTGGCAACGCAAGGGGCAACCGGTCAGGCGCACAAAAACCGTGGGCAGGCCAGCGGTTCGCGTTTCACCCTGTAACGAGTAAAAAACTTCGGTGATGCGTAATGTGTCTTGCATAGTCGCCACGGGCGTAACAGCTAAACAGGCTGTCCGCCTCCGTCAGGCACTTCAAGGAACCCCGCCAACGCGTAGGCCCCAGGAAGCGTGTGTCATAAAAGGGCGTGGATTCTAACGAAAAAACCCGCGCCAGGCGCGGGTTTCTTCTAAACGGCTGCATCGCTTACAAGCGTTGCAGATCCCGTTGGGCCAACTGTGCAGCGGAGGTACCCGGATACTGGGCTACGACCTGCTGCAGAATGCCTTTGACCTTGTCGGTATGACCCAGGCGGCGTTCTACGTCAGCGAGTTTATACAGCGAGTCGGGCACCTTGGCGTGCTTGGGGTACAGTTGACTGACCTTGGCAAATGCCTGGCCCGCCCCCTGCAGATCACCCTTTGCCAGATTCACCTCGCCCAACCAGTATTGGGCGTTGCCCGCGTACTGGCTGTTTGGGTAGCGGCCCAGGAAGGCGGTAAAGGCTTTGCTGGCCTTATCGAAATCCTTGGCCTTGATCAGGTCGAAGGCTGCATCGTAATACAGCTTTTCCTTCGCCGGATCACCCGGCTCACTGCTGGCGGCAGGGGCTTGGCTCGCAGCGGCGGCCCCTGCTGCTGCACCACCGATAGCCGCGCTGGGCGCGCCACCGGCAGAAGAATTATCAGGAGTAGCGGCAGGTGTAACACCGGCTCCTATACGTCGATCAAGATCCTGGTAACGCTCCAGGCCTTCCTGCTTCAGCTGACGCACCTCATTTTGCAGAACTTCAATGGTGCCTTGTTGCTGCGCCAATTGATCCTGCATGCGTTGCAGCTGGTTGAACAGTTCGCCCTGTGCCGAGGGAGCGGACGTAGCCGCCCCCCCAGCATAGGCGCCGTTCGTGCCATAACCCGCTGGCGGATAGCTGCTCCCGCTATTGTTATAGCCAGAGTTGCTGTCTTCCACAGGAACCGCAGCCCACACCGCAAGCGGGGCGAGGCTGAGAGCCAATACAGTTAGAGCACGACGGCACGTTCGCATGACGAATTACTTACGCAGTTCGACGCGACGGTTTTGAGCCCAGGACTGCTCGTCGTGGCCAGTAGCAACTGGACGCTCTTTACCGTAGGAAACCAGTTCCAGTTGGCCTGGAGCAACACCTTGCAGTACCAGGTAGCGCTGAACGGCTTTCGCACGACGCTCGCCCAGTGCCATGTTGTACTCACGAGTACCACGTTCGTCAGTGTTACCTTCCAGAACAACGCGAGCGCCGTTAGCTTTCAGGTCCTTCGCGTGAACGTCCAGAGCGCGCATGGCTTCTGGTTTCAGGTCCGAACTGTCGTATTCGAAGTAGAAAGTGGTGATAGCGCGCAGAGCAGCTTCTTCGCTCAGGGAGCCGTCAACTGCACCAGTGTTAGCGCCGTAACCAGCGTTTGGATCAACAGCTGCGCCTTCACCGGCATTGTCGCCGCCTTTAGACGAGCAACCAACGGCTACGGACAGAGCCAGAGCCAGAGCAGCAAACTTACCAAACTTCAGCATTTCCATCGTGAAACTCCTAATGAACCCCAGTGTGTTAAGTACTTCTTTTTGTAGCGCCGCGTCAGTTCAGGTAAGGGGACCAGGACGGTTCTCTGACTTCGCCTTGTGCGGTAGGAAGCGGGAGCCTTACGCGTCCATTAATGGACACGAGCATCAAGACTCCCCGGCCCTGCTGGCGGGTGGCGTAGATTACCATGGTGCCGTTGGGCGCAACAGTAGCTGACTCATCAAGGTTGGTATCTGTGAGGATTTTTACCGTTCCACGCTGCAAATCCTGGGCCGCAACCCGGAAATTAGTGAAACCATCCTGACGGTGAATCATCACCAACGTCTTTTCATCAGCCGAAAGCTTAGGATTGGCGTTGTAGTTACCTATAAAGGTCACGCGTTCCGCACCCCCGCCGCCAACGCTCGTCTTGTAGATCTGTGGCTTGCCGCCGCGGTCCGAGGTGAAGTAGATGGTCGAACCATCCTTGCCCCAGAACGGTTCGGTGTTGATACCAGGACCGCTGGTCACGCGGCTGATCTGGCGCGAAGCCATGTTCATCACGTAGATGTCCGGGTTGCCGTCCTTGGACAGTACGAATGCCAGGCGCGAACCATCCGGCGACCAGGCCGGTGCACCGTTGAGGCCTTCGAAGTTGGTGATCTGCTCACGACGGCCAGTATCGATGTGCTGGACGAAGATACGCGGACGCTTCTGTTCGAAAGACACGTAGGCAATACGCTTGCCGTCCGGCGCGAAGCGCGGCGACAGGATTGGCTCACGGGATTGCAGCAAGGTCACTGCCCGCGCACCGTCGTAGTCCGAACGCTGCAGGGTGTAGCGAGTGTTGTCTACGGAGAAACGCTCGGCCGTTACATAAAGCAGACGCGTCGAGAACGCACCCTTGATACCGGTGAGCTTTTCAAACGACTGGTCCGAGATGTAGTGGGCCATGTCGCGCAGTTGTTCGGCGGTACCCGATACGCTGCCGGTCAGGACCTGCTGCTCGGTGGCCACGTTGAACAAGGTGTACTGGATCTGCAGGCGACCGCCGGCCGGCGTGATGCTGCCGACCATCAGGTACTGCGCGCCCACCGCTTTCCAGTCACGGAAGATGACTTCGCTGGCCTGGGTGGGCTGGCTGATCATGTTGCCTTTCGGAATCGGTGCGTAGTAACCGGAATTGCGCAGGTCGTCGCTGACGATCTGGGCCATGTCGTCCGGCAGCACGCTGCCGCCCTGCCAGCCAAACGGCACTACCGCGATCGGGGTGGCCCGATCGCTGCCGCTGGTGACCAGGATGTTCTTTTCATCCGCCGCCGCTATCCCTGCCATACAGCAAATAACGACAAGCATTCCTCGAAGAAGGTTTCTCACAAGGCTAGATCCTCAGGTGTGAATGTCATCTTGAATGAACGATAGGGAGCGAAGTCGCTTGGTTTCATTCCCTGCATCTCGGTCAACCGGCCAATATTCTTGACCGCGGCAACCGCCGAACTGTCGAACGAACCGTCACCACTGGACTTGGCCACGCTGACCGAAGTCACCGTACCGTCCGGCAACATGCCGATCTGCAGCACTACTGTCATGCCTTTGCGCGCCGAAGGTGGACGTGTCCAGCCTTCTGCTGCCCGCGCCCGAATCAGGTCGTCGAAACTGCCCGCGACTTCATCGCCACGTTCATCGGCCAAGGCTTGCTGACGCTGCGGCGTGTCGGAGAGCAAATCTGCCAAGGCCTGGGCCTTTTTCTCTTCGGCGGATTTACGCGCTGCTTCCTGGGCCTTTTTCTTGGTGGCATCGGCGGCAGCTTTCTTCTTCGCGTCGTCGGCGATTTTCTTCTTCGCCTCGTCTGCTTCAGCTTTTTTCTTGGCGTCTTCGGCGGCTTTTTTCTTCGCGTCTTCGACTATTTTCTTCTTGGCGTCTTCAGCGGCCTTTTTCTTGGCCTCTTCTTCGGCAGCCTTCTTGGCTTCTTCTTCAGATTTCTTCTTGGCTATATCAGCCAATTGTTTCTCTTCAGCTTTTTTAGCTTCGGCAGCTTTCTCGGCTTTCTTGGCTTCATCAGCCTTTTTCGCCTCGTCGGCCTTCTTGGCTTCGTCAGCCTTTTTCGATTCCTCGGCCTTTTGAGCCGCCTCTTCTTTCTTTTGTTCCGCAGCAGCCTTCACCGCTTCCTGCTCGACCTTCTTCTGTTCCATCTGTTCGACTTCAGTCTGGCGCGCAGCCGACTTCTGGGCCTCACCCGCAATCTTCTGATTGGTCTGGGTGGTGGCCTGGCTTTTCGATTTCAGCTGATACAGGGTCGCCTGCACGATCGGCTTGGCTGGCGGCAGGTCCGGGGTCATGGCAAAGCTGACGAACAGCATGCCAAAGACCAGGACGTGCAGGGCAATTGCCCAGACGCTAGGCCAGAAGAAGCTTTCCGAGGCGGACGGCTCTCGCTGTTGGTGCATCAGGGCGCCTCGGTAATCAAGCCAACGTTACCGACGCCGGCCTTCTGCAGCCCGCCCATGGCGCCCATGACGGAACCGTAGTCGACCGACTTGTCGCCGCGGATGAACACCTGGGTGTGCTTGCCGCCTTCGTTGCCGGAGCGAATGATCTTGGTCACCGCATCGGTCATCGCCGGCAGGGTCAAGGCTTTGTCCTGCTGTTTCTGCGTGTCGACTTCGCTGCCAAGGTTCCAGTAATAGGTCTTGTCAGCCTTGATCGAAATGGTCAGGACCTGAGTGTTGTTGTCCTGCGGCAAGGCTTCACTGGAAACCTTGGGCAGATCAACCTTCACGCCCTGGTTGAGCATCGGCGCGGTCACCATGAAGATCACCAGCAGCACCAGCATCACGTCGATGTAGGGCACTACGTTCATCTCGGCGACCGGCTTGCGCTTTTTGCGAGCTCGAGCGATTAAAGCCATTGGGAATTACCTGCTTATTCTTCGCTGGTGTGCACTTTACGGTGCAGGATCGCCTGGAATTCATCGGCGAAGGTGTAGTAACGGCCGATCAACGTTTCGCTGGTGGCGGCAAAGCGGTTGTAGGCAATTACTGCGGGGATAGCGGCGAACAGGCCGATCGCGGTGGCGATCAGGGCTTCGGCAATACCCGGGGCCACGGTGGCCAGGGTCGCTTGCTGGGCCTGGGCCAGGCCGCGGAACGAGTTCATGATCCCCCACACGGTACCGAACAGGCCGATGTACGGGCTGACGGAACCGACGGTAGCGAGGAACGGCAGGCTCTGCTCCAGCTTCTCTTCTTCACGGGAAATGGCGACGCGCATGGCACGGGCCACGCCTTCCATGACCGCTTCCGGATCAACACCCGGCTGTTGGCGCAGGCGCGAGAACTCCTTGAAGCCGGCGCGGAAGATCTGCTCGACGCCCGAATCCGGGTCCGGGTTGCTGCCGGCCTGGCGGTACAGCTTGGACAGGTCGATACCCGACCAGAAGCGCTCTTCAAAGCTCTCCAGGGCACGTCGACCGGCGCGCAGCAGGTTGCTGCGCTGAAAAATCATGACCCAAGAGGTAACCGATGCGGCTACCAGGGTCAGCATCACCAGTTGAACCACGACACTGGCATTGCTGACCAGGCTCCACATGGAGGAATGGTCGACGACGGTAGGTTCCACGCTAAATCTCCTGCTTTGATTGTTTACCCGCGCCGCTCACGGCGGCAAAGGCCGCACGTAGAGTTTCGGGAATGGCCCGAGGTTTCAAACTGTTGGTGCGCACACACGCCACCAGGAACTGCCCCTCACAGAGCAGCGTTGCATCCGTTGCCCGCCTGACCTGCTGCTTGAAACGCAGGCTGGCACGGTTCAATTCGATTACTTCAGCGCTGACCAGCAACTCGTCGTCCAGTCGCGCCGGTGCGTGGTAGCGCGCCTCGCTGGAATGCACGACGAATAACAGGTCCTCCCCTGCCAGCTGGGATTGGGCAAAGCCCAGCTCCCGTAGCCGCTCGGTACGAGCCCGCTCCATGAACTTGAGATAATTGACGTAATACACGATGCCGCCGGCATCGGTGTCCTCGTAATAAACGCGACAGCGATGTGCGAACGACTGATCCCCGTTTTGCGCGCGCATACTCTAGTGCTTACTCCTCAGGTTGCCAATCCGCTGGGGCAACTGTTTTTTCATTCTCGAAAAACATATCCAGTGACTGAATGACGACGCCAGCCACTAGGACAGCACAAACATCGAATAAATCGACTGGCGTGAAGCTTTTAATCGTCCACTGCATCAAGGAATTCGTCTACCACGGGCATCTCACCCAATCGTGACGGAATGTTTAGCCCGAAGTGCAGATAGGCATGGCGCGTCACCACCCGCCCCCTTGGCGTGCGCATGATATAGCCCTGCTGGATCAGGTACGGCTCCAGCACATCCTCGATGGTATGGCGCTCTTCACTGATGGCCGCCGCCAGGCTGTCGACACCTACCGGACCGCCGTCGAACTTCTCGATCATGGTCAAGAGTAGACGTCGATCCTGATGATCGAAGCCGTGCTCGTCCACATCCAGCAGGTTCAGGGCCAGGTCCGCCACGGCCTTGGTGATGTGCCCCTTGGCCCGGACTTCGGCAAAGTCACGCACGCGACGCAACAGGCGGTTGGCAATCCGTGGCGTGCCCCGGGCCCGACGGGCAATTTCGAACGCGCCTTCCGGGTCCAGGGGCAAGCCAAGAATACTGGCCGAACGGCTGACGATGGTCGCCAGATCGGCGGTACTGTAGAACTCAAGACGTTGAACAATGCCGAAACGGTCTCGCAGCGGGTTGGTCAACATGCCCGCCCGCGTAGTCGCGCCCACCAGCGTGAACGGTGGCAGGTCGAGCTTGATCGAGCGGGCCGCCGGACCTTCGCCGATCATGATGTCGAGCTGGAAATCTTCCATCGCCGGGTACAGGACTTCCTCGACGATTGGCGAGAGCCGGTGGATTTCGTCGATAAACAGCACATCGTGGGGCTCAAGATTGGTGAGCAAGGCAGCCAAATCACCTGGCCGCTCCAGCACCGGGCCGGAGGTGGACTTGATCGACACGCCCATTTCCTGGGCAATGATGTTGGCCAGGGTGGTTTTACCCAGCCCCGGCGGTCCGAAGATCAAGGTATGGTCCAAGGACTCACTGCGCCCGCGCGCGGCCTGGATAAACAACTCCATCTGCTCGCGCACGGTGGGCTGGCCGATGTAGTCGGCAAGGCTCAGGGGGCGGATGGCGCGGTCCTGGACTTCTTCACGGTCACGAGGCCCGGTGGCCGCGATCAGACGATCAGCTTCAATCACTTAAATCATTCCCTTCAGGGCTCGGCGGATCATGTCTTCGCTGCTCAGGTTCTTGTCCTTGATGGCCGAGACGGCCTTGCTGGCCTCCTGGGGTTTGTAGCCCAGGGAGATCAGCGCACTGACGGCGTCGCTTTCAGCACTCGCGACCTGGCCCGCCGGCATATCCGGCTGGTTCGGCACCAGAGCGAACATGCTCGGCACCACCTCCCAGGCCTTGAAGCGGTCCTTGAGTTCTACCAGCAGGCGCTCGGCGGTTTTCTTGCCCACGCCCGGCACCTTGGTCAGCGCCGAGGTGTCCTGGGCCGACACGGCACGTACCAGCTCATCCACTTCCAGGCTCGACATCAACGCCAGGGCCAATTTAGGCCCCACGCCATTGAGGCGAATCAACTCGCGGAAGAAGTCGCGGTCACGCTTGCCAATGAAACCATAGAGTAGTTGCGCATCTTCGCGCACCACCAGATGGGTATGCAGCGTTATGGGTTCACCGACCGACGGCAGGCGATACAGGGTGGTCATGGGCACTTCCAGCTCATACCCCAGCCCGTTTACATCCAGAATCAGGTGCGGCGGCTGTTTCTCAGCCAGGGTGCCGCGCAAGCGTCCAATCACGGTTCAGATCCTTAAAGCTTGGGGTCAGAGCGAGGCCTGACCGGAAATAACGATTGCGCTGATGCTATCAGAGACGCAGGCGCCCGCCACGACTGCGTGCCGTGCCCAAGCCGTGAGGCAGCAGGCTGGAACGAGTGTGCGCATGGCAGATGGCAATAGCCAGGGCGTCGGAGGCATCGATCTGCGGCTTTGAGGTGAGCTTGAGCATGTGCATGACCATCATCTGCACCTGCTCTTTATTGGCCGCGCCGGTGCCGACCACGGCCTGTTTGACCTGGGTCGCGGTGTACTCGGCGATCTCCATGCCCTCCTCGGCGCCGGCGACGATGGCGGCGCCACGGGCCTGGCCGAGCTTCAACGCCGAATCTGCGTTTTTTGCCATGAACACCTTTTCGATGCCCATGGTCACCGGTCCGTAGGTCTGGATCACTTCACGCACGCCGCGATAGACGATCTGCAGGCGCTCAGCCAACTCGCCTGCGCCGGTACGGATACAGCCCGAAGCGACGTAGACGCAGCCGCGCGGGGTGTGTTGCACCACACCAAAGCCGGTGATGCGCGAACCGGGGTCGATACCTAGGATTAAAGTCATAACGCCTGCAGGTCGGATAAACACATTTTTTGATACACCGTAGTTCTAATGTGGGAGGGGGCTTGCTCCCGATGGCGATCGTCCAGTTAGACATAGGCTGACTGATACACCGCCATCGGGAGCAAGCCCCCTCCCACATTTGGATCTACGTCATTCTTCAGCCTAGCTGTTCGGCCACGGATTCCGGGATGTCGGCGTTGGAATACACGTTTTGTACATCATCCAGGTCTTCGAGCATATCGAGCATCTTCAGCACTTTCTGCGCACCGTCCAGGTCCAACTCGGCACTGGTGGTCGGCAGCATCACGATCTCGGCGTCGGAGCCTTTGAAACCGGCCGCTTCCAGGGCGTTACGCACGGCGTAGAAGCCGGCGAACGAGGTAAACACGTCGATGGAGCCATCTTCATTGGTCACCACGTCGTCGGCATCCGCCTCCATCGCCGCTTCCATCAGTGCATCTTCATCCACACCCGGCGCGAAGGAGATCTGCCCCTTGCGTTCGAACAGGTAGGCCACCGAACCGTCTGTCCCCAGGTTGCCGCCACACTTGCTGAACGCATGACGCACGGCGGCGGCAGTACGGTTGCGGTTATCGGTCATGCATTCGACCATCACCGCCACGCCACCCGGGCCGTAGCCTTCGTAGGTCAACTCGACCATGTCGTCGGTGTCGGCAGCGCCGGCCCCACGGGCCACGGCACGGTCGATAATGTCGCGACTCATGTTCGCACCGAGGGCCTTGTCCAGCGCCAGGCGCAGACGCGGGTTGGAGCCCGGATCACCACCGCCCTGGCGGGCAGCGACTGTCAGCTCACGGATCCACTTGGTAAAAATCTTGCCTTTCTTGGCATCCTGACGCTCTTTGCGGTGCTTGATGTTCGCCCACTTGGAATGGCCAGCCATAACACAACTCCGAAATTCTCTAGAAACCTTATCAACCCCACCCCGGGTGGGATACACCCCTTGTAACGCAAAGGCGCATCCGAAGATGCGCCTTTTTAGACTGCGTAAACCTCAGTGCGCTTTCACGCAGCAGCCTTACTCAGCCTTCGGCGTCTCGCGCAGGCGGATATGCAGCTCGCGCAATGCCTTGGCATCCACCACACCCGGAGCCTGGGTCATGACGTCCGCAGCACTCTGGGTTTTCGGGAAGGCGATCACTTCACGGATCGACTGGGCACCGGTCATCAGCATCACCAGGCGGTCGAGGCCGAAAGCCAGGCCACCGTGGGGCGGCGCGCCGTATTTCAGGGCGTCGAGCAGGAAGCCGAACTTCTCTTCCTGTTCCGCTTCGTTGATGCCCAGCAGGCGGAAGACCGCTTGTTGCATCTCTTTGCGGTGGATACGGATCGAACCGCCACCCAGCTCAGTACCGTTCAACACCATGTCATACGCGCGGGACAGCGCGCCTGCCGGGTTGGCTTCCAGCTCTTCGGGCGAGCACTTCGGCGCGGTGAACGGGTGGTGCAAGGCGCTGAAGCTGCCGTCGTCGTTCTCTTCGAACATCGGGAAGTCGACGACCCACATCGGTGCCCACTTGCAGGTCAGCAGGTCCAGGTCGTGGCCCAGCTTGATCCGCAGCGCGCCCAGGGCTTCGCTGACGATCTTGGCTTTGTCGGCGCCGAAGAACACGATGTCGCCGTCGACCGCGCCCACGCGATCCAGGATCACATTGAGGTTGGCTTCCGGGATGTTCTTCACGATTGGCGACTGCAGGCCTTCAACACCCTTGGCGCGCTCGTTGACCTTGATGTACGCCAGGCCCTTGGCCCCGTAGATGCCGACGAACTTGGTGTAGTCGTCGATCTGCTTGCGCGGCATGCTCGCGCCGCCAGGCACGCGCAGGGCGGCGATGCGGCATTTCGGGTCGTTGGCCGGGCCGCTGAACACCTTGAAATCAACTTCGGTGAGCTGGTCGGCCACGTCCACCAGTTCCAGCGGGTTACGCAGGTCTGGCTTGTCCGAACCGTAGCGGCGCATGGCCTCTTCGAAGGTCATGTGCGGGAATTCGCCGAACTCCAGGTCCAGCACTTCCTTGAACAGGTTGCGGATCATCTGCTCGGTAATGCCCATGATCTCTTTTTCATCGAGGAAGCTGGTCTCGATGTCGATCTGGGTGAATTCCGGCTGGCGGTCGGCGCGCAGGTCTTCGTCGCGGAAGCACTTGGCGATCTGGTAGTAACGGTCGAAACCGGCCACCATCAGCAGCTGCTTGAACAGCTGCGGCGATTGCGGCAAGGCGAAGAAACTGCCGGCGTGGGTACGGCTAGGCACCAGGTAGTCCCGCGCGCCTTCCGGGGTGGCCCGGGTCAGGATAGGCGTTTCGACGTCAAGGAAGCCGTTCTCGTCGAGGAAGCGGCGGATGCTGGTGGTCATGCGCGAACGCAGGCGCAGCTTCTCGGCCATTTCCGGACGACGCAGGTCCAGGAAACGGTAGCGCAGGCGGGTTTCTTCGCCGACGTCGGAGTATTCGTTCAGCGGGAACGGCGGGGTTTCCGATTCGTTGAGTACTTCCAGCTCGTAGCCCAGCACTTCGATCGCACCGGACGCCATGTTCGCGTTCACGGCACCGGCAGGACGCAGGCGAACCTTGCCGGTGATCTTCACGACATACTCGCTGCGCACACGGTCAGCGGCGGCGAAGCTCTCGGCGCGGTCCGGATCGAATACCACCTGGGCCAGGCCATCACGATCACGGATATCGAGGAAGATCACCCCGCCGTGGTCGCGGCGACGGTGAACCCATCCGCAAAGGGTGATTTCCTGACCATCCAGGGTCTCGTTCAGTTGGCCGCAATAGTGGCTGCGCATCATGGTAGTGGTTTCACTTCTCGTAATTCGAAATTCGGTGGAGGCCTGCCTCGTCACCGTACATTAAAGCAGGGGACGGATAATGCAGGAGCCTGCGCATGGAGTTCAACTCAGTCTGCTTTGTCGCCGCCCGCCAGGTTCTTCTTCGAACCGGTCTTGAAATCGGTCTCGTACCAGCCGCTGCCGCTCAGGCGGAAGCCCGGCATGGACAACATCTTCTTGAGCTCGGGTGCCTGGCAGGCCGGGCAATCGACCAGCGGCGCTGCGCTGATCTTCTGGATGGCTTCCAACTGATGTCCACAGGAAGCACATTGATAGTCGTACATGGGCATGGCGATGTCTCGGCGGTCGATCGTTACTGTGCCGCGCCCGCTCCTGATAAAGAGCAGAGGGAGAAAGCCCCGGCAGCAGCAAAGCGCGGGATTATATCTGGTAAATCAAGGCAGCGCAGCCGGCTTTCTGCCCGGGGCAGGCCCACCTCGACAGTGGACCAGCCCCGAGGCCTGCCGATTACTCAGGACTTGGCGAGGCAGCACGGCCCTTTAACAGATGAACCACACACACCACCCTGACCAACCCACTGAAGTTCTTCACTCCTCCATACCGGAGGTGCACTTCCCGATCGACATAGGACAGCAATGCGCTGACAGAGCAGGCATTGATCCTGGCTATTTCCGTGAGGATATTCCAATAGATCTGCTCAAGCCGAAGACAAGTGGAAAACCCATTGAGCCTTACCGACCGGGACAATGGCTTGGCCAGCCCCATATCGAACCCCTTGGCGAAGGGGTCGACGTTTATCTTGTGGAAACCACCGGTTTCCATCACTCCCACATCCACTCCACGTGACATACACCTGACACTCCATTGCCAAACAACAGCCCATGGGTTCTCCCATTGGACAGTGGCCCTATAAGACAGCAGGACGAAGCAGGCAGCCAGAAGACGGGGCGTTGATAGGCGTAGGACAACGCCAGGAAATGCGTGGAAACAAGCAAGTGGCGCCACAACGGCGCCACTGTGGGTGACGTTTACTGGTTTTCGAGCAGGGAGCGCAGCATCCACGCGGTTTTCTCGTGAACCTGCATGCGCTGGGTCAGCAGGTCCGCGGTCGGCTCATCGCTGACCTTGTCGAGCAACGGGAAAATACCGCGTGCGGTACGCGTGACCGCCTCCTGGCCCGCCACCAGTTGCTTGATCATCTCTTCTGCGCTGGGAACGCCCTCTTCTTCCTTGATGGAGGAAAGACGGGCGTAGATCGAATAGGCGCCCGGTGCCGGGAAACCCAGGGCACGGATACGCTCGGCTATGGCGTCCACCGCCAGCGCCAGTTCGTTGTACTGCTCTTCGAACATCAGGTGCAGCGTACGGAACATGGGGCCCGTGACGTTCCAATGGAAGTTGTGGGTCTTCAGGTACAGTACATAGGTATCGGAAAGCAGCCGTGAAAGCCCATCGACGATGGATTTACGATCTTCTTCACTGATACCGATATCGATTGCCATGTTTATCCCCTTCAATTGACAAGCATTCATTGATCAGGTGCACGACCACTCTAGCAAGAGCGGCGCAGAGACGCAGCCCGACACCCTCGGGCGACATGCGGCAAATCGCCCCTGCACGACCTGTCAGCCCGTGCAGTACAAGCCTTTGGGCACGTCGGAAATTTCCTTTAAGGCCGCCAGAAACACCTGCACATGTCTAGGACAAGCGTTTCACGCAGAAATGCCACGCCCCTTTCAACCGCGGAAAATGCTCGATTTGAGTAGGCACGGCCTTTGCTGTTAAATAGGCAGCGTGTCGCCGTCGTTAATTTCCACGGCAAGCGGCATAGGCTGATACCCGCGCACGTGCCCAACGCCTCCCATTGTTCAGAAGCGAACCGTGCCAGTCAGCTCTTCCTTGTGATCCGTCTTAACGTGAGTTAATCAAAATGTTGAAAATCGTCCACCTGCTAACGGGCGTTGCAGCGTTGCTGCTGTCCTTTATCCCGAGCCTGCAACCTGAAAGCCTGCCCTACCTGCAACAACACGACGCTCTGTACCTGGCCTTGTTCGGCCTTCTTAACCTGACGCTCGCTCCCGTAATCCCTTACTGGAACAAAGGCACACGTCATCAACTGCAAAACCTGGTCAGCGCGCTGCTGGTACTGACCGTTGTCGTACAAACCCTCACCCTCCTGGCACCTATGCCTGAAGTGGGCGGCCATCCGGCCATCCTGCTCAGCCTGGTGATTGCTGTGGTCGCCATCATTCTTCACCTGGCCATCAGCTTCTACCGTTCGTCCCCGGCGGCCGCGTCGCAAAACTACGACATGACCAATCGGGATACCGGTACCGTCAAGTGGTTCAACACCTCCAAAGGCTTCGGCTTTATTTCCCGCGATTCGGGCGACGACATCTTCGTCCACTTCCGGGCTATCCGTGGCGAAGGCCATCGCGTCCTGGTGGAAGGCCAGCGCGTGGAGTTCTCCGTGATGAATCGCGACAAAGGCCTGCAAGCCGAAGACGTGATCGCTGCCCTGCCGCGTCGCTGATTCCAGCCGTCGCAGCAAAAAAAACCGCGATCCAGCCTGGCTGGGTCGCGGTTTTTTATTGCACTCGGATTAATAGTGCGGTGGCGGCGCCTCTTCTTCGGACGTCTCGAACTGGCCGCCCATTTCTTCCTGACGCTTGAGCAGCGCGGTCATCTGCAGCTGCAGGCGTTCAACCGCACGCTGCTGGGCGACCAGGATGTCATTGAGGGTCTCGATGGTGTCGTCCTGAAAGGCCAGGCGGCTTTCCAGATCGGTAACGCGGTCTTGCAAGTCCATGGTTCAACCCTGGGTAAAGATAAAGTCGGCAGGCAGCAACGCGTGCAGGCGCACACGAATGGCCGCCACTTGTTCTTCAGTGTACGGCTGGGCCGGATGCTTGCCCCAAACCGGCGCAGGCCACGCGGCGTCATCACGCTTGCGTACGATCACATGCACGTGCAATTGGCTGACGACATTGCCCAGCGCACCGATATTCATCTTGTCGGCGCCCAGGCCTTCGTTGAGTAACTGCGCCAGCAACGTAGTTTCCTTCCAGAGGATCCGTTGATCTGCGACATCCAGCTGAAACACTTCGCTGATACCGTTGATGCGTGGCACCAGGATGAACCAGGGGTAATTCGAGTCATTGGACAGCAGCAGGCGGCACAACGGGAAGTCCCCGATCACCAGTGTGTCTTGTTGCAGGCGTTGGTCTAAGGCGAACACCACGGGCACTCCGTTTGGCAGGTCAAGTTCTGGCGCCCAGCATACCTTTGAATGCAGGCGGCTTCACGGCGAATGCGGGAGAGCCCCGGCGCATCCGGAGAAAAAAACCGCACCCTTTCGATGCAGGCGAATAATTGAGCTACGCTAACTCGGGCCTCACCGGGATGCACCAAAATGACCCACTTGTGCCTCAAAGAGATCCGCCAACTACCCACCCATGGGGGTGGACCGGTAACGTTTTCCTCGGGCAACGTTTTTTTGCACCCCCCAACAGCGGTAACACACGGGCGTCAAGCCCAAACCAAACGGCGTAAAAAGCCCGTGCTTATGCGGTTTTTACCCCGTCGTAACGTTTTTCACGAAAAAATGACATTCAGTTACCGGTTTGGGCGCGCTTGTTGCATTCACCCCCCTATCGTCGACAACGGCACCTGCAGGGAAGTGAGTGTTTCGCGATAAAAAACAGTGGCGTTTCAATGCATACCAAGGAAGACGACAAACGCTGAAAGACGTTTGAAAACAGCATTGAAGTTGTCAGTCCCGTTACATTCGGACTGTGAATTTGCGACATGGAACTAGCAATTTACGACAGCCTCGTAAAGAAGCTGAAAGGAAAGATGGGTAAGTATCGTCAATAGAGTCTGCGTGATATAACTTTGCGCCGACACAAAAAAGAAAGAGCCGCCCAGATAAAAATACAGGTGGGACGGCAGTACTCTTCCTAAAACCAAAGGAGCAAATCACGATGCGCGTGATGAAGTGGAGCATGATCGCCCTGGCTGTTTCAGCAGGCACCTCGCAGTTCGCAATGGCGTCCGCCCAGGACGATTCCAAGGGCTTTGTTGAAGACAGTACGTTCAGCATCAATACTCGCGCGCTGTACTTCAGCCGCGATTTCCGTAATGAACCAGCGGGCGGCTACGCCACGGTCAACGGCAAGCGCAAAAGCCGTGCTGAAGAAACGGGCTTGGGCTTCAATGCACTGTTCGAATCGGGCTTCACCCAAGGCACTATCGGCGTCGGTTTCGATGCAATCGGCCTGCTGGGCGTCAAGCTCGACAGTGGCAAGGGTCGCGCGGGCACCGGACTGTTCCCCACCGGTTCCGACGGTCGTTCGCAAGATGACTACTCCAAAGGCGGCGGCGCCATCAAGTTCCGCTTCTCCAACACCGTGCTGAAAGTCGGTGACCAATACACCACAGCCCCTGTGTTCGCTTCCGACGACAGCCGTCTGCTGCCGGAACTGCCACAAGGTATCTCGATCACCAGCAACGAGATCAAGGGCCTGAAACTGGAAGGCGGCCACTTCACTTCCAGTGTTGCGCAGAACCAGACGTTTCATGACAGCCTGGGCCTGACCAAGACCGACTTTGTCGGCGGTGTATACTCGTTCACTCCAGAGCTCACCGGCAGCCTGTACTACGCTAAAACCGAAGACTACTTCCGCAAGTACTACAGCAACGTGAACTGGACCCACGCGCTCAGCGATGACCAGTCCTTCGCTCTGGACTTCAACATCTACGACACCAAGAGCGACGGTGCCGGCCTGCAGCGTGCCGAAAAAGATGGCACGACCAAGCTCGACAACCGCGCGTTCAGCTTGCAGGGCGCCTACACCATCGGCGCTCACACGTTCACCCTGGCAGCCCAGAAGGTTACCGGCGACGGCGACTACGGCTACGGCGTAGACGGCGGCGGCACGGTCTTCCTGGCCAACTCCGTTGCCCGTTCCGACTTCAACGCCGAAGGCGAGAAGTCCTACCAGGCACGTTACGACATCAACATGGCAACCTTTGGCGTTCCTGGTTTGAGCTTCATGACTCGTTACATAACCGGTAGCGGCGCCGACACCGGCACCACTAACAATGGTAAAGAGTGGGAACGCGATATCGAAGCCAAGTACGTGATTCAGAGCGGTCCAGCCAAAAACCTGAGCCTGCGTCTGCGTCAAGCGACCTATCGCTCCGGCGATGGCGTGTACTACGGTTCGCCTTCGATCGACGAACTGCGTCTGATCGCAAACTACCCGCTGAACATCTTGTAATTGCCGGTTCAATTACAACGATGACTTAAGGCCCCGGCCTTAAACAAAAAAGCCGCTCCCCTGTTTACAAGGGAGCGGCTTTTTCATTGCAGTTTTCTTTCGACAAATAATAACTAGCAAGCTAACTAATGAGATTCAGGTGACACGTTTAACCTGACCTTTCGGCCAAGTTAAACGCGCTTCTTTCACTTACTTCGGAGCTGCTTCCTGCATCACTCGAATAACGCGCTGCGGAAATGGAATATCAATCCCCGCTGCCTTTAAACGATCACGCGCCAGTTCATTCAACATGAACACTACATCCCAATAATCCGGGGTATTGGTCCAGCAGCGCAGGGAAACCGTGATCGAGCTATCGCCCAAGGTCGACACCACGGCCACCGCAGCAGGATCCGTCAATACGCGCGGATCTTTTGCCAGGTCCAGCAGTACTTCACGGGCCTTTTGCAGATCCGCCTCGTAGTCCACACCCACGTCAAACACCACCTTGCGGGTCGGCTGACGGTTGGTGTTGGTGATGATGCCGTTGGACAGGATGCCGTTGGGTACGATGACAGTCTTGTTGTCGCCGGTACGCAGCACGGTGTGGAAGATCTGGATACTGTCGACGGTCCCGGAGGTGCCCTGGGCCTCGATCCAGTCACCAATGCGGAACGGGCGGAACAACAGGATCAGCACGCCACCGGCAAAGTTGGCCAGGCTGCCTTGCAACGCCAGGCCGATGGCCAAGGTAGCGGCACCGATGGCGGCGACGAACGACGTGGTCGCCACGCCGATCATCGAGGCCACGCTGACAATCAGCATGACTTTCAGCGCAATGTTCGCCAGGCTGGTGATGAAGTGCTGCAGCGCCAGGTCCGCGTTACGCATGGCCAGCAGGCGGCCCACGCGGTGGGTCAATACGTTGATCAGCCACCAGCCAATGGCCAGGGTGATCACCGCCAGCAACACTCGGCTGCCGTATTCCATGATCATCGGGATCCATGACTGCGAGGTCTTGATCAAATGATCCATTTCAGCGTTTAAATCCATGTAGCTTCTCCTGTATGGCGGATGTGCGGCTTATTGACTGCCTGAAAACGCAAATGAGCCCCGTAGGGCTCAAGAGCAGGCGCTGGCTCTGGGGCGTGGGACGTCGAAAACGCCCGCAGGTTCCCCAATGTGCCATCAGTCGCGGAAGTTATTGAACTGCAGCGGCATGTCGAAGGTCTTGGCGCGCAGGGCCGCAATGGCGTCCTGCAGGTCATCACGCTTCTTGCCGGTGACGCGAACCTGCTCACCCTGGATGGCAGCCTGGACTTTCAGCTTGGCATCCTTGATATGGGCGACGATCTTCTTCGCCAGCTCCTTGTCGATGCCTTCCTTGAGTACGGCTTCCTGCTTCATCAGCTTGCCGGAGGCGTAGGCGTCCTTGATTTCAAGGCACTGTGCGTCGATCTTGCGCTTGACCAGCGACAGCTTGAGGATCTCGATCATCGCTTCCAGCTGGAAATCGGCTTCAGCGGTCAGGTTGACGGTCAGTTCCTTTTCCTTGAATTCGAAGCTGCCCTTGCCTTTCAAGTCATAGCGGCGGTCCAGCTCCTTGACGGCGTTCTCGACGGCGTTGGTGACTTCGTGTTTGTCCAGTTCAGATACCACGTCGAACGAAGGCATGTGATTTCTCCAATATAAGGGGCGGGTTCAGTAGAGATGGAGCGCGCCCGAGCTAAAATGCCGGGGCATTATAGCGGTTCTTTCGTCCCGTTCACTGTGAGCGACCCTACGGAGCAAAAACTGATGTCGACCACCTGGCATATTCTCGGCGCGGGCAGCCTGGGCACACTGTGGGCCACCCGCCTGGCTCGTGCCGGCTTGCCCGTCAGGTTGATCCTGCGCGATGCCAGGCGCCTGGCCAGCTACCGGGCTTCACCCGGCTTGACCCTCGTGGAACACGGCGTCGCCCATACCTACCCGGTGTTCGCTGAAACGCCCGACAGCCCCGAGCCGATTCATCGCCTGCTGGTAGCGTGCAAGGCCTACGACGCCCAGGGCGCTGTCGCACAGCTGCAACACCGCCTGGCATCGGACGCCGAGCTGATCCTGCTGCAGAACGGCCTCGGCAGCCAAGACGCGGTGGCCGCGCAACTGCCCCAGGCGCGCTGCATTTTTGCCTCCAGCACCGAAGGCGCGTTTCGCGACGGTGACTGGCGCGTGGTGTTCGCCGGCCATGGCTACACCTGGCTGGGGGACGCGAGCCACCCTATTCCGCCGCTGTGGCTGGATGACTTGCACGCTGCGGGCATCCCCCACGAATGGAGTACCGACATCCTGACGCGCCTATGGCGCAAACTGGCGCTCAATTGCGCGATCAACCCGCTGACGGTGCTTTACCAGTGCCGCAACGGCGAACTGCAGAACCATCAATGTGAAGTCGCGACCCTGTGTGCCGAGCTTGGCGAACTGCTGGAATGCTGCGGCCAACCCGCCGCCGCGCGGGATCTGCACCAGGAAGTGGAACGGGTCATCCAGGCCACGGCCGCCAACTATTCCTCCATGTACCAGGACGTGGCCAACGCCCGCCGCACCGAAATCAGCTACTTGTTGGGCTATGCTTGCCAGGCGGCCGCCCGTCACCAATTGAGCCTGCCCCATGTGCAACAACTGCAAGTGCGCCTGGTCGAGCAGTTACTTGCACGCGGATTGCCCCGCGACTGAGGCACGCGCTACCCTGCCCGCCTGTCTATCACCTGGGAAAACCCTGATGCCGCTGCGCCAGCGTCTAGAAAACCTACCGGTCGGGCAGAAACTGCTGGCCGCCCTGCTGGTGCTGCTGACCACCGTCCTGCTGGTGGCCAACCTGACCTTTATCAGCGCCGCCTACTGGATCTCCCAGGAAAGCATGGCCCCCCAGGCCTTGCAGGCCATCGGCCGGCTGGTATCCAACCCGGCTCTCGCCGCCGAAGCCCTTGAATCCCCGGCCAAGGCCGATGCGCTGCTCAATGAACTGACCAGCTATTCGCCCCTGCGCGCCGCCGCCCTGTACGACGGCGAAGGCAATCGCCTGGCGCAGATGCAACACGGCGATCGCCTGCACCTGCCGGACAACTACCGGCATATCGAAGCCTGGCGAGTGACCGAATTTCGCAGTAACCAGGTCATCACCCTGCCCCGTCCCGGCCAACCGTCCGGCCACCTGCTGCTGGTGGCCAGCAGTGAGCTGCCGGTGGCCTTCTATACCGGCACATTGACGGCGAGCCTGGGCATCCTGATTTTCAGTGTGCTGCTGTGGTTGATCATCGCCCGGCAGATCAAACGCCTGATCACTCGGCCGATCCATGAACTCGAAGAGCTGTCACGCCAGGTGACCCGCGAAGAGAACTACGCCCTGCGTGCCGGCCGGGGCAACCGCGATGAAATCGGCAGCCTGGCCGAAGCCTTCAACACCATGCTGTCGCGCATCGAAGCCCGGGAGCAGCAGCTCAAGCGCGCGCGGGATGACTCCCAGGCGGCCTACGACCAGGCACAAGGCCTGGCCGAAGAGACACGCCACACCAACCGCAAGCTGGAGCTGGAAGTCCAGGTGCGCAGCAAGATCGAGAAAAAGCTCACCGGTTTCCAGAACTACCTGAACAGCATCATCGACTCGATGCCTTCGGCACTGATCGCCCTGGACGAACAGCTCTACGTCACCCAATGGAATCAGGAGGCCACGGCCCTGTCCGGCACGCGCCTGGATGAAGCGCTGAATCAACCGATCTACCTCGCCTTCCAGCCGCTCAAGCCGTACCTGCCGCAGATCAAGGCCACAGTGGAGCAACACACGGTGGAACGCATCGAGCGCGTCACCTGGATCAAGGACGACGAACCCAAGCATTACGCCCTGACCTTCTACCCGCTGATGGGCGGTGCCGGGCGCGGCGTGGTGATCCGTATCGACGACATCACCCAGCGCCTGTCACTGGAAGAGATGATGGTGCAGTCGGAAAAAATGCTTTCCGTCGGCGGACTTGCCGCCGGCATGGCCCACGAGATCAACAACCCGTTGGGGGCAATCCTGCATAACGTGCAGAACATTCGCCGGCGCCTGTCCCCCGACTTGCCCAAGAACCTGGAACACGCCGAACAGGTGGGCGTTGAGCTGGACACCGTCAACCGTTACCTGCAAAGCCGCGAAGTGCCGCAACTGCTCGACGGTATCCAGCAGGCGGGGGCACGGGCGGCGAAAATCGTCACCCACATGCTCAGCTTCAGCCGCCGCAGCAACCGGCAGATGGCGCCTTGCGACTTGCCAGCGCTGATCGACCAGGCGGTAGAAATCGCCGGTAACGACTTTGACCTGGCCATTGGCTTCGACTTCAAGGGCCAGGCAATCATCCGTCAGTTCGACCCGCAACTGGGCCCCGTGCCCGGCACGGCCAACGAACTGGAACAGGTGCTGCTCAACCTGCTGAAAAACGCCGCCCAGGCCATTCACCTGCGCGAAGACGACAGCGAACCGGGGCGCATCATCCTGCGCACGCGCCTTAACCCGCCGTGGGCGGAAATCCAGGTGGAAGACAATGGCATTGGCATGAGCGAAAACGTGCGCAAACGCACCTTCGAGCCGTTCTTTACCACCAAGGAAATCGGCCAGGGCACCGGGCTTGGGCTGTCGGTGTCGTACTTCATCATCACCAACAACCACAAGGGCCAGATGGAGGTGCATTCCACCCTCGGCCAAGGCACCTGCTTCACCTTGCGCCTGCCCCTGGCGGGCCAACTGCCACCTTACGAACTCACCCAACTGGAGCACTGACCATGGGCTTTCGCCTGTCGAAGATTTACACCCGCACCGGCGATAAAGGCGAAACCGGCCTCGGTGACGGCCGCCGCGTACCCAAGGACCATCCCCGGGTAGAAGCCATCGGCGAGGTCGATACGCTCAATAGCCAGTTGGGGTTACTGCTGGCGTATCTCGAAGCCCTCGGCGGGCAGTATCCAGGCTTACAGGACGTGATCGAGGTGCTTACGCCTTGCCAGCATCGACTGTTCGATCTGGGTGGGGAGTTGGCAATGCCGGAGTACAAGGCATTGAACGCGGCGGAAGTGGATCGGCTGGAAGCGGCGATCGATCGCTGGAACGAAGAGCTAGGGCCCCTGGAGAATTTCATTTTGCCCGGTGGTTCAGCGCTGATTGCCCAGGCCCATGTGTGCCGCAGCCTGGCGCGCAGTGCCGAGCGGCGCTGTCAGCATTTGAATGCTGTCGAGCCGTTGGAAGGGGTGGGGCTGGCGTATATTAATCGGCTGTCGGATTTGCTGTTTGTGGCGGCAAGGGTGATCGCCAGGCGCCAGGGGGTGGCAGAAGTGTTGTGGCAGGCGGCGGCGAAGCCACACTGATGATGATTCGGTGACTGATAGGGCCTCATCGGGGGCAAGCCCCCTCCCACACTTTGATCACATTCCAAAGTTGGAACCCGGTCGAATGTGGGAGGGGGCTTGCTCCCGATAGGGCCCTTCAGGGCACCATCAAGCCTCAGGCCAGAACGCCCGAATCCCTGCGACACCTTGAGCGCCGGCTTCCCAAGCCTGTTCCCGCTCAGCAGGCCCTACCCCACCCAACAGAAACACCGGCTTGCTGAACCGACGGATCAACTCTGCCGCCTGCTCCCAGCCCAACGGCTGCGCATCGGGATGGGTCTGGGTCGGCTGCACCGGCGACAGCGTGACAAAATCCACGTCCATCAACTCCGCCAACGCCAGTTCTTCCGCGTTATGGCATGACGCCGCCAACCAGCGGTCCTTCGGCAACGGCCGGCCCTTGCTCGCATATTTGCGCAGTTGGGCCGAAGTCATATGCCAGCCGGCCGCCGGGAAGTCCCCGAGCCATTCAAACGGACCCTTGAGCATCAACTGCGCCTTCCCGGCGCACAGGCCCACCGCATCTACCGCGAGGTCGCGGTATTTGGGGTCGTAACCGTTGGGCGCCCGCAGCTGGATCAGCTTGATGCCACCGGCGATAGCCTTCTGGATCCCGCGCAAGAGCGTGGGCGTTTCCAGCTCGCCCGGCGTGATCAGGTAGTCGGCCGGCAAGCGCGCAGCCGCCACGATCGGCGCATTGGCCGCCGGGAACTCATAGTTGGGCAGATCGCGCGGGGCCACCCATTCCAGCGGTTGTCCCTCGGCACCGTGGGGCTCGCCGGTAAAAGCCGAGACTTCCCAGACATCCAGCAACACCTGCTTGTCCGGGTAGTCATGTTGCACCTTGATCAGCGGTCGCGCCGTGGAGACCTGGATACCCAGTTCTTCCTGCAACTCACGGGACAGGGCCGTGGCGACCGACTCATCGGCCTCCACCTTGCCACCGGGAAACTCCCACAGGCCGCCCTGATGCTGGGTATCGGCACGGCGCGCCAGCAGGATCCTGCCGTCGACACCGCGGATCACCGCTGCTGCTACATGCACTCGTTTCACCGCGCTTATCCTCTTCTATCAGGTGCGGTATTCCGCATTGATCTTCACGTACTCGTGGGACAGGTCGGTGGTCCAGATGGTTTCGCTGCACTCACCGCGACCGAGTTCGATGCGGATGGTGATTTCTTCCTGCTGCATCACCGCCGAACCCTGGGCTTCGGTGTAGGTCTCGGCACGGGCGCCACGGCTGGCGATGCATACGTCGCCAAGGAACACGTCGATCTTGCTCACGTCCAGGTCCGGCACGCCGGCACGGCCGACGGCAGCCAGAATACGGCCCCAGTTCGGGTCGGAGGCGAACAGCGCGGTCTTGATCAGCGGCGAGTGGGCCACGGTGTAGCCGACATCCAGGCATTCCTGGTGGTTGCCGCCGCCGTTGACTTCAACGGTCACGAACTTGGTCGCGCCTTCACCGTCACGCACGATGGCCTGGGCCACTTCCATGCACACCTCGAACACCGCCTGCTTCAGCGCCGCGAACAGCGGGCCGCTGGCCTCGGTGATTTCCGGCAGGTTGGCCTGGCCGGTGGCGATCAGCATGCAGCAGTCATTGGTGGACGTATCGCCATCAATGGTGATGCGGTTGAACGACTTGTTGGCGCCGTCCAGGATCAGGCTGTGCAGCACATCGCGGGAAACCTTGGCGTCGGTGGCGATATAGCCAAGCATGGTGGCCATGTTCGGGCGAATCATGCCCGCGCCCTTGCTGATGCCAGTCACGGTAACCGTCACACCGTCGTGCACGAACTGGCGGCTCGCGCCTTTTGGCAGGGTGTCGGTGGTCATGATGCCGGTGGCGGCTGCCGCCCAGTTATCCACGGACAGGTCGTCCAGCGCGGCTTGCAGGGCGCCTTCGATTTTTTCGACCGGCAGCGGCTCACCGATGACGCCGGTGGAGTATGGCAGCACTTGGCTGGCGTCCACGCCGGCCAGTTGGGCCAGCTTGGCGCAGGTACGTGCGGCGGCGACCAGCCCAGGCTCACCGGTACCGGCGTTGGCATTGCCGGTGTTGGTCAGCAGGTAACGAATCGAGCCGGCAACACGCTGCTTGGCCAGGATCACCGGCGCGGCGCAGAAGGCGTTGAGGGTGAACACGCCCGCAACGGTCGAGCCTTCGGCACAGCGCATCACCACCACATCCTTGCGCCCTGGACGCTTGATGCCGGCCGAAGCTATACCGAGCTCAAAACCGGCAACCGGGTGCAATGTGGGCAAAGGACCAAGACCAACAGCCATGAATGCGCTCCTTAAAAATAGGTGATGTCTGTGCCGTCGTGATCGACGGTGAAATTAATGGCAAAACGCCGCGACGGCAGGGGCCGGTCGCGGCGCGGGGTGTAGCAGCGTCAGGCAAAAATCTTAGTTGATTTCGCCGTGGCAGTGTTTGTACTTCTTGCCCGAACCGCACCAGCACAGTTCGTTGCGGCCCAGCTTCTGCTCGTTGCGAACCGGGGTCTGGGCCAGGACTACATCGACCTCTTCACCCAATACTTCAGGCGCTTCCAGACCCGGTGCCTCGTCGTGCTGGAACTGCATGCGCGCAGCCAGTGCCTCGGCCTCCTGGCGCAGGCGCGCTTCTTCCTCGATCGGGTCTTCGCGACGCACCTGAACGTGGGACAGCACGCGAATCGAATCGCGCTTGATCGAATCCAGCAACTCGGAGAACAGCGTGAACGACTCGCGCTTGTACTCCTGCTTCGGGTTCTTCTGGGCGTAACCGCGCAGGTGGATGCCGTGACGCAGGTGGTCCATGGTCGACAGGTGGTCTTTCCACAGGTCGTCCAGCACGCGTAGTACGATTTGCTTCTCGAAGGTGCGCAGAGCTTCGGCGCTCGCCTGCTCTTCTTTCTCGTTGTACGCGGCCAGCAGCTCGGTCATGAGCTTCTCGCGCAGGGTTTCTTCGTACAGGTGGTCGTCTTCGTCGAGCCATTGCTGGACCGGCAAGTCGACCCCGAAGTCGCTCTTCAACGCCGCTTCCAGGCCGGCGACATCCCACTGCTCAGGCAGCGATTGTGGCGGGATATGTGCGCTGACGGTGGCGTTGAGCACGTCCTGACGGAAATCAGCGATGGTTTCGCCAATGTTGTCGGCGGCCAGCAACGTGTTACGCATGTGATAGATCACTTTACGCTGTTCGTTGTTGACGTCATCGAACTCGAGCAGTTGCTTACGAATGTCGAAGTTACGGCCTTCTACCTTGCGCTGGGCCTTCTCGATGGCATTGGTCACCATGCGGTGCTCGATCGCTTCACCGGACTGCATGCCCAGGGCCTTCATGAAGTTCTTCACCCGATCCGAGGCGAAGATACGCATCAGGCTGTCTTCCAGGGACAGGTAGAAACGGCTGGAACCGGCGTCACCCTGGCGGCCGGCACGACCACGCAGCTGGTTGTCGATACGACGGGATTCGTGGCGCTCGGATGCGATCACCTGCAAGCCACCGGATTCCAGCACGGCCTGGTGGCGTTTCTGCCAGTCTGCCTTGATCTGGGCGATCTGCTCAGGGGTCGGATCGTCCAGCGAAGCCACTTCCACTTCCCAGTTGCCGCCCAGCAGGATGTCGGTACCACGACCGGCCATGTTGGTGGCGATGGTCAGCGCGCCTGGGCGACCGGCCTGGGCGATGATCTCGGCTTCTTTTTCGTGGAACTTGGCGTTGAGGACCTTGTGCTCGATGCCTTCCTTGTTGAGCAGGTTGGACACGTGCTCGGAAGTCTCGATGGTGGCGGTACCTACCAGGATCGGACGACCCTGGGCCATGCCGTCCTTGATGTCGTTGATGATCGCCGCGTATTTCTCTTCGGCGGTCAGGAACACCAGGTCGTTGAAGTCTTTACGGGCCAGCGGCTTGTTCGGCGGGATGACCACCACCGACAGGCCGTAGATCTGGTGGAATTCGAACGCTTCGGTGTCGGCGGTACCGGTCATGCCGGACAGCTTGTTGTACAGACGGAAGTAGTTCTGGAAGGTGGTGGACGCCAACGTCTGGCTTTCGGCCTGGATGTTGAGCATTTCCTTGGCTTCGATGGCCTGGTGCAGGCCTTCGGACAGACGACGGCCCGGCATGGTACGCCCGGTGTGTTCGTCGACCAGTACGACCTGGCCATCCTGCACGATGTATTCGACATTGCGATGGAACAGCTTGTGGGCACGCAGGCCGGCATACACGTGGGTCAGCAGGCCCAGGTTGTGGGCCGAGTACAGGCTCTCGCCTTCGGCCAGCAGGCCGATCTGGGTGAGCATGTCTTCGACGAACTGGTGACCGGCTTCGTTGAGTTCGACCTGGCGGGTCTTCTCGTCGATGGTGAAGTGACCTTCTTTGGTCACCACGCCTTCCACTTCCTCGATGTGCTGCTCGAGGCGCGGGATCAACTTGTTGATCTCGGTGTACAGGCGCGAGCTGTCTTCGGCCTGGCCGGAGATGATCAGCGGGGTACGGGCTTCGTCGATGAGGATGGAGTCGACTTCGTCGATCACGGCAAAATTGAGTTCGCGCTGGAATTTTTCTTCCATGCTGAACGCCATGTTGTCGCGCAGGTAGTCGAAACCGAATTCGTTGTTGGTACCGTAGGTGATGTCGGCGGCGTAGGCGGCGCGCTTCTCTTCCGGCGGCTGGAACGGCGTTACCACGCCGACGGTCAGGCCGAGGAATTCATACAGCGGGCGCATCCAGTTGGCGTCCCGGCGAGCCAGGTAGTCGTTCACCGTCACAACGTGCACGCCCTTGCCGGACAGTGCGTTGAGGTAAACACCCAGGGTTGCTACCAGGGTCTTGCCTTCACCGGTACGCATTTCGGCAATCATGCCTTCATGCAAGGTCATGCCGCCGATCAACTGGACGTCGAAGTGGCGCATGCCCATGACACGCTTACCGGCTTCACGGGCAACCGCAAAGGCTTCGGGAAGCAGCTTGTCGAGGGTTTCACCTTTGGCTATGCGGGCCTTGAACTCTTCGGTCTTGGCGCGCAATTGCTCGTCCGAAAGGGCAACCATCTGCTCTTCGAAGGCATTGACCAGCTGCACCGTCTTGAGCATGCGTTTGACTTCGCGCTCATTCTTGCTTCCAAAAAGTTTCTTTAACAAAGGCGCAAACATATCGGCAGGTTCTTCCACACATAGGGATGGAGGGCGCACCGTGAGTGGCCCGAGCAGCCCTCACGGCCGCATGCGAACGCGCATTCTACCCGGAATCGTGGGTGAGGAAAGTGGCGTTGTTCCCCGAGGCGGGCAAGGGGCTGTGAGAGGGCTTGTTTAAAATAAGGGCTTTTGCGCGAACTTCAACCCGTGGAGCTCATTGATTTTGTGGATAAAGCCCCGGCAATGCATTGCCCGGGGCCGCGTAGACGCTTTCTGCTAAGATGGCCGCTCTGTTACTTAAGGTGTCCGATCATGGCATTTCGCCCTCTTACAGCCCGCGCGCCCAGCGTGTTGCTTCGCGAAGCCAAGCCGTTGAAAGCCATCTTTGGCCATGCGCAACGCTTGGGCCATTTGCAACGCCTGCTCGAAAGCCAACTTCAACCGGCCGCCCGTGAGCATTGCCACGTGGCGTCCTGGCGTGAAGGCAACCTGCTGCTGATTGTCACAGATGGCCACTGGGCGACCCGCCTGCGCTATCAGCAAAAACGCCTGCAGCGTCAATTGATGGCATTCGATGAGTTCGCCAGCTTGACGCGCATCCAGTTCAAGGTGCAGCCGCCGACCGTGCAGCAAGGCGCGGCGGGCCACACGATGGACTTGTCGGAGACGGCGGCCGAGACGATTCAGGCCACGGCCGACGGGATCAGCGATCCAGGCCTGCGCGCGGCGCTTGAGCGGCTGGCCGCCCATGGCAAGCCCAAGCCCTGAACCGCTACTTGCGCTTACTGCCTCCCAGCAAAGACCCCAGCAAACCACGCACCAGTTGGCGCCCCATCTGATTGGCGGCCTGCTGCATCGCGGATTTCAACGCCTTGCCTGCGGTGGTTCCCAGAAACGCCCCGGCCTTATCAGTAAAGCTGGGCTCCTCGTCGGCCTGCCCGGCCTCTTCGGTCGGTCCAAGCGCCTTGCGCGCCATCAATACTTCATAGGCCGACTCGCGATCAATCGGCTTGTCATAGCGCCCCTGCAAGGGCGAACTGGCCACCAACGCGGCGCGTTCAGCGACGCTGAGCGGCCCGATTCGCGATTGCGGCGGCGCGACCAGTACGCGTTGGACGACTTCCGGCGTACCTTTTTCCTGCAAGGTGCCCACCAATGCCTCACCCGTGCCCAACTCGGTCAACACCGATAACGCATCAAACGCCGGGTTCGGCCGGAACCCGTCAGCTACCGCCCGCAAGGATTTCTGTTCTTTCGTGGTGAACGCCCGCAGGCCATGCTGGATGCGCAAACCCAGTTGCGCCAGCACGGAATCCGGCAGGTCGCCCGGCGATTGGGTGACGAAATACACCCCCACCCCTTTGGAACGGATCAGCCGCACCACTTGCTCCAACCGCTCCTGCAAAGCCTTGGGCGTGTCGGCAAACAACAAATGCGCCTCGTCGAAAAACAGCGCCAGCAACGGTTTGTCGGCATCGCCGCGCTCTGGCAGTTGCTCGAACAATTCCGCCAACAGCCACAACAGGAAGGTCGCGTACACTTTCGGGGCTTCATGCACCAGGCGGCTGGCGTCCAGCAGATGGATACGCCCGCGTCCTTCGCGGGTGGGCTGCAAGATGTCTTCAAGCTGCAGGGCCGGCTCGCCAAACAACGCCTCGGCGCCCTGCTGCTCCAATACTGCCAGACGCCGCAACAACGCCTGGCTGGAGCCGGTAGTCATCAGCGCCGCATCCTCGCCAAGCAACTCCGGGTGATAACGCAGGTGGTTGAGCAGTGCCTTGAGGTCCTTGAGGTCCAGCAGCAACAGGCCTTCGCGGTCTGCCACCTTGAACGCCGCATAAAGGGCCGACTGCTGGCTGTCCGTGAGCTCCAGCAAACTGCCGAGCAACAACGGCCCCATTTCGCTGATGGTGGTGCGCAATGGATGACCGGACTGCCCGTGGATGTCCCACAGCGTGACCGGATACGCCTTGGCCGTGTAATTAAGGAACGGCATGCCGGCGATGCGCTCTGCGACTTTGCCCTGGGGGTTGGCGGCGGCACCCAGGCCACAGAGGTCACCTTTGATATCCGCGGCAAATACCGCGACGCCCGCATCACTGAATGCTTCGGCCAGACGTTGCAACGTGACCGTCTTGCCTGTGCCCGTGGCGCCGGCGATCAAACCGTGACGGTTGGCCAGGCGCATGGCCTGGGCAATGGGCTGGCCGTCAAGACCGGCACCGATAAGGAGTTGCGTGGAGTCAGGCATTTCGTCACCCATGGTTAATCTTTAATGTCGCCAGGTCGATAAGACAGATGTGAGACCTACAAAGTCTAAAAAACGCTCAGATAGTTCCTACAGGGACCAACGGAAATATCAACCTTTTTTGACGCTACCCTCCCGCGTGTTCCACAAGGACGCGCCTCGGATATTAAGACCTTAGCGGACCCTTCAAGCTATGAATAAAAATCTGCGTTTCAGCCATAAAATCCTGCTTGCAGCCTCCCTTATCGTCATCGCGGCCTTCGCACTGTTCACCCTCTACAACGACTACCTGCAACGCAATGCGATACGCGACGACCTCAATAGCTACCTGCACGAGATGGGCGACGTCACCGCCAGCAGTATCCAGACCTGGCTGACCGGACGTATCGCACTGGTGGAAAACGCCGCACAGAACATCGCCATCAACCCTGAACCCGCTGCGGTTGCCAGCCTGCTGGAGCAGAAAACCCTGACGTCATCGTTCATGGCCACCTACGTGGGTGACAGTCAGGGCGCCTTCACCATCCGTCCCGACACCAAGATGCCGGACGGCTTCGATCCACGCGTTCGCCCCTGGTACAAAGGCGCCCAGAGCAGCAACGGTTCGACCCTGACCGAGCCCTACATCGACGCAGCCACCGGGCAATTGATCATCTCCATCGCCACCCCCAGTGCCAAGGGCAGCCAGAGCATCGGTGTGGTCGGCGGCGACCTGAGCCTGCAGACCCTGGTGGACAACATCGGTGCACTGAACTTCGGTGGCATGGGCTATGCGTTCCTGGTCAGTGCCGACGGCAAGGTGCTGGTACACCCGGACAAAAGCCTGGTGATGAAGTCCCTCTCCGATGTCTACCCAAAGCACACGCCCACCATCAGCGGCGACTTCAGCGAAGTCGAAGCCAACGGCAAGGACAACATCGTTACTTTCACACGGATTAAGGGGCTGCCCTCGGTGAACTGGTACCTCGGGGTATCGGTGGACAAGGACGAAGCCTACGCAATGCTCAGCAAATTCCGCACCTCCGCCGTAATCGCCACCGTGATTGCCGTGGTGATCATCATAGCCCTGCTCGGCATGCTGATACGCGTGCTGCTGCAGCCGCTGCATGTGATGACTCGCGCGATGCAGGACATCGCCGACGGCGAAGGTGACCTGACTCGCCGCCTGGCCATCCAGAATCACGATGAGTTCGGCACCCTGGGTAACGCGTTTAACAGCTTCGTAGAGCGAATTCATGCATCGATCCGCGAAGTGTCCTCAGCCACCCAACAGGTGAATGAAGTCGCACTGCGGGTTGTCAGTGCGTCCAACTCGTCGATGGTCAACTCCGACGAACAGGCCAACCGCACCAACAGCGTTGCTGCCGCGATCAACGAACTGGGCGCCGCCGCACAGGAAATCGCACGTAACGCCGCCCAAGCCTCCAACCAGGCCAGTGATGCACGGCAATTGGCCGAAGACGGTCAACAGGTGGTCGAACGCAATATCAAGGCGATGACTCAGCTGTCTGCAATGATCAGTGCCTCAAGCAGCAATATCGAAGCACTTAACAGCAAGACGGTGAATATCGGCCAGATTCTTGAGGTAATCACCAGTATTTCCCAGCAAACCAACCTGCTGGCACTGAATGCCGCCATCGAAGCCGCACGCGCCGGGGAAGCCGGGCGCGGGTTTGCGGTGGTCGCCGATGAAGTGCGCAACCTGGCCCATCGCACCCAGGAGTCGGCACAGCAGGTACAAAAGATGATCGAGGAACTGCAAATCGGTGCCCGTGACTCGGTCAGCACCATGAGCGACAGCCAGCGCCACAGTCATGACAGCGTGGAAATCGCCAACCTGGCCGGCGAACGCTTGAACAGCGTGACCCAGCGCATTGGCGAGATCGACGGCATGAACCAGTCGGTGGCCACCGCGACCGAAGAGCAGACCTCGGTCGTGGAGTCGATCAACATGGACATCACCGAGATCAACACCCTCAATCAGGAAGGCGTGGAAAACCTGCAATCGACGCTGCGCGCCTGCGCCGACCTGGAACAGCAGGCGGCACGGTTGAAACAGCTGGTGGGCAGCTTCCGGATCTGAACTACCGCAGGAGCCGGTCAGGCTCCTGCACTGTTTTCACGATGAACGCCAACCGAACATCTATCCTTAGCTCAGGTCCACGTTAGGAGAGCAATGGATCGGAGGGATGTTCATCGTGCATATCGCTGACATAACCATGTTCTACGCCCCGACAAGCGGCGGCGTACGCACTTACCTGGACGCCAAGCACCGACGTCTGAGGCTCAAGCCCGGCATTCGCCATAGCCTGCTGATTCCCGGCGCGCAATGGAGCAATCAGGATGGCATCTTCAAGGTACCGGCTCCCGCGCTGCCCTTCGGCAAAGGCTACCGCTTCCCCCTTCGCCTCTCCCCCTGGCGAAATGTCCTGCACGATTTACAGCCCGATCTGATCGAGGTAGGTGATCCCTATCTCACCGCCTGGGCCGCGCTGGATGCCCGGCGCCAGCTGGATGTGCCGGTGATCGGCTTTTACCACTCCGACTTACCGTTACTGGTGAGCAACCGCATGGGGTCTTGGTTTGCCCCGAACGTTGAAGCCTATGTCAGCAAACTCTATGGAAGTTTCGACCGGGTACTGGCGCCCAGCCAGGTAATGGCCGACAAGCTCATGGGGCTCGGCGTGAAGAATGTGTTCGTCCAACCACTGGGCGTCGACCTGCAAACCTTTACCCCTGACGCCCGCGACCCAGGCCTGCGCGCCGAGCTGGGGATCGGCGCAGACACCCGCCTGCTGATCTTTGCCGGGCGCGGCTCCAAGGAAAAAAACCTGCCGATCCTGCTTCGCTGCATGAAACGCCTGGGGAACGGCTATCACTTGGTGCTGGTGGGCTCCGGCATGCCGACCAGCGTGCCGGCCAATGTCACCGTCATCGAGGGGTTTCGCCCGGCACAGCATGTCGCCCGGCTGATGGCCAGTGCCGATGCCTTGCTGCATGGCGGCGACCAGGAAACCTTTGGCCTGGTCATCCTCGAAGCCATGGCTTGCGGCATACCGGTAATCGCGGTGGCGGCTGGCGCGTTCACCGAGATAGTCGACGAACGCTGCGGCCTGCTGTGCGCGCCAAACAATCCAAAGGCGATGGCCGATACGGTGCGCGAGCTGTTCAACCTCGGCAGCAGGCGCCTGGGCGCGCAGGCTCGGCGTCATGTAGAACAACATTATGCCTGGTATACGGTGGTCGACAGCCTGCTCGGCCACTACCACGCGGTACTGGGCAGTCACAAGCCGATGCCTTCCCATGCATGAGCGCTCGGTATTACTGGTGCTGCACGATGTGGCGCCGCACAACTGGGCCGATTATCGGCCCTTTGTCGAAGCCGTCGATGCCCTGGGCACCGTGCCAATCACATGGTTGGTGGTGCCGGACTTCCATCATCGCGACGCCTTGACTGCCCACGGCGATTTTCAACGCCTGCTGGATCGCCGCGTGACCAAGGGCGATGAACTTGCCTTGCACGGTTACTACCATTGCGATGACCAACCGGCACCGCGCACACCCAAAGACTGGTTCATGCGCCGCCTCTACACCCATGAGGCTGAGTTCTATCAACTGTCTCAAGCCCAGGCTCTTGATCGTCTTCAGGATGGCATTGAAATATTCCGGCGTAATGACTGGCCATTGCACGGCTTCGTCGCACCCGCCTGGTTAATGAGCCAGGGCACTCGCGAGGCCCTGCGCCAACTACCGCTGAGCTACACCAGCAGCCCGCAGCATCTGTATCGACTGCCCGATTTCACGCCGATCGACGCCCCGGGCCTGACCTGGAGTGCGCGCAGTGCATGGCGCCGAGGGGTGTCCAGAGTCATCAGCGATCGTCGCGAACAGCGCTGGCACGCCGCCCCGGTGATTCGCCTGGGCGTGCACCCGGTGGACATGCGCCACGCATTCTCTCGCCGCTATTGGCTTGAAACCGTACAACGCCTACTCGACGCAGGGCGAGCACCGCTGACCAAGGCTGCCTGGCTGGCTGAACAGGTGGTCGCTCAAGCACCTCGGCCAGGGGATCCGGGCAATTCATCGGCCTCCTGCAATTGCTCCCACAGCTCGGCGGCTCCCGGAAAGTCCGTACCGTCTTCCGGCTCCAGCGCATCCGGGTCGTAACGACTCAGGCAGCCCTCACCCAACGTAGCAGGCGCCTTGGACGTGGCTTTATCAAGTGGGTCGGTCATGGCCTGGTCCTGAAAAGTGCGGGGAATGAAAAAGGGCCTGCAGCGATTTAACGCCCAGGCCCTTCTTTGTTCAACCAAGACGCTTGAATCAGAATACGACCGTCTTGTTGCCGTGCACCAGCACGCGGTCTTCCAGGTGATAGCGCAGGCCACGGGCCAGCACCATCTTCTCGACATCACGGCCAAACCGCACCATGTCCTCAATGCTGTCACTGTGGCTGACACGCACCACGTCCTGCTCGATGATCGGCCCGGCATCCAGCTCTTCGGTGACGTAATGGCAGGTTGCGCCAATCAACTTCACGCCACGCAGGGAAGCCTGGTGGTAAGGCTTGGCCCCCACGAACGACGGCAGGAAGCTGTGGTGAATGTTGATCACCTTGCCTGCGTATTCGCGGCACAGCTCCGGCGGCAGGATTTGCATGTAGCGCGCCAGCACGACCACGTCGGCTTCATGCTGCTTGACCAGACGAGAGACCTCGGCGAACGCCGGCTCCTTGTCCTGCGGGTTGACCGGCACGTGGTAGTAGGGGATGCCATGCCACTCGACCATGCTGCGCAGGTCATCATGGTTGGAGATCACGCACGCGATCTCGCAGTCCAGCTCGTCGCTGTGCCAGCGGTGCAGCAAGTCGGCGAGGCAGTGGGATTCGCGGCTGGCCATCAACACCACGCGCTTTTTCTGCTCGGTGTCGGTGATGTGCCAGGTCATCGAAAACTCTTCCGCGATGGGCGCAAATGCCTCGCGGAACGCTTCAAGGCCAAAGGGCAGCGTGTCGGCACGGATTTCGTGACGCATGAAGAACCAACCGCTGAGGTTGTCCGAGTGATGGCTCGCCTCGGTGATCCAGCCGTTGTGGGAGGCCAGAAAGTTACTGACTTTGGCAACGATGCCGACCCGGTCCGGGCAAGCAATCACCAGCCGAAAAGTGCGCATTAGGGGGGAACTCCAGAACTTCGCAAAGGCCGCCATTCTAGCGATTGTGCAGAAAAACTGCAGTATTCGATGAGCCTTATTCTGATCCGTTGCCCTGGCCACATCCCTTAATAGCGCATGGTTTTACCATTGCTATATGAATGAACAGCGCACGCTGCAGCAATTATGCGAATTTCAAGGAGATTATTTTCGGGGTAGCCCCTACTAATTAACTCGATTGCATAGCGCCTTCACAAACATTCAAAGTAATTCACCTGAATACGCGCTTAAATGTTTACTTGGGGAAACCGCCTGACTATTATTGGGCCACTATCCCTGTCAATCAGCGTTCTACATAAGGTAGTCCACATGTCTCTGATCAACGAATACCGTGCCACCGAAGAAGCTATCAAAGAGCTGCAAGCTCGTTTGAAGAACCTGTCCCAAGATGACAAACTGAAAACCGAGCTGGAATTCGAAGGCAAACTGCGCACCCTCATGGGTGAATACTCCAAATCCCTGCGTGACATCATCGCGCTGCTGGATCCAGAGTCGAAAGTTAAAGCACCCCGTGGCGCCGTGAAAACTACCGGTACCAAGCGTGCTCGCAAGGTCAAGCAATACAAGAACCCGCACAACGGTGAAGTGATTGAAACCAAAGGCGGCAACCACAAGACCCTGAAAGAGTGGAAAGCCAAGTGGGGCGGTGACGTGGTTGAAGGCTGGGCTACCCTGCTGGGCTAAGCCTCACCCGGTCTGCGCTTGATACGCGACCCATTAAAAACGCCAGCTTGCTGGCGTTTTTTATTGACCGTCTTTTCTACAAACCGCTATTACCGATTCACACGAGCGGCTAAAGAGTCAGCATATCTCTGCCATTGCTCCAGCACCTGCTGCTGAAACGGCGTCGCACTAACGGTCAACTCCTGCCGGGCTTGATTAAATGCCTCCAAGGTATTCGGCGCACCGAATTCAGGATTTTCCAAACGTTGCTGACAGAAAAGTTTCCAGCGTTGTAGCTCCTCGCCGTTCAGCGTATCGGGGAAGTTACGCGCCCTGTAGCGAAACAATAATTCAGGCAAACGGTGATCATCAAAAGGCCACTGCTGGCTGGCTAACTGCGCAGGTTCCGCCGCCCGGACTTGCTCACATAACCGTCGATCACGATCCCCGATAAAACCCTCGTAAAGCTGCTGTTCCGGGTCTGCGCTCGGGGCAAAATCTTCCTCGGCGTAAATAACCGCCAACTTATCGCGCCAAAGTTCCTGTGCGTCAGTTAGCCGCAGGGCTCGGGCCTGGCAAATATCCATATCCAGTTGCAGGCGCCCACGGTCCTCGGCCCGCAGTACGTTCAACGGCGCGACCACGGGGCAACGGTTGATATGCACCAACTTGAGCGGCACCGGCAGCTCGCCTTCGCCAAGGTCCTCACGACGGGTGTACAGGCGTTGGCGCAAGGTCGCGGCATCCATGTCCAGCAGCCCTTGGGGGTCGAGCCCCAGGTCGCAGACAATCAGCGCATTACGGTTGCGCGGGTGCCAGGCCAGGGGCAGCACGACACCCAGGTAATGACGCTCGGCGGAAAAACGTCCGGAGATATGCACCATGGGTTGCAGCAGGCGCACCTGGTCCATCACCCGTTGCTTGCTGCGCAATTGAAACAGCCAGTCGTAAAGCTTGGGCTGCTTCTCGCGCACCAGGCGCGCCAGGGCAATGGTGGCACGCACGTCGGATAACGCATCGTGGGCCTGGCCGTGGTCAATGCCGTTGGCGGCAGTCAGGCGCTCGAGCTTGAGGGTCACGCGCCCGTCCTGCTGCGGCCACTCGATGCCTTCCGGGCGCAGGGCGTAGGCAGTGCGAACCACGTCGATCAGGTCCCAGCGGCTGTTACCGCCCTGCCACTCCCGCGCGTAGGGGTCGAAAAAATTGCGATACAGGCTGTAGCGCGTCATTTCGTCGTCAAACCGCAAGGTGTTGTAGCCTGCGCCGCACGTCCCCGGGGCCGCCAGTTCGGCATGTACACGGGTCATGAAGTCGGCCTCGGCCAGGCCTTTTTCCGCCAGTGTTACAGGGGTGATGCCGGTAATGGCACAGGCGGCGGGATGGGGCAGGATGTCGTCGCTGGGCTGGCAGTAAAGATTGACCGGCGGGCCGACCTCGTTGAGATCGAGGTCCGTACGAATGCCGGCAACCTGGAGTGGGCGATCGCTGCGCGGGTTGATGCCGGTGGTTTCATAGTCGTACCAGAAAATGGAGGTCACGGGCTATTCCTGTGCTGAAGATCGACAAAGTCTAGGCGTTCAGCCGTGTTCGGGGCCAGCCCCAATTCCACTGTACAAACATCCAGCAAAACCTTGAGTAGTTGCTTCCATCACCGACGCTGTTAGCATCCGTGTCTCCAGCCGCTCTGCACTGCCAAGGATCGCGATGCCATCAGCCCCATTGGACACCCTCTACCAGATCGAGACCCCGGAGGGCATCGACCTGCCGCTGCGCCCAGCCGGCCTGGTGCCACGGGCGCTGGCATTTGCCTTCGACCTCGGCGCGCGTGCCGTGATCATGGGCGTGCTGCTGGTGCCATTGGCGTTGCTCGGCAATATAGGTGTTGGCCTGGGGTCGCTTCTGCTGTTCCTGGTCAGTTGGTGGTACATGGTGCTGTTCGAGGTGCTCAACCAGGGCTGCTCACCGGGCAAACAGGTCATGGGCTTACGGGTCGTGCAGGACGACGGCACCCCCATAGGCTGGTCGGCGTCGCTGATCCGCAACCTCCTGCGGTTTGTCGACATGCTGCCTTTCGGCTACTTTCTCGGCGCCATCAGTTGCCTGCAACATCCTCACTTCAAACGCCTTGGCGACCTGGCCGCTGGCACCTTGGTGGTTTACCGCGAACAGCCTCTGGCACGTCCCCAGGTACCTCAAGCCGCGGCCCTGCGCTTACCGTTTGCCCTGGACCTGAGTGAGCAGCGAGCGATTCTTGGCTTCGCGGAACGCCAGGGTGAACTGTCCGCCGAACGGGTACACGAGCTCGCCTCGATCCTTGCAACACCGCTGCAAGTGTCTCCGGCGCGTGCCGTGGAGCAACTCAACGGCGTGGCCCGCGGCCTGCTGGGGCCAACATGAAGCAGAGTCTTTTCGAAAGCCGTCACCAACACCAATGGCAATCTTTTGCCGAACAACTGAAGCAGTTGGAACACGGCAAGGCCAAGGCCAGTGACGTGGCCGATTTCCCTCATCAATACCGGCGTCTATGCCAGCACCTGGCCCTCGCCCAGGAGCGCGGCTACAGCAGTTACCTGGTGGACCCCCTGCAACAACTGGCATTGCGCGGCCATCAACAACTGTATCGCCACCGCAGCCAATTGGCGGCGAATGTGCTGAGTTTCGTCCTGGCCGACTTTCCGCGCCTGGTGCGAGAACAGTGGCGTTTCGTGTTGATTGCCAGCCTGCTGTTCTTTGGCAGCCTGCTGGGCATTGCCCTGCTGGTCTACCTGTTTCCCGACCTGATCTACAGCATTGTCAGCCCCCAGCAGGTGGCCGAGATGCAGGGCATGTATGACCCCGAGGCCAGCCGGCTGGGGCGCGCTGCCGAACGTGCATCGAGCGAAGACTGGATGATGTTTGGCTACTACGTCATGCACAACATCGGTATCGCCTTTCAGACATTTGCCGCCGGCCTGCTGTTCGGCCTGGGCAGTGTGTTTTTCCTGATATTCAACGGGCTGATCATCGGCGCGGTTTCCGGGCATCTGACCGAAATCGGCTATGGGCAGACCTTCTGGTCATTTGTCATCGGCCATGGGGCCTTTGAGTTGACGGCCATAGCACTCGCCGGTGCCGCGGGCCTGCAACTGGGCTGGGCGTTGATCGCCCCGGGGCAACTGACCCGTGGCGAATCCCTGCGGCTCGCCGCTCGCAAGAGTGTGCAACTGCTGTGCGGTGTCATGGTGTTCCTGCTGATCGCAGCATTTATCGAGGCCTACTGGTCTTCCACCACCCAGATCGCCCCTTGGATCAAATACCTGGTGGGCACTGCACTTTGGCTGCTGGTGTCGGCCTACCTGACCATTGCCGGACGGACTCGCCATGCGCCTGAGTAATGCCAGTGTGGCTATTCGCCCGCGTACCGCATGGGAGGCCATGGACCTTGGGGTATTAATGGCCCGGGAACATCGCCTGCTATTGATGAGCAGTTGGGCGCTGGTGACACTGCCGGTTTTTGCCCTGCTTACCGCGTTGCTATGGAAATACCCGTCCACAGCCATGTTCCTGTTCTGGTGGCTCAAACCGGCGTTCGACCGCTTGCCTTTATATATCCTCTCCAAAGCCCTGTTCGGCGAAACACCCAGCCTTAAGCAGGCCGTGCGCCAATGGCCAAGACTGCTTAACCACCAACTGCTGGCCAGCCTGACCTGGCGCCGACTTAGCCTCAGCCGCAGTTTTGTAATGCCGGTCAGCCAGCTCGAAGGCCTGGACGGCCAGGCGCGCCAGAAACGCCTGGGCGTGCTGCAGCAGCGCAATGCAGGAGCCGCGCGCTGGTTGACCACCGTTGGGGTGCACCTGGAAATCGGCCTGTGGTTCGGCTGCATGGCGCTGTTCTATCTATTCATTCCGCAACAACTTGAACTGGATTGGGATTGGCAACGGCTGGCGCTGGCGACGGGCTCCGAGGGGGTCTGGCTGGAACACTTGAGCAACGCCTTCTACGCCTTGATCCTGGTGTTTTGGGAGCCCATCTATGTCGCCTGTGGTTTCAGCCTTTATCTCAATCGCCGCACCCTGCTGGAGGCGTGGGACCTGGAGTTGGTATTTCGCCGCCTGCGCCAGCGTCTGAGCAGTGTGGCGCCACTGTTAGTGCTGGTGATCGGGCTGACCTTGCTGCCATTCAACCTGCCCGCCATGGCGGATGACGCCAAGCCACTGCCTCCCCAAAGCGCAAGCCAGTCCATCAAGTCGCTGCTGGACAAGCCGCCCTTCAAAAATCCGGAAACCGTCACCCGCTATCGCTTTGGCGAAGAAAAGCCCGTCGTTAAAAACAAGGCACACAGTGACGGCAAACTTCCGGCGTGGCTGCAGGCGCTGCTGGACAACCTCAACAGCAACACGTTCAAGCCTGTCGCCCAAGGCCTGGAAGTGCTGTTATGGAGCCTGCTGATCGGTGGCGTGGCCCTGATGGCCTGGCGTTATCGGGACTGGTTGCGCACCTTTGTCAGCCTGCGCGGGGCACGTACACCCAAAGCAGCGAAACCACCACCCGCGCAATTGTTCGGCCTGGAACTGGGCGCCGAGACCCTGCCCGAGGATATCGCCAGCGCCGCCGAGCAACTCTGGTCTACCCAGCCACGGGAGGCCCTCGGCCTTTTGTATCGTGGCCTGCTGAGCAGGTTGCTGCATGACTTCAACCTGCCCCTTAAAAGCGCTGACACCGAAGGTCAGGTCCTGCAACGGGTTCACCAATTGCAGCAACCGCAGTTGCTGGCCTTCAGTGATGAATTGACGCGGCACTGGCAAAACCTCGCCTATGGCCATCACCTGCCCCCGGTCTCAGTCCAGCAGACATTGTGCAACGATTGGCGTGCCCTGTTCAGTGCGGGAGGCGCCCGATGAACCGGCCATTACTGTGGGTGGGGCTGCTGTTGGCGTGCCTGCTTGGAGCGGGCGGTTTTTACGCATGGAGCAAAGCGATCCCCTATGAAGAAGTGGTGGACCGCGGCCCCTCCCCGGAAGCCCTGGCCAATCCTTACCTGGCAGCCGAACACTTTCTGCGCCTGCAAGGCCTGACCGTGGAGCACGCCAATGGCCTGGAACGCCTGGTAAGCCTGCCCGCCAAGGGCAACAGCCTGCTGTTGCTGGGCGAACGCGGCAACATGTCACCACGCCAGGCACGGCAACTCCTGGACTGGGCCAGGTCCGGCGGCCATCTACTGGTAGTCGCCGAGGCCCTGTGGGACGAAGAAACCGGCAAGAGCGGCGACCTGCTGCTTGATCGCCTGCCTATCCACCAAGTCCTCAGCGATGAACCCGATGCCCCCGCCCCGGCCCGCAAAAATAAAGCACCGGACCTGACCAAACTGTATGTCGACAACGACACAGCCCCGGTCTATTTCAGTTTCGACACTGACTTCAACCTTATCGACCCCAAGCACCTGGCACAATTTTCAGCCAATAGCGCGCGGTCGAGCCACTTGATGCAACTCGACCTCGGGCAAGGCCGCGTAACGGTGATCACCGACAGCGAGCTGTGGAAAACGCCGGACATTGGCAAACACGACAATGCCTGGCTGCTGTGGCATCTGACCCAGGGCACTGCCGTAACCTTGTTGTTCAACGGCAACGTAGATGACCTGCTCACCCTGCTGCTGCGTTATTTCCCCCAGGCGTTGGTGGCGCTTATTGCCCTGATTGCCCTGGCACTCTGGCAGGCAGGTATGCGCCAGGGCCCAATCCAGGCGCCCGCCCCCAAGGCACGCCGGCAATTGCAGGAACACCTGAAAGCCAGCGCCGACTTCCTGCTGCGTCGCAGCGGCCAAGGCACACTGTTGCAGGCGTTGCAGCGTGACATCCTGCGCGCCGCACGGCGGCGTCATCCCGGCTTTGAACATCTCGACAACACGGAACAGGGGCGAGTACTTGCCCACCTGACGCGCCAACCCTCTCACGTCATCAGCCAGGCCCTCGGCCCACTCCCGACGAAACGGCTTTCCAGTGCCGATTTCAGCCGGCAGGTGGCGTGCCTGCAAACCCTCAGGAATGCCCTATGAGCGAATTTCCCAGCGCTAACGCCCTGCCCGGCGACTCTCTGCAACGCGCCAGCCAGCAGGCCCAGGCCCTGCGCATTGAACTGCGCAAGGCGGTGATCGGGCAGGATCAGGTAATCGATGATGTACTCACCGCGCTGATCGCCGGCGGCCACGTATTGCTCGAGGGTGTCCCCGGGCTGGGCAAGACCTTGCTGGTGCGGGCCCTGGCCCGTTGCTTTGACGGCGAATTCGCGCGGATACAGTTCACCCCGGACCTGATGCCCAGCGATGTCACCGGCCACGCGGTGTACGACCTGCACACCGAACAGTTCAAGCTGCGCAAGGGGCCCGTATTCACCCACTTGTTGCTGGCCGACGAAATCAACCGCGCTCCGGCCAAGACCCAGGCAGCCCTGCTCGAAGCCATGCAGGAACGGCAAGTCACCCTCGAAGGGGAGGCGCTGCCCATCGGTCAGCCATTCATGGTACTTGCCACGCAAAACCCCATCGAACAGGAAGGCACCTACCCCCTGCCGGAAGCCGAACTGGACCGTTTCATGCTCAAGGTACGCATGGACTACCCCGATGCGCAGCAGGAACTGGATATGGTGCGCGAAGTGACACGCTCATCACGGGCCGACATGCTGGACGTGCAACCGTTGCGCACCGTGCTGAAGGCCGAGGACGTGCTGCAACTGCAGCTGGTCGCCAGTGAACTACCCCTGGATGAACACGTACTCGACTATGCCGTGCGCCTGGCGCGAGCAACCCGCAGCTGGCCGGGACTGGCCATAGGCGCCGGCCCGCGAGCCTCCATCGCTCTGGTACGCGGCGCCCGCGCACGGGCCTTGTTACGTGCAGGCGAGTTCGTCACACCGGATGACATCAAGGGCTGTGCCCTGGCGGTACTGCGTCATCGGGTACGCCTTGCGCCAGAACTGGATATAGACGGGCTGGAGGTCGACCAGGTGCTCAAGCAGCTGCTGGACCAGATTCCGGCCCCCCGGCAATGACCCGTCCATGAAACCGACCCGTCTGTTATTAGCCTGGCTCAGCGTACTGCTGGGCTTGAGCATTCTGCTGGGCGCTGCGGCCGCCTTGCAGTTCAAGGTACCCGAGACCTTGCACTCAATAACGTGGGGTTTGCTCCTGGCGCTGTTGCTGCTGGCCATGCTCGACGCACTGCGACTGCGCCGCCGACCCTCACCACGCGTGCAACGGCAGATGCCCGGCAGCCTGGCGCTGGGGCGCTGGGGCGAAGTCCGCCTGTCCCTGGAACATGACTACCCACAGGCGCTGACGGTGCAGGTGTTCGATCACGTTCCCGATGGGCTGAGCGTGGAAAACCTGCCCCAGTCCATCGAATTGCGCCCAGGTAAACGCAGTGAGCTGGGTTATCGCCTGCGCCCCTTGCGGCGTGGGCATTTCGCGTTCAGTCGCTGCGAAATCCACCTGCCCAGTCCCTTGGGGCTCTGGTCTGCACGGCGCTTTATCGAAACCGAAGACGCCACCCGCGTCTATCCGGACTTCGCCCGCCTGTACGGGGCACAACTGCAAGGTGTGGATAACTGGTTGAGCCAACTGGGGGTCCGTCAACGGCAACGACGAGGATTGGGACTGGAGTTTCATCAGCTGCGCGAGTTTCGTGAGGGCGACAGCCTGCGGCAAATCGATTGGAAAGCGACCGCGCGGCAACGTACCCCCATCGCCCGCGAGTATCAGGACGAGCGCGACCAGCAGATCGTGTTCATGCTCGATTGCGGCCGACGTATGCGCAGCCAGGATGACGAGCTGTCCCATTTCGACCACGCCCTCAATGCCTGCCTGCTGCTCAGTTATGTGGCCCTGCGCCAGGGCGATGCGGTGGGGTTGTGCACCTTTGCCACTGACCAGCCACGCTACCTGGCACCGGTCAAGGGCAGCAGCCAATTGAACCTGTTGCTCAATACGGTCTATGACCTGGACACCAGCCGCCGAACCGCCGACTACCAGGCAGCGGCCAGCCAACTGCTGGCCCGGCAAAAACGGCGGGCATTGGTCATTATTGTCAGCAATCTGCGGGATGAGGACGACGAAGCCCTACTCTCCGCCGTCAAGCGCATCAGTCGTCAACATCGGGTACTGGTGGCGAGCATGCGTGAGGAAGTACTCGATCGACTGCGCCAATCCCCCGTACAAACCTTGCCCGAAGCCCTGGCCTACAGCGGCACTGTCGACTACCTCAATACTCGGGATGAATTGCATGACCGCATGAACGCCCACGGCCTGTCGGCGTTGGATACGTTGCCATCAGAAATGGGCGCGGCCCTGGTGACACGCTACCTGGGTTGGAAGAAAGCCGGAGTATTCTAAAAAAGCGCACGACTGCGGCAGGGATGGCAGCACCCCGGCCGCGTCGACAACGCGCTGCTTCTAGGCCGAAGCCTGCAAGGGATCAAAACTGAAGTACTGCAACAGCACGTTGATCAGTTGCCCATATTCCTCGGGAGCCTCAAGCACGCTGAACCCGGAATCATAGTGCTGCGGGTTGATATCTTCATGGCTCCACAGGCAGGTCGCCGTGATGTCAATGGCATGGAACGTGTCGTCAGCCCCGGGTATCTTCAAGCGCAACTCGAAGTCCACATCGACCATCATGGGTAACTGGCTGATCAACATCAGCCCGTCTTCAGAGACGTTACCCAGAAAACCTATGGGTTTGTCGGTGACACGGTTAAACACTTGCAGGAAATACGGTAGTTGATGCCGCTCGATCCGTCGGTCGGTAAACATGGTGAGATCGCCATCCAGTGGCCATGACTCTGGCCGTGCCAGTGATTCGGAACGAGCGCAATTGCTCGCTCTCCCTGGATCTCGGTGTGACAACGCACAACATTTTGTCACTCGACAGCTGCCGAATCCGGGCCCTGCATCCGTTCGACTAGAAACTTGTACAAACGAACATTGAAAGAATAGCCCAAGACTGGCAACGGGCCAGTTATTAAATGGCAAACGCCATTACAAAGAAGCGGGACGCGGCTGTGCCACGCTCGCACCGGGGTAATGACCCAGTTGTTGCAAAGTGTCCAGCCTCGCACGGGCACGGTAGGCGTACTCGCTCGACGGGTACTGGTTAATGATGAATTGATAGGTTTGCACGGCGTCGACGAACAGTTTCTGGCGTTCCAGGCATTGCCCGCGCAACATCGAAACTTCCGGCTGTACATAACGCCGTGTACGGCTCTCGCGGTCGACCTGGGATAGTTCCAAGGTGACGCGCTCGCAATCACCGACCTTGTATGCACGGTAGGCATTGTTCAAATGGTGGTCCATCGACCAACGGGTGCAGCCGACAACACTGACGGCCAGGGCAGCAATGAGCAAAATTCGCATGAAGGTTCTCCTGTCTTGTGCAGTGTATCGACCCCTCGTCAAAAATCTTCAAGGATGTTCATCTATTCAACCGGCGCGAAAACAAGCGAATCGTCGATAAGTAGTGCAAACGAACAATGACTACAACCAAAGAGCATAGTAGCCTTCCTCAGCGCTTGAACTCAGGAGTCTGTGCATGTCCGTCCGTCGTACCAAAATCGTCGCCACCCTTGGCCCGGCCAGCAACTCGCCGGAAGTCCTCGAACAGCTGATTCTGGCTGGTTTGGACGTTGCCCGTCTGAACTTCTCCCACGGCACCCCGGACGAGCACAAGGCTCGCGCCAAGCTGGTGCGTGACCTGGCCGCCAAGCATGGCCGCTTCGTCGCACTGCTGGGTGACCTTCAAGGCCCGAAAATCCGTATCGCCAAATTCGCCAACAAGCGTATCGAGCTGAAGATCGGTGACAAGTTCACCTTCTCCACCAGCCACCCGCTGACCGAAGGCACCCAGGACGTCGTGGGTATCGACTACCCGGACCTGGTCAAGGATTGCGGCGTCGGTGACGAGCTGCTGCTGGACGACGGTCGCGTGGTGATGCGCGTCGACACCGCGACCCCGACTGAATTGAATTGCACTGTGATCATCGGCGGCCCGCTGTCCGATCACAAAGGCATCAACCGTCGTGGCGGTGGCTTGACTGCCCCAGCCCTGACTGAAAAAGACAAGGCCGACATCAAGCTCGCCGCTGAAATGGAAGTGGACTACCTCGCCGTGTCCTTCCCACGCGATGCTGCCGACATGGAATACGCCCGTAAACTGCGCGACGAAGCCGGCGGTACCGCCTGGCTGGTGGCGAAGATCGAACGCGCCGAAGCCGTGGCCGATGACGAAACCCTCGACGGCCTGATCAAGGCGTCCGACGCGGTGATGGTTGCCCGTGGCGACCTGGGTGTGGAAATCGGTGACGCCGAGCTGATCGGCATCCAGAAAAAGATCATCCTGCACGCGCGCCGCCACAACAAAGCGGTGATCGTCGCGACCCAGATGATGGAGTCGATGATCCAGAACCCGATGCCGACCCGCGCCGAAGTGTCCGACGTGGCCAACGCCGTGCTCGACTACACCGACGCCGTGATGCTCTCGGCTGAAAGTGCCGCCGGCCCGTACCCACTGGAAGCCGTGCAGGCCATGGCGCGTATCTGCGTCGGTGCCGAAAAGCACCCGACCAGCAAGACCTCCAGCCACCGCATCGGCAAAGTGTTCGAAAGCTGCGACCAGAGCATTGCCCTGGCCGCCATGTACACCGCCAACCACTTCCCGGGCGTGAAAGCGATCATTGCCCTGACCGAAAGTGGCTATACGCCGTTGATCATGTCGCGTATCCGTTCTTCGGTGCCGATCTACGCGTTCTCCCCGCACCGCGAAACCCAGGCCCGTGCGGCCCTGTTCCGTGGCGTGTACACCGTGCCATTCGACCCGGCGTCGTTGCCGCCCCATGAAGTCAGCCAGGCGGCCATCGACGAGCTGATCAAGCGCGGCGTAGTGGAGAAAGGCGACTGGGTTATCCTGACCAAAGGCGACAGCTACCACACCATCGGCGGCACCAACGGCATGAAGATCCTGCACGTTGGCGACCCAATGGTCTGAGTGACAGGCTGAAAAACAAAAGCCCTGCCATGTGAATGGCGGGGCTTTTTGCTTTCCGTGTGGCAGGGAGCATGTCGAATCGTCGCACCCACATGGGGTTAACGCTTGTCCATAAACCCCGACAGCGCCGCAATCGCTTCCGGCGACTTCAAACGCTGCACAAACAACGCCCCCTCTTCCTCGATCACTTGCCGCAACTGCTCACGGTCCACGCTCTTCATCAACTGCTTGCAGACCTGCACCGCTCCCGGCGCCAGGGTTTCAAAGCGCTCGGCCATCTCCCGTGCCTTGGCCAACGCCGCCTCGCCACTGCCCAACGCTTCGGTCGCAATCCCCCACGCGGCCGCTTGTTCGCCGCTGAAGCCCTCACCCAGCAACAGCAGTTCAGCCGCCTTCGCGTGTCCCAGTAAACGCGGGAGGATCAGGCTCGACCCAAACTCCGGACACAGCCCCAAATTGACGAACGGCATGCGCAACCGTGCATCGCGGCTGATGTACACCAAGTCGCAATGCAGCAGCAGGGTCGTGCCGATACCCACCGCCGCACCCGCTACAGCTGCGATCACCGGCTTGCGGCAGTTGAGCAGGCTTTTCATAAAGTGAAACGGCGGGCTGTCGAGGTCGCCGGGCGGCTGTTCAAGAAAATCGCCGATGTCGTTGCCGGCAGTAAAACACTCACTGCTGCCCTGGATCAGCACGGCATTGATCTGCGGGTCCGCATCGGCCTGCTCCAACGCCTCGGCCAATTGGCTGTACATGGCTCGGGTCAGGGCGTTTTTCTTGTCCGGGCGATTGAGCTGCAGGGTCAGCAGCCCGCGCTCGCGTTGCTGCAGGATGGCGTCGGTCATGGCGAATCTCACGGCAGTGGAATTCAGCACTCAACCACGGGGCAGGAACACATCGGCCAGCAGTTGATTGCGCGGCAGCCCCGCCAGGAACAGGCGCTTGGAGAAGGCCTCGACGCTGACAGGATGCCCGCAGAGTAAGGCCAGGGTTTGCCGGGAAACAAGCCGCAGTTGCGCCAATGCCTGGGCCAACTGCGCCGCAGTCCACAGCTCCACCGTCAGGTTCGGATGACGCGCAGCCAGTTCGGCCAGGGGCTCGGCCAGGTAATGACCGTCGGCATCATGGGCCAGGTGAATCATACGGATGGCGCCCTGGTGATCCTGGCGCAACGCCTCGCGCAGCACACCCCACAGTGGCCCCAGGCCGGTACCGGAAGCCAGCAGCCACAGCGGCCGGGATTGCCAGTCGGGATCGTATTGCAGCGCGCCGCCACGCAGTTCTCCCAGGCGCAGGCGATCACCCACCGACAACGCGCGCGCGGCATCGCTGAATGCGCCGGGCTGGCGGCAATCGATATGAAACTCCAGGAAGGCATCCTCCTGAGGCAGGCTGGCCAGGGAATAAGGCCGTGCCACCTGCCCGGCCCACAACACCAGGTGCTGCCCGGCGCGATACCGCAGTCCACGCTCCGCTTGCAGCCGCAGGCGCAGCACCGAGGCATTCAACCAATCGGCCCCCACCACCAGGGCCGGCAGGCCGTCCCGCAGCGGGTCGAATGCCTCGACCTGCAGATCGCCGATCACCTGGCACTGGCACGCCAGGCGCCAGCCCTCCTGGCGTTGTGCCGGGCTCAAAGCAGCGGGCTGCCGGTCCTCGACCTCGCCCTGGCACCGCACCAGGCACGCATGGCAGCTGCCGGCACGGCAACTGTAAGGCACGGACACACCCGCCTGGTTCAAGGCATCCAGCAGGTTGCTGCCGGTGGCTACCGACCAATGGCGTTCGCCGACGTACAGTTCAGGCATAGCAGGACTCGATCACAAGGGGCGCGCACAGGGAATCATGCCTGCGACAGTTTGACCATAGTCGGGTGTATCGGCCACCGTGCCGGGTTATACTGCCGCGCCTTTTTAGCGTCGCGCCTGCACCACTTGGCGTGCCTTGGAAAGGTGGACTCAGCCGACCGATGCACCCCACTGGGCCCACCTTTATTGAATGTTCCCTTATAGAGGAGCGCGACTCATGACCGTGATCAAGCAAGACGACCTGATTCAGAGCGTTGCCGACGCCCTGCAATTCATTTCCTACTACCACCCCGTTGATTTCATCCAGGCGATGCACGAGGCCTACCTGCGCGAAGAATCGCCGGCAGCCCGTGACTCCATCGCGCAGATCCTGATCAACTCGCGCATGTGCGCCACCGGCCATCGCCCGATCTGCCAGGACACCGGTATCGTCACCGTGTTCGTGCGCGTGGGCATGGACGTACGTTGGGATGGCGCCACCATGGGCCTGGACGACATGATCAACGAAGGCGTGCGTCGCGCCTACAACCTGCCGGAAAACGTCCTGCGCGCCTCCATCCTGGCCGACCCGGCCGGTGCGCGTAAAAACACCAAGGACAATACCCCTGCCGTGATCCACTACTCCATCGTCCCGGGTAACACCGTGGAAGTGGATGTGGCGGCCAAGGGCGGCGGTTCCGAGAACAAGTCGAAGATGGCCATGCTCAACCCGTCCGACTCGATCGTCGACTGGGTGCTCAAGACCGTTCCGACCATGGGCGCCGGCTGGTGCCCACCGGGCATGCTCGGCATCGGCATCGGCGGCACCGCTGAGAAAGCCGCGGTGATGGCCAAGGAAGTGTTGATGGAATCCATCGACATCCACGAGCTGAAAAAGCGCGGCCCGCAGAACCGTATCGAAGAGATGCGCCTGGAGTTGTTCGAGAAGGTCAACCAACTGGGCATCGGCGCCCAGGGCCTGGGTGGCCTGACCACCGTGCTCGACGTAAAGATCATGGACTACCCGACCCACGCCGCTTCGCTGCCGGTGTGCATGATCCCCAACTGCGCCGCCACCCGTCACGCGCACTTCGTGCTCGACGGTTCGGGCCCGGCGTCGCTGGAAGCGCCACCGCTGGACGCCTACCCGGAAATCGTCTGGGAAGCCGGCCCATCGGCCCGCCGTGTCAACCTCGACACCCTGACCCCGGAAGAAGTACAGAGCTGGAAGCCGGGCGAAACCGTGCTGCTCAACGGCAAGATGCTCACCGGTCGCGACGCCGCGCACAAGCGCATGGTCGAGATGCTGAACAAGGGCGAAAGCCTGCCGGTGGACCTCAAGGGTCGCTTTATCTACTACGTCGGCCCGGTTGATCCGGTGCGCGAAGAAGTGGTTGGCCCTGCCGGTCCGACCACGGCGACGCGGATGGATAAGTTTACCCGTCAGATCCTCGAGCAAACCGGCCTGCTGGGCATGATCGGCAAATCCGAGCGCGGCCCTACCGCGATCGAAGCGATCAAGGACCACAAGGCCGTGTACCTGATGGCCGTGGGCGGCGCCGCTTACCTGGTGGCCCAAGCCATCAAGAAGTCGCGTGTGGTGGCCTTCGCCGAACTGGGCATGGAAGCGATCTACGAGTTCGACGTGAAAGACATGCCGGTCACCGTTGCGGTGGACAGCAAGGGCGAATCCGTCCACATCACCGGTCCTGCCATCTGGCAGAAAAAGATCAGTGAAAGCCTGGCGGTAGAAGTGCAGTAAGCACTTTCCCGCAAGGATAAAGGCGACTGCGGCCCATGGCCCAGTCGCCTTTTTTATGGCTCATGCTATGGTGCACTCCCCTTACCGTGCCTGCCCATCACCGTATGATCGTGATCCCTCGCCCGCTGCGCCTGACCTTCTACTCCCTGCTGATCATCGCCGGTGCGCTGCTGGCCGCGGCCTTGGCCACGCGCCATGCCGAACGCCAGGCGTTGGTGGACGATGCGGCCCGCGCCAACCAGCAGCTGGCGCTGTACGCCAATTCCCTGCACACCCTGATCGAACGCTACCGCGCCCTGCCCGCCGTACTGGCGCTGGACTCGGAGATGATCAACGCGCTCAAAGGCCCGTTGGACGCCGGCACCCAGGACCTGCTCAACCGCAAGCTCGAACGCATCAATGGAGCGGCGCAGTCCTCCACCCTGGAGTTGATGGACCGCACCGGCCTGGCCGTGGCCGCCAGCAACTGGAACTTGCCGAGCAGTTACGTCGGGCACAACTACGCGTTTCGGCCGTATTTCAGCCAGACCAAGAGCCAGGGCACCGGGCGCTTTTACGCGGTCGGCGTAACCACCGGGATCCCGGGGTATTTCCTCTCCAGCGCCGTGCTGGATGAACACGAGCAGTTCCTTGGCGCCATGGTGGTGAAACTGGAATTCCCTGAACTGGAGCGCGAATGGGCCCAAGGCGATGACCTGTTGCTGGTCAGCGACGCACGCGGCATCGTGTTTATCGCCAACCAACCGGGCTGGCGTTATCGCAACCTGCACCCGTTATCGGCCAGCGATCTGGTCGAACTCAAGGCCACCCGCCAATACGACAAGAAACAACTGCAGCCGCTGGACACCCAGACGTTGCAACGCTTCGACGAAAACAGCCACCTGATGCGCGTCAACGGCCCCGAAGGCAACGCCAATTACATCTGGGAGTCACTGCCGCTGAAAGCCGAGGGCTGGACCCTGCACCTGTTGCGCAAACCCCAGTTCGCCTTTGAAGACCAGCGCAACGCTGGCCTTGCCGCCGCCGGCTCCTGGCTGGCGCTGGTGTTCCTGGTGCTGTTCCTCAGCCAACGCTGGCGCCTGGCCCGTTTGCGCCAGCGCAGCCGCGAAGAACTCGAACAGCTTGTGGAAGAGCGCACCCAGGCCCTGCGCACGGCCCAGGATGGCCTGGTGCAATCGGCGAAATTAGCGGCGCTGGGGCAGATGTCCGCCGCCCTCGCCCATGAGATCAACCAGCCCCTGACCGCCCAGCGCATGCAGTTGGCGACCCTGCGGTTGCTGCTGGACCACGGTCGGGTGGACGACGCCTACAAGGCCCTGACCCCGCTGGACGATATGCTCACACGCATGGCCGCCCTTACAGGCCATCTCAAGACCTTTGCGCGCAAAAGCCCCAGCGGCCTGCGCGAACGCCTGGACCTGGCCACCGTGGTCGACCAGTCCCTGCACCTGCTCGACGCGCGCCTGCGTGATGAAGCCATCGGCACCGTGCTGGACCTGACCCGCCCCGCCTGGGTACGCGGCGACGCGATCCGCCTCGAACAGGTGCTGATCAACCTGCTGCGCAACGCCCTCGACGCCATGGCCGACAAACCCCGCAAACGCCTGGAAATCCGCCTGCATGCCGATCAGCAACTGTGGCAACTCACGGTCAGCGACAGCGGCGGCGGGATTGCCGAAGAGCACCTCAACAGCGTGTTCGATCCGTTCTTCACCACCAAGCCGGTGGGCGACGGGCTCGGCTTGGGCCTGGCGGTTTCCTACGCTATCGTGCACGAATTGGGCGGGCGCCTGAGCGCCAGTAACCGTGGCGACGGCGCGGTATTTACCCTGACCTTGCCTATCGCGCTGGAGACACCCGACTTATGTTGAACGCGGTGATTGTGGTCGATGACGAAGCCAGCATTCGTACGGCCGTCGAGCAATGGCTGAGCTTGTCGGGGTTCGAGGTGCAGTTGTTCAGCCGCGCCGAAGCCTGCCTGGCGCAACTGCCCAAGGACTTTCCCGGAGTGATCCTGAGCGACGTGCGCATGCCCGGGCTCAGCGGCCTGGAGCTGCTGGCCGAAGTGCAGCGCCGTGACGCCGACCTGCCCGTCATCCTGCTGACCGGACATGGCGATGTACCGATGGCCGTCGAAGCCATGCGCGACGGCGCCTACGACTTCCTGGAAAAACCCTTCAGCCCCGATGCCTTGCTCAACAGCCTGCGCCGCGCGTTGGACAAGCGCAGGCTGATCCTCGAAAACCGCCGCCTGCACCAACAGGCCGATCATCGGGCGCAGTTGGAGTCCAGCCTGCTCGGCGTGTCCCGTGGCTTGCAGAACCTGCGCCGGCAGGTACTCGACCTGGCGACCTTGCCGGTCAACGTGCTGATCCGTGGCGAGACCGGCAGCGGCAAGGAGCTGGTCGCCCGCTGCCTGCATGACTTCGGCCCACGCGCGAAAAAACCGTTTGTGGCGCTCAATTGCGCGGCGATCCCCGAGCAGCTGTTCGAGGCCGAACTGTTCGGCCACGAAAGCGGCGCCTTCACCGGCGCCCAGGGCAAGCGCATCGGCAAACTGGAGTACGCCCATGGCGGTACGCTGTTCCTCGATGAAATCGAAAGCATGCCCCTGGCCCAGCAAGTGAAGCTGTTGCGGGTATTGCAGGATCAGAAGCTGGAACGCCTGGGCTCCAATCAAAGCATTCATGTGGACTTACGCATCATTGCCGCCACCAAGCCGGACCTGCTGGAAGAGGCCCGCGCCGGGCGTTTTCGCGAAGACCTGGCCTATCGGCTGAACGTTGCACAACTGCGCTTGCCGCCTCTGCGCGAGCGCCGCGAAGACATCCCGCTGCTGTTCGATCACTTTGCCCAAAGCGCCGCCGAGCGCCTGGGCCGCAGCGCGGAACCGCTGAGCGGCGCGCAGTTGGGCCGCCTGCTCAGCCATGACTGGCCGGGCAATGTGCGCGAGCTGGCCAACGTCGCCGAACGCCAGGTGCTGGGCCTTGGCGAGCCGGAACCGGAAGGGATCGAAGCCGGGCAATCGCTGGCCGCGCAGCAGGAGGCGTTCGAGGCCCATTGCCTGAAGGCCGCATTGACCCGGCATAAAGGCGATATCAAGGCGGTGCTGGCGGAGTTGCAGCTGCCACGGCGCACCTTCAACGAAAAGATGCAGCGCCATGGGTTGGCCAGGGACATGTTCCTGAAAGACGAATGAGCGGATTTCCGCTCATCACCCTCAAAAACATCAGCGACTTTCCGCTCAAAATAAACCCCAGCCCCTTCTAGACCGGGCCTTCATCTACCTGGCACAGCTCCTGCTATAGCCCCAGCCAGGCTGCGCTCGCGCCGCTCCATAAAAACAACTAGATGAAGGATCCTTCAATGGATAACTCCAACACCTTGCCCCTGGGGTCGGCGGCCGCGCCGGCCAAAGAACGCACCACCACCAGCCGCATCAAATCGATCTTCAGCGGATCGGTCGGCAACATGGTCGAGTGGTACGACTGGTACGTCTACGCCGCGTTCTCTCTGTACTTCGCCAAAGCCTTCTTCCCGAAAGGCGACACCACCGCCCAATTGCTCAACACCGCTGCGATCTTCGCCGTGGGCTTCCTGATGCGCCCGATCGGTGGCTGGCTGATGGGCCTGTACGCCGACCGTGCAGGTCGCAAAGCAGCACTGATGGCGTCGGTCCTGCTGATGTGCTTCGGCTCGTTGATCATCGCCCTGAGCCCCGGCTACGAAACCATCGGCGTCGGCGCACCGATCCTGCTGGTGTTCGCCCGCCTGCTGCAAGGCTTGTCGGTCGGTGGCGAATACGGCACCTCGGCCACCTACCTGAGTGAAATGGCAACCAAGGAACGTCGCGGTTTCTTCTCCAGCTTCCAGTACGTGACCCTGATCTCCGGCCAGCTTATCGCCCTGGCCGTGCTGATCGTGCTGCAGCAGATCCTTACCACCGAGCAACTGTACGACTGGGGCTGGCGTATCCCGTTCGCCATCGGCGCCCTGTGCGCAGTGGTCGCGCTGTACCTGCGTCGCGGCATGGAAGAAACCGAGTCGTTCACCAAGAAGGAAAAAGCCAAGGAAAGCGCCATGCGCACCTTGATGCGCCACCCCAAGGAACTGATGACCGTGGTCGGCCTGACCATGGGCGGCACCCTGGCTTTCTACACCTACACCACCTACATGCAGAAGTACCTGGTGAACACCGTCGGCATGAGCATTTCCGACTCCACCACGATCTCGGCGGCAACGCTGTTCCTGTTCATGTGCCTGCAACCAATCGTCGGTGGGCTGTCGGACAAAGTCGGGCGTCGGCCGATCCTGATCGCCTTCGGCATCCTCGGCACCCTGTTCACCGTACCGATCCTTACCACCCTGCACACGATCCAGACCTGGTGGGGCGCGTTCTTCCTGATCATGGCCGCGCTGATCATCGTCAGCGGCTACACCTCGATCAACGCCGTGGTCAAGGCTGAACTGTTCCCGACCGAAATCCGCGCCCTGGGCGTAGGCCTGCCCTATGCACTGACCGTGTCGATCTTCGGCGGTACCGCTGAATACATCGCGCTGTGGTTCAAGAGCATCGGGATGGAAACCGGCTACTACTGGTATGTGACCGCGTGTATTGCAGTGTCGCTGGCGGTCTATGTGACCATGAAGGACACACGCAAGCATTCGCGCATCACCACGGACTAACGGTTGGATGCAGTAACAAATGTGGGAGCGGGCGAGCCCCCTCCCACATGTTGAATCAGGACACCTCTGCTACCGGGCTCCGGCCATGCCGCCGCTGTGCATACGACGCCCCGGCAATCATCACCACCAGCACCGCCGCCAATACCGCCGATGATCCAATGGTGCCGAAATCCAACCCGCCCTTTTCATGGGGCTTGGTCAGGAAGTCGCCCAGGGTTGCCAAATCCCATAGGATCGATGGAAATTCGTCGCCATGGATTGCACTATGGCTGCCTCCCAGAACCCCGCAGCAGGAACCCGGCCATGTCTGACGCTATCCACTTCTACGAACCGGCCAACGGCCACGGCCTGCCACATGACCCGTTCAATGCCATTGTCGGGCCACGTCCGATTGGCTGGATTTCATCCCACGACAGCAACGGCCGCCTGAACCTGGCGCCCTACAGTTTTTTCAATGCGTTCAACTACATTCCACCGATCATTGGTTTTTCCAGCGTCGGGCGCAAAGACAGCCTGAACAACATCGAACAGACCGGCGAGTTTGTGTGGAACCTGGCCACCCGCCCGCTGGCCGAGCAAATGAACCAGAGCTGCGCGGCCGTCTCGCCGGAGGTGAATGAGTTCGAGTTGTCCGGCCTGACACCGGTGGCGTCGAAAATCGTCGGCGTGCCGCGAGTGGGCGAGAGCCCGGTTTCGTTCGAGTGCAAGGTGACGCAGATCATCCAGCTGCAGCGCGCCGACCAGCAGTTGGTGCCCAGCTGGCTGGTGCTGGGCGAGGTGGTCGCGGTGCACATTGCCAAGTGGCTGCTCAAGGATGGGGTGTACGACACCGCAGCCGCGGAGCCGATCCTGCGCGGCGGTGGCCCGGCGGATTACTTCCAGTTGGGCCCGGAGGCGTTGTTCAAGATGTATCGCCCAGGCGCCAGCAAACCCTGACTGAAATACACCAAAAAAGTGGGAGGGGGCTTGCCCCCGATGGCAATGGCACATCCAACATCGTTGTTGACTGACACACTGCTATCGGGAGCAAGCCCTCTCCCACATTAGAGGGTCGACGTTGTTCAGCTCGCGGCGCTCGCCCAGGTCAATTGACCCTCTTCATCCACATCGATCAGCCGCTCAAGCTGCACAGTGGCGGCATCATCGGCGTCGGAGGCGGTCTTGAACGTCTGTCCATCCAGGATCTTGTGAAACTGCGGTGCGCCCATGCCATCCAGCGCCTTGACGGCGACGGCGGCGCTGTAGCCACCCTCTCCTGGTACTACGGCGGAAACGGCTTCGTGATGGGCAAATTGTTTACGTGCCATGTTGCAGGTCCTGGCCAATGGAAAAGTTGGCCATTCTAACCCTCAACCGGCGAGTTGCAGGTACTCGCCGTAGGCATTGGCGGCGGTTGCATCGGTGAAGGTCTGGAAGTCCATGCTGCGCACGACCATGTCGTTCAACAGCTCGGTGAAGATCATCAGGGCCGGCGAGTTGAAGTAGGCGCTCATCGCCTGCTCGCTGCTCCAGAAACCCGAGATCAACCAGACATCGGGATCGACCTGGGAATGCTGCAACGAGAATTGCAGGCAACCCTGAGCCTGACGGCCCGGTTCGATCAAACTGCTCAAGCGTGCACCCAATTCGGTGCTGCACCCGGTGCGGGCGCGGATAAAGGCCATATGGCTCGCGGGAATGGGGGTGGACATGTTCGACTCTCCCGTTGAGAAGTGATGCTCGGCAAGCACTGTGGGGGCGTGTTGCCACAGGATCAAAGATAACGGCGCGGGTGCGGGCGCGGTTAGTCAATTCCTGCTGGCTTATTGCACAATCCTGCGAGAAGCGTAGAGAGGACGTAGGGACCGCCGGTTCGATTCCACAGGCAAACGCCTTGTTTCAGGGACATGACAGCCCGAGAACTTGCCTGATTCACGACGCGTCGCAGGATCAGGCAAGGATTGTGCAGAATCGACCTAACACTGTTTGAAAAGCCGCCGCTAAGCTGAGCCCATCAAAAAAGCATGCAGAGGACGCCTTATGCCGTCGCCCGAACATCAGTCCATGCCCCTCGACGCCGAGACGGAAAAACAGCGCGCCGAGCTGGCGAGCATCGTGCATCGTCATACCTGGGAAGACGGCTCCTATGGCACGGCGATTACTTCACTGTTCCTGAACCGCCACAACACCCCGCGTGACTTCATGCCGGTACTGGTGGAGCCGGCGTTGTGCATCCTCGCCAACGGCAGCAAGGAAGTGCGCCTGGCCGACGAAATCTTTGCCTACGACCCGCTCAATTACCTGGTGTTCTCGGTGGCGATGCCCGTGGCCGGGCGGATCATCGATGCCACGCCGGAGGATCCGAACCTGTCAGTACGCATCAATATCGACCCGGCGCAGCTCACAGCCTTGATCGCCGAGGCCGGCCCCATGGGCGTGCCCACGCGCCCGACATCGCGCGGGATGTATGTCGACCGCATCGACCCCCAGTTGCTCGACGCCGTGCTGCGCCTAGCGCGCCTGCTGGATACGCCCAAAGACATTGCCATGCTGGCGCCGCTGATCAACCGTGAAATCCTCTACCGTCTGCTGCGCGGTCCCCAGGGTTATCGCCTGTATGAAATTGCCGTGGCCAACAGCCAGAGCCATCGCGTCAGCCAGGCAATCAAGTGGCTCAATGGCAACTACGAACAACCGCTGCGCATCGATGACCTGGCCAAGGAAGTGAACCTCAGCGTCTCGACCCTGCACCACCGCTTCAAGGCGATTACCGCCATGAGCCCGCTGCAGTACCAGAAGCAGCTGCGCTTGCAGGAGGCACGTCGGCTGATGATTGCCGAAGGGCTGGAAGCGTCGGCGGCGGGGTATCGGGTGGGGTATGAAAGCCCATCGCAGTTCAGCCGGGAGTACAGCCGGCTGTTTGGGGCACCGCCGCTGAGGGATTTGGCACGACTGCGCCAAAGCGTCTGACACAAAGACGATCAATATGTGGGAAGGGGCTTGCCCCCTCCCCTATTTGTCCAATGGTGTTTTTCAGTCCAGGGTTCGAGGCAGTTGCAGGGTGACCCGCAAGCCGCCCTCACGCAAATTCTGCAAACTCACTTCACCGCCATGGCTATGGGCAATATTGCGCGCAATACCCAAGCCCAAACCGTAACCCTGCTGCTGGCCGGCCAGGCGAAAATGCGGTTCGAAGACCTGTTCCAAACGCTGTTCCGGCACGCCTGGACCTTCGTCGTCGACGTGCAGGATGAACTCCGCGCCATCGTCCTCAATACGCAAATGGGCGTTCTGCCCGTACTTCAAGGCATTGTCGATCAGGTTGCCAATGCAGCGCTTGAGCGCCAGCGGCTTGCCCGGGTACGCCGCCACCGCTGCGCCGTCCAGGGTGACCCGGCCGTTGCCGTTGGGCGCCACATAAGGCTCCACCAGGCATTCGAGCACATGGTTGAGGTCGACCGGCTGGATGTTCTCGTGGATATCGGTGTCTTTCACACATTGCAGCGCGCCTTTGACCAGCAACTCCAACTCATCCAGGTCACGGCCGAACTTGGTTTGCAGGTTCTCGTCTTCGAGCAATTCCACGCGCAGACGCAGGCGGGTAATCGGTGTGCGCAGGTCGTGGGAAATCGCGCTGAACAACTGGCTGCGCTCCGTGAGGTAACGGCTGATGCGTTCGCGCATGGCATTGAACGCGCGGCCCACTTCCACCACTTCACTGCCGCCGCCTTCAGCCACCGGTTCCACATCGGCACCCAGGGACATGTCTCGCGCCGCCCGCGCCAGGCGCTTGAGCGGCCGGCTTTGCCAGTGCACCAGCAGGCCGATGAACAGCAGCAAAAAGCCGCTGGTCAGCACGATAAACCACACCTGCTGGGACGGCAGGCCCTGTTCTTCAAGGCTGGTGTAGGGCTCGGGCAACAGCGAAGCGATGTACAGCCATTCGCCGGGGGCGAGTTCGATCTGAGTCACCAATACCGGCGGGTTGACCGGTTCCAGGGTCAGCGCGTAATGCGCCCATGAACGCGGCAACTCATCCAGTTTCAACCCGGCGTTGAAGATGCGCAGGTCTTCGGCGCTGACGAACTCCACCGAGATAGGCACGTCGGCGCCCAGGGTCTGGCGCAGGACTTCATCCACGGCCACCAGCACCGCCTGTTTACGCGGGGTTTGCGGCAACACTTGCATGTCGAGGGGCCGATCATTCAGGGTCACGACAAAACGGGTGCCGCCCATGCTGCGCAACTGGTCAAGGACCAACGGCCGATAGGCCACCGGCAACGAACGGAAATAACTCACGCTGGCGGTCATCGAGTGCGCCAGGCTACGGGCGCTGGTGACCAGGCCTTCGAGCTGGGTGGCGCGCAACTGCGAGACCCAGATCACGCTGGACAGCGCCTGGGCGAACAGCACCGCGAGCAAGGTCAGCAGCAACATGCGCCCCAGCAGCGAGCGCGGTACCGGGAAGCGCCGGCGGCGTTCGCTCAGCAGTTCAGTGGGCATTGCCGGCAACCACGCTGGCTGCCAGTTGATAACCGCTGCCGCGCACGGTGCGGATCAGCCTCGGGGGTTTTTCGGTGTCGCGCAGGCGTTGACGCAAGCGGCTCACGGCCATGTCAACGATCCGGTCGAGCGGCATCAGGTCGCGGCCACGGGTGGCGTTGCCGATGGTGTCGCGGTCGAGAATCTGTTGCGGGTGATCGAGAAACAGCTTGAGCAGGGCAAAGTCGGCACCGGAGAGGATCACCTCTTCGCCATCCACGTGGAACAGCCGATGGCTGATCATGTCCAGGCGCCATTCATCGAACACCAGCACATCGCCATTGCCGCTACGCTCCTGGCCGAACTGGCAGCGGCGCAGCAAGGCCTTGATCCGCGCCTGCAACTCGCGGGGGCTGAAGGGCTTGCCGATATAGTCGTCGGCCCCCAGTTCCAGGCCGATCACGCGGTCGGCTTCGTCGGAACTGGCGGTGAGCATGATGATCGGCACCTGCGCCTGGCGCGGGTGCTGGCGAATCCAGCGGCAAAGGCTGAAACCGTCTTCGTCCGGGAGCATCACATCGAGGATGACCAGGTCGCATGGCGCCTCGTTCATCGCCTGGCGGAACCCCGCGCCATCCGGCACGCCACGCACCTGGAAACCGGCGCGACTGAGGTAGGTCTGCAGCAATTCGCGGATTTCCTGGTCGTCGTCGACGAGGAGAATCGATTTACTGATTACGCTCACGGGGTCCTCCTTGTTGTTATAGGGGGTGTGGGTCAGGCAAACGCCTGCTCCAATGCGACGCCCGCCCCGGTCAACCCGGAATACGGCGCGGTCACCAGCCACACCGGGATGCCCTTGAAGTAGTCGCTCATGCAGCCTTTGTCACTGAAGCTCCTGGCAAAACCGCTGTGTATGAAGAAGTCGGCAAACCGCGGAATCACCCCACCCACGATATACACACCACCGCGCCCACCGGTGGTCAGCACATTGTTGCCGGCTACCCGTCCCAGCCAGATGCTGAATTGATCCAACACTTCCATGGCCACCGGGTCGCCCGCCAGGCCCGCCGCCGTGATGGCTTCGGGGGTGTCGAGCACGGGTGTGTGGCCATCGACCGCGCAAATTGCCCGGTACAGACGCGGCAGACCGCCACCGCTCAAGGCGGTTTCGGCGCTGACGTGGCCGATCTCGGTGTAGATATGCTGCCACAGCTGGGTTTCCCGTGGGCTGCTCAGGGGCAGGTCGACGTGGCCGCCCTCCCCCGGCAACGCCGCGTAACGGCCTGCGCCGAGGTCCAGCAGGGTACCGACGCCCAGGCCGGTACCCGGACCGATCACCACCGCCGGGCGCAACGGTTCCGGCGTGCCTTCGCAGACCACGCGGAATTCGTCGGGCTTGAGGCGAGTCATGCCCAGGGCCATGGCCGAGAAGTCATTGACCAGCAGCAGCTCATCCACCTGCAAGGCCTGGCAAAACGCAGTCTTGCTCAAGCGCCAGTGATTGTTGGTGAATTTGAATTCATCCCCGCTCACCGGCCCGGCGACCGACAGGCACACCGCACCGATGTCGCCGATTTGCAGGCCTTCTTCCTTGAGATAGACCTTGATCGCGTCCTCAGGGCTTTGGTGATCAGCCGTGGCATGCACCCGGATCGAATGCAGTGCCTGATCTCGCCACAACGCAAAACGGGCGTTGGTACCCCCGATGTCACCGACCAGCGCTAGCTTCACTTAAGCGTCTCCAAGGCACAGGTAAAGGCGCTGGCGCCTTGCTCTGCGGAGCTTGCGGCCAAGCGCATAAATGCAAACAGCTCGCGACCGGCCCCCACGTTATTGCCCAACAGGCCCGTGGCAGGCGTGCGCGCTGCAAATTCTTCGGCGTCCACCTTAAGCTCCAAGGTGCCCTTCACGCCATCCACGCGAATGATATCGCCATCTTTGACCCGTGCCAGTGGCCCGCCGCTCTGGGCTTCGGGGTTGACGTGAATCGCGGCGGGGATCTTACCCGACGCGCCGGACATACGCCCGTCTGTCACCAGTGCGACTTTGAAGCCACGGTCCTGCAACACACCGAGGAACGGCGTCATCTTGTGCAGTTCCGGCATGCCGTTGGAGCGCGGGCCCTGGAAGCGCATCACGGCGACAAAATCCTTTTCCAGCTGGCCGGCCTTGAACGCATCGGCCAGGTCCTGCTGGTCCTGGAACACCACCGCCGGCGCTTCGACGACCTGGTGCTCAGGGGCTACGGCAGAGACTTTCATGACACCGCGGCCGAGGTTGCCTTCCATCACACGCAGGCCGCCTTCCGGCGAGAACGCGCGCGCCACCGGGCGCAGGATGGTTTCGTCGAGGCTTTCGATCGGGCCGTCGCGCCACACCAGCTCGCCGTCGACCAGGAATGGTTCCTGGACATAACGGCTCAGGCCCTTGCCGGCCACGGTGTTGACGTCGTCGTGAAGCAGGCCGGCTTCGAGCAGCTCGCGGATCAGGAACGACATGCCGCCTGCCGCCTGGAAGTGGTTGATGTCGGCCTTGCCGTTTGGATACACGTGGGACAGGGTCGGCACCACCTCGGAGAGGTCGGCCATGTCATCCCAGGTGAGGATGATGCCCGCCGACATGGCGATGGCCGGCATGTGCAGGGTGTGGTTGGTGGAACCGCCCGTCGCGTTGAGCGCAACGATAGCGTTGACGATGGATTTCTCGTCGACGATCTCGCCGATCGGCGTGAAGTTGCCGTTGGCCTTGGTCAAGCGCGTGACCTGGTGCGCGGCTTCGCGGGTCAGGGCGTCACGCAGGGGCGTGTACGGGTTGACGAACGAGGCACCCGGCAAATGCAGGCCCATCACTTCCATCAGGAGTTGATTGGTGTTGGCGGTGCCGTAGAAGGTGCAGGTACCGGGGCTGTGGTAGGACTTCATCTCCGATTCCAGCAGCTCTTCGCGAGTGGCCTTGCCTTCGGCGTAGCGCTGGCGCACGTCGGCCTTCTGCTTGTTGGAGATGCCCGACGGCATCGGCCCGCCCGGTACGAAAATCATCGGCAGGTGGCCGTAGCGCAGCGCGCCCATCATCAGGCCGGGCACGATCTTGTCGCAGATGCCCAGCATCAGCGCGGCGTCGAACATGTTGTGGGACAGCGCTACCGCCGTGGACATGGCGATGACTTCACGGCTGAGCAAGCTCAGCTCCATGCCGGGCTCGCCCTGGGTTACGCCGTCGCACATGGCAGGGGTGCCGCCGGCGAACTGGCCGACCGAGCCGACTTCGCGTAGGGCTTTCTTGATTTGTTCCGGGAAATGTTCGTACGGCTGGTGCGCCGAGAGCATGTCGTTATATGACGAAACAATTGCCACGTTGGCGGCGTTCATCATGCGCAGGCTGTTTTTATCTTCGGTGCCGCAACCGGCCACGCCATGGGCGAAGTTGGCGCATTGCAGCTTGCCGCGCATCGGACCGTCGCTGGCTGCGCCGCGAATGAGCGCAAGGTAAGCCTCACGAGTGGCGCGGCTGCGGGCGATAAGCCGTTCGGTGACCTCAAGGACGCGGGGATGCATGTGTAGAACTCCAGGCTAACGGATGTGGCGACCTGAGTGTCTATGCTGATCAAACGCCCGCAGCTCATGGGATGGCAGAGAGTCGTTTGGATCATCGGACCAGTTGATTCAGGTCACTCGTTGTAGATTGAACAAAATATTGCCACTAAAAAGGCTTGTTTTCTATTTTTATGCGAATAATCTTGTAATTCTTACAACAAATCGACGACAGGCACTTTCCAATGACTCTTCGTATCGCAATCAATGGTTTTGGCCGTATCGGCCGTAATGTCCTGCGCGCACTGTATACCCAAGGCTATCGCCAGGATTTGCAGATCGTCGCCATCAATGATTTGGGCGACAGCTCGATCAACGCCCACCTGCTCAAATACGACACCGTGCACGGCACTTTCGATGCAGAGGTCGCCCACGATCAGGAAAGCCTGACCGTCAATGGTGACCGGATTGCCGTCAGTGCCATTCGCAACCCGGCCGACCTGCCGTGGGCGGCGCACAAGGTCGACGTGGTGTTCGAATGCACCGGCCTGTTCACCGACCGTGACAAGGCTGCCGCCCATATTACCGCCGGCGCACGCAAGGTGATCATCTCCGCCCCGGCCAAAGGCGCGGACGCGACCGTGGTCTACGGCGTGAACCACGACATCCTGCGTCAATCCCACCAGATCATCTCCAACGCGTCGTGCACCACCAACTGCCTGGCGCCGGTCGCCCAGGTGCTGCACCGCGAATTGGGTATCGAAAGCGGCTTGATGACCACGATTCATGCCTATACCAACGACCAGAACCTGACCGACGTCTACCACACCGACCCGTACCGCGCGCGTTCGGCCACCCAGAACATGATCCCAAGCAAGACCGGCGCCGCCGAAGCGGTGGGCCTGGTGCTGCCGGAGCTGGCAGGCAAGCTGACCGGCATGGCCGTGCGTGTACCGGTGATCAACGTGTCGCTGGTGGACCTCACCGTGCAGTTGAAGAAAGACGCCACTGCCGACGAAGTCAACGCACTGCTCAAGGAAGCCAGCCAACACTCGAAGATCCTCGGCTATAACACCCTGCCGCTGGTCTCCAGTGACTTCAACCATAACCCGCTGTCGTCAATCTTCGATGCCAACCACACCAAGGTCAGCGGCAAGCTGCTGAAAGTGCTGGCCTGGTATGACAACGAGTGGGGCTTCTCGAACCGCATGCTGGATAACTGCCTGGCGTTGTGCAACGCCGAGTAATGCGGTCCTGTGGGAGGGGCAAGTCGAATCGTCGCACCGCCCCTCCCACAATTGTTCTATGTAGACACAGAGGAATAGCCACTTGCCATTTGAGTTGATGATAAGCATTATCATTAACTGCAAATCGGTCTGGTATCACTGTGAGCCAATCTCGCTTCAACCAAGTCTTTCTCACCCAACGGGTGATTCTGCTACGCACCTTGCAGCGGATGGTGAATAACCACAGCACCGCCGAGGACCTGTTGCAGGAAACCTACCTGCGCGTCACCCGGGCCCTCAGCGAGCGGCCGATCGATCACCTCGAACCCTTCGTCTACCAGACCGCGCGTAACCTGGCGCTGGATCACTTGCGTTCACGCAGGATTCAAGCGCGCACCCTGCAGGAAGATGTGCCGCTGGAGATCCTGCAAAGCGTCGCCGCCCCCATCAGCACCCCCGAAGATGCAACCCAGGCCGAGCAATTGCTTGAACACCTGAGCATCAGCCTCGGCCAGTTGAGCGCACGCCAGCAGCAGATTTTCATCCTCAGCCGCCTGCACGGTTGCAGCTACCAGGAGATCGCCGATCAGTTGGACGTGTCCTTGAGCACCGTGCAAAAGGAACTGAAATTGATCATTGCCATTTGTGTAGGTGTGGCCGAAAGACTGGATCGGCCTTAAGCTTCAGCCGACGGAATTGTCGACCCAAGCTGTAGGAAAGATGAATAAAACGTGGCGAAGACCCGAGGAACACCGTGACGGACCCGAATAAACTGCGCCCCCATGAGCTGGCTCATGAGGTGTTGCAAGACACGGCTATGGACCAGGCCCTCGACTGGCTGATCGCCTTGCAGTGCCCAGCGCCCGGGCAGCAGGCCGAGTTTGAAGCCTGGCTGGCCGAAGACCCGGCCCACGTCCACGCCTTCGGCAAGGCCCAGGCCGCCTGGGGTGGCGCGCCGGTGCACAGCGCTGCCGTCGCCCTGGCCGCGCCGCGCAAACCCAGGGGCTGGCGCCGGATCAAGCCGCACTGGAAACCGCTGGCCACCGCCGCCGTGCTGTTGATCGGCCTGTTCAGCTTCAGCAACCTGCCGGTACGCCTGCAAGCCGACCATCTCACGGTGGTGGGCGAACGCCAGCGCCTGCAATTGGACGATGGCTCGAAAGTGTTGCTGAACACCAATTCGGCGTTTTCCAGCAGCATCAAGGACCACCAGCGGATCGTCCGCCTGTACCAGGGCGAAGCCTTTTTCGAAATCATGCCCGGCCATGGCCTGCCCCTGGAAATCGACGCCGGCCCCGTGCGCGCCAGCGTGCGTGATACCGCCTTCGCCGTGCGCTACCTCAACGGCGAAGCCCAGGTGCAGGTGCAGCGTGGCGATGTCGACTTGAGCAACACCTTCGACGATGCCCGCGTGCGCCTGAGTGCCGGCGAAAGCATCCGCATCGGGCCCAAGGGCTTTGGCCAACCGGCCAGGCTGGATGCCAGCAAGGACCTGGCCTGGGTGCAAGGCCGGCTGATTTTCGAAAACTGCCCGATGAGCGAAGTGCTCGCCGAGCTGCGTCGTTACTACCCCGGCTGGATCGTCAACACCAACGACAAGCTCGCCAGCGTCGCCGTCACCGGCAACTACCGCCTCGACCAACCCCTGGATGTGGTGCGCTCCCTGGCCCACATCACCTCAGCCAAGTTGTCGGAATACCCCGCGCTGGTGATTTTGAACTAAATGAGAATTATTTTTACTCGATAGCCTTCGGCGGTACGTCTCGTCTTAGCCAATGCAACTGATTCCTATTTGGTTCGGTTCGCAACTATAAGATTCGTACCTTCCGGAGCGCTCTCGATGTCCTCTCGTTTCAACCGCCGGTCCTCCTCCCCCGTGCTGTCCTTGCTGACCGCCGCCATCCTGCTGGCCGGTTCGCCAGTGATGGCCGCCACTGCCGCCGAACCCGCCGCCCACAGCCACGGCAACTACAGCTTCAGCATCGAGCAACAGCCATTGGTCTCGGCGCTGAACGCCTTTACCAGCGTGACCGGCTGGCAAGTCGGCCTGCCCGCCGAGCTGGGCCAGGGTGTGTCGTCCCCAGGGGTGCGCGGCGCCCTGTCGCCGGAGAAAGCCCTGGACCGGCTGTTGGTGGGGACCAACCTGAGCTACCGCAAGCTGGGCAATAACAACATCGTCCTGGAAAAGCGCACGGCGGGCAGCACCCTCAACCTGCAACAGGTGACCATCAGCGCCACCCGTAACGCGCAGGATGTGAACAGCGTACCGAGCACCGTCAGCGTGCAGGATCGCCAAGAGCTGGACCGCCAGAACGTCAACACCATCCGTGAACTGGTGCGCTACGAGCCCGGCGTCTCGGTCGGCGGCGCAGGCACCCGTGCCGGCAATGCCGGGTTCAACATCCGCGGTATCGACGGCGACCGCATCCTCACCCAGGTGGACGGTGTGGAAGTGCCCGACAACTTCTTCAACGGCCCCTACGCCAAGACCCGCCGCAACTACGTCGACCCGGAGATCGTCAAGCGCGTCGAGATCCTGCGCGGCCCGGCCTCGGCGCTCTACGGCAGCAGCGCCATCGGCGGCGCCGTGAGTTACTTCACCCTCGACCCGGACGACATCATCAAGCCCGGCCAGGACGTCGGCGCACGCCTGAAGACCGGCTACAGCTCCGCCGACGAAAGCTGGCTCACCTCCGGCACCGTCGCCGGCCGCGTGCAGGACTTCGATGGCTTGCTGCACCTGAGCCAGCGCAATGGCCATGAGACCGAATCCTACGACGGCAACAACGCCACCGGCCTGGCCCGTACCGGCGCCAACCCCGAGGACGCGCGCACCACCAACATCCTGGCCAAGCTCGGCTGGAACTATGGCGATGACAACCGCCTGGGCCTGACCTATGAGAAGTACAAGGATGATCGCGACGTCAACCTGAAGAACGCGGTGGGCGGCCCGTTCATCGGCGGCCGAGGCTTCAACCTCTACCGTGATCGCCGTGGTAACGACACCATTACCCGCGAACGTTTCGGCCTGGAAAACAGCTTCGCCCTTGAGTCGCCGATTGCCGACCGGATCAAGACCAGCCTCAACTACCAGATCGCCAAGACCGACCAGACCACTGCCGAGATCTATCAGTCAGGTCGGCGTGTCCTGCGCACCCGCGACACGCTGTACCAGGAAAAACAGTGGATTTTCGATGCTCAGTTGGACAAAGCGTTCAGCCTCGGTGAAACCGATCACCAAGTGACCTACGGCACCACCCTCAAGCAGCAGAAAGTCACCGGCTCGCGCGAGGGCGGCGCGACCTGTGTGGCCGTCGGCAGTGGCTGCACCGCCATCGGCGCGCCCAGCCCGATGGCCTCCGACAGTGTGAAAAAGTCCAGCGACTTCCCCGACCCGACCATCAACACGTATTCGCTGTTCGCACAGGACCAGATCAGCTGGGACAAATGGACCTTCCTGCCCGCCGTGCGCTACGACTACACCCAGCTCAAACCCAAGCTGACCCAGGAGTTCCTCAACACCGTCAACCCGACGGGTACGGACCCGGTGAGCGACAAGGAAAAAACCTGGCACCGTGTGACACCCAAGTTCGGCCTGACTTACGCCCTGACGGATCAATACACCTGGTTCGGCCAATATGCCGAAGGTTTCCGTACGCCATCCGCCAAGGCGTTGTACGGCCGCTTTGAAAACCTCAACCTGGGCTACACCGTCGAGCCCAACCCCGACCTCAAGCCAGAAACCAGCAAGGGCATCGAAACCGGGATTCGCGGCAAATTTGACGCGGGATCCTTTGAAGTCGCCGTGTTTTACAACAAGTACCGCGATTTTATCGATGAGGACAACGCCGTCGTCGGCGGCACGGTCGAACAGTTCCAGGCCATCAATATCAAGCGCGCCACCATCAAGGGGGCCGAAGCCAAAGGGCGCCTGAACCTGGATGCATTCGGCGCCCCGCAGGGCCTCTACACCCAGGGTTCGGTTTCCTATGCCTACGGTCGTAACGACGATAACGGCGAGCCGCTGAACAGCGTCAACCCGCTCAAGGGCGTGTTTGGCCTGGGCTACGACCAGGACAACTATGGTGGCCTGTTGAGCTGGACCCTGGTGAAAAAGCAGGATCGCGTCGACAGCAGTACCTTCCACGCGCCGGACGGCGACACCAGCGGCCCCTTCAAGACTCCGGGCTTCGGGGTTGTCGACCTGACCGCCTTCTACAAAGTCACCCAGGACGTGACCATCAACGGCGGCCTCTACAACCTCACCGACAAGAAGTACTGGAACTGGGATGACGTACGCAGCTACGACAGTGTCGGCGAAGCCGCGGTGACCGGACCGGCCAACCTCGACCGCCTGACCCAGCCGGGCCGCAACGTTGCGATCAACCTGATCTGGGACATCTGACGATACCCGACTCACCTCGTCGAAATTTCAGCGGCGAGGTGAGGATTTTTTACTGTGCCGCGTCTTCTTGTTCGTCTAGTTGATAACAGCTCTCTTTAAGGGCCATAAGGCGCTCCCCCTTCTCAAGGACTTTTTCATGACCGCTTCTTCTACCGCAGAACGCCCAAGCCTGCGCTCCCAGCGCCTGAACCAGATTACCCACGAGCCACACACCAGGCTGGACGCGTTGGTGAAGGCCCACGCGCCGTTTGAAACCCAGGCCAACTTCGCCCGTTTCGTGGTCGCGCAGTACCTGTTCCAGTCGGAACTGGTGGCCCTGTACAACGATGCCGAACTGATCAAGATCGTGCCCGACCTGGCCGAACGCTGCCGCGCCGAGGCCGCCAGGCTGGACCTGGCAGACCTGGATACCGACGTGCCAGCCCCGGTCGCGGGTGCACTGAAGAACCCGAGCAAGGCCGAAGCCCTGGGCTGGTTGTTCGTGTCCGAAGGTTCCAAGCTGGGCGCTGCGTTCCTGATCAAGCGCGCCGTAGGCCTGGGCCTGAGCGAAACCTTCGGTGCCCGCCACCTGGGTGAGCCGGCCGGTGGTCGCGCCGAAGGCTGGAAAAGCTTCACTCGCACTCTCGACGCCCTGGAGTTGAGCGCCGAAGAAGAAGCCGCAGCGGAAAAAGGCGCGGTGGATGCATTTGTGCGCTTCACCGTGTTGCTGGAACAGGCGTACGCTAGCGCCCCTGAACTGGCCTGATCGCATACATTGAAATGCAATCAACTGTGGGAGGGGGCTTGCCCCCGATGGCGGAGGGTCAGGTACCTATTTGTTGGCTGATGCACCGCTATCGGGAGCAAGCCCCCTCCCACATTTAAACCGCATTTCAATGCCGACTCTTTTGTTACCCCCTACTTTGCACACACCATGACCGGCAAACCCCAATCCACCTCGAAAATCGCACAGATCCTCTTCGGCCTGCTGGCCTACGTCAGCCTGGGCATCGGGCTGGTGGCGATTGTGGTGCCGGGTTTGCCCACCACCGAGTTCATCCTCCTGGCCGCCTGGGCCGCGACCAAAAGCTCACCGCGCCTCAGTGCCTGGCTGGAAAACCACCGCCTGTTCGGACCGATCCTGTTCAACTGGCGCAACGGCAGGATCATCGCGCGCCGGGCCAAAGTCAGTGCCACCGTGAGCATGCTGCTGTGCGCGATCCTGATGCTGGTGATGCTCGACCACGGCTGGCCGATCTACCTGGCGATTGCCGGGATGAGCCTGGGCAACCTGTGGATCTGGTCACGCCCGGAACGGCTCGCACAGCCCGCATGACGCTGGCCGTAGCCGTTTTCCTACCGCTCATCGCCTGCCTCTCATGAATTAATTTGTTACGCCGATGTTTCAGACATAGCGCTGAATGGACTTGGCCTGCCCTGCGAGCCCTCCAACATGCCCATTCGTGAGTGAACCTATGTTCGACACCCTCTCTATCCGCTTGAAAATCGTGCTGCTGTCCGGGCTCTGCCTGTTGGGGGTGATTGCGCTGGTGGTCGGCATCAACATCTACAACACCAACCAGAACGATCAGTTGGTCAGCGACTCAAGCTCGCGCATGCTTACCGACGGCGTGGAACAACTGCTGCAAGCCAGGGCCGCCGAACAGGCAGTGCAACTGCAGAAAACCTTCGGCGACAGCCTGCTGGCGCTGACCGCACTGGCCGACCAGGTCAAGGACCTGCGCACCATGGCCAGCAAGCGTGGCCTGGACGCCGGCGCGCTGCGCGAAGAAATCAACCAGAGCCTGAAAACCACGTTCGATCGCAACAGCAAGGTGCTGGGTTTCTGGCTGTCGTTCGAACCCAACAGCCTGGATGGCAAGGACAGCGAATTCGTCGATGATAAAGCGCGTGCCTCCAACGAAAAAGGGCGCTTCTCCAGTTATTGGAGCCGTGCCGGCGGCGTAGGCTTGAACACCGTCATGGTCGAAGAGGACCTGAACAAGACCACCCTCACCCTCAACGGTACGCCCTACAACATCTGGTACACCTGCCCACGGGACACCCGCACTACCTGCCTGCTGGACCCGTATGAAGATACGGTGGGCGGCAAAAAGGTGCTGATGACCACCATCGCTTCGCCGCTGATCGTCGACGGCAAACTCATCGGCGTCATCGGTGTGGACATTGCCCTCACCGCCCTGCAAGCCACCACCGACGCCGCACAGAAAGACCTGTTCAACGGCGCGGCGCACCTGGAGATTCTTTCCAGTACCGGCCTGATTGCCGCCTACAGCGGCGAACCGGACAAGGTCGGCAAGAACCTGATCGACACCCTTGGCGCCGAAGGCAAGGAAATCGTGCAATTGCTGGCCAGTGACAACCGCATGATCCGCGAACAGGGCGACACTATTCGCGCCGTGTACCCGGTCAAGCCACTCGCCGATGCCAAGCCATGGGGCGTGGTGATCAAACTGCCCAAAAGCGTGATGCTGGCCGATAACGTCAAGCTGCAGGCGGTACTCGACGACGCCCAGGCCACCGGCACCCTCAAGGCCTTGCTGGTCGGCGCCGCCGCCGGACTGCTCGGCTTGCTGTTGATCTGGCTCACCGCCACCGGCGTGACCCGCCCGATCAACAGCGTCGCCGCCATGCTCAAGGACATCGCCAGCGGCGACGGCGATCTCACCCAGCGCCTGGCCTATGCCAAGAAAGATGAACTGGGCGAGTTGGTGAACTGGTTCAACCGCTTCCTCGACAAGCTGCAACCGACCATCGCGCAGATCAAGCAAAGCATCACCGAAGCCCGTGGCACGGCTGACCAGTCCTCGGCCATCGCACGCCAGACCAGCGAAGGCATGCAGGTGCAGTTCCGCGAAATCGACCAGGTGGCCACGGCGTCCAACGAAATGAGCGCCACCGCCCATGACGTCGCCAACAGCGCCTCCAATGCCGCCAGCGCGGCACGCGGCGCCGACCAGTCGGCCCGTGAAGGCATGTCGATCATCGAGCAGAGCACTCGCGACATCACCACCCTCGCCGAAGAAGTCAGCAAGGCGGTGGGCGAAGTCGAAGCCCTGGCGGTCAACAGCGAACAGATCGGTTCAGTCCTGGAGGTGATCCGCAGCATTGCCGAGCAAACCAACCTGCTGGCGCTCAACGCGGCGATCGAAGCCGCACGCGCCGGGGAAAGCGGCCGAGGGTTTGCGGTAGTGGCCGACGAAGTGCGCAACCTGGCCAAGCGCACCCAGGATTCGGTGGAGGAAATCCGCCAGGTGATCGAACGCATCCAGAGCGGCACCCGTGGCGTGGTGGCAACCATGCACTCGAGCCAGAGCCAGGCCCAGAGTAACGCCGGGCAGATCCATCAAGCCGCGCAGGCCCTGGGCAAGATCAGTGATGCGGTGACGGTGATCAGCGACATGAACCTGCAAATCGCCAGCGCCGCCGAGCAGCAAAGCGCCGTGGCCGAAGAGGTCAACCGCAACGTCTCGGCGATCCGCACCGTGACCGAAACCCTCACCGGCCAGGCCACCGAGTCGGCGGCCATCAGCAGCCAGCTCAATGCGTTGGCCAGCCAGCAGATGAAACTCATGGATCAGTTCAAGGTGTAAGACACACCAACGGTCAAATGTGGGAAGGGGCTTGCCCCCTCCCACATTTTGACCGCCTACTGCTTAGAGACCCGTCCAGGCCTGCACAAACGCCGCCACATCTTCCTTCGACGCCGTACGCGGTGGGTTCTGCGGTGTCCCCAAATAAAGGAAGCCAATCACCTCCTCATCCGCCGTCAGCCCCAGGCCTTTGGCCACGTGGGCCGAATAGGACAACTCACCCGTGCGCCACACCGCACCAATCCCCTGGGCATAGGCCGCCAGCAGAATGCCGTGGGCCGCGCAGGCGGCTGCCAACAGTTGTTCAGACTTGGGCACCTTGAAGTGCTCCTGCAGGCGGGCAATCACCACCACCACCAGCGGTGCACGCAGCGGGCCGTTCTGGGCCTTGTCGATGACAGCCTGGGGAGCATCGGCGTCCTGCAAACGGGCGGCTTCGGCCAACAGCGTGCCCATCTGCTCACGGGCGGCACCTTCCACGGTGAGGAAACGCCAAGGGCGCAGTTGGCCGTGGTCGGGCGCACGCATGGCTGCGGCGAACAGCACATCGCGCTGCTCCTGGGTCGGTGCCGGTTCCAGCAAACGCGGCACGGAAACACGGTTGAGCAAAGCGTCGAGAGCCTGCATTGGCCACCTCCAGAAAAAAATGTGCGGTCATTCTAGCGGGAATGAATCGGGATGCCACCAAACGATAATTGCTCTTATTCAATCCGCCCCGCCCTGTTAGACTTTGCGACCTTATTTCCAGCCTTCGTCCGGGAAACTCGATGTTTCGTTCGCTTTTTCGCCTGTGCGCAGCGTTGATGGCCTTGAGCCTGACCGCCTGCGACGACGCCCCACGCTTCACCAAGGCCGAGCCGGGTGAAGCGCGAGCGGGCGGCGCGACGACGGTGAACAAGCGCGACCAGAATGCGTTTTCCCTGCCCTCGGCCAACCTGTCGCCCACACGCCGCCTGGATTTCAGCGTGGGCAACAGCTTCTTTCGCAGCCCCTGGGTGATCGCGCCGTCCACCACCACCGCCCGCGATGGCCTGGGCCCGCTGTTCAATACCAACGCCTGCCAGAACTGCCATATCAAGGACGGCCGTGGCCACCCGCCGCTGCCCGACGCGGCCAATGCGGTGTCGATGCTGGTGCGCCTGTCGATTCCCCTGTCTACCCAGGACCAGCCGCCCTACGCCAAGCTCATCGAGCAAGTCGGGGTGGTACCCGAGCCCGTCTACGGCGGGCAACTGCAGGACATGGCGGTGCCCGGCGTGCCGCCGGAAGGCAAGGTGCGCGTCGACTACACGCCGGTCAACGTCACCTTCAAGGACGGCACCGTCGTCGAGCTGCGCAAGCCAGACCTGCAAATCACCCAGCTCGGCTATGGCCCGATGCATCCAGATACACGTTTCTCCGCACGCATCGCCCCGCCGATGATCGGCCTGGGCCTGCTCGAAGCCATCAGCGACGCAGACATCCTGCGCAATACCGACCCGAAGACCGCCGACAAGGAAGCCCTCGTCGGCAGGGCGAATCGGGTTTGGGATGACGCCGAGCAAAAAACCGTACTCGGGCGTTTTGGCTGGAAAGCCGGGCAACCCAATCTCAATCAACAAAATGTTCACGCGTTCTCTGGTGATATGGGCCTCACCACCTCCCTGAGACCCTTCGATGACTGCACCGACGCCCAAGTCGCCTGCAAACAGGCACCCAACGGCAATGGCCCCGAGGGCGAGCCGGAAGTCAGCGATAACATCCTGCGCCTGGTGCTGTTCTATACCCGTAACCTGGCCGTGCCCGTGCGCCGCGACGTCGACACCCCGCAGGTGCTGGCCGGGAAAAACCTGTTCTACCAGGCCGGTTGCCAGGGTTGCCATAAACCGACGTTCACCACCGCAGCGAATGCCGCCGAACCCGAGTTGGCCAACCAGGTGATTCGCCCCTACAGCGACCTGCTGTTGCACGACATGGGGCCAGGCCTGGCCGACAACCGCACGGAATTCAAGGCCGGTGGCCGCGACTGGCGCACGCCGCCGTTGTGGGGCATCGGCCTGACGCAGACCGTCAGTGGCCATACCCAGTTCCTGCATGACGGCCGCGCCCGCAACCTGCTCGAAGCCGTGCTGTGGCACGGCGGCGAAGCACAAGCGGCGCAGCAGCATGTGTTGTCCTTCAATGCCGAGCAGCGCGCTGCGTTGCTGGCGTTCCTGAATTCTTTATAAGCTTCGCCCCAATTACAGAAGGGAGCTCGACATGTTCCGTCCCAAGTTGTTGTTCACCAGCCTGGCCGCCCTCGCCCTGGGCGCCTGCTCGCCACAAGACCCGCAAGCCGTGACCTCGGCGGCGATCGCCAAGCAGGTGATCCTGCCGACCTACAGCCGCTGGGTCGAAGCCGACCGCCAGTTGGCCGTCAGCGCCCTGGCCTACTGCCAGGGCAAGGAAAGCCTGGACACTGCCCGCGCCGACTTCCTCCACGCGCAAAAAGCCTGGGCCGAGTTACAACCGCTGCTGATCGGCCCGCTGGCCGAGGGCAACCGCTCGTGGCAGGTGCAGTTCTGGCCGGACAAGAAAAACCTGGTGGGCCGCCAGGTCGAGCAACTGGTCGCCGCCCAGCCGCAGATCGACGGCACCGCACTGGCCAAGTCCAGCGTGGTGGTGCAGGGCCTGTCGGCCTACGAATACATCCTCTACGACGCCAAGACCGACATCGCCGACGAGGCGCAGAAAGCCCGTTACTGCCCGCTGCTGGTGGCCATCGGTGAGCGCCAGAAAGCCCTGGCCGAAGAGATCCTGGCCAGCTGGAACAGCACCGACGGCATGCTCGCGCAGATGAGCAAGTTCCCGAACCAGCGCTACGCTGACTCCCACGAAGCCATCGCCGATCTGCTGCGCGTACAAGTGACCGCACTGGACACCCTGAAGAAAAAACTCGGCACGCCCATGGGCCGCCAGACCAAGGGTATCCCGCAGCCGTTCCAGGCCGATGCATGGCGCAGCCAGTCGTCCCTGCAAAGCCTGGAAGCCAGCCTCGCCGCCGCCCAGACCGTATGGGTCGGCGTCGACAACAAGGGCCTGCGTGGTTTGCTGCCGGCGGATCAGAAGCCGTTGGCCGATAAGATCGACGCCGCCTATGCCGCCGCGCTGAAACTGTTCGCCAGCAACCAGCGCACCCTCAACGAGCTGTTGAACGATGACGCCGGGCGCCAGCAGCTCAACGACATCTACGACAGCCTCAACGTCGTCCACCGCCTGCACGAAGGCGAGCTGGCCAAGGCGCTGGGGATCCAACTGGGCTTCAATGCCAACGACGGTGACTGATGATGCTCAGGCGACAGGCTTTGGCGATCGGCAGCGTGCTGCTCAGCGCACTCACGTTGGGTGGCTGGACGCTGTTCAAAGGGAAAGACAAGCACCCGCTGCTGCTGTCGGCGCGCGATGATGCAGACGGCAAGCACTATGCCGTGGGTTTTCAGCTGGACGGCAAGCAGGTGTTCGCCACCCAGGTCGGCCAGCGCTGCCACGACATCATCAACCACCCGACACTGCCGATTGCGCTGTTTGTTGCCCGCCGCCCGGGCACCGAGAGTTACCTGATCGACCTGCGTAATGGCGCGCTGTTGCAAACCATCGCCTCGAACGCCAACCGCCACTTCTACGGCCATGCGGTCATCCACAAGAGCGGCGATTGGCTGTACGCCACCGAGAACGACACGTCAGACCCCGGCCGTGGCCTGCTCGGTGTGTACAAGTTCGAAGGCGAGCGCCTGGTGCACAGCGGCGAGATCTCCACCCATGGCATCGGCCCGCACCAGGTGTCGTGGATGCCCGACGGCGAAACCCTGGCGGTGGCCAACGGCGGCATTCGCACCGAAGCCGAAAGCCGCGTGGAGATGAACCTCAACGCCATGGAACCGAGCCTGGTGCTGATGCACCGTGACGGCACGCTGATCAGCAAGGAAACCCTCGGCCAGCAGATGAACAGCGTGCGCCATATGGGCATCGCCAGCGATGGCACCCTTCTCACCGGCCAGCAGTTCATGGGCCCGTCCCAGGAGCGCTCCGAGTTGCTGGCGATCAAGCGCCCGGGGCAGCCGTTCGTGGCCTTCCCGGTGGCCGATGAGCAGTTGCAGGCCATGGGGCATTACACCGCCAGCGTTGCCGTGCACAGCGAATTGCGCCTGGTGGCGTTGACCGCCCCCCGTGGCAACCGCTTCTTTATCTGGGACATGGACACCGCCGAGCTGCGCCTGGATGGACCGCTGCCCGACTGCGCAGGCGTCGGTGCAGTGGCGGACGGGTTTGTCGTCACCTCGGGCCAAGGCCGTTGCCGCTATTACGATTGCCGCCAGAAACAGCTGGTCGCCAAACCGTTGGAATTGCCGGCAGGGCTCTGGGATAACCACCTGCATCTAGTCTGACCTGCGTAGATACCGTCTTTTCCAACACCGCGCCCCCGTAGCAGCCGCGTTGCGGATAAGGTTTGAAAGGCAAAAAAAAGGGCCTCGCATCGCAAGGCCCTTCTTCGGGGGTTTGAATCGTTTCAACTTTGCGGCCTCATCCCTTGAGACATCCCAAACATGAACAACAGCAACTCATGATCAGGCTTGACCGCCGCACTCGCCTTGGCGACGCGGGGCAACAGGCATTGCCCGCCACCTTGCACCGCACTGAGTACCTGTGTGCGAGGTTGCTCCCATGCGGCCAGGGCCAGGGCGGCAATGCCCATCGCCCCGACCAGGAACAGACCTCGTGCTATTTCTAGCTTCATCTGGTTAAACCCTTGATAGCGCTGCCAAACGCCGCTTCATAAAAGTAGCTGAGTTTTTCCCAGTCGGTGCTGTTCCACGACGAATGGCGACGCAGCTGCAACATGTCATGGGAGGCTGCCCGATAAGCGGTCAAGCGCTGGCGGCATTTCTCGAAGTCCAGCAGTGCCACTTCCACCTGGGCCGAGTCGCCTTCGCCCGTTACCCGCACGAAAATATGCTTGATGTACAGGCAACCGTGCTGCCAGCGTCCCTTGTGCATGCGGGCCAGGGTGGCGGCCAACGCCTTGAGCAAGCGCTCGTGCACCTGCTCGCCATACTGTTCGCGACCACCGGCGGCGTACCAGTTTTCGATTTCGTCGAAGCCGTCGAGGGCGGCGGTTACCAGCAATGCCTTCCAGCGGTGCTCGGGGTCACGACGCGCCTCACAAAAGACCATTTCGGGCACGCGAACATCCAGCAGTCGCAGGCCCCTGAGGGCATCCCGCTCGCGCAGCACCGTGGGGCGTCCGAACGGGTGCAGCCAACTGCGGTAGATATGGCCCGTCTGGCGCTTGCTGTAGAGCAAACGGCCATTGGCGGTCATGACCCGCTGTACACCACTTTCACCGCCACGCCGGCGATTGGGCTCTTCGACCCATTCGCCTTGCTGACGCCAGAAATAATCGAAGCGTTCTTCGGGAGCTACGTGACTGCCTGCTACGCACTCAACTGCCATCCTGTTACCTCTTGCGCAATACATACACCCGCCACATGGCGTACAGCGGTATGAAGTCCAGGGATTCCTGAACACGGAATCCGGCTTGCTCGAACTCTGCCTCAACAGTAGCAGCCGGTAACACAAATCTGTTCTGGTAACCTTCCTGCTCACCTGTCTTGCGACGCTTTCCTTCCAGGCGCTTGCGTTTCCAGGCTTTGAAATTGCCATCGACCCACAGCGAAATGATCACGCTGTCCCGGGTAACCCGCTGAAACTCCCGCAGAATTGCCTGACGGTGCGCCGGATCACCAATGTGGTGGAGCAGGCGCATACAGAAAATGCTGTCGACCGAGTTATCCGGCAAATCGATATCGAAGGCAGATGTCTGCAAGGGCCGTACCCGTTTCACCACTTCTGCGGGCTGGGCGGCCATCGCGACCTTCAACATGGAGGCCGAATTGTCGGCGCCGATGATCACACGGTTGGGTTTTTCCGCCAGCAGCGGCCAGAAACGCCCGGCGCCACACGGCAGGTCCAGCACCAGGCCAGGCTCGCCGGCCATCGCCAACGCGCCACGGGCCAGTTGCTCGTCGCGTTTGTGTGACAACCGGCGCGCCAGATTGTCCTGATGCTTGAGCAAATATTCGTGGGCGTGCTGATCGTCGTACTTTTCGGAAAATTCGAGCTTGATCGGGGTAGGCATCAACGGATCTCCAGTTGCTGATGCCTACAACCTTAAGCAGCGTCCTGTCATCAACAGGTCAACCCCTTGTGAAAAACTTGTCCTGTCCAATCTCATATATTTCAAGACTTTACAGATACAAGCAATATCATGGGGCCATCTTCGCCGAATTACGGGGATCTCTGGCAGGATAACGGCAGGGGAAACGGTCAGGCGTTGACCGGACTCAACTGGACATGAAAGCGACAGCCGTTAGGCTCCATGGTGCTGAGGGTAACGCTCCAGCCCTGGTTCTCGCAGATGCGCTGGACCAGTGACAAACCCAACCCCAGACCCTCGCCGCGCTTCTCACTGCCGCGGACGAACGGCTCGAACATCGCTTCGCGCTTGTCTTCGGGAATGCCGACGCCGCTGTCTTCCACCACAAACCCGGTCGGCTCCAGGGTCAGCCGGATGAAGCCGCTTTCGGTGTAATGCAGGGCATTGCGCAACAGGTTGCCCATCACGGCATGCAGGAAGGTCGCGTTGTAGCGCGTATCCAGCGGGTCGCCCGGCTGGTAGATCAACTCCAGGCCCTTGTGCTCGATGGGCTCGCGCCAGATGCCGAGCAGATCATCAGCGACCTGGGACAGATTCGCCTTAGGCGACATGCTGCCGTCATCATGCTGAGCCCGGGCCAGCATCAGGAAGGTCTGCACCAGTTCGCGCATTTCCTCGCAGGCGCGGGCGATTCGCTCGACCTGGTTACGCCCACGCTGATCGATAGCCGGGTTTTCCAGCAACAATTCGCAGGAGCTGGCCAGGACCATCAAAGGCGTGCGCAGTTCGTGGCTGACATCGCTGGTGAACAACTGCTCGCGGGACAATGCCTGGCGCAGGCGCCCCAGGGTGGCGTCGAAGGCCACCGCCAGCTCACCCACTTCGTCGGCCGCATAGTCCGGGGCCAGGGGCGGCGCCAGGCCCAGCAACTGGTCGCGGTGCCGCACCTGGCGGGCCAGGCGTACCACCGGCGCCATCACTTTACGGGCCAGTACCCAGCCGAGGAATACCGCCAGCGCCAGGCTGAGCACGAAGCCCACCAGCACCACGGCAAACAGCACGCGCTCGCGCTCTTCGAAATCGCTTTGATCCTGCAGCAGCACATAGCGCCGACCGTCGACCACTTCGACCATGGCGTGGTACGACAACGCCTCGCGAAACACCTCATGAAACCCTGGTTCCAGATGCCGCAGGTCCTTGGGCAATTCAAAATCCCCGGGGCCACCGCTGAAGTAAAACAGCTGGTCGGGCTCGGGCCGGTGCCGCCAGTCCTCGACGGTGTCCATCAGCAGCAGGCGCTGCAGGTCACCGCCCAAGCCTGCTGAGATCAACTTCTCTTCCACCAGGTGCACGGTGGCGACGATGCCCATGGCGAAGGCCCCCGCCACCAACGCACTCATCAAGGCAAAGGCGATGATGATCCGTTGGGCAAGGCTTTGCTTAAACTCCATCACGGCCCTCGGCCAAGCGGTAACCCACACCATGCACGGTTTGCAGCAACGGCTTGGCGAACGGCTTATCGATCACCTGGCGCAATTGGTGCACGTGGCTGCGCAGGCTGTCGCTGTCCGGGCAGTCATCGCCCCACAGGGCCTCTTCCAGCACTTCCCGACGCAGTACGTGGGGACTTTTCTGCATCAAGACCGCGAGCAGCTTGAGGCCGACCGGGTTGAGCTTGAGCAGGCGCCCTTCGCGGGTCACTTCCAGGGTATCGAGGTCGTAATTCAGATCGGCCACTTGCAGGGCGCGGCGACCGCCGCCTTGGGCACGGCGCAGCACGGCTTCGATGCGCGCGGCCAGTTCCGACAGGGCAAACGGTTTGAGCAAGTAATCGTCGGCACCGGACTTGAAGCCCTGCAGCCGGTCATCCAACTGGTCGCGGGCAGTGAGCATGATCACCGGCGTGTCGCGGCGCGCGTCCTCACGCAGGCGTTTGCACAGGGTGTAGCCATCGATGCCAGGCAGCATGATGTCGAGCACGATCAAGTCGTAATGCTCGGTGGCGGCCAGGTGCAGGCCCGACAAACCGTCCTGCGCACAGTCCACGGTGTAGCCTTTTAGCCCCAGGTAGTCGGCCAGGTTGGCCAGAATATCGCGGTTGTCTTCAACCAATAGAATTCGCATGGGCAGTGTCTCCGTACGCGGTAACGGCCGTGTTGGCTCGCGCAGCTTAAGGCCAAGTGTGGCTCACGACTAGGGTGGTGGAACCACTCTCTAAGTATTTCCAACCAATAGGCTCACTTCACGGGTTTTTCACTATCGGTTCACCTGCAGTCCACAGAAAAGCTGCCACGCTGATGCATGATCACGCCTTGGAATCCCAGACGTGAAAAAGCCCCGCCTGCATCACTGCAGGCGGGGCTTTTTCAGTACAGGGGTAAGGCTGGCTTACATCATGCCGCCCATGCCACCCATGCCGCCCATGTCTGGCATACCGCCGCCAGCCGAGCCTTCAGCCTTCGGCTTGTCAGCGATTGCAGCTTCGGTGGTCAGGATCAGACCACCGATGGAGGCTGCGGCCTGCAGCGCGGAACGAGTCACCTTGGTAGGGTCCAGGATGCCCATTTCGATCATGTCGCCGTAGACGCCAGTCGCAGCGTTGTAACCGTAGTTACCTTTGCCGTTCTTGACTTCGTTGACCACAACACTTGGCTCGTCGCCGGAGTTGGCAGCGATCTGACGCAGCGGTGCTTCAACCGCACGACGCAGCACAGCGATACCGACGTTCTGGTCAGCGTTGTCGCCGGTCAGGTTGGTCAGGGCTTCCAGGGCACGGATCAGCGCAACGCCACCGCCAGGTACCACGCCTTCTTCGACGGCTGCGCGGGTTGCGTGCAGGGCGTCTTCAACGCGGGCTTTCTTCTCTTTCATTTCAACTTCGGAACCCGCGCCAACCTTGATCACTGCAACGCCGCCGGACAGCTTGGCCAGGCGCTCTTGCAGTTTTTCACGGTCGTAGTCCGAGGACGTCTCGGCAACCTGGGCACGGATCTGAGTGATGCGCGATTGGATGTCGCCGTCAACGCCAGCACCGTCAACGATGATGGTGTTTTCCTTGGAGATGGTCACGCGCTTGGCGCTACCCAGGTTTTCCAGGGTGGCGCTTTCCAGGCTCAGGCCGATCTCTTCGGAGATAACGGTACCGCCGGTCAGGACGGCGATGTCCTGCAGCATGGCCTTGCGACGGTCGCCGAAGCCTGGAGCCTTGACGGCTGCGACTTTAACGATGCCACGCATGTTGTTCACAACCAGGGTCGCCAGGGCTTCGCCTTCAACGTCTTCGGAAACGATCAGCAGTGGGCGGCCGGCTTTGGCAACGGCTTCCAGCACTGGCAGCATTTCGCGGATGTTGGAGATCTTCTTGTCGACCAGCAGGATCAGCGGGCTGTCCAGCTCGGCAACCATGGTTTCCGGCTTGTTGACGAAGTACGGGGACAGGTAGCCACGGTCGAACTGCATGCCTTCGACAACCGACAGTTCGTTTTCCAGGCCAGTGCCTTCTTCAACGGTGATCACGCCTTCTTTACCGACTTTTTCCATGGCTTCGGCAATGATGTCGCCGATGGAGCTGTCGGAGTTGGCGGAGATGGTGCCTACCTGGGCGATAGCCTTGGTGTCGGCGCAAGGCTTGGACAGGTTTTTCAGCTCAGCGACGATGGCGATGGTGGCCTTGTCGATGCCGCGCTTGAGGTCCATCGGGTTCATGCCGGCAGCAACGGCCTTGTAGCCTTCGTTGACGATCGCCTGAGCCAGAACGGTGGCGGTGGTAGTACCGTCGCCTGCGTCATCGTTGGCACGGGAGGCAACGTCTTTGACCAGCTGCGCGCCCATGTTTTCGAAACGGTCTTCCAGTTCGATTTCTTTGGCGACGGAAACGCCGTCCTTGGTGATGGTCGGAGCGCCGAAGCTCTTCTCGATGATCACGTTACGGCCTTTCGGGCCCAGGGTCGCTTTTACTGCGTCAGCCAGGATGTTGACACCGGTGAGCATTTTCTTACGGGCGGAATCGCCAAATTTAACTTCTTTAGCAGCCATGATCGATATTCCTTAAATACTTTGTAGTAACGGGAAAATGAGCGGGGAAATCAGTCTTCCAGAACGGCGAGAATCTCGTTCTCAGCCATAACCAGCAGGTCTTCGCCGTCGACTTTCACAGTGTTGCTGCCGGAGTAAGGGCCAAATACAACCTTGTCACCGACTTTAACGGCCAGCGCACGTACGTCACCGTTTTCCAGAGTCTTGCCTGGGCCTGCAGCGACGATCACACCGTGGTTGGCTTTTTCAGCAGCCGAACCTGGCAGAACGATACCGCCAGCGGTTTTCTTTTCTTCTTCGCTGCGACGGATTACGACGCGGTCGTGCAGAGGACGAAGCTTGCTCATTGTCGATCTCTCCTAATTGTGTTTTTCATCGGCCGGTATCGATACCGGCGGGTTGTATTCCGGCAGTGCCGGTCGCGGTTCGCTGGGCGAAACACGGAAGTCTGTCCGGTGTCGCCACCAGAAACCTTGCGGTGACCGTTACATAAGGGCGCATAAGCTTATTACAAGGGGCCGGCGATGATTTTTTTTGCGTCTGCCAGCCTATAAAAGCAACACGGCACCCGAAGGTGCCGTGCCAGTGAAGCGGTTATTTGCTGTCGCGGTGTTCGAACTCGCCTTCGATCACGTCGCCTTCTCGCCCCAACGGTTGGCGCGGAGCCGGGCCGCCACGGGGTTGCAGGTCGTCGGCGAACGCCCGTTGGCGAATCGCGGCCTCTTCGGCGCGCTGGCGCATCTTGCCCGCCAGCAATTTGCGGGTGAACGGCAGCAGCATGACCAGGCCCACTACATCGCTGATAAAGCCCGGCAGGATCAACAGGCCGCCCGCCAACGCCATCATCAGGCCTTCGAGCATGGTCTGGGCCGGCAGTTCGCCGCGGTTCAGGCTCTCGCGGGCACGCAGCGCCGTGGCCAGGCCGGCGACGCGCAGCACCAGGACGCCGAGCATCGAGCCTAGAATGATCAGCAACAGGGCCGGGAAAAACCCGATCGCACCGCTGACTTGAACGAATACGAACAGCTCCAACACCGGGAACAGCAGAAAGAGCAATAAAAAAGGGCGCATCAAAAGGTTCCTCAACGCAAGAATGCCTTGCCAGTCCACCTTAGATGACGTCGCCGTTTCGTGAATTCAAGCTTCAGCGGCGGCTTTTTTCGGCCAGACCTCAGCGTGGGCCAATGAAACCAGGGCTTCGCGTACTTGTGTCGGCGTGTTGCAAGACGCCGCAAATGGCAGCCAATGCAGGGCCTGGCCGATGCGCAGGTGCATGCCTTCGCTGTCGATGCCGGCCAATTGCGCAGGTTCGAAAGCAGGCAAGCCGGCCAACTCGACGTAGTGGGCAATGGCCTTGGTGTGGTCGCTGTTCATGTGCTCGATCATGCTGCGCTCGGCCTTGCCCGCGAAGGGATTGGCCAGGGTCAATTGGTCGATCCAGTGAATCGCGCCAAACCCGCCGATATAACGGTGGCGCACCGGCTTGAGCACCCAGAAATCGAAATCGTGGGCCTGGTGGTAGTTGGCCGAATCGGGGAAGTAACGGTAATAGCGTTCGGCCGCTGCTTCGATGGCGGCAGGGTCGTCGAGTTTCTCGGCTTCGGCCAGGTAGGTCAGGCGCCCCACGGCCTGCACGTCATCCGCTTCGCGCTCGCCGACCAGCAGCGAGCACTTGGGATCTTTTTGCAGGTTATGGGTGTGCTGGGCGATGCGGCTGATCAGGATCAACGGGCGGCCCTGCTCGTCGAGGCAATACGGCACGACCGAGCCGAACGGAAAGCCGGGCATGGCCTTGGACAATGTGGAGAGAGCCCCACGGTATTCCTTGAGCAACAGCTCTCGGGCGTTCTTGGCAACCTGCGTGCTCAACGTATGACTCCTCGGGTATTCGGCCGCCCATAGCGTATGGGAATGGATCTCAACACAAGGTAATCAATCTACGCGTCGGTTGCCAGGGCTCGATTACCAGGCGACGCCGAAGCCTGCGGTATAACGGGTCTTGCTCAGGCTGCTTTCCGAATCGCCGCTGATCACGTCGCGCTCGGCCTTGAGGTTGAGCGATGCCCACTCGGTCACCTTGTAGCGCAGGCCCATTTCCGCATCCAGGGAGTAGTCGGCGGGGCCGTCGATAGGCTTGCCCACCTCGCCATTGGTGAAGAACTCAACGGTCTTGCCCACCAGGTAGCGGTTGTAGTTCCACTTCATGGCCAGGGAATAGAAGTTGTCCTTGCCGCCATCGGCGTACTCGTAATCGGTGCGGTTGACCAGCGAACCGAGGGAGAACGCCCCCAGCTCGTCGTCCCAGAACTGGTAGCCCGGGCCGGTACCGACGGTACGTTGGCGCGCCAGGTCTTCAACCTTGTCGCGCTTGTAGGTCAGGCGCCCCTGCCAGAACCAGTGCTCGGTGATGAAGCGGTCCAGGTCATACTCCAGGGCCCAGTTGTCGGTGGTGGTGACGTCGTCCTGGAACTCGCGGTTGTATTCGCCCTGCCCGGTATGGCGCCATTGGCCATGGCGCGCGGTGGTCTTGAAGTCGATGTCGTAGTCGTTGGTGTCTTTTTCAGCGCGCTTGTAGTCCAGCGCCATGTCGACATTGCCCTTCCACACCAGGTCTTCGATCACCGGCTTGGGCTTGATGATCTGCTGGATACTTGCCAGCTCGACGGTCTTGGGCGCCTCGCCATTGGCCAGCACCACCTTGCCATCGTCCGCCGCCTGCAGGGACTTGGCCTTCTCGCCGGTGTAGGCGTCCTGCTTGACCAACAGTTCCTGGTCGCTCTCCAGGGTTTTCACCTGCTTCCAGTCCACCGGAATGGCGCCGGCGTAGTCGGTCTGGATCAGCAGCTTGCCACCGTCGAAGACCTTGATCTTGCCGGTCAGGCGGTCACCGTTTTTCAACCAGACGGTATCGGCCAGCAGGGGCGTGGATGCACTGAAGACAGCGAGGCACAGCAGGGTTCTGGACAACATAAGCGGATAGGGAGCTCAAGGTTGGCGAAAAGGGGCGATTATCGTGTTAGATAGCTAGGACTGACTCAAGGATTTGTGTTGAGTTCAATTCTCAACAGCATACTTACAGACGTTTCTTACAAAAGACCGACGATCCCAACGGATATGCCCACAGTGAATCAGCCTGCCGATGCCCCGCAAAACCCCGCCGAAATGCGCCGCACCGCGCTGTACCTGACCCTGGCGCAAGTCCCCGCCGGTTGCGTGGTGAGTTACGGCGAGCTGGCGCAACTGGCCGGGCTGGGGCGCGCCGCGCGCTGGGTGGGTCGTACCTTGAGCCAACTTCCCGAGAGCACCACATTGCCCTGGCATCGCGTGCTGGGTGCCGGTGGTCGGATAAGTCTGCCGGTGGGCAGCGCCTCGGGCGACGAGCAACGGGCGCGCTTGCGCGATGAGGGGGTCACGGTGCGCAACAATCGCGTGGATATTCAGCGCCATGGCTGGCGCCCGGTAGAGCACAGCGGTTAGAGTGCGCGCTTTGTTTCCGTGAATCTGAGGCAGACTCCAGCCCATGCCCCGTAAAACCTGGCGCGCCGCGCTCGCCGCCTATGCCAGCCCCTCGACGTTAGTGCTGTTGTTGCTCGGCTTTGCCGCCGGCTTGCCTTACATGTTGGTGTTCTCGACGCTTTCGGTGTGGCTGCGTGAGGCCGGTGTGGCCCGCGAGACCATCGGCTATGCGAGCCTGATCGGTTTGGCGTATGCCTTTAAATGGGTCTGGTCGCCGCTGCTCGACCAATGGCGCCTGCCACTGCTCGGTAAACTCGGACGTCGTCGCTCCTGGCTGGTGCTTGCACAGTCGCTGGTGATCCTCGGATTGATCGGCATGGGGTTCTGCGACCCGCAGAAACACCTGTCCTGGCTGATCGCTATTGCCGTCGTGGTGGCCTTCGCTTCCGCCACCCAGGACATCGCGGTCGACGCCTATCGCCTGGAGATCGCCGACGACAGCCGCCAGGCTGCCCTGGCCGCCAGCTATATGTCCGGCTACCGCATCGCCGCCCTGCTGGCCACGGCCGGTGCGCTGTTCTTTGCCGAAGGCTTCGGCTCCACCGGCTTCAACTATAAGCACTCGGCCTGGACCGGTACCTATGTGCTGTTCGGCGTGCTGATGATCCCGGCGCTGCTGACCACGCTGTTCATGCGCGAACCGAATGTGCCGCTGCGCACCCAGTTGCAGGCCGGGCGCTACAGCTTCGTGCATCAACTGGTGTCGGTGTTCGTGCTGATCGTGTTGCTGGTGTCCGTACCGGCGATGTTCACCCAGCTGTTCAACACCGACTTCGCCAGCGTGCTGTTCCAGGGCGTCAGCCTGTGGGACTTGCTGATGGACGACCGCGCGTTCCTGCGCGCCATTCTCTATATCATTCTCACCACACTGTGCCTGTCGGCCATGGGCCGACGGGGCCTGGCGCCGGTGCTCACGCCGGTCAACGACTTTATCCTGCGCTACCGCTGGCAGGCATTGCTGCTGCTGGGGCTGATCGCCACCTATCGCATGTCCGACACGGTGATGGGCGTGATGGCCAACGTGTTCTATATCGACCAGGGCTTTACCAAGGATCAGATCGCTGGGGTCAGCAAGATCTTCGGCCTGATCATGACCCTGCTCGGTGCCGGCATGGGCGGCCTGCTGATCGTGCGCTTCGGCATCCTGCCGATCCTGTTTATCGGCGGCGTGACGTCGGCGGGGACCAACCTGCTGTTCGTGATGCTCGCCGACATGGGGCCCGACCTGCAGATGCTGATCTTTACCATCTCCCTGGATAACTTCAGCTCGGGCCTGGCCACGTCGGCATTCGTGGCGTACCTGTCGAGCCTGACCAACCTCAAGTTTTCCGCCACCCAATATGCGCTGCTCAGCTCGATCATGCTGTTGCTCCCGCGCCTGATCGGCGGGTACTCGGGGGTGATGGTGGAGAAGTTCGGGTACCACAACTTCTTCCTGATCACCTGCATGCTGGGCGTGCCGACACTGCTGCTGATTGCGTTGCACTGGTATCAGGAGAATCGGCGGATGCGGTTGAATCCGCCGGTAGAGGACTGATTCTGGGGACCCTTTAAAAGCCAGACCGCGGCGCCCCCATCGCAAGCGAGCTCTGCGCCTACAGACAGCCCTGCATTCTGATGCCTGTACGGCGGCAGTTTGCGCCCGTACAATCCCAAGTCATTTCAAGTTCAAGCAACCGACAACGGCCTACCATGCGTACCAGTCAATATTTGCTCGCCACACAGAAAGAAACGCCTTCCGATGCGGTCGTGATCAGCCACCAGCTGATGCTGCGCGCCGGCATGATCCGCAAACTGGCCTCGGGCCTGTACACCTGGCTGCCCATGGGCTTGAAGGTGATGCGCAAGGTCGAAGCCATCGTTCGCGAAGAAATGAACGCCGCCGGCTCTCTCGAAGTGTTGATGCCGAGCACCCAACCGGCCGAGCTGTGGCAGGAATCCGGGCGCTGGGAAGAGTACGGCCCTGAGTTGCTGCGCTTCAAGGACCGTCATGGCCGCGACTTCTGCGCCGGCCCGACCCATGAAGAAGTGATCACCGACCTGATGCGCAACGAGTTGAGCAGCTACAAACAGCTGCCTCTGAACCTGTATCAGATCCAGACCAAATTCCGCGATGAAATCCGCCCACGCTTCGGCTTGATGCGCGGCCGTGAATTCATCATGAAGGACGCCTATTCGTTCCACGCCGACCAGGCATCGCTGCAGGCCACCTACGACCGCATGCACCAGGCCTACTGCAACGTGTTCACGCGCCTGGGCCTGAAGTTCCGGGCGGTTGAAGCGGACAATGGCTCCATCGGCGGTGCCGGCTCCCACGAATTCCACGTGCTGGCCGAGTCCGGCGAAGACGATATCGCGTTCAGCAACGGTTCCGACTACGCGGCGAACATCGAGAAAGCCGAAGCCGTGCCACGGGAAACGTCCCGTCCAGCCCCGGCTGAAGAACTGCGCCTGGTGGATACCCCAGAGACCAAGACCATCGCGGCCCTGGTGGAGAAATTCAATCTACCGATTGAAAAGACCATCAAGACCCTGATCGTGCACGCCGAAGAAGAAGGCAAGCTGATCGCCCTGGTGATCCGTGGCGACCACGAACTCAACGAAATCAAGGCCGCCCAGCAACCTGGCGTGGCCAGCCCGCTGGTCATGGCCAGCGATGCCGAACTGCGCGACGCCATCGGCGCCGGTGCCGGTTCCCTCGGCCCGCTGAACCTGCCGTTGCCGATCATCATCGACCGCTCGGTCGAGCTGATGAGCGACTTCGGTATCGGCGCGAACATCGACGACAAGCACTACTTCGGCGTGAACTGGGAGCGTGACCTGCCGGTGCCGACCGTGGCCGACCTGCGCAACGTGGTGGCTGGCGACCCAAGCCCGGACGGCAAGGGCACCCTGGAAATCAAGCGCGGCATCGAAGTCGGGCACATCTTCCAGCTGGGCAACAAGTACAGCAAGGCGATGAAGTGCGAAGTGCTGGGCGAGAACGGCAAGCCGATCACCCTCGACATGGGCTGCTACGGCATTGGCGTTTCCCGCGTGGTTGCCGCTGCCATCGAGCAGAACAACGACGAGAAAGGCATTATCTGGAGTGACGCCCTCGCGCCTTTCCAGGTGGCCCTGGTACCGCTGCGTTACGAAACCGAGCAAGTACGCGAAGCCACCGACAAACTGTATGCCGAACTCACGGCCGCTGGTTTTGAAGTGCTGCTGGATGACCGGGACAAGAAAACCAGCCCGGGCATCAAGTTCGCCGACATGGAGCTGATTGGCATCCCGCACCGGATCGTGGTCAGTGACCGCGGCCTGGCCGATGGCAATCTGGAATACAAGAGCCGGACCGAAGCCGAAGCCCAACCCTTGCCGGTGGCTGACGTGCTGTCTTTCCTCCAGGCGCGTATTCGTCGCTGAAAACCAGATCAAGAGAAGTCATGTTCAAGCGAAACACCAGAGCCCTGGGGGGCGCCGCCTTGTGCGGCGCCCTGCTGGTCAGCGGCTGCGCCAACCAGATGTCGCAACGCAGTGAGCACGAGGAGCGGGTCGAGCGTAAGTTGCTCGACCACAGCCTGCAGATCGATGTAGGCGAACCCAAAGTGCTGGAGCTGCCGCAACGCCGGGTTCGCATTCACGAGCAAAAGACCTTTGAGGTCACCGAATTCGAAGTTACCCGTCGTTACGACCGCTACACGCCCTACCAGCCCTGGCGCAAACTCTATGAGATGCCCCTGGGTGCAGTGGCTTTGGTCGCGGGTGCAGGCGCCAACGTGGCCAACATCTTCGCCCTCGGCAACCTGCCGACCAGCATGACCCACGACTGGCTGACCTACGGCGTGGACGGTCTCAACCCGTTCATGAACGTGCAATCCCATGGGCGCGCGCAACAGAACCTCGCGGGTATCGATGAAGTCCAGCGCGACAAACGCGTGGAGTATTCGAGCCTGCCCTGGAGCGAGCGCCCGGTCCAGGTCACCGCCGGCAAACAGACCCATGACCTGACCACCGACCGCAACGGCGTGCTGCGCCTGAACCTGTTGGACAGCCCGTTTGCCGAGCAGGACCTGAACCGCGTCACGACCTTGAAGATCAGCGTGGAAGATGGCCAGGACGACGTGCACTCGGACTCGACCCTGGCGATCAGCAGCACCCTGCGCGGCAAGTTGCTGGAAGCCCACGGCCTGATCTACGACGACCTGGAAGACGATGAAGTCAGCCAGTGGGTGCACCGGGTCAAGCGCCTGTCGGAGCTGGGCCTGGAGGAAGAAGCCAGCGAACTGGAACAAAGCCTGATCGAACTGACCCGCAATGATCCCGAGCTGCAGCAGGAATTCCTGCAGGCGTTGACCAAGGATGCAGGGCGGTTGGTGGCGGATCCCGGAGCACGCTGAGGCTTCGAAAACGCTATCGATCCAAATGTGGGAGGGGATTTGCTCCCTCCCACATTTGTTTCCGGTTTCTACCAAGAGAACTCTAACTGTTCGTTGCCGCCACTCAGGTCCAGCAACCGCACCCCAATCCCCAACAACCGCACCGGTTTCCCACCGCGATTGAACGCCTGGGTCATCAGCTGTTGATAACTCTCCAGATCCCGCGCCGCGCCCGCCTGCTCCAGCGTCGTCTGGGTAAAGTCATGAAACTTCACCTTAACGAACGGCTTGCCCGCCTTGTAGCTGCTGTCGATACGCGCCATGCGCCCTGCCAGGGTCTCCATCAACTCTGGAAGTTTCGCCAGGCAGCTTGAGAGATCCGGCAGGTCCACATCGTAGGTATTTTCCACACTGATGGACTGCCGCCGGCTGTCGTTCTGCACCACACGCTCATCTATCCCACGGGCCAGGCTCCACAAGCGCTCGCCAAAGCTGCCGAACTCACGCACCAGCGCCAGCTTGTTCCACTCACGCAATTGCAGGCAGTCTTCGATGCCCAGGCGAGCCAGCTTGTCTGCCGTCACCTTGCCCACGCCGTGCAACTTGCTTACCCGCAGTTGGGAGACAAAGTCCTCGACCTGATCCGGGGTGATGACAAACAGGCCGTTGGGCTTTTTCCAATCGCTGGCGATCTTGGCCAAAAACTTATTCGGCGCCACGCCGGCGGACACAGTGATGTGCAATTGATTGGAGACCCGGCGCCGAATGTCCTGGGCGATGCGCGTGGCGCTGCCGCCAAAGTGCGGGCTGTCCGAGACATCCAGGTAGGCCTCGTCCAGCGACAGGGGCTCGATCAGGTCGGTGTAGTCGCGAAAGATCGTCTGGATTTCCTTCGACGCCTCCTTATAGGCATCCATGCGCGGCTTGACGATGGTCAGGTCCGGGCAGAGCTTCAGGGCATGCCGCGACGACATGGCGGAACGCACCCCATACGCCCGCGCTTCGTAGTTGCATGTAGCGATCACGCCCCTTCGATCTGCCGACCCACCTACCGCCAGGGGCTTTTGCGCCAGGCTCGGGTCATCACGCATCTCAATGGCGGCGTAGAAGCAATCACAGTCGACGTGGATGATTTTGCGCTGCGTCATAAGTAGAAAGGCGGGTGTAATCCAACGGGTGGCCAGTATCGCATCCACCCCTGTATATAGCACCAGTAGTTTGAATCTTCCGCTTGAGTGGTAGGAGATTTCCTAGATAAATTTATTTTCTCAATCGAAATCAGCCTTCCAATAGAGCTGAAACCCTTGGCCCCACAGGCCCGAACCACTCAAACGGCTCTACATGGAGAGCTAACCGATTGAACCACAAGCGCTTTTCTTCGATTCACCGGTTGACACACTCGTGATCCTCTGTAGAATGCCGACACACAGACGCGGGATGGAGCAGTCTGGTAGCTCGTCGGGCTCATAACCCGAAGGTCGTCGGTTCAAATCCGGCTCCCGCAACCAAACATCAAAAAA
>NZ_FOZO01000034.1:0-25033 GCF_900116055.1 Pseudomonas sp. NFACC42-2
CCCCGGTTTGTACCGGGGCAAGCCCCCTCCCACATTTGGTGCGGTGTGTGCCAGGGAAGGAGTCAGTTGGCATAAAGGCGCTATCCAAGTGTCATCGGGCAGTCGGGTTGAACCTGTCGGCCGTTCTGGCCTCCTATTCAGCAGCACCGCCGGGCATTCAAACGGCTGTTTTCAGGTTGTTGCCCTCGCAAACGATCGAACGCATTTGCGCCCTTGAGCGCCTGCCAGCGCTCGGGTAATGTCATCAGACCCATAGGACAGAGCACGCCCATGACTTCCAAGTTGGAACAACTCAAGCAATTCACTACTGTCGTAGCCGATACCGGCGATTTTTCTACCCTCGCCAAGCTCAAGCCCCAAGACGCCACTACCAACCCTTCCCTGCTGCTCAAGGCCGCGTCGATCCCGGGCTATGCCAAGCTGCTGGATGAGTGTGTGCAGGACTGCAACGGTGATGTCGGCCTGGCCAGCGACCGTTTCGCGGTGGCCGTAGGCCAAGAGATCCTGAAAGTCGTGCCAGGGCGCATCTCCACCGAGGTGGATGCCCGCCTGTCGTTCGACACTGACGCCGTACTCAAGCGTGCGCACCGTCTGATCGACCTGTACGACAAAGCCGGGGTTAGCCGTGACCGCGTGCTGATCAAGATCGCGTCCACCTGGGAAGGCATCCGCGCGGCGGAGAAGCTGGAAAAAGAAGGCATCCAGACCAACCTGACCCTGCTGTTCTCGTTTGCCCAGGCGGTGGCGTGCGCAGAAGCCGGCGTGTTCCTGATTTCACCGTTCGTAGGCCGTATCTACGACTGGTACAAGAAAGCCAATGGCAACGACTACACCGGCGCTGATGATCCGGGCGTGCAGTCGGTGACGCGCATCTACAACTACTACAAGGCTAATGGCTACAAGACCGTGGTGATGGGTGCGAGTTTCCGTAACCTGAGCCAGATTGAAGAGCTGGCCGGCTGTGATCGCCTGACCATCAGCCCGGACCTGCTGGAGAAGCTGGCGGCGGATGACGGCAAGCTGGAACGCAAGTTGTCGCCAGGGCACGCCGGAGAAGCGCGAGTGCATCTGACTGAAGCGCAGTTCCGTTGGGAGTCCAACGAGGATGCGATGGCGACTGAGAAGCTGGCGGAGGGGATTCGTCAGTTTGCCCGGGACCAGGAGAAGCTTGAGGCACTGTTGTCCGCCAAGCTGTAAACGGCGGAGGCGGCAAAAAGGGCGGTACCTGTGAGGGTACCGCCCTTTTTTGCTCTGTTGTCCCTAAGTAGCAGCTGCCGAGCGCAAGCGAGGCAGCTGCTACGTGCAGGCGATCCCTGGGATCAGTGACGCTCGAGGGCGTTGACGAGGTCGTGGAAGGCTTCGCGGTTGGACTCGTTGAGGCCCATCAGGATCTTGTGCGCTTCCAGCACCTTGACCCGTACGATTTCCTCGGACTGGTCCTGGGACGGCAGGTCGGTGAGGCATTCCGGGCACGGGATCGGGCGATCAACGATGTTGAACACCTGGTCGAAGCCCATGGACTGCAACAGACGGGTGATGTCTTCGTGGGTGGTGACGACGGTCGGCAACAGGCCGACCTTCTGCCGGGACAGAATGGACAGCTTGGCCAACAACCCAAGGGTGGTGCTATCGATGCTGCGGGTTTCGGTCAGATCGATCACGATCGCCGAGAAATTCAACGCCGTGAAAATCCGCTCAATCGTCGCATCCAGCGCCGAACACAAGGTCAGGCGCACTTCACCGACAAACTTCAGGACGAAGGTCCCGTCTTGCTCGGCGAATTGGATTCTTCCGGTACTCATCAAAGATTCCTGCTCAACACCAATAGGGCGATATCATCCGGCATCTCCCCTAGCGTGGCCAATCCAAAAACCTGCCGCAGGCCATCCAGGCTGCCGCCCGCCGACTTGACCTTCTGGGGCAAGGCGGCTTCTTTCTCTTTGAGTGTAGGCTCTGGAAGAAGGTCCAGGATGCCATCGGACATCAGCGTCAGGCTGAACGTCGGCGGCAGCTCCAGGATGTGGTCTTCGTAAGTAGCTTCATTGAACAAGCCTACGGGCAGACCACGCCCTTCCAGGTAACGCACACTGTCGGGAGTGTATAAAACAGGCATCGGCAGGTGGCCGCCGATGCTGTAGGTCAAAAGACCGGTTTCTTCATCAATCACGCCACCCACCATCGTCACGTGCTTGCCCAGCTTGCAGCTGATCAAGCCACGGTTGATGTGACCCAGCACCTCGGAGGGGGTGAACTCCGGCAAGGTGCCATTGCGCTTGGATTCGAACAACAGCCGTGTGGTCATGAACTTCAACAACACGGTGACAAAAGCAGAGGAAGCACCATGGCCGGAGACATCGGCCAGGTAGAACGCGACACGCCGCTCGTCTACGCGGAAATAGTCGACAAAATCACCCGACAGGTACAGCGACGGGATGATTTGGTGGGCAAACTGGAATTCGTCGATGGTCCAGGGGCTGACCGGCAGCATATTCATCTGCACCTGGCGACCGGCGTTCTGGTCTTCCTGGAGCAGGTTAAGGCTGGCTTCGAGTTCGCGGTTGGCGGTTTCGAGCTTTTCGCGGTAGCGCTGGTTCTCGACCAGCAGGCGCGCACGATCCAAGGCGCGGCGCACAGAGTGCTCCAGTACCGCCAGGTCTTCGAGGGGCTTGATCAGGTAGTCGGCAGCGCCCAGACGCAACGCTTCGACGGCATCGTTCATGACGCCGGCACCGGACACGACAATCACCGGCGTCTGCGGGGCAAGCTCGGTCACCTGGCGAATCAGCTCCAGGCCGCCCATCTGGGGCATGCGCAGGTCGCAGATCACGAGGTCGGGCTGGTCGCGCTCGAATACCTGGAGACCCTGTTGGCCATTACTGGCCTGCAGGACGCTGAAGCCACTGTCTTCCAAATAGGCCGCAAGGCTCGCGCGCACTACTTCGTCGTCATCGATTATCAGCAGCGTGGCACTGGTTTTTTGCATGTGGGCAAACGGCGCCAGAATTAGGTTGGCGTAGGTGGCTCGGCAATGGCCGGGCTCACGTACTGGATTCGCTTTCTAGCCTCTCTGTACTACAACGCAATGGGATTTTCCCCATGCACAACTGTAAAGCAGAGGTGCCCTTCTAAGGCGCAGACGGTACTCCCATCCGCCAGGGGTTTCAAGCTCATGCCGATGGTCGCCGGGCGTCTTTACATCGCAAATCACCGAGAGTTATAAGAACAGCCAAGACCACAACACAAAGTAAGGATGGAACCGATGGGCGAACACGAGCGCGACTACGCCGAAAAACGCGATTTCATCCGCATGCGGGTGGATGCCGAAGTATCTTTGCTCCACGAAGGCCAGGAGTTTGCCGGGGTTTGCGTGGACCTTTCCAGCTCCGGGATGCAGGTGCAGGCACCGCGCCAGTTCGCGGTGGGAGACCTGCTCACCGTGCGCATTGATTCAGAGCACGCGGCGCTCAAGGGCCTGGAGGCTGACACGGAAGTGGTCTGGACCAAAACCGTGGGCGACGAGCAACAACTCGGGCTTAGGATCCTGAAAATGCGCTGAAACCCGCGCATAAAAAAGGCGACCGCCAGGGTCGCCTTTTTTTCATTTCAAAACATCACAGCTTAAAAGTCGTCGACGACCTTGCCATCCTTGACCTTGAACTCGCGGTTCTGCAGGTAGGCATTGCGGATAAAGGTGTACTTGTCGCCAGTGATCAATTTCTCGCTGTCGAGCAGACTGGCACGGGTGTCAACGATGTTCAGGCCCATGGTGCTGTTGCGCCAGCCGATATCGTTCATATAGCGGTACGGTTGGGTGTAGCTGTCCACGTATTTGGACGGTGCATCACGCAAGGTGCTCGGGCCCAGCAGCGGGATCATCACGTAGGGACCGCTGCCCACGCCCCAGTAACCGAGGGTCTGGCCGAAGTCTTCATCACTGCGTTGCAGCCCCATTTTGGTGCCGACGTCGATAAAGCCCAGCACGCCGAAGGTGGTGTTAACCAGCAAGCGCGCAGTATCGACCCCGGCATTGTGGGGTTTGAGCTGCAGCACGTTGTTGGCCAGGTTGCCGACGTCACCGATATTGCGGAAGAAGTTATGGATACCGTCTTCGACAAATTGCGGGGTGATCCACTGATAGCCTTGGGCCAATGGCTTGAGGGCGTAGGTATCAACGGTGTCGTTGAAGGTGAAAATCGGGCGGTTGACGCTTTCCCATGGATCATCTTCCGATGCAGCCTGTGCAGCGAAAGGCGCCAGCAGGACAGTGGCACACACCGATAGCTGAGCGAAGTAGTGGCTCCAGCGCATAGCTTTTGCTCCTTGAATGGTCTGTCATGGGCGCTATGCCCTGAATAAGGCCGTCAGTATATGACGGAAGTGTCCAATTAGGCAGCTGCTAGGAATAGTCCTAACACAAATGGACAATTTTCCTACAATTACCCCGCTGTCATCTGCTTGTCATCCTGCCCCGATAGCGTCACAGCTATTTCAGGGATGTCGACATGCCTCACGCCGAGATAGCCATCGCCAACGCGCCCGCCTTGACTGCTGTTCTGTTTGGCCTGAGTGGTTGCCTGGTGGACTTTGGTTCCCGGGCGCGCACCGATTCCCCCTCCCCGGACTCCCAAGCCACACCCGGCGCCCTGAAAATCCTGCGCAGCCTCAAGGAACAAGGCGTCCCCTGTGCCTGGCTGGACGAACTGCCGCCTTCGGTAACCACACCACTGGCCGCCGTACTGCCCGGCTGGCTCAAGGCCGCATCCCCCTCCTCCATCCGCTGGCCCGCCCCTCATGCCTGCTGGCAAGCCTTGATGGAACTCAACATTGAACGCCTGGAAGGTTGCGTACTGGTCAGCGGCGAGCCGCGCCTGCTGCAATCGGGCCTGAATGCCGGCTTGTGGACCATTGGCCTGGCCTCATGTGGTTCATTGTGCGGCCTGGCGCCTGAGCAGTGGCAGGCGCTGAGCGACAAGGAACGCGAGCACAAGCGCGGCAAAGCCACCGTTGAGCTCTATGGCCTGGGGGTCCACTCGGTGATCGATCACCTCGGTGAACTCGGCACCTGCCTGGCCGACATCAGCCTGCGCCAGCTCAAAGGCGAGAAGCCCTGATCGAGATCATGCACAGTCGGCGCCCGTGGATTAATCTACAGGTCAGTCCGTAGACCTTTCACGGCGTGCCGTGGTCTATGCCAGTGCCTATCGATAAAAGGAAGAACGTCATGCCTGATCGCAAAAAACTGGAAGAACAGGTCGAGATCCTGCGCGGGCAACTGGAACAGGAGCCGCCGCTGTCGGAAGAAAAACGTGAAGCGCTGCAAGCCTTGATTGCCAAATTTGAATTGCAACTTGAACTTGAACCGGCCACTCAGACGCCGAGTATTTCCGACGATGTGAGCCAAGCTGCCATAGAGTTCGACGCTGAGCACCCGGTGATTTCCGGGACACTGCGCAATATCATGATCACCTTGGGCAATATGGGGATCTGAGCCGAGCCCAAGCCAGGCGCAGAACCAAAAGGTAGGAGAGGGCTTGCCCCCTCCCACCTTTGCTTACTGACGGGCCAGGCGCACGTTCTGGAACGCCACATCCTCAGTACTGCGGTAAGGGTTGATATCCAACCCGCCGCGCCGCACATAGCGCGCATACACCGTTAACTTCTCCGGCTTCAGCAAACGCTGCAGGTCGAGGAAAATGCGCTCCACGCACTGTTCATGGAAATCCGAGTGCTGGCGAAAGCTCACCAGGTATTCCAGCAAACTCCCGTGATCCAACGCCGCACCGCGATACTCGACCACCACGCTGCCCCAGTCGGGCTGGCTGGTCACTGGGCAGTTGGACTTGAGCAGGTGGCTGTGCACGCTCTCCTCGACAATGCGCGAGTCATCGCAACGCAGCAGCTCCGGGCGCGGGTGTTCGTAGTTGCTGACACTGATCTCCAGATCGTCAATGCACGTGCCCGGCAACGCCATCACGCCTTCGGCCTCAATGTCGGCCAAGCTGCGGATACGCACGGTAACAGGCTTGCCGGCGGCAGCGCTGAGGTCGGTGCGCAGGGTCGCTTCCAGACTTGGTGTATCGGTGAACGCGGTCTGGTTCAGCGAGTTGAGGTACAGCTTGAACGACTTGGACTCGATGATGTTCGGCGAGTCGGCGGGGATGCTGAACTCACCGATGGCCACCACCGGCTTGCCCGACGGCAGCAGCCAGGACAACTCGAAGCAGTTCCAGAAGTCCACGCCCTTGTACGGCAGGGTCTCGGCGCTTAGGCCCAGCTCGGCCCATTTGGCGGCGCGTGGAATCGGGAACAGCAACGAAGGGGTGTAGGTGGAAATGTATTCACTGGACTTGCCCAGCGGCGAATGTTCGGCTGCGGGATGCATGGCGGAAACCTGGCTAAATAAACCGCGCCAGTCTACCAGCCTTTGCCCCCGCCCTTAAGAAACGCCTTACTCAACGGTCAGCTTGCCGACCATGCCCGCCTGGTAATGCCCGGGGAGGTTGCAGGCGAACTCCAGGCCGGTGGCCTTGGTGAACGTCCAGGTCAGCTCAGCGGTCTTGCCGGGTTCCACCAGCACGCTGTTGGGATCGTCGTGTTTCATGCCGCCCATATCACCATGGCCCATCGCACTGTGATCCATCTTGCCCATCCCCGTGGAGGTGAGCATGCCGCTGGCCTGCATCTGCAGCATTTCCTTCTGGTGTTCGGCGTGCATCGCCGCGTCACCGAGGTTGAATTCATGCAGCAACTGGCCTTTGTTGACCAGTACAAAGCGCACCGTCTCACCGGCCTTGACGTCCAGGGACTTGGGCGAAAAAGAAATATCCTGCAGCGTCACTTCCACGGTGCGTGTGGCCTTATCCGCCGGTGCAGGCTGGCCAAACGCGTAGGTATGGGCCGCATCCGCCATTGCATTGAAACTCAACGCCAACAGGCAGCCCGCCAACAACAGGGGTGTACGCAATGCCATCTCGATTCTCCAAAAAGTGTGCAACCTGCTTGGACAGCACTCTAAGAGTGCGCCGCTGCCAGCCAGCTGACTGCTAGATTACAACTTTGTCAGGTTGCGCCCTTCCCCTGGCACCCAGGGTATAAAGCCCCTCGTGAACTGTTGCCAAGAGCCGCCCATGAAATTGCTGATCGTCGAAGACCAACCGAAAACCGGCCACTATCTGCGCCAAGGCCTGGCCGAGGCGGGCTTTACCACCGAACTGGTGGCCGACGGCACCAGCGGCCAGCACCTGGCGCTGACCGGCGATTATGACCTGTTGATCCTGGATGTGATGCTGCCCGGTCGCGACGGCTGGCAAATCCTGCAAGCGGTGCGCAGTGCCGGCCTGGAGATCCCGGTGCTGTTTCTGACCGCCCGGGATGCCGTGGAAGACCGGGTGCACGGCCTGGAACTGGGTGCCGACGATTACCTGGTCAAGCCCTTCGCCTTCTCCGAACTGCTGGCGCGGGTACGCAGCCTGTTGCGCCGTGGCAGCAGCACGCCGCAGGAAACCGCCCTGCAACTGGCCGACCTGCGCCTGGACCTGATCCGCCGCCGCGTCGAACGGGACGGCCAGCGCATCGACCTCACCGCCAAGGAGTTCTCCCTGCTGGAGCTGCTGCTGCGCCGCCAGGGCGAAGTCCTGCCCAAGTCGCTGATTGCCTCCCAGGTGTGGGACATGAATTTCGACAGTGACACCAACATCATCGAAGTCGCGATCCGGCGCCTGCGCCTGAAAGTCGACGATCCTTTCCCCACCAAGCTGATCCATACCGTGCGCGGCATGGGTTATGTGCTGGAGGAGCGCAGCCATTGATCCCGCGTCTGTCCCTGGCCAGCCGCCTGGCCCTGCTGTTTGCGGCGTGCACCGCGGTGGTCTCGTTGCTCGCCGGCGTGTTGTTCAACCGTGCCAGCGAGGCGCACTTCATTGAGCTGGACCAACAGCAACTCGACAGCAAGTTGGTGGCGCTGCGCAGTACCTTGCAGGGCGTCGAATCACTGGACTCATTCGCCCAACGCGAAGCGCAACTTCGAGCCGAACTCAATCGCCAGCCTGACCTGACATTGCGCATCACCGCCGCCGGCCAGCGCTGGCTGGACGATGCACCAAGCGTCAGCCTGCCCGAGGCGCCTGGCCTGCACACCCTGCAGAACGCCGGCACCGACTACCGCGTGTACAACGCCCCCTTGAGGCCCGGCCAGCTCGCCTCACCGCAACTGACCCTGATGCTCGACATCACCCATCACCAGCACTTCCTGCAACGCATGCAGCATTTGATCTGGCTCACCGTCGGCCTGTCGGCCCTGGCCACCGCGCTGCTGGGCGCCTGGGCTGCTCGCAGTGGCTTGCGTCCGTTGCGGCGCATGGGCGAAGTGGCTGCCAGCGTGTCGGCCAACTCCTTGACCCAGCGCCTGCCGCACCAGCAAATGCCGGCGGAACTGGCCGACCTGGCCCAGGCCTTCAATGCCATGCTGGGGCGATTGGACGACGCCTTCCAACGCCTGTCGGCCTTCTCCGCCGACATTGCCCATGAACTGCGCACGCCCCTGTCGAACCTGCTGACCCAGACCCAGGTCATCCTGACCCAACCGCGCCCCCTGGAGGATTACCGCGAGGCGCTGCACAGCAACCTGGAAGAGCTGCAATGGATGGCGCAGTTGGTGAATGACATGCTGTACCTGGCCAAGGCGGACCACGGCTTGCTGGTGCCCAAGCGCGAGCCTTTGGCGCTGGGAGATGAAGTGGAGACGTTGCTGGAGTTCTTTGCGTTGCTGGCAGAAGACGCACAGGTCTCGCTGGTACGCGAAGGCAACGCGCAAACCGTCGGCGATCGCGGCATGCTGCGCCGGGCCCTGTCGAACCTGCTGGACAACGCCCTCAGGTTTACCCCAGCCGGCGGCCAAGTGCGCGTGCGGATGGTTGAAGGCGCACGGGGCGTGACACTGACGGTAGAAAACAGCGGGAAAGGTATTCCAGCGCACGTGTTGCCGAGGCTGTTCGACCGGTTCTACCGAGCCGACCCGGCGCGCCATGAGGGCAGCAGCGAGCATGCGGGGCTGGGATTGGCGATTACCCAGTCGATTGTGCGAGCCCATGGGGGGAGGATTTTTTGTGAATCCGCGGCTGGGTGGACAAGGTTTGTGATTGAGTTGCCCAGGGGAAATTGATGCAAGCCGGGCCGGCCCTATCGGGGGCAAGCCCCCTCCCACACGTTGATCTGTGAATACATTCAAATGTGGGAGGGGGCTTGCCCCAGATAGCGGTCTTAAAGACTACGAATACCTAAGGGCATGCGCCGGCTCAATCTTCGCCGCCCGATACGCCGGGTAAATCGTCGCCAGGAAGCTCAACACAAACCCGGCCGTACAAATCAGCACCACATCGCCACTTTGCAGCTCGGAAGGCAGGTTGCTGACGAAGTACACATCCGAACTGAAGATATGCTGCCCGCTCACCCGCTCCAGCCAGCCCACCAGCTCACTCACGTTCAGCGCCGCAATCACCCCCAGCACGCCGCCGATCAAGGTGCCGACAATGCCGATCACCGTGCCCTGCACCATGAAGATCGCCATGATCTGCCGAGGGGTGGCACCAATGGTGCGCAAGATCGCGATGTCCGCGCCCTTGTCGTTCACCACCATGATCAGCGTGGCGATGATGTTGAACGCCGCGACGGCGACGATCATCAGCAACAACAGGCCGATCATGGTCTTTTCCATCTTCATCGCGCTGAACAGGCTGCCCTGGGTGTGGGTCCAGTCATCGGGCTTGTAGCCGCTGCCGAGGCTGGCGGCGATGTCCGCCGAGACCTTGGGCGCTGCGTACAGGTCTTTCAACGCCAGGCGCACGCTCTGCACCTGGTTTGGCTGCCAATGCTGTATCTCGGCGGCGTCAGCCATGTGGATCAAGGCCATGGAGCCATCCAGCTCGGCGCCGACCTTGAAGATACCCACTACGTTCAGACGCTGCATGCGCGGGGTGATACCACCGGGCGCGCTGCTGATTTCCGGGACGATCAGGGTCAGTTTGTCGCCCACATTCAGGCGAAAACGCCGGGCGGTGATTTCGCCGACCACCACGCCGAACTCACCGGGCTTCAGGTCTTCCAGTTTGCCCTGCACGATATGCTGGGCCACGATCGACACCTTGCCTTCCTGGGCCGGGTCGACGCCGCTGATCTCAATCGGCTGCATCGCGCCCTTGTAGGAGAACATGCCGTCCATCTGCGTGAACGGTACGGCGGCAGTCACTTGCGGATTTTTCATCGCCGCAGCGGCCACCGGCTGCCAATCGTCGATCGGGTTCACCCCGACGACAGTGGCGTGAGGCACCATGCCAAGGATGCGCGAGCTCATTTCGCGCTGGAAGCCGTTCATCACCGACAGCACCACGATCATCGCCAGCACGCCCAGGGCGAGGCCGATCATCGAGGTCATCGAGATAAACGAAACAAAACGGTTGCGGCGCTTGGCGCGGGTATAGCGCGTGCCGATGAAAATCGATAACGGTCTGAACATTCGCGGGCACCGTTGGAAAAATAGAAAACCCGGCGTCAGGCACCGGGCTTGAAACAGGTCAGATGGCGACCAGATGACCTTCCTGCAGATGCAGTACGCGGTCCATCTGGCGGGCCATGCTCATGTCATGGGTCACCACCAGGAACGCGGTGCGCATCTGGGTGCTCAGTTCCAGCATCAAGTCCTTGATGCCCTGGGCCGTGTGGGAGTCGAGGTTGCCGGTGGGCTCGTCGAGCATCACCAGCCCCGGGTTGTTCACCAGGGCACGGGCAATCGCCACACGCTGGCGCTCACCGCCGGACAGTTCGGCCGGCTTGTGTTCCAGGCGATGGCCGAGGCCGACGCGCTCGAGCAACGCCTTGGCGCGCTGGCGGGCTTCCGGGATCGCGGTCTTGCCGATCAACAGCGGCATGCACACGTTTTCCAGGGCGGTGAATTCCGGCAACAGGTGGTGGAACTGGTACACAAAGCCCAACGAGCGGTTGCGCAACTGGCCACGGGCCTTTTCATTCAAGGCCGACAGTTCTTCACCGGCCAGCCATACGCTGCCCTGGGACGGCGTATCGAGGCCGCCCAACAGGTTGAGCAAGGTACTTTTGCCGGAACCGGAACTGCCGACGATCGCCACGCGCTCGCCGGGATGCAGTTCCAGTTGCAGGTTGGACAGCACCACGACCGATTCCGGGCCTTCCTCGTAGGATTTGCCCAGGTTGCGGCAGCTCAGGATTGCTTTTTCACTCATGCCCGATTCACTCATAACGTAAGGCCTGTGCTGGCTGGGTACGTGCCGCGCGCCAGGCTGGATACAGGGTGGCAAGGAAACTCAGGACCAACGCGGCGCCGCCGACCATCAGCACGTCCTGGGCTTGCACCTGGGACGGCAGGTAATCGATGAAGTAGACGTCGGCGTTGAGGAACTTGTGGCCGATCACCTTTTCAAGCAAGGCGATGGCGGCACTGACGTTCAGCGCGGCCAAAATGCCTACCGCGGTGCCGATCAAGGTGCCGACCACGCCGATCACGGTGCCCTGCACCATGAAGATCGCCATGATCTGCCCCGGCGTGGCGCCGAGGGTGCGCAGGATGGCGATGTCGCCCTTCTTGTCATTCACCACCATCACCAGCGTGGAGATGATGTTGAAGGCGGCAACGGCGACGATCAGCAGCAACAGCAGGCCGATCATGGCTTTTTCCATGCGGATGGCCTGGTACAGGTTGCCGTGGGTGCGGGTCCAGTCGCGGGCGTAGTACTGGCTTTCACCCAGGTGCTGGGCGATTTCCCAGGCGCCGCGCGGGGCATCGAACAGGTCGTTGAACTTCAGGCGCAGGCCTTGCACCTGGTCCGGCTGCCAGCGATGCAGGCGAGCGAGGTCGGTGAGGTTGGTCAGGCCGAGGTAGCCGTCGATCTCGCCGGCGCCGACGTGGAAGGTGCCGACCACGGTAAAGCGCTTCATGCGCGGGAACATGCCGGCCGGCGTCACGGTGACTTCCGGCGCGACGAAGGTCAGCTTGTCGCCGATGCCTACGCCGAGCTTGGCCGCCGCCTTGTCACCGATGACAATGCCAAAGCTGCCGGGGGCCAGATCGTCGAGTTTGCCCTGCAACATGAACTTGTCGATGATCGAGACGTTGCGTTCCTGGGCCGGATCGATGCCATTGAGCAGGATTTTCTGCACCTTGCCGTCGTTGGTCAGCAGCCCCTGCATCTGGGTAAACGGCGCCACGGCCACTACCTTGGGGTTCTGCTTGACCTTGGCGGCCAGGCTTTGCCAGTCGCTGATGGGCGCATCGCCCTCGATGGTCGCGTGGGGCACCATGCCCAGCACGCGGGTGCGCATCTCATGATCGAAGCCGTTCATCACCGACAGCACCACGATCATCACGACCACGCCAAGGGCGAGACCGATCATCGAGGTCAAGGAAATGAACGACACAAAATGATTGCGACGCTTTGCACGGGTATAACGCGTGCCAATAAATACGAAGAGAGGTCTGAACATGTCGGGGCTTGTTCGGAGGAAAAGAAGACGTCCCGGTGGCGGGGTCTGGTAAGCAGCTTTACACTCAGACCATTACCGTTACCTGGGGTTCGCCATGTCGACATTAGATGAAGAAGAGCGCCGCGAATACTACCGTATCGACGACATGATCGCACTCCAAATCAAAAGCCTGTCTGCCCCCGAAGCGGCGAGCAAGGAAGTGTTGCTGGATGATTCACCGCTGTTCAATCTGCTCAGTGAACTGCACCTGAGCGAATTTGAAGCCCAGCACCTGCTGCGCCAGCTCAGCGAGAAGGATCGCACCCTCGTGGCCTTTCTCCGCGTCCAGAACAAACGCCTGGATTTGCTCAGCCAAATCATGGCCCGCGGCCTGCTGGATGAGGTCGGCGCCCCGCAGCCGGTGATCATCTCCGAAGGCGGCATCGATTTCCAACACCCCTCCCCCCTGACGGTGGGTGCGCACCTGGCGGTCAAGCTGGTGCTGATGCCCCAGGCGCTCGGCCTGCTGCTGCGCGCGCGGGTCACCCATTGCGATCCCAAGGGCACAGGCTTTGACGTCGGCACGGAATTCGAAGCCATGACCGATGCCCAACGCCAGCTGCTGGCGCGCTACATCCTGCAGAAACAGGCGCAGGAACGGCGCCTGGCACGGGAACAGAGCGACGCCCAAGACACCTGAACTCTCGAATTCACCCTGCCAGACAAGCTGGCGTAAAGGAGCAACTGTGACCCTGATCTACGGCCACCGCGGTGCCAAAGGCGAAGCACCGGAAAACACCCTGACCAGCTTCCAGGCGTGTCTCAAGCACGGTGTACGCCGCTGCGAACTGGATTTGCACCTGTCCATGGACGGCGAGCTGATGGTCATCCACGACCCGACCCTCAAGCGCACCACCGACCGGCGCGGCAAAGTCGTCGAGTATTCGGCGGCAGACCTGGTGAAGATGGACGCGCGCAAAGGCGGCCCGGGCTGGGTCAAGCCTTGCCCGATTCCGCGCCTGGAAGAGCTGTTCGAACAGTGCGACTTCGATCACTGGCAACTGGAAGTCAAAAGCGCCTCGCGCACCCGTGCCGCGACCACCGTGCTGGCCATCCGTGAGATGGCCGTGCGCTTCGGCCTGATGGACAAGGTCACCGTGACCTCAAGCTCGAGAGAAGTGTTGAAAGCGGCGGTTGAACTCACCCCCGACCTGTCACGCGGGTTGGTCGCCGAATATGCCTGGCTCGACCCGCTGAAGGTCGCGCAGAACTATGGTTGTGAGATTCTGGCGTTGAACTGGACGTTGTGCACCCCCGAACGCCTGGAAAAAGCCCAGCGCCAGGGTTTGCACGTGTCCGTGTGGACAGTCAACGAACCTGCGCTGATGCGCAGGCTCGCCGACTTCGGCGTAGATAGCCTGATTACAGACTTTCCCGGTTTGGCCACTGCCACCCTCGAGAATTACTGAAATCGGTCTCCCCGGCCGGCTCAGGCCACCGGCCGGAGCCGCTCAAAAAAGCCGGTTGAGGCCGTCGTAGGCCGCTACCCGATAGGCTTCGGCCATGGTCGGGTAGTTGAACGTGGTGTTGACGAAATACTTGAGGGTATTTTGCTCACCCGGCTGGTTCATGATCGCCTGGCCGATGTGCACGATCTCCGAAGCCTGGTAGCCGAAGCAATGCACGCCGAGGACTTCCAGGGTTTCGCGGTGAAACAGGATCTTGAGCATGCCTTGCGGCTCACCGGCGATCTGCGCACGCGCCATGCTCTTGAAGAACGCCTTGCCCACTTCGTAAGGCACCTTGGCCTTGGTCAGTTCGTGCTCGTTCTTGCCGATCGAGCTGATCTCGGGAATCGTGTAGATCCCGGTTGGCACGTCGTTCACGTAACGCCAGCTGCCGTTGTCGACAATGCTGCCGGCCGCCGAACGGCCCTGGTCATGCGCCGCACTGGCCAGGCTTGGCCAGCCGATCACGTCACCGGCACCGTAGATGTTGGTCACGCAGGTACGATAGTTCTCGTCGACTTCGATCTGGCCACGGCTGTTGACCTTGACCCCGATGTTTTCCATGCCGAGCTTGTCGGTGTTGCCGGTGCGGCCGTTACACCACAGCAAGGCATCGGCCTTGATCTTCTTGCCGGACTTGAGGTGCAGGATCACGCCGTTGTCCAGGCCTTCGACCCGCTCGTATTCTTCGTTGTGACGCACGGTGATGTTGTTGTTGCTGAAGTGGTAGCTCAACGCCTGGGAAATTTCCGAGTCGAGGAAGCTCAGCAACTGGTCGCGGTTGTCCACCAGCTCCACCAGCACGCCCAGGCCACTGAAGATCGAGGCGTATTCACAGCCGATCACGCCGGCGCCGTAGATGATCAACTTGCGCGGGGTATGGCCCAGGCTGAGGATGGTGTCGCTATCGTAGATACGCGGGTGGTGGAAATCGATATCCGCCGGACGATACGGGCGCGAACCGGTGGCGATGATGATGTGCTTGGCCACCAGCTTCTCGACCACGCCGTTGGCGCACACCACTTCGACGGTTTGCTCGTCGGCGAAGCTGCCGGTGCCGAAGAACAGGTCGACACGGTTACGGGCGTAGTAGCCGGTACGCGAAGCGACTTGCTTGGAGATGACCTTCTCGGCGCTTTTCAGCACGTCCGGGAACGAGAACCAGCGCGGCTCACCAATGGCCCGGAACATCGGGTTGGTGTTGAACTGCATGATCTGGCGCACCGAGTGACGCAAAGCCTTGGACGGGATGGTGCCCAGGTGGGTGCAGTTACCGCCGACCTGGCGACGGCTATCGACCATCGCCACCTTGCGCCCTGCCTTCGCGGCGTTCATCGCCGCACCTTCTCCAGCCGGGCCGGAACCCAGTACCACCACGTCGTAGTTGTAGACAGCCATGCGTACTCCTCAGAACAGGCCAGGCGCACGGTTGGACGCCTGGCTAAATCATGCCGCAGCCAGCGGTCATGAAGGACAATTTGGCTCAAGTGTGTGAGCCGGGGCACAGTCTATATAAGGCTCAACGCCGCGCACATTAACCCTTGGTCGCGTCGTAGGCCAGTTTTGCCTTTACTACAGGAACAGGAAACCGGCATTACACTGCTGACACGCACCTTTGCAGGACGGGCCATTATGCGGCATGTCGTTTTCTGTTTAATGATGATTTTTTCGGTTGTGGTGCATGCAAGTGAGGCAGACCGGCTCCGGCAAGCCGATTTTCCTGCGCAAGCCCACGGACTGGCGCTGAAAAACCAGACGGTGTTCACCTACCTCTGGGCGGATGTGTACGCGGCTGCGCTGTATGCCCCGCAGACTGTGAGCGCCAGGCAGGCATGGGACTCGCAACAGCCGCTGCGCCTTGTGCTGTATTACTTTCGCGACATCGACCGCAACGATGTGATCAAGGCGGCGACGGCCACCTTGGAGCGCCAGCAAGCCAGCCCTCGCCTGAGGATTGAAGTCGACCAGTTGCACGCCAGCTTTCGTAACATCCGCAGCGGTGATCGCTACGCCCTGGACTTTCGCCCCGGCCGTGGCCTGAATCTGGAGATCAATGGGCAGGTGGTATTCAGCAGCCGCAATGACGCACTGGCAAGGGCCTACCTGGGTATTTGGCTGGCGCCCAAGGGTTTGTCCGATGATTTGCGCGGCAAACTGCTGAAATGAAAATGGCCTGCCCGTTAGGCATGCATACACTGAACTACTGCTATCGGGGGCAAGCCCCCTCCCACATTTGAAGGTATTCACACGTCGAAAGCTTGCTCCCGATGAGGCCCCGCTCGGCAACACAAAACCCACTGCCATGAAAAAGCCCCGAACCAGTCGGGGCTTTTTCATTCAGTGCTAAGGCTTAGCGCGGGAACGCAGGCGGGTTGACCCCGGCCATGTCTTCCATCACGCGAACCACCTGGCAGCTGTAGCCGAACTCGTTGTCGTACCAGACGTACAGTACAACGCGGTTGTCCTGGGTAATGGTCGCTTCCGCGTCCACCACACCGGCATGGCGCGAGCCAACGAAGTCGGTGGACACCACTTCCTGGGAATTGACGAAGTCGATTTGCTTGTGCAGGTCGGAGTGCAGCGCCATGTAGCGCAGGTACTCGTTCATCTCTTCACGGGTAGCGGCTTTCTCAAGGTTCAGGTTGAGAATGGCCATCGACACGTTCGGCGTCGGCACACGGATCGCGTTACCGGTCAGCTTGCCGGCCAGCTCAGGCAAGGCCTTGGCAGCGGCGGTGGCGGCACCGGTCTCGGTGATGACCATGTTCAGCGCGGCGCTGCGGCCACGGCGATCGCCCTTGTGGAAGTTGTCGATCAGGTTCTGGTCGTTGGTGTACGAGTGAACGGTTTCAACGTGGCCGTTGACGATGCCGAACTTGTCATTCACCGCCTTGAGCACCGGCACGATGGCGTTGGTGGTGCAGGAAGCGGCGGACACGATCTTGTCGTCAGCGGTGATTTCGCCGTGGTTGATGCCGTGCACGATGTTCTTGAGCTTACCTTTGCCAGGAGCGGTCAGCACGACGCGGTCGATGCCCGGGCAGGCCAGGTGCTGGCCCAGGCCTTCGGCATCACGCCATACGCCGGTGTTGTCCACCAGCAGGGCGTCCTTGATGCCGTACTGGGTGTAATCCACCTCGGTCGGGTTCTTCGCGTAGATCACCTGGATCAGGTTGCCGTTGGCGGTGATGGTGTTGTTTTCTTCGTCGATGGTGATGGTACCGTTGAACGAACCGTGTACCGAATCGCGGCGCAGCAGGCTGGCGCGCTTGGTCAGGTCGTTCTCGGCGCCTTTGCGCACCACGATGGCACGCAGGCGCAGGCCGTCGCCGCCACCGGTTTTTTCGATCAGGATGCGCGCCAGCAGGCGGCCGATACGACCGAAACCGTACAGGACAACGTCGGTGCCTTTGCGGGCAGCGGCGTTTTGCTGGCCCACCACATCGGCCATTTCTTCACGCACGAACTGCTCGGCGCTGCGGCCGGCACCTTCCTTGCGGAATTTGTAGGCCAGCTTGCCCAGGTCTACCGAAGCCGCGCCGAGCTTGAGCTCGCTCATGGCCTTGAGCAGGGGGAATGTTTCGTGGACGGAGAGTTCGCTGTCGTCGGCGGAACGATGGCGAGCAAAGCGATGCGCCTTGAGAATCGCGATGACTGATTGGTTGATCAGGCTGCGGCCATAGATTGAGCTCACCACATTGTTATTGCGGTACAGCTGACCGATAAGCGGGATCATCGCTTCTGCGAGTGCTTCACGGTCGATCCATTCACCAAGACACTGGTCGGGCTTCTGAGTCACGGGAACCTTCCACATGTAGGGGCTGAAAAAAGGGGCTACATTATGTCGTCCGACCGCCCGTTGAGCAATGCGCCAACCACAACAAAAAGCCCTTGCAAAAAAATACCACCCCGCTACAGGCCAGGAAACACGCGGGTTTCAGAAGGCCACCAATGGCGCAGTGCCGCTAACTTGTCCGTAACCCTCCGAAACATCCGTGCAAAACGGCACTACATAATGAGTCAAAAGGCTGCTTTGTTTGTCTTAGCCACTACATTTCCTACAAACCGTAATAGGCTCAGTCAGCAACTGACAGGCGGCACCTCGGGCCGTTACAATTACCGACTTTGTCGCAACGCTTGGAGCTCAACCTTCCGTGCCCGTTCTGCGTCTACCGCTTCTCCCTGCCGCGGCAGGTAAACAGCACTGGGGCAACCTGCCCGGTGCCGCCCTGAGCCTGGCCATTGCCGAGGCTGCCAGCGCAGCCAAGCGCTTTACCCTGCTGCTTACCGCCGACAGCCAAAGCGCCGAACGGCTGGAGCAGGAGCTGAGCTTCTTCGCCCCCGATTTGCCGGTGCTGCATTTTCCCGACTGGGAAACCCTGCCCTACGACCTGTTCTCGCCGCACCAGGACATCATCTCCCAGCGTATCGCCAGCCTGTACCGCCTGCCGGAACTGGCCCACGGTGTGTTGGTGGTGCCGATCACCACCGCCCTGCACCGCCTGGCGCCGACCAAGTTCCTGCTGGGCAGCAGCCTGGTGCTGGATATCGGCCAGAAACTCGACGTGGAACAGATGCGCACGCGCCTCGAAGCCAGCGGCTACCGCTGCGTCGACACGGTGTATGAGCACGGTGAATTCGCCGTGCGTGGTGCGCTGATCGACCTGTTCCCCATGGGCAGCAAGTTGCCGTACCGCATCGACCTGTTCGATGACGAAATCGAGACCCTGCGCACCTTCGATCCGGAAAACCAGCGTTCCATCGACAAGGTCGAGTCGATCAAGCTGCTGCCGGCGCGGGAGTTCCCGCTGCAAAAGGATGCGGTCACGCGCTTCAAGGCGCGCTTCCGTGAACGCTTTGATGTGGACTTCCGCCGCTGCCCGATCTTCCAGGACTTGAGCAGCGGGATTACCCCGGCCGGTATCGAGTACTACCTGCCGCTGTTCTTCGACGAAACCTCGACCCTGTTCGACTACCTGCCCCAGGACACCCAGGTGTTCTCGCTGCCGGGCATCGAACAGGCGGCGGAAAACTTCTGGAACGACGTGCGCAACCGCTATGAAGAGCGCCGCGTCGATCCTTCCCGGCCTTTATTACCGCCCGCCGAGCTGTTCCTGCCGGTGGAAGACTGCTTCGCCCGCTTGAAGAATTGGCCGCGCGTGGTCGCCAGCCAACAGGATGTGGACACCGGCAGCGGCCGCGAGCGTTTCCCGGCGGCAACGTTGCCGGACCTGGCGATCCAGGCCAAAGCCACGCAACCCCTGGAAGCACTCTCGAACTTCCTCGGCGACTTCCCCGGCCGCGTGCTGTTCACCGCCGAATCCGCCGGGCGCCGTGAAGTGCTGCTGGAACTGCTGGAACGCCTGAAGCTGCGGCCGAAAACCGTCGACAGCTGGCCGGATTTTGTCGCCAGCAAAGAACGCCTGGCGATCACCATCGCGCCACTGGACGAAGGCCTGCTGCTGGATGACCCGGCGCTCGCGCTGATCGCCGAAAGCCCGTTGTTCGGCCAGCGCGTGATGCAGCGTCGCCGCCGTGAAAAACGCGCCGACGCCAACAACGACGCGGTGATCAAAAACCTCACGGAACTGCGCGAAGGCGCGCCGGTGGTGCATATCGACCACGGTGTCGGCCGCTACCTGGGCCTGCAGACCCTGGAGATCGACAACCAGGCCGCCGAATTCCTCACCATGGAATACGCCGAGGGCGCCAAGCTCTACGTGCCGGTGGCCAACCTGCACCTGATCGCCCGCTACACCGGCAGCGACGACGCCCTGGCGCCGTTGCACCGCCTGGGCTCCGAGACCTGGCAGAAAGCCAAGCGCAAGGCCGCCGAACAGGTGCGCGATGTCGCCGCCGAACTGCTCGACATCTATGCCCGTCGTGCGGCGCGCGAAGGGTACGCCTTCGCCGACCCGAAGGCCGACTACGCCACCTTCAGTGCCGGCTTCGCCTTCGAAGAAACCCCGGATCAGCAAACCACCATCGAAGCGGTGCGCGCCGACATGCTCGCGCCCAAGCCGATGGACCGCCTGGTGTGCGGCGACGTGGGCTTCGGCAAGACCGAAGTGGCCATGCGCGCAGCCTTTATTGCGGTACACGGCGGCAAGCAAGTGGCGATCCTGGTGCCGACCACCCTGCTCGCCCAGCAGCACTACAACAGCTTCCGCGACCGCTTTGCCGACTGGCCGGTGAGCGTGGAAGTGATGAGCCGCTTCAAGTCCGCCAAGGAGGTGAATGCCGCCGTCGCCGACCTCGCCGAAGGCAAGATCGACATCGTGATCGGCACGCACAAGCTGCTGTCGGACGATGTAAAGATCAAGAACCTGGGCCTGGTGATCATCGACGAGGAACACCGCTTCGGCGTGCGTCAGAAAGAACAGCTCAAGGCCCTGCGCAGCGAGGTCGACATCCTTACCCTCACCGCCACGCCGATTCCGCGCACACTGAACATGGCGGTGTCGGGCATGCGCGACCTGTCGATCATCGCCACGCCGCCGGCGCGGCGCCTGTCGGTGCGCACGTTCGTGATGGAGCAGAACAAAAGCACAGTCAAGGAAGCGCTGCTGCGGGAATTGCTGCGCGGCGGCCAGGTGTACTACCTGCACAACGACGTAAAAACCATCGAGAAATGCGCCGCCGACCTCGCCGAACTGGTGCCGGAAGCACGCATCGCCATCGGCCACGGGCAGATGCGCGAACGCGATCTCGAACAGGTGATGAGCGACTTCTATCACAAGCGCTTCAACGTGCTGATCGCCTCGACCATCATCGAGACCGGCATCGACGTGCCTAGCGCCAACACCATCATCATCGAGCGGGCGGACAAGTTCGGCCTGGCCCAGCTGCATCAGCTGCGCGGCCGGGTTGGGCGCAGTCACCACCAGGCGTATGCCTACCTGCTGACGCCGCCCCGCCAGCAGATCACCGGGGACGCCGAAAAACGCCTGGAAGCGATCGCCAACACCCAGGACCTGGGCGCCGGTTTTGTGCTGGCCACCAATGACCTGGAAATCCGCGGTGCCGGCGAACTGCTGGGCGATGGCCAGAGCGGGCAGATCCAGGCCGTCGGCTTCACCCTGTATATGGAGATGCTCGAACGCGCGGTGAAAGCCATCCGCAAGGGCGAGCAGCCGAACCTCGACCAGCCCCTGGGCGGCGGTCCGGAAATCAACCTGCGCTTGCCGGCGTTGATCCCCGAAGACTACCTGCCGGATGTGCATGCACGGTTGATCCTGTACAAGCGCATCGCCTCGGCCACCGACGAAGAGGGCCTCAAGGACCTGCAGGTGGAGATGATCGACCGCTTCGGCCTGCTGCCCGAGCCGACCAAGAACCTGGTGCGCCTGACCCTGCTCAAATTGCAGGCCGAGCAGCTTGGGATCAAGAAAGTCGACGCCGGGCCGCAAGGCGGGCGTATCGAGTTCGAAGCGCAGACGCCGGTGGACCCACTGGTGCTGATCAAGCTGATCCAGGGCCAGCCCAATCGCTACAAGTTCGAAGGGGCTACGCTGTTCAAGTTCATGGTGCCGATGGAACGTGCCGAAGAACGCTTTAATACATTGGAGGCGTTGTTCGAGCGCCTCATCCCGAAATCTGCTTGAAGGACGCCCCAATGCGCCTGTTCCGCATTCTGAGCCTGTTGTTGGTGGTACTCGCGCCTTCGGCATTTGCCGACAGTCCGTACCAGGTGGAAATGATCCTGGTACGCCAGAACGCGGAGCCGGCGCTCAACAGCCGCGCTGCGCCGGAAAATTGGGATGAGGGCGCGCAGCGGTTGGGCGACAGGCTGAGCCCGCCGCGCCTGAACAATATCGTCGACAAACTCAACGCCGATAACAGCTTCACCGTGCTGGCGCACAAGGCCTGGGAACAGAACCTCGGCGAGCAGCCGGTCAAGATCGCGATCACCGACGGCCAGGAGCAGTTCGGCCAGTTCCCCATCGAGGGCGTGTTGAGCCTGCAACTGGGGCGCTTCACGGATATCGATGCGGACTTCTGGCTCAACACGTTCGACAGCAACGGCAGCGTGGTGGCCAGCGAACACCTGAGCCAGAAAGACGTGCGCACCAAGAACAACCAGCTCAACTACCTGGATGGCGGCCACCTGGCACTGCTGATCAAGATCACTTCGTTGACCGCCAAGCCACCCAGCGCCCCCCCGCCCGACATTCAGGACTGATCCAGCGCCATGCCCCTGACGTCGCCGTTGACCAAACCCCTGGCCCCTTCGTGGGCCAATCGCTTCAAAGAGCAAAGCCTGGAGCGCGGGCGGCGCTATGCGCTGGAGAACCGCGTGCGCATCGTCGAATCCGGCGACAGCACCATCGTCGCCAGTTGCGAAGGCTCGGGGGGCAACGTTTACCGGCAAACCATCTCCTTGCGCGAATCGGCCAAGGGCGCGCTGATCCTGGTGGACAGCCGCTGTACCTGCCCGGTGCACACCAACTGCAAACACATCGCGGCGGTGCTGCTCAAGGTCCAGGAAACCCTGGCCTACCCGGCGGCGGCCCAGGATGCCGAGTTGCTGGAAAAACTCCAGGCCGTGCTGGATAACCGCGTGGTGTTGCCGCAGGTGGTGATGGAGGATGTGGTGCCCGTGCCGCGCCTGTGGCTGGCCAGCGTCGAGTTCAGCGCATTTGAGCCGCGCAACGGCAAGATGCAACGCTATATCCAGCACCGTGCGGCGCTGTCGTTCAACTACCTGGGCAACTATGTCAGCGGGCAGAAGAACGCCGATATCATCGTGCGTCAGGAAACCCAGAGCCTGCGCATCAAGCGCCATCCCGAGCTGGAGCAGCCCTATCGCGAACAACTGCGCCTGCTCGGTTTCAAGATCGCCACGCGCCAGAGCAAGGCCTTGCCGGAAAGCGCCGGCGAGCTGTTCGAGATGGTCAATGACAGCGCCTGGCTGAACTTCACCCTCAATGCCTCGCCGACCCTGCGGGCCGAGGGTTGGGAGCTGCAGATCGATGATGACTTCGGGTTTGACCTGAGCGCCGTCGACGACTGGTACGCCACCGTCGATGAAGGCCCCGAGCGCGACTGGTTCGACCTGGAACTGGGGATTATCGTCAACGGTGAGCGCCTGAGCCTGCTGCCGATCCTGCTCAACCTGATGCGCTCCCACACGGAGATCCTCAACCCGGAAAAACTCGCGCGGCGCCGCGATGACGAGCTGATCCTGGTGAATATCCCCGGCCTGCCCAATGGCGGTCACGGCCCGCTGCAAGTGGCACTGCCCTACGGCCGCCTGAAACCGGTACTGGCCACCCTCGGTGAGTTTTACCTGCAGGAGCCCGGCACCACCGCGCTGCGCCTGGCCAAGGCCGATGCGATTCGCCTCAACCCGCTGGAAGACCTGCCCCTGCAATGGGAGGGCGGCGAGAAGATCCGCAACTTTGCCCAGCGCCTGCGGGACATCAAGGACTTCACCTGCGTGGCGCCCGAAGGCCTGAACGCGACCTTACGGCCTTATCAACTGGAAGGGTTGAGCTGGATGCAGTCGCTGCGCCAACTGGAGGTGGGCGGCATACTTGCGGATGACATGGGCCTGGGCAAAACCCTGCAGACCCTGGCGCATATCCTCAGTGAAAAGATCGCCGGGCGCCTGGACCGGCCGTGCATGGTGGTGATGCCCACCAGCCTGATCCCCAACTGGCTCGACGAAGCGGCGCACTTCACCCCGCAACTCAAGGTGCTGGCGCTGTACGGGGCCACGCGCAAAAAACACTTCGCCAGCCTGCAGGACTACGACCTGCTGTTGACCACCTACGCGCTGCTGCCCAAGGACATCGAGCACCTGGCCGCCCTGCCCTTGCATGTGCTGATCCTCGATGAAGCCCAGTACATCAAGAACCCTTCCAGCAAGGCAGCCCAGGCCGCGCGCGAGCTGAATGCCCGGCAGCGCCTGTGCCTGAGCGGCACACCGCTGGAAAACCACCTGGGCGAGTTGTGGTCGCTGTTCCACTTCCTGCTGCCGGGCTGGCTGGGCGACGTCAAAAGCTTCAACCGCGACTACCGCGTTCCCATCGAAAAGCGCGCCAGCGAGGTACGACTGCAGCACCTCAACGGTCGGATCAAACCCTTCCTGCTGCGCCGCACCAAGGAGCAGGTGGCCACTGAACTGCCGCCCAAGACCGAGATCATTCACTGGGTCGACCTCAATGAGGCCCAGCGCGATGTGTACGAGACCATGCGCCTGGCCATGGACAAAAAGGTCCGCGACGAAATCACCCGCAAAGGTGTGGCGCGCAGCCAGATCATCATCCTTGAGGCTCTGCTGAAGCTACGCCAGGTGTGCTGCGATCTGCGCCTGGTCAACGATGCGACCCTGCCCACCCGCGGCAGCAGCTCGGGCAAGCTCGACAGCCTGATGGAAATGCTCGAAGAGCTGTTTGAGGAAGGCCGCCGGATCCTGTTGTTTTCCCAGTTCACCTCGATGTTGAGCCTGATCGAAGTGGAGCTGAAAAAACGCGGTGTCGCCTACGCCCTGTTGACGGGCCAGACCCGCGATCGGCGCACACCGGTGAAGGATTTCCAGAGCGGCAAGTTGCAGATTTTCCTGATCAGCCTGAAGGCCGGTGGCGTGGGCCTGAACCTGACCGAAGCCGACACCGTGATTCACTACGACCCTTGGTGGAACCCGGCCACCGAAAACCAGGCCACCGACCGTGCATACCGCATCGGCCAGGAGAAACCGGTGTTCGTGTACAAGATGATCGCGCGGGGCACGGTGGAGGAGAAAATCCAGCACCTGCAAAAGGAAAAATCCGACCTGGCGGCGGGTGTGCTGGATGGGCGTACCACGGGGGATTGGCAGTTGGGCAACGAGGATATCGAGGCGTTGTTTGCGCCGTTGCCCAATAAGCAGGAAAAGCGCTGAAAAAACATACCTGACGCGCCCCTGTAGATACCGCCTTATCCAACACCACGCAAATCCGTAGCAGCTGTCGAGCCCCGGCGAGGCTGCGTAGGCCGCGACTCGGTCCTGGATCATCAGCGCGCCTGACGCAGCCTCGCTTGCGCTCGGCAGC
>NZ_FOZO01000011.1:0-162186 GCF_900116055.1 Pseudomonas sp. NFACC42-2
GGGCACACCGAGCCTAGGCGAGGTGCCGAGTGTTGGGGCGAAGCGTTTTTGGTTACTTTTGGCGCTCTTCCAAAAGTGACCCGCTGTAAGAGCGGAACCCTAAGTGGCCGTTACCGCAGCAACGGATATGTACTCGGTCAAAGCCAACGACATGGTCGGCCCGAAGGCCGCCACGGAAGCAAGCCACAGACCTCTGAAAGTTGTGTAGATACCTATGACCATCGGAGGCCCCCTAGCACATTTAGGTCGCAGGGCATCAGTTGGATAGGCGTCGGCTCCCGAGCCGTCACAGGAACAATCTCCCAGCCCCAACAAAAAAATGCCCACCCCCGCCAAGGGATGGGCATTTTCCCTCCAACCATTACTGCTTGGCGTGCTTGGCCTGTACTTCAGGCATCGCCGAAGAATGATGGTTAAGAATTTTCCACTGGCCACCCACCTGCTCATAGACGAAGGTGTAGCGCGCCTGCACCTGACGCACCTTGCCATCCGACTCGGTCAGGGTGAAGGTGTAGACGCCACTGTCCATGGCCACGTTGCTGCCCAGCTGGCGGATCTCGCGGTAGTTGATCTGGCCCACCGGCTTGAGCGCCAGGAAGTGGTCGAAATAATCGGTGATCTGCTCCGGCGTCGTGCGCACCTGGTTGGACACGGTCGGCTGCAACACAGCACCCGGCGCGTAGAGGTCAACCACGGATTTCACGTTGCCGGTCTGCAGGGCGGTGTTCCAGCGGTCGAATAAACCGGCAATCTCGCGGTCTTTGACATTGGCCGGGGCCTGGGCGACTTCACGGTAGACATACGGGGCCGTCTCGGCGGCATGAACAAACGGTACGCTCAGGGCAAACATCAGGGCGATCGGGGCAATCTTGAATTTCATGGCGATACTCCAGTGGTCGTCGTTGCGGCCACTTTGCCAACCTGCCCGCCAGCCGCCATCGGCCAACCGGAGGTATTTACCTATGCCATTTGGCAGATAGCGCCCAAGGTGTCCGACCCTGTTTAATAGCTGCCCTCGCGCCCGCAGCAAAATGGAGCATCACCCATGCATGACACGCCCCATGATCCCGGCAGCGCCCTGGCCATGCGCGCGCACTTTCGCCAATCGCAAAGTCGTACGGCGCGCCTGCGCCTGTTGGTGGATACCGGCCAGGAACTGCGCCAACTGGCCCCCGACGCCATGCGCGAACGCGTGCTCGCGCGGGCCTGCGCGTTTCTGGCCATGGACCACGGGCTGCTGCAGGAGTGGGACGCCGAGGGCATCGCCTATACCAGCGCCCGCCATGGCAACCCGTCGCGCGTGGGCAGCCTGGCCGCCCTCGCCGACCGCAGCCTGCGCACAGCGTGTTGGCAGGAGCGGCCATCCGAGGACGTGCCCAGCGTCTTGCAAGTGCCGTTGCGCGCCGGTGACGGCGATGCCTTTGGTGTACTGGTGCTGGGCAATAGCGTCAGCCTGCGGGCGCCGGAGCACGAAGACAGCGAATCCCTGCAACTGCTCGCCACATTACTGGCCGCCCACCTGGAAAACGACCGGCTGCTGAGCACCCTCAAGCTGCGCGACAAAACCCTGTCCGACCTGGTCAACCGCTTGCTCCGCGCCCAGGAAGACGAACGCAAACGCGTCGCCTACGACCTCCACGATGGCCTGGCGCAAACCCTGGCGGGCCTGCACCAGCGGCTGCAAGGTTTTGCCGGGCGCTGCCCGCCGCTGCCGGAGGCATTGGCCGCCGACCTGGAGGCGATTCTCACCCTGGCCCAACACTCGGTTGGCGAGGGCCGGCAACTGATTGCGGGCCTGCGTCCCACGGTGCTGGATGATTTCGGCTTGTTCAAAGCCCTCGATAAGGAGGCCGACCGCCTGCGTGACGCCGGCATCAACGTGGTGTGGCAGGCGCACTGTGAGACGCGCTTACCCAGCCAGGTGGAAATCGCCTTGTTCCGGATCGGCCAGGAAGCCATCAACAATGTGCTCAAGCATGCGCGCGCAAGCCAAGTGCAACTGGCCCTGGCGCTGCACGACGGCCAGGCGTCCCTGCGGCTGGACGACAATGGCCGAGGCTTCAAGGCAGAGCCATCAGCGGATGACTCCCAGCATCTGGGCCTCGCCACCATGCAGGAGCGCGCCAGCCTGTTGGGCGGCAGCTTCACCTGCGTCAGCACCGTCGATGGCGGTACCCGGCTGCACGCCCGCGTGCCTGCGCACTTGATTGGAGTCCCGCAATGACCCACGTCCTGCGCCTGGTGCTGGCGGACGACCATGAAGTCACGCGCACCGGTTTCGTCTCCCTGCTGGCCGGCCACCCGCAGTTCGAGGTGGTCGGCCAGGCCGGCGATGGCCTGCAAGCGGTGGAGCTGTGTGAGCAACTGCTGCCGGATATTGTCATCCTCGACATTCGCATGCCCGGGCTCAATGGCCTGGGCGCCGCACGCTTGCTGCAACAACGCCTGCCGGCGGTGAAGGTGGTGATGTTCACCATGGACGACAGCCCCGAGTACCTGGAGGCGGCCATGAATGCCGGTGCGGTGGGCTACCTGCTTAAAGACGCCAGCCGTGCCGAGGTGATCCAGGCACTGCAACACGTGGCCGCCGGTGGCGAGGCGCTCAACACGGCGGTCAGCGCCCGGCTGTTGCGGCGCATGACCGAACGCCAGGCCAGCGGTGCCGCCCCCGGCGAACCGCTCACCCCACGGGAACGCCAGGTCCTCGGCTTGGTCGCCAACGGCATGAGCAACCGCGCCATCGGCGAACACCTGGGCATTACCACCGGCACGGCCAAGGCCCATGTCGAGCGGGTGATCGGCAAGCTCGGCGCGGCCGACCGTACCCAGGCCGCCGTGCGGGGCATCGCCTTGGGCCTGGTGACACCCACATGAGGCAGCCCAAATGAGAAAGCGTTGGGCCGACCTGCCGCTGCGCGGCAAGGCGCTGGTGGTGATTTCACTGCCACTGGTGGTGCTGTTGCTGTCCCTGGTGCTGATCTACACCACGGAACGCCAGACCGCCCGCGCCGAAGAGGATGTGCGCCGGGTTTTGCGCGTGCAAAGCGATATCCAGGCCGTGCATACCCTGCTCGCGGAAGCCGCCGCCAGTGTGCGCGGTTACCTGCTCACCCGCCGCGAAGACTTCCTGCCCAGCTACCTGAACGCCAGGCCCCAGATCGAGTCAGCCCTGCGCAGACTGGACCGCAACGTGCGCGATCCACGGGTGCGCGAGCAGCTCAGCGCGATCAAGCCGTTGATCGACGGCAAGGTCGACGGGCTGGAGGAAATGCTCAAGGACAGCGACGCCACACCGGAGTCCATCAGTGCCATCCTGATCAGCAACAAGCACATCCTCGACGCCCTGCGCCAACACATCAGCACCATGCTTACCCTTGAGGCGTCGTTGCTGGCCGAGCGCAGCGCCGCCGCCTCCGAAACCCGCCAACGCTTGTTGCTGTCGACCTGGCTGGCGGCGATCTGCGGTTTGTTCGGGGCGATTGTCGCGGTGCTGTTTCTGTCCAAGGGCATCGTCGCCCGGGTGCAGAATGTGCAGCGCAATGCCCAGCGCCTGGCCCTGGGCTCGCCGCTGCTGCCACAGCCGCCGGAAAAAGACGAAATCGGCCAGTTGGGCACCAGCCTGGTGGAGGCCGGACTGTTGCTGGCCGAACGCGAACGCGCCTTGCGCGACAACGAGGAACGCTTGCGGCTGATCATCGATGGGGTCAAGGACTACGGGATCTTCGCCCTCGACACGGCGGGCCATGTCACCAGTTGGAACAACGGCGCCGAGCGGATCAAGGGCTATACCGAACAGGAGATCATCGGCCAGCATTTCTCGCTGTTCTACCTGCCCCAGGAATGCCCGCAGCACCCGGACATGGCGTTGCGCGAGGCCACCCGCAACGGCGATTACACCGAAGAGGGCTGGCGCTGCCGCAAGGACGGCACGCGGTTCTGGGCCAGCGTGGTGATCACTGCGCAATATGACGGCACCGGCGCCTTGCGCGGTTTTTCCAAGATCACCCGCGACATCACCGACCGCCGCGCGGCGGAGATCGCCCTGCGCACCGCCCGCGAGGAAGCCGAACGCGCCAGCCGGGCCAAAAGCGAGTTCCTGTCGCGCATGAGTCACGAACTGCGCACCCCGCTCAACTCGATCCTGGGCTTTGCGCAGTTGTTGGACATGGACGCGCCCAAGGCGCAAAAGGCCGATGTCGGTCACATTCTGCGCGCAGGCCAGCACCTGCTCACGCTGATCAACGAGGTGTTGGATATCGCCAAGATCGAGGCCGGAAGCCTGGCGTTGAATATCGTACCGATCCCGCTGGCGGGCGCCTTGCAAGAGGCGCTGACGCTGGTGTCGCCCATGGCCGCCGACGCGGGCGTGCAGTTGCGGCCGCTGCCGGCACTGGCGGCGGATACGGGTATCGTTGCCGACCGCCAGCGCCTGACCCAGGTGCTGCTGAACCTGCTGTCCAATGCGATCAAATACAACCGGCGCGATGGCCAGGTGAGCCTTGAGGTCGATATCCACGACCAACGGATCAGCGTGGCCGTATGCGATACCGGCAACGGCATCGCAGCCGATCATATGGGGCAACTGTTCAAGCCTTTCGAACGCCTGGGGGCCGACCCGAATGTGGAAGGCAGCGGCCTGGGCCTGGCACTGAGTAAAAGCCTGCTGGAAAATATGCACGGCCGGCTCACGGTACAGAGCCAGCCCGGCATCGGCTCGCGCTTTATCCTGGAACTGCCCTTCGTGCGCGTGGCCCACGCCCAGAGTATTGCCACGCCCGGCATCGACACCGAATTGAAGCGCCCTGCTCCCGTCGTCAGCACCTTCGAGGGCAAGGTGTTGTGCATCGAGGACAACCTCTCCAGCCTGGCGCTGATCGAAACCCTGCTCCAACGCCGGCCCGGCATACGCCTGCTGTCGAGCATGCAAGGCCAACTGGGCCTGGACCTCGCCGCGCAGCATGCGCCACAGCTGATTCTGCTGGATGTGTCGCTGCCGGACATCAATGGCTTGAAGGTGCTGCAACGCCTGCGTCAGTCACCGATCACCCGCGACACACCGGTGCTGATGATCACCGCCGACGCCAGCGACCTTACCCGCCAGGCCTTGCAGGAGGCCGGCGCCACCGCGGTATTGAACAAACCGATCAACGTGCCGGCGTTTCTCGCCCACCTCGACCAAGCTTTTCCGGAGCCCGCGTGAACCTCGACCTGCGAATCCTGATCATCGACGACCAACGTCCGAACCTCGACCTGGTGGAGCAACTGCTGGCGCGCGAAGGGCTGACCAACGTGCTGAGCAGCACCCAGCCGCTGCGCACCCTGGAGTTGTTCAACAGCTTCGAGCCGGACCTGGTGATTCTCGACCTGCACATGCCGGAGTTCGACGGCTTTGCCGTACTGGAACAGCTCAACCGGCGCATTCCCCAGGGCGAATACCTGCCGATCCTGGTGCTCACTGCCGACGCCACCCGCGACACGCGCCTGCGCGCCCTGGCCCTGGGCGCCCGGGACTTCATCAGCAAACCCCTGGACGCGCTGGAAACCATGCTGCGGGTGTGGAACCTGCTGGAAACCCGGGTGCTGTACAAGACGCTGCGCACGCTGGTGCCGGCGGACCGGATTGAGTTGTTGCAACGCAGCAGATCAACGGCTATTCGACGCGGCTAGGGCGATTGGCTCACAAATCCACCACGTAGCCAGCGCCGGGCAGTTGTATACGGCGGCCCGACACCGGACAATCCCGCGCCCGTCCATTTCGCCCTACAGGGATATTCCGCGCATGGCTGCTTCCAATAAATGGCTGATGTCATCGCTTGCTTATTACCTCGATTTCTTCACCGTTCCGCTGTTTGTGGTAGCTGCCCTCTATCTGGCGCCCTTTGAGCCTTGGCTGGCACTGTCGGGCCTGCTGGCCTGGACCCTGGTGGAATATTCGGCGCACCGTTTCCTGTTCCACTCGCTGTATCGCCGCGAGCATTGGACCCACCACATCGACGTGCTGGCCTACATCGGCGTGTCCAGCTGGAAAACCAGCTCGACCTTCGCCGTGCTGTTGTTGCTCGCCTGGTCCACCGGCCTCACCTCGGCGTTTATCGGCGCGGTGACGGGCTATTTCGTCTACATCTCGCTGCATTACGTGATGCACCGCCCGCAGCATTGGGCCTATGCCTTTATTCCGGGGCTGGTGGCCAACCACGACCTGCACCATCGCAAAGGCATCGAGAAGAACTTCGGGGTGTCTTCACCGCTGTGGGACCATGTGTTCGGCACCTACATCCACGCCAAACAGGTAAACGGTTAAAGCGCGCCCAACTGCCTCATGAGCGTCAGGTTGTCCTCGATATGCCAGTTGGCGGCAATCTTGCCGTGTTCGATCCGATAGATATCGGTGGCAATAAAGTCCACGGCCTGGCCGCGGCCCTTGAGTTGGCCAAAGGTGCCGGTGAAATGCCCGCGGAAATGCAGGTGCACCACCGCGCGGTCACCAGCGATGATCATTTGTTCGATCTCGCAGCCGAGGTCAGGTACTGCGGCCCGAAAGGCGCGCGACGCCAGCAACGGGCCTTCCGGACCTGGTTGACGGCCCTGTGGGGGTGTCTCGTCGACAAAGTCAGCAGCCAGCGCCTCACGGGCCAGGCGCTCCTCACCGGTATGCCAGAAGGTGTCATAGCGACGTGCGACGGTTTCCATCACCGCCAACTGGCTCGGGGTGAGGCTCTTGTCGGCTACCAGGACAGCCGGCTTGACCAGATCGGTGTTCGCTGCCAGGGCGGCCCCGGAAAGCGCCAAGGCGATGGCGGTCGTGCCAAAGCGCAAAAAAAGGGTTGTGCGTTTCATTGAGTCATGTCCTTGAGTGGCTGCCACGTGGCGGTTCAGATCGTCTCGCTTTCCCTTAGGCTGAGCGGATTTTCCAGGGTGTATCGGGCGATGGCGTCCTTGCGCATGAAAGCCACGCCGGGGTGGCTGTTGGCATAGCGCAGGAACTGGTCCCACACTCGCACCATCTGCGGTGTACCGCTGATGCGATCATGGGCGCTGATCGACATCATGCGACGCCGGCTGCCGGCCTCTTCGTAGAGCTGGTCGAATTCCTGCTTCACCTGTTCCAGAAACTGCGACGGTGAATAGTTGCGGCCTTCGACCAGGACGATGTCGTTGTTGCGCAAGGTGTAGGGCACCACGACAAAGTCCTTGCCATTGACCTGTTCGATAAAAGGCTCGTCGCGGCTGACATCATCGATGTGATAGACGTAGCCCAGCTCCTGCAGTAACGACAGGGTATTCGGCCCGCGACGCAGCCAGTTGCAGTTGTAGCCCACGACCGGCTGGCCGGTGACGTCCTGCAACATGCTCGCGGCCTGGCGCAGGAAGCTGCGTTCCTGGTCGCGGCTCATGGCAAATTGCGAGCTCCAGTGCGGGCCATGGCCGGACGCTTCGTGACCGCGCGCGACAATCTTGCGGGCCAACTCAGGGTGACGTTTTACCGCGTCACCAATCATGTGGCACGTCACCTTCACACCATGGCGTTCCCAGAGGTCGAGCATTCTCGGAATGCCTTCCCGGTAGCCGTAGGCGAACCAGGTCGCGGTGGCCAGGTCGGCAGGAACGCTGTCGGGAAAGTCCACCTTGGGGAACGGGCTGTCGGTGCCCTTGAGCGGTTGGCCGCCGGCTTCGAACTGCATGGAGACCGACACCACCAGGCGCGTGTCTCCTGGCCAGAACCGCCCTCCTCGCTGAATCCGCGCCGACGCGGGCGTACCCGCTCGTCCCTCGGGCCCGGTGGCTGCGCTGGCCGGGTTGAGTATCGATCCCGCTGCCAGGACGGCTGCACCTGTGCCGGCCTGGGCCAGGAATGTACGCCGTTGTGGGTTGATCAATGACATCGCGTTGACTCCGTTGAATAGGCACGGATGCAACCTTAGTTCTTTTGGTTTAGCTTGATAATTGAGCCATTTTCAAAAACCCTCTTCGGAAACCCCGAACAATGCCCTTGAAGAACCTTGAGTTGTTTCTGCTGATTGTCGAGAAAGGTGGGTTGTCGGCGGCGGGCCGCGAGCTGGGTTTGTCGCCTGCCTCCGTTTCCGAACGGCTGGCCCAGCTGGAGCACTTCTACGGCGCCAGCCTGCTCAAGCGCACGACCCGCGCCATCCATCTGACGGATGAAGGCCGTGTGCTGGTCGAGGGTGCCCGCCGCCTGCTGGCCCAGGCCGATGAGTTGCACAACCGCATTCGCCAGGGGGCCCACACGCTGTGCGGCCCCATTCGCCTCAGTGCCCCGCAGGACCTCGGCCGCCAGTACATCGAGCCGATCCTGGCGCAGTTCATGGACGAGCATCCCGGCGTCAGCATTGACCTGGATCTCAGTGACGGCTACGTCGACCCCGTGAGCCAAGGCATCGACTTCGCGGTTCGCTACGGCGCGCTGGCCGACAGCACATTGCACGCCAGAGCGTTGGGTGAAAACCGCCGCGTGGTCTGTGCGTCCCCGCATTACCTGGCCCTCAATGGCACCCCACTTGAACCTGAGGACCTGACCCGCCACGAATGCCTGGTGATGCGCCTGGGCATCAACATTGCCCGAGAGTGGCGCTTCGAAAAAAACGGCCGAACCCATCGAATCAGGGTTCCCTGCCGCAGGATCGCGAACGACGGCGCGCTGGTGCGCCAGTGGTGCCTGGCCGGCCATGGCCTTTGCCTGAAGTCGGTATGGGACGTGCGCGCGGATCTCGACGCGGGGCGCCTGGTCGAAGTGCTCGAAGACTATGACCTGGGCAGCACCGCGCTGAATATTGTCTACCCACCGACGCGGGCCCAGCCCCGGCGCGTGAAACTGCTGATAGAGCGCCTTGTTGCGCAGCTGTCCGATGAAGGCGTTACGTAGATGCCGGGGGCTTCATTGCAGGGTGCGCAACACACTGTTGTCATCACGCCCATTGATAGCCCCCTAACGAAAGCCCCATGCTAGAGGGCTAATCCCGCGCTTATATCATTCCGAATGATAGTTACCTTTGCTTCATTCGATTCGTGACATACCGCCTCGCCGCGCATGATCCGCCCATCTCAAATACATTGGCGGATGCACCTCATGGAACAGTCACTCAAACATTTGCGCTTCCCCCTGGCGATCCTGGCCGTGGTGGTGATGAGCGCGTGCGGCAAGACCCCGGAACAAGCGGCCGCCATGCCACCGGCAAAAGTCAGCGTGGCCAAGGTGCTTGAGCAGCCGGTCAACGAGTGGGATGAATTCACCGGTCGCCTGGAAGCCCCCGAAACCGTACAGATTCGTCCACGGGTTTCTGGCCAGATTGACCAAGTCGCTTTCACCGAAGGCGCCTTGGTCAAGAAAGGTGACCTGCTGTTCCAGATCGACCCGCGTCCGTTCCAGGCCGAAGTGCGCCGCCTGGAAGCCCAACTGGCTCAAACCAAAGCCGCCGCCACCCGCAGCGACAACGAAGCCCAGCGCGGCGAACGCCTGCGCCAGAGCAATGCGATCTCCGCCGAACTGGCCGACTCGCGCACCACCGCCGCCCAGGAAGCCCGCGCCGCCGTCGCCGGGATCCAGGCGCAGTTGGACCTGGCCAAGCTGAACCTGAGCTTCACCCGCGTGACCTCGCCGATCAGCGGCCGCGTCAGCCGTGCCGAAATCACCGCCGGCAACCTGGTGACCGCCGACGTCACCGCGCTGACCAGCGTGGTCTCCACCGACAAGGTCTACGCCTACTTCGACGCCGATGAACGTGTGTACCTCAAGTACACCGAACTCGCTCGCCAAGGCCGTCGTGGCGCCACCACCCCGGTGTACCTGGGCCTGTCGAATGAAACCGGCAACCCGCACCTGGGCCAGATGAACTTCGTCGACAACCAGGTCAACCCGGCCACCGGCACCATCCGTGGCCGCGCCGTGTTCGATAACAGCAAGGGCGAATACACCCCTGGCCTGTATGCGCGCCTGAAGCTGGTCGGCAGCGGCACCTACTCCGCCGTGCTGATCAATGACGAGGCCGTCGGCACCGACCTGGGCAAGAAGTTCGTGCTGGTGATGGAAGGCGACAAGCCGGCGTATCGCGCGGTGGAACTGGGGCCGAAGATCGAAGGCCTGCGCATCGTGCGCAGCGGCCTGAACAAGGACGACACCATTATCGTCAAGGGCCTGCAACGCGCGCGCCCAGGCTCGCCGGTCGCCCCGGAAACCATTCCGATGGCCAGCAAGGAAACCCTCGCCGCCTTGGCTCAACAACGACAAGCGCTTGAAGCCAGCAACCTGGAGCAAGTGGCGCCGGAAAAAACCGCGCCCAAGCTCGCAGCCGTTGCGTCTCCACGCGGTTAAGGGATACGACTCAAGATGAATTTTTCCAAGTTCTTCATTTCACGGCCGATCTTCGCAGCGGTGCTGTCGCTGCTGATCCTGATCGCCGGTGCGATCTCGCTGTTCCAATTGCCGATCAGCGAATACCCGGAGGTGGTGCCGCCGACTGTGGTGGTACGTGCCAACTTCCCGGGCGCCAACCCCAAGGTCATCGGTGAAACCGTGGCCGCGCCGCTGGAGCAAGCCATCACCGGCGTCGAGGGCATGCTGTACATGTCCTCGCAATCGACGGCCGACGGCAAGCTGACCCTGACCATCACCTTCGCCCTGGGCACCGACCTGGACAATGCGCAGGTGCAGGTGCAAAACCGGGTGACGCGGACTCAGCCAAAACTGCCTGAGGAAGTGACGCGCATCGGTATTACCGTGGACAAGGCCTCCCCCGACCTGACCATGGTGGTGCACTTGACCTCCCCGGATCAGCGCTACGACATGCTGTACCTGTCCAACTACGCGATCCTCAATATCAAGGATGAACTGGCCCGCCTGGGCGGCGTCGGCGACGTGCAGTTGTTCGGCATGGGCGACTACTCCCTGCGTGTCTGGCTGGATCCGAACAAGACCGCCTCGCGCAACCTGACCGCGACCGATGTGGTCACCGCGATCCGCGAGCAGAACCGCCAGGTGGCAGCCGGTGCCCTGGGCGCCCAGCCTGCACCGTCGGACACCAGCTTCCAGTTGTCGGTGAACACCCAGGGCCGCCTGGTCACCGAGGAAGAGTTCGAGAACATTGTGATCCGCGCCGGCGCCAACGGAGAAATCACACGCCTCAGGGACATCGCCCGGGTCGAGTTGGGGTCGAGCCAATACGCGCTGCGCTCGCTGATCGATAACCAGCCGGCCGTCGCGATTCCGATTTTCCAACGCCCCGGCTCCAATGCCATCGACATCTCCAACGATGTGCGCGCCAAGATGGCCGAGCTGAAAAAGAGCTTCCCGGCCGGCATGGATTACCGCATCGCCTATGACCCGACGATCTTTGTGCGCGGTTCCATCGAAGCGGTGGTGCACACCCTGTTCGAAGCGCTGATCCTCGTGGTGCTGGTGGTGATCCTGTTCCTGCAGACCTGGCGCGCCTCGATCATTCCGTTGGTGGCGGTGCCGGTCTCGTTGATCGGGACCTTTGCGGTGATGCACCTGTTCGGGTTCTCGCTCAACGCGCTGTCGCTGTTCGGATTGGTACTGGCCATCGGCATCGTGGTGGACGACGCCATCGTGGTGGTGGAGAACGTCGAACGTAATATCGAGCTGGGACTGGAGCCGTTCCCGGCGACTGAAAAAGCCATGAGCGAAGTGACCGGCCCGATCATCGCCACGGCGCTGGTGCTGTGTGCGGTGTTCATCCCAGCGGCGTTTATCAGTGGCTTGACCGGGCAGTTCTACAAACAGTTCGCCTTGACCATTGCGATCTCGACGGTGATCTCGGCGTTCAACTCGCTGACCCTGTCCCCTGCCCTGGCCGCCGTGTTGCTGCGCGGTCACGACGCACCGAAGGATCGTTTCTCGAAGGTCCTCGACAAGCTCCTTGGTGGCTGGCTGTTCCGTCCCTTCAACCGCTTTTTCGAAAAGTCCAGCCATGGCTACGTGGGTACCGTACGCCGGGTAATTCGCGGCACGGGCATTGCCCTGTTCGTGTACGCCGGCCTGATGGTGCTGACCTTCTTCGGGTTTGCCCATACCCCGACCGGTTTCGTACCGGCCCAGGACAAGCAATACCTGGTGGCCTTCGCCCAACTGCCCGACGCTGCGAGCCTGGACCGCACCGAAAACGTGATGAAGCGCATGTCGGAGATCGCCCTGAAGCAGCCTGGTGTGGAAGCTGCGATTGCCTTCCCCGGCCTGTCGATCAACGGATTCACCAACAGCCCGAACAGCGGCATTGTGTTCGTGACCTTGAAACCGTTCGATGAGCGTAAAGACGCGAGCATGTCCGCCGGTGCGATTGCCGGGGCGTTGAATGGCCAGTACGCCAACATCGAAGAAGCCTACATGGCGATCTTCCCACCGCCGCCGGTACAGGGCCTGGGCACCATCGGCGGGTTCCGCCTGCAGATCGAAGACCGTGGCAACCTCGGCTATGACGAGCTGTACAAAGAAGTGCAGAACGTCATCACCAAGAGCCGTGGCGTGCCCGAGTTGTTCGGCCTGTTCACCAGCTACACGGTCAACGTGCCCCAGGTCGATGCCGCCATCGACCGCGAAAAGGCCAAGACCCACGGCGTGGCGATCAGCGACATCTTCGACACCCTGCAGGTCTACCTGGGCTCGTTGTATGCTAACGACTTCAACCGCTTCGGGCGTACCTACCAGGTCAACGTGCAGGCTGAGCAACAGTTCCGCCAGGACGCCGACCAGATCGGCCAGCTGAAAGTACGCAACAACAAGGGCGAAATGATCCCGCTGGCGACCTTCATCAAGGTCAGCGACACCTCGGGGCCGGACCGCGTGATGCACTACAACGGCTTTATCACCGCTGAAATCAACGGCAACGCAGCACCGGGCTACAGCTCCGGCCAGGCCCAGGCGGCGATTGAAAAACTGTTGAAGGATGAACTGCCCAACGGCATGACTTACGAGTGGACCGACCTGACCTATCAGCAAATCCTCTCGGGCAACACCGCGCTGTTCGTATTCCCGCTCTGCGTACTGCTGGCGTTCCTGGTCCTGGCCGCCCAATACGAAAGCTGGAGCCTGCCGCTGGCGGTGATCCTGATCGTCCCGATGACGCTGCTGTCGGCCATTACCGGGGTAATCATCTCCGGCAGCGACAACAACATCTTCACCCAGATCGGCCTGATCGTACTGGTGGGCCTGGCGTGCAAGAACGCGATTCTGATCGTCGAGTTCGCCAAGGACAAACAGCAGGAAGGCCTCGACCCGCTCGCCGCGGTACTGGAAGCCTGCCGCCTGCGTCTGCGGCCGATCCTGATGACCTCGTTCGCCTTCATCATGGGTGTGGTGCCACTGGTGTTGTCCAGCGGCGCCGGTGCCGAGATGCGTCATGCCATGGGCGTGGCGGTGTTCTCCGGGATGATCGGGGTGACCTTCTTCGGTCTGTTGCTGACACCAGTGTTCTACGTACTGATCCGTCGCTATGTGGAGCGCAGCGAAGCGCGCAAAGCGGCCAAGGCCTTGAAGCTGGAGACACAGCAATGAGTGTGAAAGTATTCCTGCCGAGCTTGCTGGTCCTGGCGCTGAGCGCCTGTGCCGTGGGCCCGGACTACAAGACCCAGACCCCGGAGGCGGCGAACATCACCGCCGCCGCGGACGCCAAGCAGTATGACCACGCCAAGTTCGAAGGCATCTGGTGGCAGCAGTTCGACGACCCGACCCTCAACCAGTTGGTCACGCAATCGCTGCAAGGTAACCGTGATCTGCGCGTGGCGTTTGCCCGTCTGCGTGCTGCCCGTGCAATCCGCGATGACGCCAGCAATGACGCCATGCCGACCATTACCAGCCGCGTCAGCAGCGACCAGGGCAAGGGCCAGATCCCCGGCCAGACCACCAGCCGGGTCAAGACCGAGCGGTACGACCTGGGCCTGGACATGGCCTGGGAGCTGGACCTGTTCGGGCGCATCCAGCGCAACCTGGAAGCCACCGACGCCGACCAGCAAGCCGCCGAGGCCGACCTGTACCAACTGCAAGTCACCATGATTGCCGAACTGGTAGACGCCTACGGTCAACTGCGCGGCGCGCAACTGCGTGAACGCATCGCTCTCGACAACCTGAAGAACCAGCAGGACTCGCGCACCATCACCGTCAGCCTGCGGGATGCCGGTGTGGGTGACCAACTCGACGTGGAGCGCGCCGACGCACGCCTCGCCGCAGTGGAAGCCAGCGTGCCGCAACTGCAGGCCGAACAGGTGCGTGAGCGCAACCGCATCGCCACCCTCCTCGGCCAGCGTCCCGACAAGCTGACCGTGGACCTGAGCCCGAAAGACCTGCCGGCGATTGCCAAGGCGTTGCCGATCGGCGACCCGGGGCAACTGCTGCAACGGCGCCCGGACATCCTCAGCGCCGAACGCAAACTGGCCGCCGCCACCGCGCGTATCGGCGTGGCCAAGGCCGACCTGTTCCCACGGGTCAGCCTCAGCGGGTTCCTCGGCTTCACCGCCGGGCGCGGTTCGCAGATCGGCTCATCCGCCGCGAATGCCTGGGCCCTTGGCCCGAGCATCACCTGGGCCGCCTTCGACCTGGGCAGCGTCCGCGCCCGCCTGCGGGGTGCAGACGCCGAAGCCGATGGCGCCCTGGCGACCTACGAGCAGCAAGTGCTGCTGGCGCTGGAAGAGTCCGAGAATGCCTTCAGCGATTACGGCAAGCGCCAGCAACGCCTGGTCTCGCTGATCCGCCAAAGCGAATCCAGCCGCGCCGCCGCCGACCTCGCCGCGATCCGCTACCGCGAAGGCACCGTGGACTTCCTCGTCCTGCTCGACGCGCAACGTGAGCGCCTGGCCGCCGAAGACTCCCAGGCCCAGGCCGAAGTGGACCTGTATCGCGGGATTGTGGCGATCTACAAGGCGCTAGGGGGTGGCTGGAAGCCGGACACCGTCGTGGCGACTGCCCAGTAACGTAAAGAGCTCCTTTGGTTGGTCGCATCCAGCCAATTTTTAGCCCCGTGGTCTATTTGGTCATGGGGCTTTTTTTGTTTGGAGCGTCCTAAAATGTTGAAAGTTACTTCTGTAAGCGAAACAAGAAGTCCTTCGTAGGTCACTTCCTAATACCGCGCTGCGCCTGGCAATCAGGAGTACATGCTTTTTATTGCGGCAGCCACTTCTTCTACAACACAGAAAATGAGGCCTTCTAAAACAAATGCATGCACCTTAAACTTTAAATATCGTCAGCTTAAAAAGACAGATATTTAAATAAAAATGAGCACCCTGAACCCACTCAAAAACAAGCACGACAACCTATATTACTCCCTATCAATTTTTATGAACCTGGATGTCCAAAGAAGCCTGTTTGTCCTTTACCTGCTGCAACTTGGAATCACACAAGGAGAAATAGGCATTCTTCAATCTTTTTTATTCTTCTCTTCCGTAGCGTTAGAAATCCCATCCGGTTTGCTCGCGGATCGATATGGTCGTAAATGTTCTCTCATACTCGGCTTTTTAGGGCTATTTATAAGCGGCATTGGATTTCTGCTATTTTCCTCCTTTATTCCTTTCGCCATAATATTTTGTCTGTTCGGCGCCAGCATTGCCATGGGCTCCGGTTCGGACAGGGCATTACTGTATGACAACTTACTGGCTCAGCATCGCGCCGAAGAGTATCCTAAAATACTCTCACGCGCCCGCGCTATTGGTGCGATTTCATTAGGCTTATCCATGCTGCTTGGTGGCGTATTACAAGACACATGGTCTTGGAACAGTGTTTATATTTGTTTTGCGGCATCAAAGCTCATTGGAGCTGTTGTTGTGACATTCATTCCCGAAATGAAGCTCCCGGCGTTCTCACTGAATTTGAATAAAAAAAGTCACAAAAGTAATGAAAAAACGGAGGGACATCTCACCTCGCTGATTAATTTTTTTCGATCTAAAAAAGGCGCATTTCTTATACCTTTGTTTATTGGATATGCTTTATTCGAGCTTTCAACGACCCCCTTGTTCATCTATGGCCAACCCTTTTTTTCCATGCAGGGTTTAGAGGTACCTATCATCGCTGGCATTTATGCTGCTGTTGAAGCCCTATCGGCATTAATGTTCATGGCTGCTGGCTTTTTTTGTTCTCGTTTTTCTCTCGGCACAATTGCTTTCTCTACCACCCTTATTGCCACCTTTCTTCTTTTCATTCTTTCATTGAATATCGGTACAACCACTTCGGTCGCAAGCTTCCTTCTAATCATGTCGCTCCCTGCCATATATGAAACCTCATACGAAACCTATATTCATGACAATATTGAGTCACACATCCGAGCATCGTGTCTCTCTGTTGCGAACCTGGTTAACTCAGTTATTATCGGCATCTCCTATACTGTTTTCGGCGGTTTGCTGGATGCATATGGTTTTTCGGTGACGTTGATCATCGTTGCAGTCTCCTGTTTTGTTGGTTTATTGGGTGTAAGTACAACATTGCTGTCAAGTGGGCAAAAAGACCATTTAAAAAAACAAGAAGCTTGAATCGTCCCAGGTTTTCCACGGGGCCGTCGAGTCGTTGAACTATAGTGGTTTTAAACGGCAAATTTCAGCCAAGCCGTTGCTTCCCCAGGTTCATTCAAACATGCGCTTCAGTGCCACTTGAACACCTCTTGAACGACATCGCTGACAGACCGTGGAGCATGAGGCCCGTGCCCGCCCGGCCGGGGGAGACGCTCCAGCACCTGGACGATTTTGCCGGTCTGATCATGGCGTACCAGTACAAAACGCGGCAAGGGAGCGCTGCTGACTGCACGCTTGCGAATAATCCTGACGGGCAAGTGTTCGGTAATGACACCACCTGTGGCCTTGGCCTTGTCCAGCGCCTGTTGAATCGCTTTCACATTTTCCTCGTACAACGGCCGGTTGTTTTTAGCCTGGTCCAGCAACGCAATGCCGAACAGGGTCGAGTCGGCGTTATGCGCCTGGGGCGCCTTGGCGAACAAGCTCAAGGTCGCCTCCTGCACCTCGTCACCCAAGTGGCGAAAATGTGTGGGGTCCGTGGTGTTCCCCAGGTTGAGCAGGTCTGCAATGTCCTCGCGTCCGCCTTTGATCGCGCCGGAATAGACATAATCCTCATCACCGGGAAAACCATGGGCCTGCTCGTGGATCAGGGTGTTGGCCAGGGCTTCGTCGCTGTTCCCCATGTAACGGTAATAGTCCGTGGCGCCGCCCACATTCACTTCAATGTATTTTTCCCGGAGGTTGCCCGCCTTGTAGCGACTATAGGACGACGGCAGGAGCTGGGCCTGCCAATCCGTGCCTTCGTTTTCGAGGAAGTTGATGTTGGAAAGATCCAGCTTGTCCAAATCCACTTTCATGGTGCGCTGCTTGCGCGTAAAGGCAGCCACGACGTCCTCGGAATCCGCGCCGAAGAAGGTTTTGCACACGAATTTGAGGTCTTTCTCGAACTCAGGATCGGACAACGCACTCAAGGCGCCATTGAGTCGCTCCCGGGCGATGGGCAGTGCTCGCTCAATGGCTTGACGGCTTTGCTCAAGGAGGGGTGTCGGGGCGGTCTCCAGAGTGGGTAGTTGAGCCGGGGCGTGCGGACGCGGTTGCTCACCGTCGACGGAAGGCCTGCGCATTTTCCGGGGACGTTCAATGGCAAAAGGCGGCGCGCCCAGTTGCTCCTTCATCGCGGTCTTCCAGGTCGCACGGAGCTCCCCCAGCGGCCTGCCAAGACGAAAAACAGGGCGGCTGCTCAACCATTCGTAGCCTGCCTGTAAGGGCTGCTCCAAACCCGCAACAGGATTGAACAGGTTATTGCTCAGCGCACCAAACGCTCTGGTGGCCGCCGACATCTTGGCCAAGGCAGTCTCTGCCCGACTGACAGCCTGCGCCCCTTCGACAACCTCGCCAGCGACCACGGAGCCGATCATCACGGCGTCGAGCGCACAGCCGGTGAGCGCGCCCAGCTCGGTCTTCACGCGCCCGGAGGCGATGTCGTCGTAGCATCCCTTGAACGGAATAAGCAGGTCTTCAATGGTCTTGACCGCTTCCTGCGTGCGCGCCTCGAAACGCTCACGCGGCGTCGTGCCCATGGCGGAGTCCAGGAGTTCCTGGCGATTGAGCACCAGGTCATGGCGCCGCACATAGGCGGCAAAATCCCTGGTTTTCTGTGAAAAGTATCCGCCGTCTGCCAATGATCCGCGCCCGCTGCCGGCCGGCAGGGTCTCGCGCAGGGCCCGTATCTGCACCTGGGACTCCCCGGCCCCATGGCCGTCCGCATGGGATTGCAGTTTCGTCACCCACACACGGGGCACCTGCGCTTCGCCTCGGGCCAGTGCCTTGAGGAAATCGGGACGCTCGAAGTACTCGCCCCTCAAGGGCCAAAACTCAAAACATTTCGCATTGTCACCCTGTCCTGCCTGGACGATAAAACCATAGCGCCCCTTTACCCGCTCCGTTTGTTCCGCCGCACCGCTGATGGCCTTTCCTTCGGCGGTGATGGACTCGCCCTCGACCCGGTAAAACGTCAGTTCTTCTCGCTCCAGCACCTGTCGGTCCTGATAGGGCATTTTGCTGAACAGGTCCTTGAGACGTGTGGTGATGGCTGAGGTGAACGTGTCGACCCCCGACTTTACCGAACGGTCGAGCATGTCTTTGGTAAACCGAAGCCGATTAAAACCCGCCTGCAGGTCGGCGAGCTCTCTACCTATGTCTGCCGTAGTCCCGCCAAAGGGGCCGTTGGCCACTTTTTGCGCATACTCACCGCTCTTCAAGGCCCCCATCATATGCAGGTCGATCAAGCTCAATTCATGGGAGGGATCAGCCATGAAAAAAGGCATCGGATAGGTATCTCTCTGCACGGGCTTATCCAAGTCCCGCCCTGGGAACACCGCCTTGAGGTCCGCCTGGGCCAAGGCTCTGCGCGTCACGGGAGGGCTCTGCAGGACCGCAGTGGCCTTTTGAGTAGTCTCGATATAGTCCTTGTATTTGCCCGCGCTCTTGCGCAGATCTTCCACGGTGTAACGGTCATCGGTACGGCCCGCGATCACGCCATTGAGCACGCCCCAATCCAGCAACGGATCTGCCTCGGCTGCCTGGAACAACGGCACCAGTGGGGGTGCCGGAGGCTGGAGAGCCGCGCGTTCCAGCACCTGAGCATAGGTCAGGGTCCGACTCGATCCTGGCGCGTGGGCTTCAAGCAGGGCAACGGTTTTCCTCAACACCAGCCAGGCGGGAGAACCGATATGCACGGTGTCGGGGATATCCCGCACCAGAAATTCCGGCGCGACAGTCGCCAGGAATAGATGGCTGACAACCTCCACGGCGTCCGGACTCACGCCTTTGTTCTGCACCAGGTGCATGTGCAGGTCTTCGCGGGCATCGGCCATCTTGAGCCCGGCATTTTGCAGCGAGTACAGGTCATACCCCGCCACGTGATTTCTCTGCTGTCCCAGGTGCGGATCAATACGCAACAGATGCGCGGTGACCTGCAACTGATTGAGCTGCTGTCTGCGCCAACCATCGAGGGGAGCGTTCAGCCCTTCCAGCAAGCGGTGCTGGCGATACACATTGAGATTCTTCTGGCTGCGTAACCGCCCAAGAATGTGCGCATCGACATCACCGGAAAGAGGCTGCTGTTTATCCAGCCACTGCGGGCCGACGAAGCGTTCAAAGGACTCAACCAGCCTTTGGCGGTCTTGCTGGCTGAGTCTCAGCGGCGAGTCCAGCGCCAGCCAGGGCCCGGTATAGTTGCCCATCGGCGGGCTGGAGGGAAGCGGATGGCGTTGCCAGCCAATCAGGTTGCGAATGACCTTGGCCGAGCGCGGGACATCCTGCCCGTCGGCTTTGGGTAGCGTCACGCGCAGCATCTGCAATGCGTCGACTTCGCCCGTGGAATGGAGGATATGTCCGGTGGTTTGCGCCATGTCCAACAGCGTGTCGAAGCGTTTCTTCAAGCCTGGCCGGGCGGATACATGGTCGCTCAAATCGATCCAGCGCCCTGCACTGTCCAATACCTCCAAGCGTCCATCGAAAATGCGTAGATGGGCGGTCTGGCTGTCGATTCCATATTTTTTCCAGGCCGCCTGCATGCCTGGACGATTTGCCAAAGCGGCCAGGGCCTTGCGCCCACGCTGTACATCGGTCGCCAGCGTGGATCTCGTGACGCTTGAAAAGCGGATCTCGGCGAGGTCGATAGTGTCCTGATCCGCCTTGCCCTGCACGTGGTGCTCCAGGGCAGCGATCCAGCGCTCCTTATTTCTGGCCTCCAGTACCGCAGTGTCGAGCAGGGCTTGCGAAAAATCGCTGATGCCCTGCAATTGGCCGGGGATGTGATGAACCAGCGTCGAAGGGCGCAATAAGGGCTCCGGACGGATGACCTCAAGGGAACGATCTGGCTGAATGCCGGGGGCGGTGGACGGGATACCCGCTACAAAAGGTTCAGGCGCAGCAGCGACGTTGAGCATTAAGAGAACTCGCTTTCACGATTGAAGAGCATCTACCCTGCCCCGGAAAACGAATGGATGGGATCGGAAAAGTCCTGGCCGTCAGCAGTCCTATGCACTGCTCAACGAGGCTCCCCCAGAATCAAACTACGATAATGCCCAGGATTCGACCCGCTCCATTTACGAAACGCCTTATAAAACGAACTGGTATCGGCAAACCCCAACCGCGCCGCGATCTCGGCAAAGCTGATCTGCGGTTCGGCCAGCCACACAATCGCCAACTCCTTGCGCACGCTGTCCTTGAGTCCCTGGTAGCTCTGCCCTTCTTCCGCCAGGCGGCGGCGCAGCGTGGAAGCGGAGATACACAGCGTGGCCGCAAGGCCCTCGGTCTCAGGCCAGGTGTCGGGAGGCATTTGCCGCAGGTCGTGCTTGATGCGTGTAGCCAGGCTGTCGGGGTTGCGGTATTTGACCAGGATGTTGGCCGGCGCATGGGCGAGGAAGCGCTTGAGTTCTTCCGGGCTGCGCTTGATCGGCAGGTCGAGGCAGTCGGCGGAGAAGATCATGCGGGTGCGTGGCCGATCAAAACGCAGGTTGTCGGAAAACATCACCTGGTAGTCATCGCAAAAGTCCGGCTGCGGGCAGCGCAGTTCGATGGCCAGGATCGGGATGCGCCGGCCTGCCAGCCAGCAGGCGACGCCGTGCACGATCATCCAATAGGTGAAATAGGTGAATGCGCGCTTGGGCGCCGGCTCGGGTTCTTGCAACACGATTTCCGCCAGGCTCTGTTGGCGCACCAGCTGGGCCGGCAGGTGTTCCAGCATCAGCGAGAGGAACCCCAGGCCGGTGTGCAGGCCCGCTGCCACGCTGGGTTGTGCAATGGCGGCGCGACAGAGGAACTCCAGGCTACCGGACTTGAGCTTGCGCGGGTCCATGCCGAAGAACTCATCGTCCATGCGCCTGGCCAGCAGACGCCACAAACGGGCGTAGGCGGTGGCCGGAACGCGGGCCACGGGTTGTTCCAGCAATGCCGGATCGATCCCGACCTTGCTCAAGGCTTCGACGGTGGCCGGCCCCGGTGCGCAGCTCTGCAACAAGGCTTCGCGCACGAGATGGATGGAGATGGTGTCTTTTTCCGACATGGGAGATTGGGCAATCCGGCGGCACTCGAGATGCCGTGCATCATAAGGGGGGTTGCGATTCGCCACCACCGTTCAGCCATTGTTCAGCAAACGTCAAGTTTTCCTGTTTAGCAATGAGTATCATTATGTTACAACTTAGCTTCCTACCTACTTAAGCTGCGGTGCCCGATGCTTGTTCCCTTTTTAATCATGCTGCGCGAAGGCATTGAGGCCGCGCTGATCGTCGGCATCATCGCCAGTTACCTGCAACAAACCGGCCGCGGCCAGTGGATGCCCGCCGTGTGGATCGGCGTGTTCCTCGCCGCTGCCCTGGCCTTGCTGGTCGGCGGCGGCCTGGAACTGGTCAGTGCCGAGTTTCCGCAGAAACAGCAGGAATTGTTCGAAGGCATCGTCGGCCTGGTCGCCGTGGGCATCCTCAGCTCCATGGTGTTCTGGATGCGCAAGGTCGCGCGCTCCATCAAGCATTCGCTGCACGCCTCCCTTGATCAGGCGTTGACCGGCTCCAAACACCAGGTCACGGCGTTGATCCTCATGGTGTTCTTCGCCGTCGCTCGTGAAGGCCTGGAAACCGTGTTCTTCCTGCTGGCGGTGTTCCAACAGAGCGAGGGCCCAGGCGCACCGATTGGCGCGCTGCTCGGCCTGGTCCTGGCGATCATCGTCGGCTTCCTGATCTACACCGGCAGCATGCGCCTGAACCTCGGTGCGTTTTTCCGCTGGACCGGCCTGTTCATCCTCGTGGTCGCCGCCGGCATCCTCGCCAACTCGGTGCAAGCCCTGCACGAGGCGGGCGTGTGGAACCACTGGCAGACCGTGCTGTTCGATTTCAGCGCCGCATTGCCGATGGATAGCCCCCTGGGCTCAGTGCTGGCCGGCATGTTCGGCTACCAGGAAGCGCCGACCGTCAGCACCTTGGGCGCCTATCTGGTTTATCTGGTGGTGGCGCTGGTGATGTTTTTCCTGCCCGCGGCACCGGCCAAGCCCGCCGCCCGCCCTTCTTCCGTTTCCAGCCAGTAAGGACCGTCTCTTGTCCAACCCAACGCCTCAACCCGCTTCGCCCCCCCGCGCCCTGCGCTGGGCGGTAGCCGGCTCGGTGGTCGTGATGATCGCCGCCGGTGGCCTGTTCTATTACGCCTCCCAACTGGCGGCCAGCAAGCGCCAGACCAACCACGATGAAATCGCCGTGACCATCCATGGCCATGCCTGCGAGCCCAATGCACTGACGGTGCCGGCCGGCCGGGCGAGCTTTCGCATCATCAACCGCTCTGACCGGGCGGTGGAGTGGGAAATACTCGACGGCGTGCTGGTGGTCGAAGAGCGCGAAAACATCGCCCCGGGCCTGAGCCAGGTGATCAACGCGAACCTGTTGCCAGGCGACTATGCAATTACCTGCGGCCTGCTGAGCAACCCGCGCGGCACCCTGCATGTGACGCCGACGGCTGAGTCCGACGCCCAGGCCAAGGCCAAGCCGTCGATGGTGGCGTTTATCGGTCCGCTGTCGGAGTTTCGCGTGTACCTGAGCAGCCAGGGCAGTGCCCTGGTCAAGGCCGTGACCGCCCTGCAACAGGCGATCGACGCCGGTGACCTGGCCCAGGCGCAGACGCTGTACGTGCCGGCCCGTGAGGCTTACCAACGCCTGGCCCCGGCCTCGCAGCGCCTGGCCGAGCTGGACAACGCCATCAACGCCCGGGCCGATTATTTTGAAAAACGTGAGCAAGACCCGGCCTTCAGCGGCTTCCATCGCCTCGAATACAGCCTGTTCCAGCAACGCAGCCTTGATGGCCTGGGGCCGATTGCGCAGCGCCTGGTCACCGATGTCACCGGCCTCAAACAGCAGTTGCTGGCGCAGTCGCTGCCACCGGAACAACTGGTGAGCATCGTGGTGCGCAACCTCAACAGCCTGGCGGATGTACGCGCCATCAGCGGTGAAGAAGAACGCTACAGCCATGTCGACCTGAATGGTTTCGCCGCCAACCTGGAGGCCGCGCACAAGGTGATCGATCTGATGCGTCCGCTGCTGACCAAGTCCGCCGCCGACCTGCTGCCGACAGTCGACAGCGCCCTCGCCGCCTTCGATGCCGAGCTCCAGGGTTTCAAGCTCGACAAAGGCTACGCCACATACGACAGCGTTACCGCCGATCAGCGCAAGCAGATCGCCGACAAGGCCAAGGCTCTGGCCGCCGCACTCGATGGAATCGACCCCGCCCTTGGCCTTTCCGGCCTGCAGTGAAGACGACCGCACACATGAGTGATTCAGAACAGTTTTCAGCCCAACGTCGCCGTGTCCTCCTGGGCATGGCCGCCACCGGTGCCGCCATCGCCGGCAGCACCCTGACCTGCCCGGCCATGGCGGCCGCCGCAGAGCAAGTCACCACCGCACCGCGCAGTGACAAGACCCAGGACCACCACGATTTTTTCGGCCAGCACCAGAGCGGCATCGTCACCCCACGCCCGGCCTGCGGCATGGTCGTGGCGTTCGACGTCCTGGCCAGCGACCGCGAAGACCTGGAGCGCCTGTTCCGCACCTTGAACGAGCGCATCGGTTTCCTGATGACCGGCGGCACCGTGCCCCAGGTCGACCCGAAGCTGCCGCCCACCGATTCCGGCATCCTCGGCCCGGTGGTCACGCCGGATAACCTGACCATCACCGTGTCGGTCGGCGCATCGTTGTTCGATGAGCGCTTCGGCCTGGCCGCCGTCAAACCCAAGCGCCTGATCCGCATGGTGGGCTTCCCTAACGATGCGCTGGAACCGGCGCAGTGCCACGGCGACCTGAGCCTGCAATTCAGCTCCAACACCCCGGACACCAATATCCACGCCCTGCGCGACATCGTGAAGAACCTGCCCGACCTGCTGCTGGTGCGCTGGAAGCAGGAAGGCAGCGTGCCGCCCCAGGCACCGGCCAAGCCCGGCGAACCGGCACAAAGCGCGCGCAACTTCCTGGGTTTCCGCGACGGCTCGGCCAACCCGAACTCCAACGACAACAAGGCCATGGACCAGATTGTGTGGGTCCAACCCGGCAGCGACGAACCCAGTTGGGCGGCCCATGGCAGCTACCAGGCGGTGCGCATCATCCGCAACTTCGTTGAGCGCTGGGACCGCACGCCGCTGCAGGAGCAGGAAAGCATCATCGGCCGCGTGAAGACCAGCGGCGCCCCCATGGATGGCCAGAAAGAATCCCAGGTGCCCGACTACAGCAAGGACCCGGAAGGCAAGCTGACCAAGCTCGATGCCCATATCCGCCTGGCCAACCCGCGCACCCCTCAGACCCAGGCCAACCTGATCCTGCGTCGGCCGTTCAACTACTCCAACGGCGTCAATAAAAACGGTCAGCTGGACATGGGGCTGTTGTTCATCTGCTACCAGGCTGATCTGGAGAAAGGCTTTATCAGCGTGCAAACCCGGCTCAACGGCGAGCCCCTGGAGGAATACCTCAAGCCGGTCGGCGGCGGGTACTTCTTCACCTTGCCGGGGGTCAAGGGGCCCAAGGATTTCATCGGGCGCACGCTGCTCGCTGCAACGCCTGTTCAAACCACTGCCCACACCTAAAACAAACCAGAGCGGAACACGTCCCATGAAGAAGTCGACTATCGCGTTGTCGTTGTTAATGACCCTTTCGCCGCTGGCAGCGTTTGCCGCTACCGCGCCGTTGGACCTGGTAGGCCCGGTGTCGGACTACAAGATCTACGTCACCGAAGAAATCGGCGAGTTGGTCACCCAGACCCAGGCGTTCACCGACGCCATCAACCAAGGCGACCTGGCCACCGCCAAGAAGCTCTACGCGCCGACCCGCGTGCACTATGAGTCCATCGAACCGATCGCCGAGCTGTTCAGCGACCTCGACGCCTCGATCGACTCCCGTGTCGATGACCACGAAAAAGGCGTGACCGCCGAAGACTTCACCGGTTTCCACCGCATCGAATACGCGCTGTTCTCGCAGAACTCGACCAAGGGCCTGGAAGCCCTGACGGCCAAGCTCAACACCGACGTCAACGACCTGAAAACCCGTGTCGATGGCCTGACTTTCCCGCCGGAGAAAGTTGTCGGCGGTGCCGCAGCGTTGCTGGAAGAAGTCGCCGCCACCAAGATCTCCGGTGAAGAAGACCGCTACAGCCACACCGACCTGTATGACTTCCAGGGCAACATCGACGGCGCGAAGAAAATCGTCGACCTGTTCCGTGGCCAGATCGAGAAACAGGACAAGGCCTTCCTGGCCAAGGTCGACAAGAACTTCGCCAGCGTGGACAAGATCCTGGCCAAGTACAAGACCAAGGACGGCGGCTTCCAGACCTACGACAAGGTCAAGGAAAACGACCGCAAGGCGCTGGTGGGTCCGGTCAACACCCTGGCCGAAGACCTGTCGACCCTGCGCGGCAAGCTGGGCCTGAACTGATACGACCTCCCGCGCCTGACGCGGGAGGTCGTCGGCTCAACGGGTTGGTTGGAAGCCGTTCAGTGGCGTGCCAAAAGGCGCGCCGCTGCGCGGGTCAATCGCATACCAGCGGCCGTTGTATGGCGTGGCGTGCACGTCGACCTCCCGATAACGCCCCGCCTTGCCCGCTGTCGGTGTCACCACGGGCGCCTCCGCGCCGCTCGCCTGCCCGGCTGCAATCAGCAGATACGCACGCAACTTCTCCTCGGCGGTCACCAGATGTGGAACCGCCTTGCCCCACTTCATTGCGCCCCCTGCCAGCAACGCCGGCAGTTTTACCAGCCCCTTGGTCGCGGCATTGATCATCTGCGGGTAACCATCCAGCGGGTTCAGCGCCGCACTGGTAAACAAACCGGACTGCTTGATGAAGTCAAATGCTCGATCGCTGAAACTCGCTCCAGCTTTCACCTGGGGCACTGCAATCGCCGATGGCTTGAGTCGTGTAATAAGCTGGGTCAGGCGGCTGGGCACCAGGGCCCTGGCCGAGCGGATCAGCGCCCGGGCCTGGCTACCCGCACCAATGGCCACGCCGACTACATCCAGTGTCAGGTTGGCCAGACCTGCGCTGATATTGCCTTGTTTGAACTCCTGATACGCCCCCACGAACGGCACGAACCCCAATAGAAAGGCATGATCGCGTGCCCGCGCTTCACGGTGCTTCTCCAGCGGCAGTGACTCGCTTGCGCGTTGCAACATGCTTTCGGCGGGCTCGTAAAAGTTGTCCTGGGCGATCCTGTTGACGATGCTCGCTGTTTTTCGCGAGCTGTAGGTATCGGGGACGAACGATTCCGGCGTATGGCTGGGCGGTAATTCTCGCGCAGCAAATGCGCCGCCCAACGCCGACACGATCACCGCCTGGAACGCTGGGTTGGGATCAGGGCGGGAACCGTTGGCATAGGCGTCCAAATCAAGGTTCATCTGCGCGCCGCGCACCACCGGTAAATAGACCGAGCCATGGGGTGATGGAAAACCCTCGCGGCGAATGACGCCGTCGAGTTCCATCGCGTCGGGTAGATCCGTACGCTTGATGATCTTGCCGTTGGCGAACACCTCGAAATGCACGACCGTGGGTCCATGCTCAACGCGCATCAGGGTACCGTGGCGCGCCCTGCTGGCGTCTTTGAGTGCGTCGGTCTCCTTGGCCTGGATCTCCCCGGTTTCCCGGCGCAAGGTGAAAAGTTCGACCTTGCCCAGTTCCAGCAATTTGCGATCCTCCAGAGGCAACTCGGCAAACATCAGCTTAAGCTTGGTGGCGTACGCGTCCTGGAGCTTTTTCCGGTGCTGGAGCACCGAGTTTTCCAGCAACTTATCCAGCTCGGGCAGACGGCGAATACGTGTATCGAGCCTGGCCCGCGCCGCCTCGGTTACCTGGGGTGCCCGCGCGTGCTGGTAAGGCGTTTTCGCCGCCGCGGGGAAAGCAGGCATGTCGTCACTGAGCACCCACTTGCCCGGTACCAGGTCGCCGGTCATATAGGTCTCCACCAACGAGCGGGTGCGCGGTTCCGAGATCGGCAGGTTGCGACGATCTTCTGCACTGGCCACATGCACGGTCATGCCTTCCAGTTCGGCCTGGGTGATACCAGGGAACACGCGCAGCAATTCCTTGATCGCCAGCGCCTTGCGCGTCGGCAGTTCGCTGCCCGCAGCCGTGAAGGCGGTGGCGACGTCTTCGCGCTGGCGGAAAAATACCCGCGCAGCCTCCTGGATATCCCCCGGCGAGTATTCACCGTCACTGCGCTGCCTGATACAGCCGTTCAACACCCCCCAATCCGCGATGACTTTCAAAGCATTGAGTTGCATCAGCGTCGCCTGCGCGTCACTGACGGGTTCCAGGGTGGTCAAGTCGGTGACCTGCTGTTCATTCATCATCCTCGACGTCCCTGGCGCATTGTGATCGGCCAATGCGCAGCCCAGGCGCAGCTCCATCCAGGCCGGCGTGCCGATACTCACGGACTCGGGCACATCGCGCACGAGCATTTCCGGCGCCGCCTGCGCCAGGCACACGTGGGCAGCCAACACCGCCAGCTTGGGTTCCAGGCCTTTGTTGTGCTGAAGGTGGCGCTCGATATCACGGCGTACCTGACTGAACGAGCGCCCCATGTTCGTTGGCTGGTAGATCGAATAGCCAGCCACTTCCCCGGGCTTATCGGACATCGAGGGATCGACGTGCAGCTTGATCGCGGCGGTTACCAGTTGCTGGAGCAGCGTCCTGGGCAGCGTCGAGGTATCGCCTTGGCCCACCTGCCAGCGCAGCGCGCCAGCCATTTGCTCGCCGAACGCCAAGGCATCCGGGCTGTCCAGCAGCCTGTCCAGGTGAGCCTGCGGGTCGGCCTGCAACGCCTGCAATGTGACCCCGGACAATGCGCTGAACCCACGAGCCAGGGGACCGCGCAGGCGGATGTCGGCCATGGTACCCATGTGCTTTTGATCGTCTGCGGTCAAGGTGCCCGGCTTCCAGTCCTGGCTCAACAGCGCGCCGTAGTCTCCCAATGGCGGCGGCGTTGGCAAGGCAGTGCGCAACCAGGCAACCAGGTTGCGCGTTTCACCCACAGTACGCGCCGAGCCCAAGCCCTTGAAGTCCAGGAGCTGGCGCATGTCGTAGCGTGGCGTCGAGTACAGGGCGTTGCCCAACGGCACGCTGAGCGCCGCCAGTGCCACGAGCTCATCGTTCAGTTCCGGGACGGCTTCCACATAGCGGGTCAGATTCACCCAACCGCCTACCGGACTCAGGCGCTCAAGCCTGCCTTCAGACACCCTGAATGGCGCACCGGCCCAGGCGAAGCCCTCCTGCTCCAGCAGGCGAACCATTTGCGGGCACGTGACAAACCGCTGCAAACGCTCCATCGCAGCCTGGCTATGCCGGGGCAATGGCGATGCCGGTGAAAGCTCGGTCTCATGACCCGACCAGTCCGTACGCGCAGTGTCCGGCAGATCTTCAAGTTCTGCTTCAAGGCGATCGGCCAGGGCAAGGCGCTCCTCCAGTTCGCTGATCACTTGCCAGGTCTGCTCAAGGTTGCCGGCAGAGATCTGGCCGGCCACTTGGCACGGCAGCCACAATGCGTCGCCTGGCCCGATAAAAGGCACCCCCTGGTCCGAGGGGTCCAGCAGTTCTCGAATCGGCCTCAGGGTGCGGGACACTTCGTTCCAGCCGGAGTTATCGGTCAGGCTGAATCTGACGGCGCTGCGTACACCATTATGGTTGGCGTAGCCCTCGATATGATCGCGGTGAAAGGTCAGGGTCGCAGGTTCAAGGCGCTGCTCGGCAATCCACTGTTGCAACGCCGGCCGGTTCAGCAGGTGTTGGTACAAGCGCGTTGCCAGGCCCGGACGGCTGTCCGGCGGCACCTCGACCATCGTGTAGCCGCTGCTTTCAGCGGCGGCAACGCGCTCAGCCAACTGAGCGTCGGCGGCGGCAGTGCGCGCCTGATCCCGGGGAGGCAGTTGCGTCCACGGGCCAGGCGCGGCCGGCGTTGCATCGGCAGTGGATCGCCGCCTGCGCAGGGTGGGTGGTTGAGTCGGTATGGGATCAGGCGCAGCAGGCACAGCGCTGGGTGGGGTGGGAAACTCCGGAACGGATGGGCGGCTGTGAGGCAGTAGCATCAACATAGTCATCGCTCTCTCGGATGAGTCCATTAAGAATGGATCCGTCCATCCGTGAACGGTGAGAGGCAATCTAAAGACGCTTATCCCAGGCTGGATATAGGAACTGTCCGATACCCTCTACGATTGCATTGCTGATGATTTCACAAGGCGGCTTAAAGGATTCGGTACAGCAATCGCTCAATCCTCACCCGGCTGACGCGGCGCAGGAACTTGCCCACCGCCTGCGGATAATCCACCAGGGTTTGCAAGTCCTGGTAACGCTCGATCCGCGTGGTGTGCTGGAAGATCTGCGCCAGCTCCGTGCGTCGCGGCTCCAGCCACTGGCCTTGGGGGTCATCGACGAGCAAGGCGTTTTCCAGGTCGAGACGAAACGCCCGTGGGTTGAGGTTGTTGCCGGTGAGCAAGGTGTAGCGCTGATCGACCCACATGCCCTTGAGGTGGTAGGTGTTGTCGCCGTCGCGCCACAGGTGCAGGTTCAACTGGCCGCTGTCGATCACCGGTTGATGACGCTTGGCAAAGCGGCGCAGGCTGATTTCATACAGGTACGGCAGTGCCGAGATCACCTTGAAGGGTTCGCTGGGCGGGATGTAGAAATCGTTGGCGGTCTTGTCGCCGACGATGATGTCGACCTTCACCCCACGCGCCAGGGCGCGGTTGATCTCCCGGGTCACCGGCAGCGGCAGGTTGAAGTACGGCGTACAGATGGTCAGTTGGTGCTGGGCGCTGGCGATCAGTTCGAGGATCACGCGGTTCAACGGGTTGTTCTTGCCCACGCCGAGCAACGGGCTGACAGACAGGTGGCCGTTGGGCAACTGCCCTGCCGTGGTGTCGTAGGCCGCATGCTTGAGACGGCTGCGCAGGTCGCCGATGTCGTTGCGCAGGCTGCGGGTGGTCGGCGGGTTGGGCAAGTCGAGGCGGTGCACGGCCTTGGAGGCCACCAGGCCGTGTTCCACCAAATGCTGCATGGAATCCGCCAGGGGCTGGCTGTGGATCAGGTGGTAACGGTCGAAGCGGTATTTATCGAACTTGTGCAGGTACACGTTGTTCAGGCTGGCACCGCTGTACAACACGCTGTCATCGATCACGAAGCCCTTGAGGTGCAGCACGCCGAACAGCTCGCGGGTTTGCACCGGTACGCCGTACACCGGCACTTCACTGGCATGGCGCTGCGTCATGGCCTGGTACCAGGCGCTGTTGCCCGGTTGCTTGCCGGCGCCGATCAGCCCGCGCTGGGCGCGCAGCCAGTCGACCACCACCACGATGTCCAGCTCCGGCCGTGCGGCCTTGGCGGCGTGCAGGGCGTCGTAGATCTCCTGCCCTGCCTCGTCCTGCTGCAGGTACAACGCGACGATGTAGATGCGGCGGGTGGCCGTGGCGATGTTCTCCAGCAGGCAGCGACGGAAAGCGTCAGCGCCGGACAGCACGTCAATGGCGTCGGGTGTCAGGGGAAAACCGCGCAGTTTGGGCAACAGGGAGCGTTTGAAGAACGACGGCATAAGGCTCGCAATGGGTCGAATCCGAAGAGGCCCCGAGCTTACACCATGGGGGTGCTCAGGTCTCGCAGTGGCAGAGAGTAAAATTTATCTTGACCAAGAAGAACGATCGTTCTACTTTTGCAGCCATGAACGATATGACCCATAACGAAACACGCGACATTATCCTCGACGTCACCGAGAAGTTGATCTATCGCCACGGCATCGCCGCCACCGGCATGGACTTCCTGGTGAAAACCGCCGGCGTCTCGCGAAAAAGTATTTACCGTTACTTCGCCAATAAAGATGAGCTGGTGATCGCGGCCCTGCAGCGCCGTGACGAGCGCTGGATGCACTGGCTGCGCGCCGAAGTGGAGCACGTCGATGGCAGCGGCGCACGCTTGCTCGCGCTGTTCGACGCGCTCAAGGCCTGGTTTGGCTCGGCGGATTTTCGCGGCTGCGCCTTTATCAACACCAGTGGTGAAACCGGCGACCCGCACGACCCGGTCCGCCTGCTGGCCAAGGCCCATAAACAGAAACTGTTCGAGTACGCACTCGAACTGTGCCAAGCACATGGTACCCCCGACCCCGAACGGCAGGCCGCGCAACTGCTGATCCTGATCGATGGCGCCATTACCGTTGCCCTGGTCATGGGTGATTCAACAGCTGCCGATAATGCGCAATGCATGGCGCGAACGTTATTGGGACTGTGAACGCACCCGCCTGGCAACTTTCGATAACGCTGTATGGTTTTGAGGAGCCGCCTGATGTCATCTACCGCAGAAACACGTCCGCCCTTGCCGCCCTTTACCCGTGAATCGGCAATTGAAAAAGTGCGCCTGGCCGAAGACGGCTGGAATTCCCGCGACCCGCACCGGGTATCGCTGGCTTATACCCTGGACACGCAATGGCGTAACCGTGCCGAATTCGCCCATGACCGCGAAGAGGCCAAGGGCTTTCTCACGCGCAAATGGGCCAGGGAGCTGGATTATCGGCTGATCAAGGAGCTATGGGCCTTTACCGGCAACCGCATCGCCGTGCGCTATGCCTACGAATGGCACGACGACTCGGGTAACTGGTTCCGCTCCTATGGCAATGAGAACTGGGAGTTCGACGAGAATGGCCTGATGGCCAATCGTTTTGCCTGCATCAACGACCTGCCGATCAAGGAGAGCGAACGCAAGTTCCACTGGCCGCTGGGACGGCGCCCGGATGATCATCCGGGGTTGTCCGAACTCGGGCTTTGACTGAAGCCGCAAGCTTGAAACTTCAAGCTTGCGGCTCATTGCTCAATCCTGATTGAGGCCCACTCGATACAGCACGCCATCGTCCTCATCCGTCAGCACATACAGAAAGCCATCCGGCCCCTGCCGCACATCGCGAATACGTGCCTTCAAGCCGCCCAGCAAGCGCTCCTCATGGATGATCTTGTCGCCATCGAACTGCAGACGAATCAGTTCCTGGCTGGCCAGCGCACCGATGAACACGTTGTGCTGCCACGCCTTGAACCGGTCGGCGTCGTAGAAGGCCATGCCACTGATAGCCGGTGATTTCTCCCACACATGGTGGGGCGCCACGGTGCCTTCTGCGGTCTTGCCCTTGGCCTCGGGAATCGGTGTCAGCGAATAGTTGATGCCGTGAGTCGCCAACGGCCAGCCGTAGTTCTTGCCGCGCTCGATAATGTTGATTTCATCACCGCCGCGCGGCCCGTGTTCGTTTTCCCAGAGCGTGCCACTCCATGGGTTCAGCGCCAGCCCTTGGGGATTGCGCTGGCCGTAGGACCAGATCTCGGGACGTACCCCGGCTTGACCGACAAACGGGTTGTCATCGGGCACGCGGCCATCCGGGTAGATCCGTACGACTTTGCCCTGCAGCTTGTCCAGGTCCTGGGCGGTCGGACGGTCGTTGTTTTCCCCCAGGGTCACGAACAGGTAGCCATCGCGGTCGAAGGCCAGGCGCGAGCCGAAGTGGTTGCCGGTGGAGAGTTTCGGCTCCTGGCGCAGGATCACGTTGAAATCGGTCAAGCCACTCAGGTCCGGCGCCAGGCGCCCGCGCCCCACTGCGGTGCCGGCCGTACCGCCCTTGCCACCGCCTTCGGCGTACGTCAGGTAGACCATGCGGTCCTGCTTGAAGTCCGGCGACAGCACCACATCGAGCAAACCGCCCTGCCCCTTGGCCCACACCTCGGGCACGCCGGTCAACGGCGCAGACAGCTTGCCGTCCGGACTGACAAAGCGCAGGCGCCCCGGACGCTCGGTCACCAGGAACCCTTGCTGGTCGGGTAGGAACGCCACGGCCCACGGGTGGTCGAGGCCTTTGGCGATCGGGGTCGCGGTGATGCTGCCTTGTTCACTGGGGAACTGCTGCCCGTCGGCGGCATAAACGGCCGTCTGCGCAAGCAGCGTGGTGGCGCACAGGGTGGCGAGCAGGGTTTTGCGTATCAACATAAGACAGCGTCCTTACCGGCGATTGCCGTTGGCATCATAGGTGGGGGCTTTGGCGTCGGTGGCTGGACGGCTGGGGGCCGCATCGCGTTGCGGGTAGCGATTGCCGATACCACCGTTTTCCAGGGTCGGTGCGCGCGGCGTCGGCACGGTCTGAATACCACGCACCGCCGGTGTATTGGGCTGGGTGCCCTGCATGCTGTTGGGATTGGCCCGGTGGATCGGGCCGGTATTGGAATCGCTTCTACCGGGCAGGTTTTGCGCGAGGGCAACTGGCCCAAGTGCCAGGCCCAACACCAGCACCGCGAGATGACGCACACAGCTGTTCATGACAAAGCCTCTCTGGGGGCGAGGAGTACGTGCTTTCGATACCACGCTACGCCCTGGGTTCGGCTTTCGTAACTAAATAGTTTCTCATCAGGTGTAACACGATCTGTCCGCGCATCTGCCCGGGGAAACTTTTCACGCAGCCTTCGAGTCACCAGAACACAGCTTCTTGTTAAGGAATCGCACGTATGCCACGGGCAATTTGGAAAGGCGCCATCAGTTTCGGCCTGGTTCATATTCCGGTATCGCTGGTCTCGGCCACGTCCGCCCAGGGCGTGGATTTCGACTGGCTGGACAAGCGCAGCATGGACCCGGTGGGCTACAAACGCATCAACAAGACCACCGGCAAGGAGGTCTCCAAGGAGAATATCGTCAAGGGCGTGGCGTTTGAGAAAGGCCGCTATGTGGTACTCAGCGAAGACGAGATCCGCTCGGCCCACCCCAAGTCGACCCAGACTATCGAGATCATCGCGTTCGTCGCCAGCGACCAGATTCCGTTGCAGAACATCGACACGCCCTACTTCCTGGCTCCGGATAAACGCGGTGGCAAGGTCTACGCACTGTTGCGCGAAACCTTGAAGAAAACCCGCAAGGTCGCCCTGGCCAATGTGGTGTTGCACACCAAGCAACATCTGGCGGCACTAATGCCCCTGGAGTCGGCGCTGGTGCTGGTGATGCTGCGCTGGCCGGCTGAAGTGCGCAGCCTGGATGAATTGGAACTGCCCAGCGATGTGACCAAACCCAGCCTGGCCAAGGGCGAACTGGACATGGCCAAGCGTCTGGTGGAAGACATGAGCGCAGACTGGCAGCCCGAGAGCTATCGCGACAGTTTCCAGGAAAAAATCATGGCGCTGGTGGCGAAGAAAGCCAAGGCCGGCAAGATCGAAGACGTCGAATCCCAGGAAGGCAGCGACGAGCGCAAGTCCGCCGATGTGATCGATTTGACCGAGCTGCTCAAGCGCAGCCTGGCGGGCAAGCCGGCGACGAAAAAACCGGCCGCGAAAAAATCCACCAAAAAGGCCTCTTGAGCCTGCCCTATGCGGGAGAACCACATGGCCAAGCCCCTGAGCGAATACAACCGTAAACGCGATTTCGAGGTCACCGCCGAGCCATCAGGCCGCGCACCGGGTCGTAAGCCCAAGGCATCGGCCCTGAGCTTCGTGATCCAGAAGCACGACGCGCGCAACCTGCACTATGACTTCCGTCTGGAGCTTGACGGGGTGCTGCTCAGTTGGGCAGTGCCCAAGGGGCCGAGCCTGGACCCGAGCCAGAAACGCCTGGCCGTGCACGTTGAAGATCATCCCCTCAGCTATGGCGGTTTCGAGGGCAGCATCCCGGCCGGCCAGTACGGCGCCGGCGATGTGATCGTGTGGGACCGCGGCATCTGGCAACCCCATGACGACCCGCACAAGGCCTACGCCGCCGGCAAACTCAAATTTACCCTGGTCGGTGAAAAGCTCTCCGGTGACTGGGCGCTGGTACGTACGCGCCTCAAGGGCAGCGGCGACAAGGAGCAGTGGCTGCTGATCAAGGAAAAAGACCAGCAGGCCCGCCCCGCCACCGAATACGATATCGTCCAGGCCCAGCCAAAGAGTGTCCTCAGTGACGCCTCGGTCGGCGAACCCAAGGCCAAGCCTCGCGCCAAACCACAGAAGCGGGCAACCGCCCTCCCCGAACAATTCGCCCCGCAACTGGCAACCCTGGTAGACCGCGCGCCCGAAGGCGACTGGCACTACGAGATCAAGTTCGATGGTTACCGCATGCTCGCCTGCATCCGCGACGGCGAGGTACGCCTGTTTACCCGCAATGGCCATGACTGGACCGAGCGCCTGCCACGCCAGGTCAAGGCCCTGCAGGCCCTGAAGCTCAAGGACAGCTGGCTCGATGGCGAGATGGTCAGCCTCAATGACGACGGCCTGCCGGACTTCCAGGCGCTGCAAAATGCCTTTGATATCGGCCGCAGCCTGGACATCGTCTACTACCTGTTCGACGCGCCGTTTTTAAACGGCAGCGATCAGCGCCAGGCGCCACTGGAGGAACGTCGCGCCGCGCTCAAAGACGCCTTGTCCGGCAGCCGCAGCAAGCTGCTGCGTTTTTCCGAAGCATTTGCCGCCAACCAGCGCGATATCGTCGAAAGCGCATGCGAGCTGGCGTTGGAAGGCGTGATCGGCAAGCGTAAGGGCAGCCCCTACGTCTCCAGTCGAAGTACCGACTGGATCAAACTCAAATGCCGCCTGCGCCAGGAGTTCGTGATCGTCGGCTACACACGCCCCCAGGGCTCACGCAGCGGTTTTGGTGCGCTGCTGCTGGCCGTCCATGCCGATGGCGCGTTGGTCTATGCCGGGCGCGTGGGCACCGGGTTCGACCAGGCCTCACTGAAAAATATCCATGCCCGCCTCAAGCCTTTGGAACGCACGGCGTCGCCCCTGGCAAAACCGCTTACCGGCGCCCAGGCGCGCGGCGTGCATTGGGTGGAGCCGACACTGGTGGGCGAGGTGCAGTTTGCCCAATGGACCCGAGAGGGCGTGGTACGCCAGGCAGCGTTTGTGGGGTTGCGCACGGACAAACCCGCCGCGCAGATCATTCAGGAGCAGCCCCGCGCGGCCAAAACCCTGAAAGCACCGGCGGCCCGCAAGGCCAGCGGGGTGACGATCACGCACCCCGACCGCATCATCGACCCGCAAAGCGGCACGCAGAAACAGCAATTGGCGCAGTTCTACGAAGGCATCAGCGAATGGATCCTACCCTTCCTGCGCCATCGCCCCGTGTCCCTGCTCAGAGCTCCGGAAGGCATCGAGGGCGAGCAGTTCTTCCAGAAGCACTCGGAGCGCCTGGCGATTCCGAACATCAAGCAACTGGACCCGGCACTGGACCCGGGCCATGCGCGCCTGATGGAGATCGACACGACGAAAGCGCTGATTGGGGCCGTGCAGATGGGCACCCTCGAACTGCATACCTGGGGCGCCACCTCGGACAAGATCGAAACCCCGGACCTGTTTGTGCTGGACCTTGACCCGGACCCGGCGCTGCCCTGGAAAACCATGCTGGAAGCCGCTCAGCTCACCTTGTCGGTACTCGACGAGCTGGGGTTGGAAGCCTTCGTCAAGACCAGCGGCGGCAAAGGCTTGCACCTGGTCATACCGTTGGCGCGGCGGGATGGCTGGGACAGCGTAAAGGCCTTTGCCAAGGCCATTGCCCAATTCATGACCGAGCAACTGCCCGAGCGCTTCACCGCCACCTCCGGGCCGAAAAACCGTGTAGGCAAGATCTTTATCGATTACCTGCGCAATGCACGAGGCGCGAGCACCGTGGCCGCTTATTCGGTGCGCGCACGCCCTGGGCTGCCGGTGTCGGTGCCGGTCAGTCGCGAGGAATTGAAGGGATTGCGCGGCGCTCAGCAATGGACGGTGGCCAACCTGCAACAACGCTTGCACGGGCTGAAGGTTGATCCTTGGGCCGGCTACGCCAATCGGCAGAAGATCAATAAAAAAATGTGGGAAAAGTTGGGCGCAAAGCCACCGGAGTGACTAACGCCCGGGTCGACTTCAAATCAGTATGAAGATGAGTGCCAGTGCCGCGAAGATCGCCCATTTTTCCAGGTAGTAACGTGTGCGGTTGCGTTTTTTCAGTTCTTTGCCACGCAAGCGAATCTTGTACAGCCGGTTAAACGCGCGATTGAGCCCGCCGGTCTTGTCGCCAGCATCGTTGGGCGAGCCTGCAGCGGCCATGACGTTACGACTGAACCAACGGTTGAACCTGGCAGCCCAGCGATATTTCATCGGCCGCTCGATATCGCAAAACAGGATGATGCGGTTCTGCTGCGTGGTGTTTTCGGCGTAGTGGATGTAGGTCTCGTCAAACATCACTGCCTCACCGTCACGCCAGTAATAGTTCTCGCCGTCCACATTGATATAGCAGCCAGGATCATTCGGGGTCACCAGGCCCAAGTGATAACGGTACGAACCGGCGTAGGGGTCACGGTGGCGCACCAGCTTGGAGCCCGGTGGCAACTCGGCGAACATTGCCGCCTTGATCGAGCCGATGCCCTGTAACAGCTCGGTGGTACGCGGGCACAGCTTCATCGCCGAAGGATGGCTTTCGCCGTACCATTTCAGGTAAAAGCGCTTCCAGCCAGACTTGAAGAACGAGTTGAAACCTACATCGTTGTACTGGTCCGAGCGCTTGATTTCACCCATGTGCATGAGGTTCAGGCCCTCCTCGCGAATCTCCTTCCAATGCGCCTCAAGGGGGCTCAAGTCAGGAAAGTCACTGGGTGACAGGTAGGGGCGACCGGGTAGCCTGGAGCACAGGTACAGCAAGCAGTTGATCGGGGCCAGGAAGGTCGAATGATCACTGAGTTGGCGGCCCAGCTTATGCCGCACCCGACCACGCAGGTGTACATACGCAATGGAGGCAACGTAGAGAACAACAATGATGAGTTTCAAGGGATTTCGTCACATGTCAGAAGAAAACAGGCTGCTCCTGCGCGCCCACAACGGCTGAGGATGGATAGCAGCATCTGAAATCACAATTCACACAATTGGCACGACCGGTTGAGTAATGACCCGATACGTGGTCCGTGGCAGTTATTTAGCCACAGTTTGTAACCAAAAGTTAATCAAGAATTGTGAAAACCTGTCTACCGAATGTGCGTGGCAGACGCCTCGACGGGCTGGCCGCGCAACGGCCCAAGAGGCGTTCGGCCCGACCTATTGATGAGGCAACTGGCGATCCTCGAATACCGAAAACGGCCCGATTGCGCGCCGTACCTGCACGAAATGCCGTATCAGGACCATGAGTATCCCCAGCATCAGGCCAGCCACTACGCTCAGCGCGATGATAATGCCCACCCTTGGCTTTATCGGGTTCGGCGACGCCTGTGCCTGACGATCCACAGTGACCAGTTTCAGCGCGCTCATGTCGATATTCAGGCTGCGCAACCGCGCTTCTTCCGCCCACAGCGGTTCAACGTCCGACAGAAACATATCTTCATTTTTACGGCTGTTGAGAACCTCGACTTCACGGTTAGTGTCGAGCATGCGCAGTTCCTTGGCGATCTCGGCTACCCTGCTGTTGGTGAAATCATCGTTGGTGCGCTGTTGCAGCGCGGCCCGCTCCGCCTCCAGCACTTCGGTACCCATGAAGTACAAAGGAGCCTTCTGATTAGTCACCACGGTGCGCATCACCTGGTTCGATCCGTTCAGCGCATCCCCTCCCATGGATAAGGGGGTCGTGGGGTTCTTGATGCCAACGGACCTGGCAATCGAGATCGCCTCGGCCAGTTCTGCCAGGCGGTTGGTGCGCTCCATCTTCATCTGCAAGCGCAAAGCCGTGAGTTCATCCTGCAAGCGCGCGCGTTGGACTTGATCGGCCTCCAGCAACCTGGCGATCTTCGACGCTTTGCCCTTCTCATAGTTGTTACGCGCAGCGTCGATCCTACCCTTGAGTTCGTTGAGGCGGTTATTGACGATCACCTTGAGGTCGGCCCCAATCTGGTTGCGTTCCTGCGCAATGGCGTAGTCGACGAATCCGTTGAGAATGGCCGCGCCATCGATCCCCTCGGGGTACTGCATTTCCAGGCGAAGGTAAGCGTTGTTGACTGCGTCGGACTTCTTCGAATCAGGCATCACCAGGTTGATGGCGTTGCTGTTGAACGCTTCAAAGCTCTGCTCCAGGCTTTGCCCCGGCCGTTTGAGGTCTTCGAACAGCGCGGGGTTGGCCCTGAAAAAGCCCAGCCGCGAATGATAGGACTCCAACTGTGCGCCGACCTTGGCCAACGCGTCGCCCGGCGGCAACTTGTAGACTTCTGAACGGTTGAGGGCATCCAGCTCATTGATCGCCGCTGGCCGCAGTACACTGCTGACCTGGTAAACCCTGGGAGCAAGAAACGCGTAACCTACTCCCAGGAGGCCTGCCAGGATCGTGCAACCGATGACCCATTTTTTTTGCTTCCATATCGCGTGAAACAATTCAAAGAGATCAATTTCGTCCGATGTCAATCGTTGGTGGAACTGGGGAATGTTGTTCAAATTACGTAAACCCTGATGAATTGAAATCCAGCGCCCAAAAACACAGACCTTAATAACAACTGAATAAACAGGGCGGCAACGTCAACCACCCAATTGAATGAATCTTCACACCTAAGCAGCCAGAGGTTTCATTTCAGTTACACGGGTGTCTTCTCTGACAAACACCAGGAGCATAGACGGTCTGTTGCGAGACGTTACCCGACGGGCAGACAAAGTAACGTTAATCACCTGTTATTAAAGGAAAAATTAAAAAAACCCTAAAAAACAGGACAATTCCTACATATATTCTCAAATCAGATGATAAAAAACGCCGCACCGTCCGGAACGACCGGCAAACAACCCTACAATAAAAAGGAATTTGTATGTCATCCATTTCAGACCCAGATATTCAAGCCCTTCAAGGCGCCTGGGAGCAAACCTCACTCGAAGACAGTGGCGTACTCAATCCCATCGATGCCCACAGCGCTCCGGGTGCTTTAACCACCATCAGCGGCGACCGCTTCGAAGTGAAGACCGTCAGTGGCGAGGTGTTGTTGGCGGGCCGGTTTTTCCTGGACAGCAGCACGGCTCCCAAAAGCATTACCTGGGTGGACGCCCTGGGCGATGACGCCGGTAAGCACTTGCCCGCCAGTTATCGCCTCGAGGGGGATTCATTTGTGTTCATTGCTGCGGATGAAGGTATGCCCAGGCCCATCGTGTTCAGTACCGGCCCAGGCCAAACCATGCGCACTTTCGTGCGCCGCGCTTGATGCCGTGCGCCATCCGAACGCGCGACAGCATTTTCACAAAGCCTTCACTTTCAGCCCTATAGGGTGAAGCCTACCTACTCCAGTAAATCCCTTGGCCTGCCAGTGCGCGGGCTTTTTTGCCTGGCGCCAATCGGCTCAGGCGGGACGCTTTGTGGCGGCCAGCGTGAAGCACAGGGGCAACTGGGCAGGCTGGTGCTCGTACTGGTCGTAAAGTTCTTCGCGATTGGAGTGGGCATATTCCTGCAGATGGTCGATCTGCAATTGCGCAGCAATCGCCGCGCTCACCACATCCCCCAGGGTGTGCACATACCAATAGGAGGTCGGCCCCGCCACTTCGCCCTGCCCCTCATAGACAATCGACTCCTGCAGCACAAAAGGCTCACGCTGGAAGTACGAACTGGCCGGCAACAGTGGGTCTGGCGCACGCGGGTCGAACATTTCCAGAAACGGGTGGGTTTCATACATCACCAGCGTGCCACCGGGTTTCAAGGTCCTCGCGACATGGCGCATGAACAGCGCCACATCCGGCATCCAGCCCAGCACGCCGATGGTCACCAAGGCGATGTCGAAGCGCTCGTGCAAGCGTGATGGCAACTGGTGGATATCGCTTTCGATGAATTCCGGGTTGTGGGGCGAAACGTCGGCAAGCTCACGGGCCTGCTGCAGGAACGCCCGGGATTGGTCCACACCGACCACCGAACGCGCGCCCAGGCCGAACAGTGACAGGCTTTCGCGGCCGTTATTGCAGCACACCTGCAGCACCTCTTTGCCGGCAACGCCGATGTCTTGCAACAGCCCGGTAAGGGTGGGGTCCAGGCACGAAAACCCAGGGTCGCGGACCCCGTTAAGCAGGGCGCTCCAGGTCTCGGTGGTTTTGTGCAGGTCCGCGGATTGATCCCAGGCGTCCTTGTTGCAGGCAATCGCCTGTTGAGCTGAGGGCATGTCCATTGCGTCTCCAGATAAGTCATACGGCGAGGCAAAGAAAATAAGCCACAAGCCCGCAGATTAAAACCCCAGCAGCAGGCGAAACTAAATGAACTGCGCGCAGGTCACTAGCGCAATGAGTGTTCAGCCTTTGAACGCCCCCTGCGAAGTCCTGATCGTGGCCAAACACGCCGACCTGCGTAATACCCTGTCCCTGGACAGCCTGAATTTTTTCCTGGCGGATGTGCGCGACGGCCTCGGCCCGTACCTGGCCATCTATCTGCTGGCGGTGCACAAGTGGGATCCGGCCAGTATCGGCGTAGTCATGACCCTGGCAGGTATCGCCGCGCTGATCACCCAGGGCCCGGCGGGTGCCCTGATCGACCGCACACGCAGCAAACGCGCTGTGATTGCCGTTGCCGCCCTGCTGGTGACCGGCAGTTGCCTGCTGCTGCCCTTCGTCAGTTCATTCAGCCTGGTTGCCTTGACCCAGGCGGCCAGTGCCATCGCTGCCTCGGTGTTCGCGCCGGCGATTTCCGCGATTTCCCTGGGCATTACCGGGCCACGTGCGTTCACCCGGCGCACTGGGCGCAACGAAACCTTCAACCATGCCGGCAACGCTGTGGCGGCGTTGTTGGCCGGTGGCCTGGCGTACCTGTTCGGACCCGTGGTGGTGTTCTACCTGATGGCCTTTATGGCGGTGGCCAGCGTCGTCGCGGTCAGTTGCGTCTCGGCCAAGGCCATCGACCACGAGGTAGCCCGGGGCTTCGATCCCGCCCACCACAGCGACCATGAGCAGCCGTCCGGCATTGCGGTCTTGCTGGCCAACCGGCCGTTATTGCTGTTTGCCGTCTGCTGCGCCCTCTTCCACCTGGCCAATGCGGCGATGCTGCCACTGGTCAGCCAGAAGCTCTCGCAGATCAACCTGCAGATGGCCACGCCACTGACCTCGGCCTGTATTGTCGCCGCACAATTGGTGATGGTGCCGATGGCCTGGCTGGTGGGCAGCAAGGCCGACGTGTGGGGGCGCAAGCCGCTGTTGCTGTTCGGCTTCATGATCCTGCCGCTGCGTGGCGTGCTCTATACCCTGTCCAGCGATCCCTACTGGCTGGTGGCCGTGCAGATGCTCGACGGTATCGGCGCAGGGATCTTCGGTGCGCTGTTCCCGGTGATCGTCAAGGACCTGACCCAGGGCACCGGGCGTTTCAACGTCAGCCTGGGGGCGCTGTCCACCGTATTTGGGCTGGGCGCGGCCTTGAGCAGCAGCCTGGCCGGTTTTGTGGTGCAGCAGGCGGGCTACAATGCGGCCTTCCTCACCCTGGCCGGGGTGGCGGGCGTCGCGTTGGCGCTGTTATGGCTGGCGATGCCGGAGACGCTGGCGAAGCCCATCTTGGCCCCCCACGCATCTGCCGCATGATATAAGCGACACTGTGCGCCGAACCCAAACAGCAAATGGAGTTGCCCCTATGAAGAAATACATCCTGTATCCGCTACTGCTTCTGCTCGCAGGATGCAGCACGGGGCCCTATCTGCATCCGGAGTCGACGGTGGGCAGCAACGCCCTGCTTTCGCGCACCTGCCCCGGCCCGAAAGCGGCGATGAGCTATGCCCCGCTGTCAGAAGCACTCAACTGGGTTCATGTGCTGGTCTATGTTGCGCCACCCGGCACATCCAGCTGGCCGGGTAACCAGCGCTCAACCTCTGCTGAACTGCGCCTGTTCGGACGGCTCTACTCATCCAATAGCACAGCAGCCGTCAAACAGGCCGACCCGGCGCTTTGGGTCAGTGCAGCGTCGCCCGTTGTCACGGTCACCCTGGCGAATGGGCAAAGCTATCCTGTCACCATTGAACAACTCAAAACCGGTTTCGACCCCAGGAAAACATTCCACAGCGAGTTCAAAGGGACAGCATTGGGCCAAGGCGACATGGATGATTTCACGCTCACCTTCCCGGACATATTCGTCAACGGTGAAAAAGTCCCTATGGCCCCGATTCACTTCAAGAAACGCGAAGAGCGTTATGCGCCTGTGTTTAATTGCTGACGGGCCGGGTTTCTGGCGCTCAGCCGACTCTGTTATCGTGCGTCCTTCGACCGCAATGGAAGCATCGAAGAATGAATTCCTGGAAGACGCTGGCAATCGCCCTCATGGCATCGATCAGCACCAACGCTATGGCATGGTATGTGGAGAACCCGGTCGAGAGAGCGCTGAGCGCCACCACCCTGTTCCCGACCTTTGTCCTCGGCGGGACCACGGCATTTACGGTCTACTCGCCCTCAGTAATGAAAAAAGCGAAGGATGATGCCCTTGCATTCATTGGCTCCGAGGGCGAAATTCGCGGCGCTCAGTTTGAGCAGGCATCTCTGCACTACCGCTCGGCCCCTCACACGCGTCCCATGACCGACATGCAGCTCGCGCAGGCAATCGCAACAACTTACTGAGCGCGGCCTCGTCGAGAATGGCTTGCCACATTCAATGCGCTGAACATCCCTCGTCGGCCGCCATACAACTGTCGCCTGACATATGCGACAATGCGCGCCAAATTCCAACACACATCCCCCATTTTTTGCTCAGCGACCGGGTTTCGCGCCTTGATGTCGCTGTTGATGCATGCCTGAAGGCTCCTGCCGCCACGCTCGCAACCCATTGATAGGTAAAGTAATTGATCTCCACAGCTAACATCACCATGCGGTATGAAACGCATTCTGATGATTACTGTTGATCAGTGTTTACTGAGCCAAGTCGTCATAGGTAATCAGCAATAAAGCACCGAAATGCACCCGTTGGTCCCAAGACTGGTCCCAACGGGCAAATTTCAGCTCATGCCGAAACTGCATAACCCCTCTCGCGGCGTCCTGCCGACCTAAATCAAATCCAAGATTAAGACCCCTGCTAAGCTGTTCACTCCAAGGAGGAAACAGACATGCCGAATACAGACCTACTCCCTTCCCTACTCTCCAAGCTCTATGAAAATCAGCTTGCTCTCGAAGCATCCATCATGGAGTTATCGAACTGGGTTGAGCAGCGCGGCTCCGCGGATGTAGCCGAGAATATCCGGGGCGCTCTGCACACCATCGACGAGAATGAAGAGTTTATAAAACTGACCCTGGCAGTGCTCATGGCGCCGGAGTAAATCCTACAGCTCGTCGCCTCAAATCGCACAATCGGCAAACCTCGATTGCTGTGTGCACATACAGCATTTGAGCACGCTACCATGAACATCGATGAAGACACGTACAACTACCCATTGAGCGACGCCGAGGCGCAATTGATTCTGCTGGGGCTTGCCCCACCACGGCCGCGATTGACGCCCAACAAAAAGCCGCGACAGGGCGCGGCTTGATGTGCGTTTTTCGATCCTACCTTAGAACTTCCAACTGACAGACGCCGTGAAGTTACGCGGGTCGCCATAGTTGCTCTGGCCATACCGCACAGCTTGCAGGTACTTCTGGTTGGTAAGGTTGTCGAGGTTGAACTGGGTGCTCCAGTGTGGGTCGATATCATAGTGCGCCATCAGGCCCACTAGTGCGTAACCACTCTGGTTCGCGGCTGGCGTATCGTCGTTCTGGATCTCGCTTTGCCATTTAACCGTGCCGCCGACCTTGACCTTCGGTGCCATCGGCAGTTTGTAGCTCATGGAGGAGGTCAAGGCATGGCGCGGGATGAATTTGCGTCCACGGTCGTTATCCGCATCCGTGATGTACACGTAGGTGTAACCGCCACTGACTTGCAGGCCCGGAGCCAGCTCACCAGAGGCTTCCAGTTCTATACCGTTGCTCTTGTAGGACATGCCCTCATACAAGTAACCACCTAGGCTGGCGTCGTATCCGGAGTATGTGGCGACATTGTCCTGCTTGGTATGGAACACAGCGGCCGAGACGTCCAGCTTGTTGTCCAGCAGATGGCCTTTAATCCCGGCCTCGTAGCTCTTGCCCTCCAGCGGGTCGAGCACCTTGCCCTGAGGGTCTAGGTAGTACTGCGGATTGAATATCTCGGTATAGCTGGCATACAGCGAGTACTGCGGCGTCAGATCGTAGACCAGGCCAGCATAAGGCGTAACCTTGCCGTGGACGCGCACATTCCGGCCTGAACCGTAGTTTTCGCCATCGCTGTCAGCACTGAGCATGCGCCCCCCGGTGATAAAGTGGAGATCGTCGGTGAGGCTGAAGCGCGCCCCGGCATACACACTCTTCTGCCGGTCGGTATAGCTGGAGGTATCGGCAGCGTTGGCGATATCGTAAGTAGTGGGCTTGGCAATGGAGCCACTGAGCGCATCCTGCAACGATACCGAGGTGTAGTACGACGATGTGTCGTATAGCGAGGATTCGTTGTTTCGCGAGCGGGCCACGTTGGCGCCCACCGTCAACTGATGTTCACGTCCACCCAGGGAAAAGGGGCCGCTGAAAGACAGATCACCGTCCAGTTCACGGTTCTTGTCCTTGTACTTGGATGCCAGGCCGGTGTAGCCAGTGGAAGACGTGCTGTCAGCGTAGATATAGAACATCTGGGTGTCTTCCCGGTGCTCCATGGCGGTGAGGGTCAGGCGCGACTTCCAATCGTTGGCGAAACTGTGCTCCCACTCCGCAAAAGCGCGAGTGGTGTGAACATCCCAATACACCCAAGGCTGGGCGATGTGGCGCTGGAGCTGCTGTAATGCAGCGACTTGCCACTGGCGTCGGTCAGCGGCAACGCGCCCCAACTGGCGCCGTTGGCATTGCTTTTCTGGTCTTCGTAACCAACGGTCAAGATATCGCTGTCGGTCAGGTCGAATGCCAGCATGCCGCTGAAAATGTTCTTTTCCCTGGAGTAACGATCCAAGTAGGAGTTACCCACCTCGTTGGCATAAATCAATCGCCCGCGAACATTTCCCCTTTCGGTCAACGGGCCCGACAAGTCGATATCCACCCGGCGCTTGTCCCAAGAACCAGCGCTCAGATCAATCTTGGCCTGAGTCTCGTAAGTCGGACGCTTGCGCACGAAGTTGACCGTTGCCGAGGGGTTGCCGCTGCCTGTCATCAGGCCATTGGCTCCATGCAGGATATCCACCTGCTCGTAGGTAGCCATGTCGACATCGCCGACAAGCAGCCCGCCGGTCATCTGCATGCCTACGCCGTCATACTGGAAATTGGTGATATCGAAGCCCCGGGCCGTGAAGTAGGTTCGGTCGGTTTCTACTTTCTGGACGTTCACACCCGGCGTGCTGTCCAGCACATCGCGGACACTGTTGAGTTTGAAATCGTCCATTTGCTCACGCTTGATACTGGTCACGCCTTGCGGGGTTTCCTGGGCCGTGAGGTTCAACCGCGTGGTGCTGCTGTCGGGTTTGGCCTGATAACCCGACGGCGCACGTTCCTGATCTTCAGCCGTAGCGCTGATGTTCGTGGGAGGCAGATTCAGAGTGCTGTCATCCGCAAAGGCACTGTTAAAAATACCCAAGGCGATCAAAGTGAGGGCTGACGTGGGCAAGGAGGACATTTTGCGCATGAATGGTTGAAACTCCGAAAAGCAAGAATGCAAATGATGTTTATTTACAATTCTCACACTCAGAGATAACGGAAATCAATTCCATTTAGGTATCAGCTTTGTAGCGAGCAGGATGACGACTCTGCCATCATCTAGTAATGGCCCTAACGTAAGCCTGGCATGCCCGCAGAGCGATCAATCCTTGGTCACCGGAGTCGGTGATTGCGATAATTCGTTGAGCATGCGCTGGGTCAAGTTGGGCTCGACGGGCTGCATGAACCACGCCGACGGCGCCGGTGGCGGAAGGCACGTTGCAGGCACTGGCTGGATCCTCGGCAAGGAGGACTGACAGCCGGACATCAGCAGTAGCAAGCTGGTCACGCAGGCGAGCCTGGTTGCGCTGGGCATCGGATAATTCCTTGATGTGTTGTTGGTCTTGGCCAGCGAGCTTCTGCTCTAAGGTCAGCCGTTTGTCTTGCTCCGCGCGGGCATGGGCAGAGGCGGCATTGCTGATGGCTCCCAGGTCCGTTTGGAACTGGGCCGCCTGCTCGGCTAGCTGCTTGCCCATCCGCCAGTCCTGCACCTGCCAGGCGCTGCCAGCACCAATGCCGATCAGCAGCAGGCACGAAAATAGGATCAGCGCGACCTTGTACTGCGTTACCAATTCGCCCATGACTCCTCCCAATTCGGCATATCGACAGTTTGACCAGCCAGTGCATGCGTGCAGTCGCCCAGGTACTGGATTCGTCCATCGGTGACGAATGAGTGGCAGACAACATCCTTTCCATGCATCCCATAGCGGGACAGTACAGAAGGCGTGAACGTCAGGGCCTCGGCGTTTCCGTTGTAGCCCCACCGCGGGCCAGGGCCAGTTCCAACGTTCAGGCTATGCGGGAGATCGCAACCATTGCAGAAGAACCACAGCGAGTCGTCTTCCGCCTGGCCCAGGACGCGGGAGATTGTTTTTATTTCACTCATACCAGCACCTTCAGCGCCCTGTAGTACAGCGCCTGCCGATCGGCTTGGCCGGTGAGCCCGCCATTGATACGGCGAGTGATCTTCGCGAAGTCGCCCTGGTCCGCAAGCGTGTTCAGGCCCTTGGTCGACCAGAACCAGGCCGCCGACATCGCGGCGTACTGCGGCTGCTCCAACAGTTCAGGGTTGTTGATGAGGTCTACGCCCAGCGCTTCCCCGCACGCGGCATGGTTCGCCCGGCCAGTGATCTGGATAAGGCCCCGGCCACGGTACTTGGAGCCATCACCCGGCTCCGTGTTGCCCAGGTCGGCGCGCCCCTCGTACCCGGCCTGTTGCGCGGTGGGGCCCCATATCTCGCGCACGTAGCGAAGTTGGCCCGACTCGTGCCCGACCTGGGCGATGAATGCCGCGATACGCAGCTTGGTCACGATCCCGTACTTGCCCATAGCAGCGTTCAGTGCAGGAACAAAAACGCCGGCTTGGCGGCCGGCGTTCGGGAGGATCTGCAGCAACTGCTGCTCAGTGATCGGCATGACTTTCTCCAGGCAAAAATAAACCCGCTCATGGCGGGTGTCGGTGTACTGATGGTGATCAGCTCGGCGCTACAGGACGCTTGCTGCTATCGGGGAAGTCGGGATTTGTTTCGGTCCACTTGCGAAGTGCAAGCCAATACCTCTGCCACTGCTGAGCGGTGCCGGGGATGTCTTCCTCGCCATACTCGATGGCAGTCACGTTTTGTTGAGCCTTAGGCATTTCGGATTCACGCCAGGCGTTTTCCAACACAGCGGGGTCCATGGGAGTTGGCTCTGGGTCTGGAGGTCTCGGAATCTCCTCCAGCAAACCTTGATCAAGCTGATCCTGAAACCACAGCCACTGCTCAGGCGTTACCAAAGGATGAAAGTTGTATGGCTGCCCATTTAACTCGCCTACAGTCGAGCCGTCTTCAAGGTAATAAAATTGCATCAAGATATTCTCCAGTAAAATCCGAAAATGTACTGGCCCGCCGTAGCTGCCTTGATTGTAGTTCCGCCAGCAGATACTCCAGCAGAGGAAGCCCCGATCAATGCCCCCGTCTGGTTGTTAGCCTGATGTATCCACCACGCATAGGTTCCGCCCGCGGGAAGTACGGCGGCGACACTGTCTCGGTTAAACGGCATAAAGTTTGCGCTGACCGGTATAAGGGCGGCGCTTGAGGCGTTCTGCTTTAAATCCAGGGTGGCCTGCAAATCTGTTTGAGCAGAAAGTGTTCCGCCAATTACTCCCCATGCCGGCGCTGCGGTTGTCGCCTTCCAGGCGCCCCATGCCCCATTGGTCTTGAATCGCTGCTGAGTGGTAATCGATGAATCCAAAGACGTCCACGTTTGGCGAGCATAGTCAGACGTCCAGTTATCATGAACCAAGTAGCCTTGGTTACGGCCGTCTGCGCCAGGATAAACAGAGCCAGTCCATGTGCCAGGCGTCGTATATCGGCCATTGTTAAGAGCCACATTGGCAGACGATTTCTGAACGCCAGCGCCGCCACCGTTACCTCCCTGCTCGATAGAAAGCGGGGTCGTCAAACCGCTGAGCGACGTAATGTCGCTGTTCGCACCACTTGCAGCCTTGCCAAGCGTTACCTCTTCGGCTTGTTCGGCGGATTCCGCTGCAGCTGCTGCCGATGCGGCGGCGGCCTGTTCCGACTGAATGATTGAGTTCTTAGCGGTCTCGGCACGATCGGCGGCGGCGCCCGATTCCACGGCGGAAGATTCGCTCTGCTGCGCAGCCAGTTGCGCGGCCTCTTTGTTCCCCGCGGACGCATTTGCGGCGGCTGTCGCGATACCGGCTTGTTCCGTGGCAACTGTCTTGGATTGCCCGGCAGATTCAGCCGCCTCGGTCGCGGTCGCCACCTGCTCCTGCATGTCAGCAACGCCGCCGGCAATGGTTTTAGTTGCTGTGCGTAAAGCGTCAGCGGAATCCTTCAGATACCCCTGTAAGGGCGCGATTGAGTACGCCGAAGAATCTCCGTAAGGCGGCGAGATCGCCATCGCAGTGTCGCTCGCAATATTGGTGATTTCGTACCACCCGCCATCGGGGCCGCGAAAGCCATCACCTACACGTGAGTTCGCAATGAACGATGTGCCGGTGCCGATCACAGCATTACTGCCCTGCGTAACAGCGACAGTTCCTGTTTTGTACCAGGTCATGTGATACCTCTAGGAAATTGGTTTGGCCCAGACAACTGGCGTGTATAAAGTGGTTTGTACATCAACACCGATCACTTGCATAACCAGCCTGTTATTTACATAGTCCCAGACTGCATATTGATTACCCTGCCTAGAAGTGCTGCCGGCAACGTCCATGGCGATATTATTAAGGAGCATGTAATCCCCTGTATTTAAAGGTGATGCCGCTGTCCAACTGAGCCTGTAAACACCTTGACTTGTCTGCTCGGAACCTAAATAAGTCCAGCTTGTGATAGTTCTTGTGAACTGCGCAGCGGGAGTCCCATTATCAAATAATATCTTAGAACTAGAGTCCCAAAGCCTAAGACCATAATTAGCAACTGGCTTAGATTGAAATGCTGCACTAAACCAAATCCCAGAAGTGCCAACACCAACAATGCCAGTAAAAGAAAAACCAGTCCATGCACCAGGACTCCCAGTTATCTTACAAAAACAAAGAGTGTTAGACTGATTAGGCCTTACAAAAACAAGAGGTGGCTCAGGAGATGTTACTGTAGACGGAAACCCTACACTGGCACCTCCGGAACCGCTATATGTGCCTTTTGCAATTATGACTAATCTTGAAAATTCAGAATCCAATGTAATTACATTACTATCGTTAACAAATGTTAGACCGAAAGACATTATCTATACCTCATAACCAAAAGTCGCTGAGGTGTTAGAACGCCCATCGGACCATTTGTATTAGGCTGCCCCCAAAATACAGTTACAACCCCAGAACCAACAATTGGTATATATTGTATATTTCTAATATCCTGAGCATCTGTTCCATAATTTGTAATAGGGATACATACAGCCGAGTGTGTTGACGGACTAACCCCTGGCAAAGATATAGTCATTGTTCTCTGACCATTTCCACTTTGAACCACAGCTGAATATTCAACTCTAACTGTAAATGATGTTTCATCTAACTCAAGGGCGCCATTGGCGCCCCATATCCTCATTCCGAAACTCATGCCGTCAGATCTCCAAGCTGTACGCGCTTAACTCCGTTTTCGTCGTAGACCTTGATCGCGCGGTTAGTCATGGTCAGGCGTCCACCACCAGGTGCAGGTCCGTTGAACTCCAGGTTGCCGGCCTTATCAAGGCGCCACCCCTGAACACCGGCGACGTAGTTGTCAGATTGCAGCGCCTGCCCGATCTTGAGCATGGTGATGCTACCGTCCTGGATGAAGGCCGAGTTCATGAACACTTGGCCATCCTGTACGGCGAAAGGAACGCTGACGGCACCGCCAGCAATGGTGTTGACGATTGCGAAACGATCAGCGCTGACCAGAAACTGGCTTTGCAGAACCCCTTCAACGTTCTCGATTCCGAGACCGACACCTGCATACACGTACTGCCCGTTTTGATTGAGCTGCATCTTCACGGACCACATGGTGGACAGCTTGCCGTCTGTATCGGCCTGTGCCTGACTGACCGTCTGAACGGCCGCCGAGGTTTCGCCGATCTCCACACCGATCTGCTGGATAGCTTGGGCGGTTGCTTCGCGATCGGTGGCCACAACGCTTTCGAGCTCGGTCACGGTGCCCGCAACATCACCCACCGAAGCGGTGAGTTCGGTCTGGCGCTGCACCATGGCCGCGTTCTGCGACGCGCGCGTCTTCACTTCCTGAGCGAAACTCGCCGAGGCGTTGTACCCCTGGAGCGCATCCGCCAGGTCGCCTTCGCCGGTGTCATCCCGATAGGCTGACTGCAAGGACTGAAGGCTCGATGCCTGGGCAGTGACCACACCGTCCAACTCAGTGATGCTGGTGGTGTTGAGCTCTACCTGGCGCGCCAGCCCGTTGGCGGTGACCAACACCTGGCCCACGTCCACCCAGTACGCGGCGTTTGGCGGCGAGGTATCCACGGGTACCAATTGCGTAGCCTGGTAGATCCGCTTTCCGACAACCACCAGGTCGCCCTCGAGGTAAACCGACTCAGGGTCGTAGGCCGATAGCCCATCGAGCGCATCGATTTGCGCCTGCAAGCCTGGGATCTTGTCGATTTCGTCGACGATGTCCTGGCCAAGCTCCGTACGACCAACCTGGCCGGCAATCAAATCCAGAACCGGGTCAGCGTTGGAGCTCGCCATGCCCATCACACCGTTGCCGACCGGATAGAACGGACCGACGTTGCCGGTCCGGTCCACCAGGCGCGCCCAGAAGAAGAACTGCGCGCCTGCCTGTAGGGCCTGCATGCTGTAATCCGCCTGGGGGTAGGCCAGGTCTGCCAGTTTCGATGCTACGGACAGGTCATTGGCCTGTCCGTACCACAGCTCGGTGCGCTGGGTGTCCTCGGCGCCAGCAGGAAAGCCCCAGCGAATGCCGATGCCGAACAATTCGCTGGTGGTAGACAGGAATGCCACCGCCGGCGGCAAGCCGACCTTCCCTTCCAGATTGGTCAGGTTGGAGCTCTTCCAGATCGAAGATATCTCGAAGGCGCTTACCGAGCGAACCCGGGCAAGATAGGCGCCCGAGTAAATGCCGGTGACATCGACGCTCGTCGCGCCCGTGCGCTGCAGCTTGATCCAGTTGCCGCTGTCCTTGCGCCACTCTACGTCATACGCAACCGCACCAGCCACAGCGGGCCACGAGATGTTCATGGTACTGATGGCCAGACCTTGGTCAACGGAGTAGTTCGACGTAATGTCGACGCTCGCCGGCGCCGGTACCACGGTAATTGGCACAACGCTGATTGGGCGCTCCTCCAGCCGGGCGCCGGTGTCGATGTGATCGAACTTGCTCGGGTCGTACTGCACAGCCGAGATTTCAAACACGCCTGGCTCTGGCCGCGCCACGCTGACCACGCGATAAAGCGGGATGGCCAGGTCGTCAGCATCCAGCGCCCACACCAGTTCGCGCTCTGGCGCAACAGAGTAAGCCACGGTTACGGTGACCTGCCGACCGCTGACCAGTTGCACGGTGCGGCCCTCGCACTTGCCATCTGGCAGGTTGAGGATCAGCCGGTCACCGGGTTTGGCCTGGGTGTCGCGGTCCAGGGTGATGACCTTGCCGTTCACCGCCGAGATGCGCCCGCCCACGGGCCGACCGGCCAGCAGTTCGTCGGCGATCGGGATTACGTAGCCAGGCAACGGAATACGCCCGTCCAACCCAACCTTGAAGGTAACGGCCCGGTCCTTGGAGTTCGTGAGCAGCGCCCACTTGCCCCGGCGCTGGGCTTCGGATTCACGGGTGCAGCCGATGGCGCTGATCTCCAGCGGGTTATCGCCGTAGCGCCGCTGCAGCTTCGGATCGGTCACCGGGGTGACATCGGTGTCGTAGTTGTTCAGCGGGTTGTCGTAGCTGATCAGCGCGCGGCTGTAACGGGTGCGTTCCGATGCGCTGGAGTAGGTGAACTTGCCGTCAATGACGTTCGCCCGGGTGTAGGCGAAGTCGAAGTCGGTAGCACGCGGCATATCCGCGAGTGTGAACACCTGGCCCTGCGCCCAGTAGGTCATGCCCCGGTAGATCGTCGAGATGTCACGCAGCAGAGACCAGGCGTCAGCCTTGCTCTGAAGGTTCAGGTTACAGATGAAGCGCGGCTCCATGCTGCCCTTACCGTCCGGCACCAGTTGGTCGCAGTACTGCGAGATGCGGTACAGCTCCCATTTGTCCACCATCCACGGCTTGATGCGACGGCCCAGGCCGAAACGGTCGTTCGTGGTGATGCCGTAGGTGTGCCAAACAGGGTTGTCGGTCCAGGCCTCTTTGAACGTTCCGTCCCAGACGCCCGTGTAGGTGCGCGACCTGGTGTCGTAGTTGCTCGGCACCTGCCATTTCCGACCATCGCACTCGATCGTCACTGCTGGGATGCTGCGGAACTGTTCCGCAGAAAACTCGATGTAAAGCAGCGCGGTGTTCGGATACCGGATCTTGGCGTCGATCACCTCAGTGAAGCCGGCAATCTGCATGGTGTCGGAAATTTTATTGTTGTTCTGGTTTGCAGTCAGTCGAGTGATGCGCAACAGCCACCCGGTTGTCGCGCGCGGCAGATTGATTCGCCGGGTTCGCTCGTACAAGCTGGTGGTCTTGCCGGATACTGCCTCGTTCAAAACCTCCTGGTAAGTTCCACCATCCGTTGCCAACTCGATCTTATACCCGATCGTGTAACCGTTGATGTTGCCGCCGGAATCCACCGATTGGAGCGCAGGCCAGGCAAAGCGCACACGTACAGCTGAGAGCTGGGTATTGGTGATCGCTCGAACCCACGGCGTGCCGCTGCGCAGCTCGGTGCTGATGGTTGTTTCGTTCTCGACCGATGGGATGCCCTGGATATAGGACTGGTCCACAGCCCCGCTGCGCCACTCCCACTTCACGTTCGGGAAGTTCATGTTCCCCTGCGGGTCTTGCAGCGGTGTGTTGTCGAGAAAGATGTCCTTGGCGGTAGGAGCACCATCAAACTCGCCCTCACCCACAGCAATAAGCATTTTCGCAATTGCGACGGAGCGCAGGCTGTCTGGTGCCTCGGTTGGGGTTTTAGGCTTCTCGGAACCGCCCTTGGCGCCATAGACATCGATCTTGCGTGCTGCGCCCATGCTTTTCTCCAGACGTAAAAAAACCGCCCGGGGGCGGTTTTATTTGAAAGATTCAACCAGTTATTGTTATCTGTATATTTCGTGTCGCAACACCATACGCATCCGCCAGCTGAGAAATAACAGCTTTCATATCTATTGATTCTTTAAGAGGCTCCGGCCGAGCTAAAACGTTATCCCGCCCATTAAAAAGATCTTCTAAATCTTGCTTGTTATATTCGTTAAGCCACTTAGTCCCTGGCACTGGGACTGTGCTGATGTAGCTCTTCTTAACAATTTCAGAAAATCGAAACCCTGCAAAGCTCGGATCTTCAGTGCTAATTGTAATCTCATCGATTTTTGCAACTGCTCGAATCGAATTACCAACAACAAAAGCAACGTACTTAAACTTAGAGGGATGGTGCTCTAGAAACTCCTCATCAAAATACTGAAAACCAAACCCTTCAAAAACTTTTGAAAGATTTTTTTCGTCATCAAGTTTAATTACCACACCTAACGTCGCCATAAAAACTCCATTTCTTAGCGCTATTCAGAGCGTCAGAATATAGACTACAACTGATCTTCGGCATAGATGGCAGCGCTAATAATTGCGCCACCCCATCGCCGGCGGCCAGCGCAAAGCGAGACAGGATTGCCGGAGGCCGTTGTGTTCTTGGCGCTGCCGAAGGCGTAGCCGGGGGTGTTCTCGGGGGCGGCACTGGTTTTAAGTCCGCTGGCTTGAGGGCTCAGCATCTGGATAACACCGCCGGCGACAAGACCAATGCCCGCTCCTATGAGCGGAGTACCGAAAGGCGTTGCAGAGAAAATAACACCCACAACAATCAAGATCGCACCGACGATGGTTTGAAGGATGCCGCCGCGCTTGCTGCCTACGACCACGGGCGCAATGCGGATGTCTCCGGAACCGTTGTAGCTCAGCTCCTTCTCCCCGATATTGCGCTTATCGCGAAACACCGCGAATTCAAGGCCTCGAGACTTGGCATTCGAAAGAAACCGCTCGAACCCAGGGATCTGCACGCATAGTGCTTTGATCGCCTCCGCCGGCGATTTCACCGCGAGCCTGAACGACTTCCCGAACTGACGTAACTGCCCGTGCAGACGAATCGTTGTCATGGGTTGATAGTTGATCGCTGATGCCTGCATCACTTTCTCCGGACAATAAAAAACCGCCCGGAGGCGGCTTCATGGCTTTCTTGGTTCAGTTGTAATCGACATAGGGCCCAATGTAGAACCCGGCCATGTCGCCGCTGATGCGGTACAGGCTTTCCTTGCCAGGCTGAACCGTCGCTGCGATGGTTCGAATTGCAGCGCCTGCGCACAAGCCAGAGCCTGCTAGACCGGCGCCCAGATTGGGCGATCCCGGCGGAAGGTAGAATGTAGCCCGCTGACCAGTACCGATTTTTGCAGCCATGCGGCCGTCGACATAAACAACAATGTCGCAGCCAGAGCCGACAGCGCCCGAGTCGCGTACCACGGTGATTTTTCCGCTCTCGCCAGACGGTTTAGTCTGGAAGGCATAGACCTCATCGGACGGTACCGGCTTCGCATCCCGCACTGAGATCGCCGATGAGGCGCACCCCGCCAGCATCGCCACCGCCACAGCCGCTATCAAAATCCGCATGTCGTTCCCTCTTTGGTTTGGCGGAACTGTAGCACTGAGACTCGGCAACAAGAATTCGACATGCAAAGAATCGGTCTTGACAGGTGCGCTCAGCATAGCCATTCGCTAAAATTCGCCCCTTTTTTAATCCATGGATGCAGAATAGAAATGAGCAGTTCCAACTGGGTCGCAATCGTATCTGTAGTCGCCACTTCCCTAGCTACCGGCTACTCCACCTATTCAAACAACAAGTCCAATACGGACTTAGAAAACACGAAGCAAGAGCACATGCTGTCAGTGGAAAAGCTCAAACAAGATAACTTAATTGCCCTGGAAAACGTAAAATCCACTCGTGAGCAGAATACCTTCTTACAAACGAAAACCCTCGAAGTTCGCACACAATACTGCAATGAGGCGAAATCTCTATATAAGGAGCTCGGTGACTCGGTAATTAATTCACAGGATAGCAACTATGTGGTTCAGTCCGCCGCATCGAAGCTCGTATCGAAGCTTACGATACAAGCATATGCATATCTTGATAACGCTATTGCCGACACCTATACGAAGCAAACAAAAAATTCTAACACACCCGATAGCAGCGCAATTTTAGCTGCTCTTGCAACACAAGTCAGAAGGTGTGCGGCGATGAAACCGAACGACGCTTAAATTCATTTGGGGTCACAGCCCCCGAACTTTTGCCTTTTTGCCTCAAGATCAGCCGGCTTCGGTCATGCCATGGGCCGCCGTATACGATGATTTCAGAAGGCCTCCCGTACAGGTGGTGCAGCAGGAACGGACCAGGGCCGAACGCTCCAGGCTCCTCGCCAGGTAGCGAAGGATCGTTGCCAAGGTATATGCCTGCGTGGTTCGGGTGGGCCGTCCGGCCAACCTGCATAACGATCATGTCGCCGCGCTGTGGGCGGTCGACACGCACGAAACCGGCAGCCTCGTAGTTCGCCTCGTACAGGCTGGTGTTCTCCGCACTCTCCCACCAACCATCGGTGCGCTGGAATGCTTCGAACTCAAGGCCCCACTCACGTTGATACCAGTCAGCGCAGACCTGCCAGCAGTCCCAGGCCCCATGCACGAACGGTCGCTTGAGCAGCGGCGTGCTGCCCGTTGGAGTGATCGTGCGCATGTCGCCCTCGGGCCACGACAGAATGTGCCAGGGCAACGCCGTGGCCTCGCACATGGCCAGGTCATGCGGTGACGGCCTGCTGGTGGCGTCCGGGTGTGAGTGAACGATGCCGATAACTTCGCCCAGGTCTTCCGCCGCAGCGTAGTCCTCGGGATCGAGCCGGAACTCTTGGTCCGGCTCCGTGGCGATGTTCCGGCACGGGAAATACTTCTGCTTGCGCCCGATGGCCAACAACAGACCGCAGCACTCGCGCGGATATTCCGCCGCCGCGTGCGCCTGTATGGCCGAGATGATGTGCTTACGCATAATCAGCTCCGGGCTATGAGGGACACGGCGGGGAATCCACCGAAGGAGAGTTCGTTGTTCTCGCCGAAGCGCAGCTTGCAGGACGACAGGCACCCCTTGCACTGGTCCAGTGCTGGGTCATCCGTGGGGTTGTCCTCGTCGTCGAACATGGCCGCGCCGGTGTAGCCACAATCCGGCCCCCTATACCCATTGGTCATGGCCCAGTGGCAGAAGGTTGTCATCTGGCGCCCGGGAAGCCCGTGGTTATCGATCTCGCCCGGGGAGGACAGCTCCCAGACCACCGCTTCACCGTCCTCGCTGGTTTTCTGGTCGATGTACCAGATCTCCAGCGCTTCCTGGGTTGGGTCGGCAGTTGGGTTACCGTCAGGGTAGTTCGCCGCGTCCAGGTACTGGGCCAGCGTCTCACGGACCGTCAGCTTGAACTTGAGCATGTCCTCGAAAGCCAGGCACAAAGCTGTAACTCGTCCATTCACGTTGCCGGCGGCGAAAGTAGGCCGAGAGGCGGTGCCGTCACTGCTCGAGGAAATACCCTCAATCTGCACCGGCCACGCCGCGTACTCCTGGCCCTGCCAGATAATCGACTTGGCGGGCAGATCTTCTTCCGAGCCCTCATAGGCCAGCAATTCCTCTGGCGTGTGCGGGATAGCGTGACCATGGAAGCGAAGGTAATCGGCGCCGTATTCCGTCCCGTCAATTTCAAACAGGCGAATTTCGCCGCCGGGCTCCAGTTTCTGGATGTCCGTGATCAGTGCCATGGGCAGTTATCTCAGGGATGAAAGGTTTGCTGGAAAGTCGCAGTGATGGCGTAGACCTGGCCGCCACGGTGGACTGGCTTGTAACCGTTGCACTTGTAGAGGCCAAGCTCACCCAGGGGCGGCTCCCAGAGGAAGCCCTTCACCCCTTTGTGCCGGTCGAGGAAGGCCATAATGTCCTTGATGCGCCCCTTCAAGCCAGTGAAAGTCACCGGCCAGGATTGCGACCGGTTGTTGATCCCATCCTCGACTGACTGCTCGTATCCATCTCCGAACTTCTTGGAGCGAACGCGCTGGGCAATATCTCCCTCCGCGCCTTTCTCCGTCGCCCAGGTGAATCGTTCGATAGCCATCATCGCCCCTTAATTGCGTTGTTGATGACGCCGCCCTGGCGCATGTCCCTGCTCCGCAGCTCCTGATACTTCTGCTCTACGAACGTCGCAAGCTCCTTGCCGAACAGGTCATAGCCGGGAGCGTCAGCCGAGGACGAGGCGTTGCCCTCGCCATCGATGTGCACCTCGACATTGATCTGCGTGGCACCGGCACCACCGCCGCCCATGGCCATGACGCCGAGCTTGCCGCTGGATGTCCGGGTCAATGGCATGATCGCCTCTTCACCAGCTTCGCCCATGACGCCGGTCTTGCCGTTGGCCATTCCGAACGCCGTGGGCTTGCTGACGATGGAGTTCGTGAACGCACCGCCGTCGGCGAACATCTGCACACCGCTCGACCACGCGCCGCCCTTGGCTTGCGGGAAGTAGGTGCTGGAGTATCCGGCAGATGATGCCCCGAGGTTAGACGACGTGGCGCCGGCAGACCCGGCAGCCATGCCATTGCCACCGCCAGCAGCGCTACCACCTAAGTAGCTCGCTGCGGCGCCAACCAGGCTACCCAGCAAAGCCGAACTGGCCTGGCGGGTAGCGATACGTGCCATGTCGGCCAAGATCGACTTGGTGAAGTCGCCGAAGGACGCCTTACCAGTCAAAACGAAGTTGGTGATCGAGTCTTCCATGGACCCAAAGGCGTTGCCGAACAGGCTCTTTGTCTGGCCGGCAATATTGCGTGCCGAATCCAGGTAGTTGTCCCAGGCAGCTGTCGCACCCTTCGTCCAGTCGCCCTGGGCATTCTCCACATCCGCATAATTTTGCCGGATCTGGTCGGTGGCGGCCTTGTTCGCGTCTGCGAGCGCCTGCGACTTCCGTTTAAACTCTTCCTCCGACATGTTGCGCGACGGATCAGACTTCTGGTTGGCGAGCTCCAGCGACTGCTGAGCAAACCGGTCCTGCTGGCTGTTCAGTTCGCCGCTGAGCGCGTTCTGGCGGTCGCCCTGCCCTACGCCGATCACAGCGCGCTGGCCCGCCAGTTCCAAAGCCCGCTGTTGCTGCCCCAGCGCCTGCACGTACGTGCTGATCGCCCGCTCCTGCTTTGCCAGGCGCCCGGTTTCGTTGGTAGCGAGCACTTCAAGTTGGCTGTCGGCATCCTTCTGCGCCTTGACCATCCCTGCCCGCGCGTCGGCGATCTTCTGATCCAACTGGATGCTTTGCGCAGCCGACGTGGACTTCTTGCCCTTGGCGGCCTCAAGCGCTGCAATTTCGGCCTCGTAGGCTGCCGTCGTCTGGTCGAGCTCGTTACCGATCAAGGCCTGACGACGTAGAAGGTAGTCTTCCTCGGACAGCAGGCCGGCTTTCTGCGCCGCTTCCAGCTCCTTCTGGTAGTTTTTGTAGGTGTCGGTGATCGCCGCCAGGTTGTTCTTGGCGTTGTTGAAGCCGGTCAGATCGACCTGGGTACCAGCGGCTTTCGGGTCCTTGAACTTGTCGTTGATGTTGGCGATGTTTTTATCGACCGTAGCCTGGGCCAGGCGCGGATCATTCGGCGCTACCTTGCGAATATCGTCGAGTTGTTTCTTGTAGTCCTTGAGTGCATCGGCGCGTTTCTGCTCATTCGTCCACGAGGACTTGGTGAGAGCGTCAACCTTTTGCATAGAGGTGATGGCGGCTTGTTGGGCCTTTGCCTGATCGCCTTCAAGCTTTGCAATTTCAGCCTGTGCCGCCTTCTGGTCCTCAAGCATATTCAAGCGGTTTTGATAGAGATCAATCATCTCCTGCTTGTTTTGGAACAGACCAACGTCGCCGGACTGCGCGCCTGCCAGGTCTCGGCGGGCCTGTTCGATATCGGCGCCGATGTCCGGACGGCCGATGTTCTTGAGGCTGTCAGCAGCGCGTGCGACCGCGTTGTAGCCTTTCTCCCAGAAGCTCAGGTTCTCCAAAATCTTCGGCGTGCGCTCGTTGATCGCGTCAGCGTAAGACTCGGTCGCAAGCTTTACGGCGCCAGCATGGTCGCGCTGCTCTTCCAGCGCGGCGATCTGCGAGAACACCGAAGCCGTCAGATAGTGATACTGCTCATTCAGGGCAGCCGAAGCCTTAACTGGGTCGTCGGCAAGCTTCACGAACTCGGCGACCGTCTCGCTGACGGCTTTACCGGTCGCCTCCTGCATCGAAACGGCGGCCTGGGTGATGCCCGCAAAACTCTCGCCGGCGATCTTGCCGTTATCCGCCAGCATTGCCAGTACCGCAGCGGCCTGGCCTGTGGTGCCAACGGTCGCACTGACTTGGCGCGCCATGTCGCCCAACTGCCCAGCGCTAACACCTGCATAGTTGCCGGTAAGGATGAGCGACTTGTTGTAGCTATCCTGCTCTTCGCTGCCTTTGTGGTAGGCATACGCCAGGCCGCCAACGGCTGCTGTCGCAAGCGCTAGAGGCGCCAGGATGGCGAGCAAGCCCGCAGCACCTGCGCCAGCGCCGGCACCCAACTGAGCCACGGCACGAACACCACTCCCCCAGTCACCCGACGAAAGCGCGTTACCCAGCTGTACAACGTTTTCCTGTGCCTGACGGGTGCCGAGTCGCAGTTTGTCGAAACCGGTGGTGGTCTTTTCGAGCTTTCCGTAATCCTTGTCGATCTTGGCCAGGGCGCTGTTGTACTGGTCCTGGCTGATTCGACCCTCGTCGAGATGCTTACCCAGTTGCTCGACCTGCGTGTCCAGCTTAGCCAGGGCGGCACGGGCAGGGTCAATAGCCCCTAGCAGGCTGTTGAGGGCCTTCTGCTCGTCCATAGCGGACTTGGCCAAGGCCACTTGCTGCTTGTCGAGCTGCGCCGAGATCTTCGCGGCCTCGGCCTCGCCATAGGCGCCGGTCTTAGTCAGCTTGGCGAGAGCATCACGCTGCTTTGCCAAGTCCTGGGTGGTTTTGGCGCTGGAGGACAGCGACTTTTCCAGCGCCTGCATTTCGTTCATCAGCGAAACGGCGGACTGCTCGGCCCGGCCGCCGGCCTTCGCCATTTCATCCAGACTCGTTTTCGCCTGGATTGCATCGGCCGAGTCGATCTTGACGCCGAGCTCTGCAATGTTCATCGACTCACCTTGAATAAGTGCCCGCGGTTACGGGCTGTTTTCCCTCTCCTCCGCCATGACGCGCAGGGCCTCGCCTTCCAGCACCTGGAGGTCTGGGAAGATTTCAGCGAGTTTCTTTCTCTTGATGCCCAGGAAGCCGGCCACATCGCGGATGCAGCTGTAGTCGAGACCGATCGCGCCGCCGGCGCCTGCTCGCCACTGGGTGGACATCCGGTTGAATAGGAGGAAGGCAGACCAAAGGCACGGCCAAACCTCGAACTCTTCTTCCATGTCCTCTGCGTCCCAGCCGAAAGCCGCGATCTGCTCGGCATCCGGCGGGGACTCATACAGGGCGCGGGCGGCGCGGATCAGTTTCCCGTGCGAGCCTTGGCGAAAGCTGCCTGGTACGCATCCACGACGGCCTCGGTCGTCCCATGACACGAAGTCACCAAGGCCTTGATGCTCTCGTCATCGAACTTGTCGTCGAACTCCCAGCCTACGACCAGATCCTTGATTTGCTGCATCTGGTTTTCGGTATCCACGGCAATAATTTCCGATACCGTTGGATTTTCACCAAAGCGCTCTTGGCCGTCCTTGCGCCGCTGATTCCACTCATCGAACAGGGCTGCCAATTCGATACGGTTTCGATACTTGAACGTGAATTCAACCTTCACTGGCTCCTGGCCAACGACGGGGATCATCACCGCGCCCAGAAACGTCGGCGCCTGGGCAATCTTGAATTTCGCCATGATTAAGCTCCGCCGCCTGCAGCAACAGGCGCGCGATACGCAGTGATTTCCGCGTTGATGGTGAACCCGAAGGAGACAGCAGCGCCTTCGTTACGCACCAGAGTCGGCGTCTTGTTGAACGATGCGTAGCCAGCGTAGTAGATCGTTTTGCCGTTGGGCAGCGACATACGCAGGATGCGGACTTCCTTCTCGCGGTCAGCCTTATCGAGCTCTTCGTACCAGGCCAGGCTGTCATCGTCAGCCAACTGGAAGGCGAAAGCCTGTGCGTTTTTGGTGGTTGGGATCTGCTTGTCGCGACGAGCCTCGAGCGGCGCATAAGTCCAGTACTGCTGCTCGCCACCGGACATGGAGTTGCCGATCACCTGGTTGACGGCTACCCAGCCGGTAACTTTCTTGGCAGTACCGCCGCTGATGCCGTCCGGGAAGAAAGCAACATTGGATGTGTCGATGCCTTCCAGCGTAAATGCGCCGGCGGCAGCGTTGGATACACGCACGGCGCGCTCGTTGATGTCCTCCCAGCCGGAGGTGATCAGCAGAATATCGCCATTGGCAAAACCATTCGCGGCGCTGGTAGCTACACCCGGGTTTGCGTTGCTGATTGCGGAAATCAACTTGGCGGCGGCGAACCCGCTGGAAATAGAAAGTGTTGCCCCGTTGGGGAAATAAACAGACATGGGTTTTCCTCTTTGCAGAAATGACAAAACCCGCACTTGGCGGGTTCAGGATGTGCCCAACGGGCGGGTTATGGCGTGGTGTCGGACCGGTATGAGAAAGACAGCGGGACGGTGTAGGTTGAGTCGCCAGTAATGCCTGGACCAACATCCACCGGAGTCATCGGAGTTACGACGAAACCGTTCTTCACGTCGCGCACATAGAGTGGGAATAGCGCGATGATCTCGGCGGCAATTGGGTTGGTCTTGATCTTCCCGGTTCCCGCCGGCGCGATGATGCTTACCTGAAACACTCCGGTATACAGTCGGTGATCGCCGCCGAGCGTGTTGCTCGCGGTATCGCCTGGGATCGTAAATGCACGCAGGTAGGTCTCGCCCTCCGCTGGGGCGTAGGCCGTGTTTTCGAAAACGATCTTGAGCTTTTCCGACCTGGCAGCGCTCCAGGCGATGAGCTTGGCCTCGTAGATCGAGGCGATGATTGCGTGACTCATACCTGATTGTTCCTGATGGCCTCCAGCACGATCTGCTGGAACCGTGCCACGGTTACCCGAACCATGCCGCCAGGGGCCTGAGTTGAGTGTCCGAACTCCAGCGGGATCGCATAGGGCAAATTGTTGATGATGTAGGCCATCTGGCCGGCGGTGAAATCGCTCATAGCGGCGACCAGCGCAGCGGTAGTTTCAGCGCCGCTTGGGTCTACCTCGTCGAAGGTGACGCTCTCGACAACGCCCAGCGAGATATGCCAGTTCGCGCGGAACCGACCGCCGACGTAGCCTTCAGGCGCCTTGACGTCCATACCGTCGTTGAGCTTGCGGCCTTTCTTCAGCCTGCCGCCCTTCGTTAGATTGGCCGGATCGCTGCGCAGCGCGCTGTTGTGGTCGTCGACAGCCTTGTTGTACTGGGTTGCAACAGCGTTCTGCGCCCAGATCTCCGGGTTCCCCACGGGAGACATCCGGATCAGGCTGCTGCCGACCTCAATGATGATCTCGCGAACACTGGCGTCAATGGCTTCACCCGTCTGAGCGGCGAACTCGGCCAGGCTGAGCGCAAAACTGCCGGACTGTCCGGCGCCTGCCCGGCTCACGACCGCACCTGCAACTCATACAGGATCGGCGTACCGGCAGGGTTGACCTCTTTCAGCGGCGGCACGATTGACCAGGTACGACCCTGAGCAACCACTTTGTCGAGCAGGCCAGGCACCCACGCCAATCCCTGCGCGGCGATCTTGAGCTTCTTGTCGCCCTGTTTGATGAGGCTGTTGTTCTGGAATTCTTGGCCGGTGAAGTCGAGCAGGATGCCTTGGGCGGTTTGCTCGACGGTCGCGCCCGGCGACTCGCCGCCAGTCTCTGGGTCGTACTCGCCCTGCTCCGTTTTACTGATGGTCACGGGCTGGCCGAACTCTGTGATCATCTCCAGAGCCATCACGGCCATTTCGTCGTAAAATCCCATGGTCAAATACTCAAGGAAGAATTATGAGTTACCCAGAAATCAGTGAAAAACTACGCCTCCTCGCAGAAAAAATAGACGAGAAAACCTCAGGCACGGGGAAGGATTATTTTCTCAAGTTTGAAGCGAGGGATGCTCTTAAGAATGCATTCAAGCGTGTCGGACTTAAGGATGTGTACCAGGACCTTGCCGAGCACCTAACTGATAAGTTCGAGCCCATACCGATTCAGAAGCTGAAAAGAGCAGCTATTGCTTTCGGGCAAGGCAACCAAGCAATCAAAGACGAGTTTGAAGAGGAACTTGATCTCTTTGTATTGCAGCACAGGTGATTAAGCCCTTACAGCGAATAAACCGCGCTTCTGCAAATAGTCAGCAAATTGTGTGGCGCTCGGTCGATCCGGCGCCGCCGGCAGCAGGCGGTTGCTGGTAGACGGGATAGCCGCATATTGCCGCGTCACCGCGCCCTCAACACGATCCAGCAGCACGGCGCCCTTGCGCTTCTCCACCGGGTCAATGTCGTCCTGATGAATTTCGGCGGCCAGGGCCATCTGCCCGTACTGGATCCGCGCCGGCAGGTAGTTGTCTGGCTTGATCTGGCAGTCCAGCTCAACACCCCGGCGCGGCCAGGCCAACGCCTGCTCGCTGCTCATCTTGCGGCCTTTCCAGGTCTTGCCGTCCATCGCCAAGGCAGCCCGGCGCAGCAGCGCTTCCTGCTCGGGAACACCCACGGGAATGACCGTGCCGAACTTCACGGCATACAGGGCCAGGTCCTCGGCGCTCGCATAGCTTTCGGCGTCAGGCTTGCCGGTGCCGTCCTCGATGATGAGTGTCATGCGTCAACTCGCTGGAATGGTTTGAGAATGGCGGCCGCGTCACCGGCAGCCAGCATTATCAGGCCTTGGACAGGTCAGCTACGAGCTTTTCCAAGGATTCTTTCGAGGCGTTCGCCCGGTAAGGCACCTTCGCGTCATCAAGCTTGGCCTTCAGGTCGGCGATTTCCTTCGCCTCGGCATCCACCTGAGCGGATCTTTCGGCCTGCTGGTGGAGGTCGTCCACCTGCAGTTGAAGAGCTTTCACCTTCTCGACTTCACCGTCACGCTCGCGAATGAGGCTTTCCACACCGGCGTTTACCGCTTCGAACACCTGGAACAGGCGATCAGCGACGGGACCAAGTTCGCCATCCGGGCGCACCAGTTCTTGACCGGCGAATGACTCGACGATCAGGCCGACAGATTCGAGTTCGGCACGGAAAGCATCGATATTGACGCTAGAGCTGCCACCATCGATCAGCAGCACCTTCGGCACTTCCTTGACCGTCACATCAGGCACGTCATCGGCAGCATCTTCGCGGCTTTCGGTAACGCTTGCGTCTACGATGCGCAGGCCGCTTGCTTTGGCCAGGGCCTTTACGTCTTCCTGGTACTGGTGGAATGGGCCAGGCAGATACCAGATGTTTTTGTTACTCATGATCGTGTCCTCGCCAAGCCGGGCACTGGGCCCGACTCAGCTGTCAGGGTTACTTGGAGGCGTCACCGATCAGAGCCACACCGGCGGTGTGCTTGATGCTGGTGGCGGTCTTGTCCCAGTTGGTACCGGTCGCCAGTTCGGCGTCGGTTGGCGACTTGCCGCCGGTGGTGGTGTCCCAGGTGTAGCCCTTCAGACCCAGGCCAAAGGTGTAGTCGGTTTGGAGCGTGGTTTCGATACGCTCCTTGCCGTTGGTGGTCTGGACGTTGCTGATGATGTCGCGGCCGTCATGGACCAGCGCAGCGCCTTGCACCAGGGACAGGATGATTTCCTTGTTGGGGGTGCCGGCCTGCATCAGCGCCGGTGCATCCGTAACGACGGAGATCTTGCCGAGGATGTCCACGACGCGGACGTTGCCCGCCTGGAACAGCTGCTGCTGGTTCGCCAGGTTCTGCCCGACCAACTTGTGGTAGCTGGTGCCCTGCATCACCTGAGTGACCAGGTTCTGGCTTGCGTCGCCGAACTTCGCGTGAGCGTTGTTCAGGCCTGCGTAGGTGATGCCAGCGGTAGCCGACACATCGTTGACAGCGGCCGCCTGAGCGGTGATTGCAGCAACCAGGGCGGCGATGGCGGTGTTCAACTGGTCCTTCAGCAGGATTTCAGCGAACGCGCGGCTCGCAACCTCAATGCCTTGCGCGGTTGGGCGCTCCAGCCAGGTCATCTGCGATGGTTCGTAGCGGATCGGACCGAAGCCGCCGGCTACCTTCACCGAAGTGTTCTTCAGCTCGGTCAGATCGGTTGCAGCGACAGTAGCGTTCGCGCTGTAGCGGTCCACGCGGCGCTGGGCAGCGGCCAGAGTCTGGAAGAACGACTCTTGGAGGAAGTCACCAGTGAAGCCGTCCGGAGACAGCACGATTGCACCGCGGCTTGCGGCGTTGAAAGCGGCGAGATACTGATCCAGCGTCTCGAGAGTCGCCGGCATGATGTATTCGTTGAAAACCTGCATTTGCGACAGGGACATGAGTTATTTCCTTACGATTGTGGGAGATCCGGGAACCGGCTCGCGATTGCGGCCGTACGTTCCTCTTTGGTGCCGCCGATTTTTCCTTTTGCGGCCCCGCCGCCACCTCCAGCACCAGCAGCCCCGCCGCCAGATGCCTTACTACCCGCGATCAACGGCGCGAAGGCCGTGTCGTTTGCGAATTCTGCTTTCAGCTCGTCCAGCGTTGCCGCCGAGAGCTTGCCCTGCTGGTCGAGGACGACCACAACAGGCTTCCCGTCGCGCTGCTCGACGCTCAGACGGCGCTCGATGTGCGGCAACAGGGCTTTGGCGCTGCCTGGGATTGCCAGGGCAGACGCGATGTCAGTAGCGGTACGGCCGACGGTCAGATCCCGGATCTGAGTGCTCAGCGTTCCACGCTCCTGTTCCAGCAAGCCGTTCAGCTCAGCTTCGCGGCGTTTGAATTTTTCAGACCAGGACTTTTCGAGCTCTTCGACGTTGCCAGACTTGCGAGCGGCTTCTTCACGCTCCAGTCGGGCCTGTTCTTCCGCGTCCTTGCGCGCCTTCTCTGCGGCCTTCTTCTCACCGAGCAGCTCATCAACCTTGGCCTTCAGGCCGGATACGTCTTCTTGCTGCGGCAGCCCCTCAATGCCGAGTACGAACTTGCCGTCCTTCTCGGTGTAAAGAGCGCGCACGGCTTCGTCGACACCATCAAGGGTGTCAATTTGAAATTTGATCATTTTCGTTCCCCTGGAACTTGAGAGAGGCCCAGCCTCTATTTTTTACAACGAAGAGTTTACAGCGAGCTTTATTGTAGATAGAGTAGCGCTACAACGAAGCCGCTACAACTCAAAGGAATACAACGATGAACGGCGTACAGTTCTTACACGACACCCTTGGAAACCCAGTATTTGCTGTGCTCCCAATTGATCACTACCGTCGACTGACCGATCAAAACCAAACCGTGATTGATGTTCAACCGCCCAACCTACTTGTAGATGGAGAATTTACAGTTAAGCTTCCCTATGGTGGCGCGGACGCGTACCTCGATATACGCGCGTTAGTTCGCCACCTTCTGAAAAATGAGATTTATGACCTGGCGATTAATCAGCGCGCACAGTCATTGGACCAGTACCCGCCAGAGCAACGCATGACTCTTGATCCAATCATTCGCCATGACTTTTTGCCTGCGTCGTCGCCTTACAAGAACACCATGCAAGCAACAGGTGAGGTGGTCGAGGCGCTCGTGAAATCCGGCTACTTCGTACGCATAAAAAAGAAGTACCCATACCTCAGCCGCACGGTAAACGCGCTGGCGATCGTGACTGAGAAGGCCGCGGACCTCAAATAGCTGTCGCCTCAAATCCCGGCGCGCTCGAAGGCTAAAGGTTCGAGAGCGCGCATCTGTACAAGGGTCACCGGCGCAAAGTTGCGATCAAGCTGCAGTTCAGAGAACCGTTCGATGCTCAGCCCACCCTCGCGGAGGAGTTTGGCGCGGACCGGGCCGATGGCCTTGTCCTGAAACGCTACCGGCTGCTGCTGGAGCCAGTCGTAATAGCTGAGGTCCGCCCTCACCTGCTGAGCACCAACGTCGCCGATAGATGCCCGAGTGGCGTCCTTGGCGAACAAGACGCTGAAGCGCGTCACCGCAACCACGGTCGAGCGGCAGTTAATGTGGATTGGCGGTCTCGGCCCCTCGGTCAGCTTGAACCTGCGCTTATCGAGTGTCCGGCACTGGCTGGTGGTCTTCGAATCCAGGGTGCTTACCCACTCCACCGACTGCACGACGTCGCTGTTTTCCTTCAGCGTCTCCATGCGTGCCTGGGTTGCGACGTGCTGCACCGCCGTGCGCACGATGGCGCCGGCGTTACGGTTCGTCGTAGCAAGGATGCCGTCGTTGTACTGGAGCGCCTTGGTGCCCCGGATATTCTTGATGATCTGGAAGTTCGTCTGGCCTTCGAAGAAGCCCTGCCTGATCGCGCCTGTGAGGCGTTGCCGCTCGGTGGCGGTGAAGCCATCAATAAACGACTTGAGCAGCTTCCCGCCGTCCGCACCGCGCACGCTGAGCGGGTTTGTGAGGATTGCCGCCCTGATTACCGCAGCACCTGGTACTGCTGCATCGAAGGTGACGCCCACCGGCGCCGCGCGGGTCAGGCTGGTTGCTTCAAACTCGGCCTCGTAATTGGCGATGTCCACCAGATCGAGATTCAGCTTCTCGCTGTACCGGTCGAAGATGCCCAGCAGCAGTCTATCAACCTCGCTCAGCAGCCGCTCTAGGCGGGCGACGGTGTAATCCGTCAGGTCCGCGCGGGCCAGCCGCTCACGAATCGAGCGGTCGATCTCCTTGAGGAAGGGGGCGAACTTCGCCACCTCCCCTGACTTCAGCTGCTCCAGGAACACAGCATGCCGGATGGTGGCGTCAAGGATTGCTTGGTTTGCCGCCATTTAGGTTTTCCTCGTCAGCGTCATCCAGGTCAGGCCCGGTGCTTTGTGCTTCCAGCTCATCCCGGATGTCGTCGTCAGTCTTCTCCGGGTTGATCACGCCGCGATCGCGCAGGTACTGCCAGAAGTCACCCTCGGGCAGCTTCCCGCCTTGCACTGCATTGAACAGCGCAGCCAAGATCGTCGCGTCCAGAGTGATCTGGCTGAAGTCTTGGTTGAGCTTGTAGACCACTTCTCCGGGCGCGTTCACAAACTCAGCCATCCATGCCAAGCACTGGCTGTAGGCCTCGCTGACGTTGCTCACAACCAGGGAGAGAACGCTGTGCTCGGCAGCGCTGTCGTTATCGGCCTGGGTTGCGGTCTTCACCGCGCTTCCACGCTCGATCAGCCGGGCGCCGAGAGAAACCATGTCCTCTTTCTTGGCGTCCATGGCCTCTTTCACAAGCGTGTTCGGCTCAGGCTGGGCAAACCCGCACGATCCATTGGCAGGCAGCGTAAGCGGCGCCCTGGAACCGACGTAGATGCCATTGGCTTCAAGGTGGTCGCGCCAGGCTTCGTCCAGGCCGGATATCCAGAACTGCGGTTGCCCGGAAAACCACACCGAGTCCTCGTAGTCCGCACTGTTGCAGTAATGACCGATGTTCAGCACGGCCATGTCGTACAGCGGCGCGTCGTCAATGCTGGTGTCGTTGTTTTCGCTACCAAGGAAGTGAAACGGGATGATCCGCCAGGGCTGGCCCGCGCCATTGAGTGGAGTGAAGGGAGGAATGATCATAGCCGTCTGGGCTGCTCCCTCTTCCCACACCTCCTGGGTGTAAACGCCGGTCTCGTCCAGGCGTAGCACGCGGTATTGGGTAACCTTTTCGCTACCGAAGCCATCATCTGTGTCGACATCTACGGATTCTTGCAGCACAACCAGACTCAGCAGGTGCTGTCCGCCCACCTTGCGAGTCTTCCAGTTCCTGATCGACTCAGCCGGGTAACTTGCAACGCTTGCACGAGCGCGACCCGCCTGTTCGTCCGCCTTGCTCACGGTACCGGCCTGCACCGCGGCATAGTCAACCAGCAAACCGTGCCGACCAACCTCGAGCAGGTGCCCGATGACCGATTGCGACTGCTGGTAGACGCTCACGCCCTGCCCGTCGATGTCCGTGGAAACGTAATCCAGCGCGCCAGGAACAGTCAGCGTTGGCCAGGTGCGGAACACGGCCCCCACCAGACTGTGCTTCGTGCGCCCGGTAGCGTTGTAGTACACGGCCCGCTGCTTGTACGACTTGTACCGTTCAAGGTTCTCAGGGCTGGTGTCGTGCTTGTTGGGCCTAGGCAAGTAAACATCGCCGCGCCCCTTGACCGTCTCGGAGCCCTTGCACACGTCGCGCACCAGCCGCCAACGGGACTGTGCCGCGTCGTACTCCGGGCGGGTGTATGTGACGTCTGCCATTAGCGTGCGAATCCCATTTTGATTGATTTGACCGGCTTCTTCGCGCTCTTGGCGACAGCAAAGTACCGGAATGCATCGGAGCCGTGAGACGTCCAGTCATGCAGCGGCTTGTCTTTCCAGCAGCCCTTCTTGTCGTCCCACTCCTTGCGATAGTTCTCGAGGCAGGCAATGCCCTCTTCGCACTTGGATTCGTCGAAGGCACACTTGGATAGAATTTCCCGAGCCTGCTCGATGCCGTCGTCCACCCCGATTTTCGGGACGACCTGGAACGTCATCCGATAAACCTGCCCGTCGATTTCGTAACCTTCTCGGGCGATGTCCTTGCGCGTCTTCGCATCGCTGCCGAACTCACGGTTCTCGATGTCGTGCGGGCCCCAGTGCTCGGAGTACGTGTAACCCTTGTCCTTAAGCACCTTCATGTAATGCCGCAGGCCTTCGCCTGAGTTCTCGTAGTAATCAATGACGTGGTATTGCTCGCCAACCTGTCGCACGAACCAGATGGCGGTGGAGTCGCTCACACCGATGTCCCAAATGGTCATCACCGGCAGGTGGCTGTTATCGGGCAGAGTGCCGATGCGCTGAGCGGCATACAGCTTGGTGAACTGCTGCGCGTAGTAGGCGCCCTCGACCGACTGCTGGAAGGCTTCGACGGGGATCGACGGATATTCCCGCTTCATGTCGTCGCCGAGTGTCTTTTCCTTGGCTGCGTACCAGGCGCGCTGGCCGTCATCGGTGACGATGCCATGCTTGGAGTGCAGTTCGTTGAAGTAGTCGGTCAGGCGCTGGGGCAGTACCACATCGGTCGAGTCAAGGCTGTAGGCCTTGTTGCTCCACCAGCTGAAGAAAAAGAACTTCCAGTCGAGCAGGCCCAGCGGCACAGCGGCCAGTTGCTGGCGCTCTGCTGACTGACTGTAATCAAAGAAATACCCGGCCCGGCCTTCTGCCGTCGACTCGATGGTGACGAAACACTCAGCTGCTACTGCCTCAAAAGCACCGGTGACAATCTCCCGCGCCTTGTGCGGGAACTTGGCACAGATCTTCCCGAACTCGGACACGTGCAGATAGCGCAGCGTGCCGCCCCGGAACGAGGTGGAGACGTAAAGCGAGCCGCCCTTGCTGAACACCAGTTCGCCGGCAGCGTCGTTTCTCGCCGGGTTAGCAGCGCGCAGCTCCTTCGGCAAGTTGTCGTAGGCGTACTTGACCTTTTCACGAAACAGGCGCTTCGCATCGTTCAGTGTGTGAGCGATCAAGGCGCACTTGGCAGCCTCGAACAACGCTGCATCCAACTGGACGATGCACACCAACGTCGTAAAGCCCAGCTGGCGTGCTTTCAGGATGATGTTCCGGGTATGCATCCCCTGGAAGTAATCGATCTGCTCCTGCGTCATGCGGAAGCGAACCTTTTTGCCCTGCTTGTCGGTGATGAAATAGAGATTATTCAGTCGCCAGAACCGATCCCGAAGCAGCTTCATGTGCTCGGGTTTCATATCAGGCGTCCTGTGATAATTCGTCCATCATCTTCGAGATCTCGTCGGCGTCGTCCGTCTTCTCCTTCTCGTCCAGGCTGAATGCCTGACGCTCCAGAACCTGCAGGTTCTTCATTGCAGAGGAAAGCTGAAACAAGGTTTTGGAATTGCTGGGTAGTGCGACAGCAGCGAGCATCGAGGCCCGGCGCATGCCGTTATTGTCCTCGCCAGTCTCGTCGATGATCGCGTCTTCGATCTCTTCGCGGCGCTGGATGGTATTGAGCAGATCATCCATCAGCAGGTTCGCAAGGTTCGTGGCTTTGCGAATGTCTCTACGGTGGCTGCGAACCACCCGAGCGCCTTCCTCTGCGGCCTCTTCGATGATCTCGGCGTCAAGTTCGCAGTTCGCGCCTTGGTCGTTGCGAACCTCTCCGCGAACCAGCTTGCTGCGAACCTCTTTGCGCACCTGGTCAGAAAGGTCTCTCGCCCATCCTTGGACTTTGGCTTTCTTCCGGATTGCCGTGTCGCTCACGCCTTGGCGCTCTGCGATAGTTCTGATGGAAAGCGAACCAGCCCGGTAGGCGCGTTCGATTGCCTCCCAGTCGGGTTGCTTGGCTGTCATAAATTGTCTCAGGTAAGCCTAAAGGCGGGATTGAAATAGTGGCGCGTTGCCGGTATTGGTGAGCCCCTAACTATTGATATGGACTACACATGGCCGACTCAAACATTGATATTTTTGATCAAATTACAGGGCTGATTTTCTCGAGGCTGTATCAGAGCTTTCCTGTGACAAAAACCTTGAGCTCGATGGACTTCATAGCAGCTTTCCCGAATGACATTGAGCGCCCGGGTGTGTTTTTTGCGGATACTATGAAATGGCTTATAGCTTCAGGCTATTTAATGGGGGAGATCGACGCAAAGCTCCACGCTACATTCCATAAATGCACACTGACAGCTAAGGGCCTAGAGGTGCTTAAGGCTGTGCCGGATAGCGTCACCGGGACAACTATCGGCGCCCAGCTGCAAGATGCTGCAAAGAAAGGGATGCTTGATTCGGTGAAGTCTCTCACCGGGAAGGCGTTAAGCGCCGGCGCGCACATGACGATTTCTACTGCGGCAGCCTGGATGGCAAATTCTTAAAAGGGATCGGCCGGCTTGGCGATCGAGCGCACGAACCACATGAAGCCTTGTTGCAGGTTGGTCTTGGCCAAGGCCAACAGGCGCGGGTCAACACCTTCAATCTGGCCGATCTGCTTGAACAGTTCGCCCGCGTCAGCCTCAAGCGCCTTGATGGAGTTCATGCCGTCGATCTCGGATTGACTCAGGTCGCGGTAGCCGGTGATTTTCTTGTGCTGGTTATCCATGGGTGATTCCTCATGATTGCGCGCCACGATTTGGCGCATTCGAAAACGTGGCGCGGATTACTTGCCCCGGCGCTCGACACCACCTGGAGCCTTGTCACAGTTCAGGCAGTGCTCGCAGTTCAGCGTCCGGCACAGCCAGACCTTCACCCGCTGCCAGTACGTGACCATGAAGATATGCCGTGCACCGGCCAAGGCCAGGGCGACATGCAACGTCAGGCCGGCAGTGGTCGGGCCGAAGAAGATGTTCTGGCTGCGTACCATCACAACGAAACCGGTGATGGCGATCGTCGAGTAGATCAGCTTCCCGAGAATGCCGTCCCTCACCTTCCCGCTCAGTACGCACCAGGCTGCCCACAGCGCGATTAGGCCGCATGCGATGGAGTTGATCAGTTCAAGATTCATGGTGGATTGCCTCCCCCGAACCGCTGGCGAATGAGCGCCCAGAGGTCAGCGGATTTGATGGCTCGATTGATGGCCGCCAGGAGCGAGCCGCCGAATGCGCCCAGCAGGAAGCCGATGCCAGCGACTATCTTCGGTTCGGTCACTCCCAGGTAGGTGCTTACCATGCTCGTCAGGTAGATCGAGCAGGCCATGCCGGTGATGAGGAAGATCATCCAGGCACGCCAGTCGTTCAAGTCGTCCTTGTGCCACCAACTGGCGATCACCGCCCCAACGAGGCCCGCAATCAGCAATTCGAACCTGTCGATCTTGTCGAGCAGGCGCTGTAGATACTCCATGCGCTCGACTCCGTGGGGCATGTTTGGAATAGGTCGGCTCCAGCAGCACTCCCAGCTCGGAGCAATGGGTGTGGCGGAGCCGAAAATAGGAAGGCCCCGGCAAATGCCAGGGCCTTGGCCTGTCACGTAAGGACAGGAGAAAAGCAAACGGCTGCAGATGCAGCCCACCGCTTCTTACGGCAGCAGGTCGTAGGTCACGTAGGCCGTACCGCCGCCATTCTGCGTCATTGCTACCCACAGGCCCTGACCGGCAGGGATGGTTACAGAGAACGGAAGAGTGGAAGAACCGCTAACGGCGGACAAGATAACGGGCACGTTGGTCACCCAGCGCCCTTCCGGAATGGTCGTGCCGGTACTAATAAATCCGTTCCCGACAGGGCTGATCATCGTAGCTGTCCGAACTACAGCGCCATTGACGTTCTGTGCCGGAGTGAAAATTGCCTCGGCGTAGCTGGTTGCCACCGATTTGAAACGGCTGCCGATTTGTACTGGTTCCATGTTTTCACCTATTGAGTCGAATGATTTGTCGCGGAGGATTCCGCTTTCATGTCGCTCAAAGGCGATTGCTCGAGGATCTTGTCCTTCGCATGATTCAACGTCCCGCATCGGGAACACTTGATCTGGAGCTCTGTAAACCCACCCGTACGGGCGAGAAGTCTTTTGCAGTTACCGCATCTAAATTCTTTCAACATCTGCAAATTCCTTTTGCTGAATCGCCCTTTTCCGTGGGCAATAAAAAGCCCAGCGCGAAGGCTAGGCATCTGTGTTTCGTAAGGTGTTTTATATGCGAGTCCTGGCCATGACTCGCCATATTTTTATCAACAGAAGAGCAGTTAGCGCGCCGAGCAGGCCTGCAAACAATCCCATCTGAAAAATTGCAGATGGCTGCATCCAGCACAGGCTCATTGGCTTGGTAAAAGAATAAAGGCAAGGCTCAGGGAACAGGATCTGCCATGCGGGCAACGCGCCAGCGCTAAACAATAATCCTGTTCCGAATAGTACTACGGCTACCCAGCGAGAAATGGTGGGGAATTTTATTCGAGCCTGCGATAGAGCAACTACCAGGGCGGCGGAAACGAATCCAGGAACGAAAAGAGCCGCAAAAAAAACCTGGCTATACTTATGGGCAGTATCCATATCACCTCAACAAAAAACCCGACACAGCGGCCGGGCTTTTTTATGTCAATCCCTAACGCGCAAGATCGACAGGATGGATAAATAATCTCTCACTTTCTCACTCATTGCAATGGCTATTTGCTACGCCGCGCAACTTTCGATTAAACCCTCGGCGTCGAGCAGTTCCTGGGCAGCGGTGAGCGCCTCGTTCACCTGGTCATCGAGCGTCTTGCGGATCCCTGAGCGCCACCGGTACCGAGTAGATTCTGGCTTGCCGTCGTTATCCCAATTGGTGATGTCGTACCAGGCGGCCGGCAGCACTGCGGCGGAGCGCTTGCCTTCGGCACCGGCCACTTGTGGAATCGCCCAGGTCAATACGGCACACTCCCGGAAACGTTTCGGCGCAGGCGTGCGCACCGAGTTGAGCAGTTCCAGAATCGCGCCGTGCTTACGCTCCTCATGGGTGGAATACTTCGCCACGAGTGCTCGCCAGTGCGCCGGGGTGAGCGCCTTGTGCAGCCGGCCGAACACCCAGCAGTCCTGGAGAAACGCCGCCTCCTTTCCGATGATCTCCCCCTTTTGCTTGGCACATTGCACCTTCGGTTCAAAGTCGCAGCCGCCGGCGGAAGTGATGGTCTCGGCCGCGAGGGCTCGAACTACTGCTGAAACAACGTTGCGATAGGTCATGCGGCTTCCCCTTTTTTCAGCTCTCTGGTCATTGCCCGGTATTTGGCCTTGATGGCCTTGATCTCTTCCACGGTGTACTTGCAGGCTGGGTGCAGACCTTCCAGCCAGACCACCTTCTCGGCGCCGATGCGCTGCACCAGGCGGATGCGGTACTCGACGGCATTGCCGGAAAGATTGCGGTTGCACTTCACACACTGGCGGTGGATGTTCAGAGGCTCGAAGCGCAGCTCCGGGCAGGCGCCGACGGATCGATAGTGCCCGGCGTCCCACCGGCTGCCAGTCATGAGGTCGTTATCGTTCGGCGTGGAGTCGCAGCTGATGCAGGACAGGTGCGCGTCACGGAGACGCACGTATTCATTCACCGCCGCCTGGGCTTCGCGCAGGTGATCCGCCCTGCTCTTCAGCTTCTCCTTGCGGACTTTGATCTCGCGCCGCTCAACTTGAGCCAGAGACTTACGCGCCTTCGTCTGATTTACGTCCTTGATCGCCAGGCCGCACTTCGGGCTGCATACGGCCTGGCCCAGGCGCTGCGGCGGAAAGCTGATACCGCATGCCGGGTTCTTGCACTTCTTCGGTTTGGGTTGCTTGGCGATCATGCAGCCTCCTTGCTGAGTAGATCAGTGAAAACCACACCTTGGCCCGTGAAGTAGGCTGCAATGCGGTCGGTGTAAGCGATGCCCTGGGCACGGTTAAACAGGCTGGTCACAGGGAAGCCATCAGGGCCAAACAAATGACACTCGCCCATCATGGCCAGCTTCGTTTCGTAGGGCAGATGACGCATAACCCGGTACCACTCGGCCTGGAACCCAGCGTCTTCGTTAAGCAATATCTGCACGCCAAAGTGCAGCTTGCAGTAGCGCCGGGCGTCCGCCGCGTCGCCAATCTGGGTCATTTCGGCTATTCGCTTGTACATCCCGAACCACAGCCGGTTCTGGTCGAGGGTGCGGTCCTTGCCCGGGCGCAGGGTCACCACGACAAACTTCTTGTCTTTGTACATGGCGCTGATTTTGGTAATGACTTCGGAGAGCTTGGCCTGGCAGTTGACGCTGATCTTGTCGGTCATTGTGCCGCCCTCTTCGCTTCCAGCTCTCGGGCCTGCTTGATTAGCAGCGCTCGGCGATCAGCCAACTCATTCGCTGCATCAATCCGCATTTCGGTTTTCCTCTCGGCACTGGCCTTACGCATCTCCAGCATGGAGTTCCTCACCAGTTCGAGCTTATGGCGAAGCGCCGGCGCTGGCCGCGTAACGGTGCCGGTTAGCAGGCCCGCGATAGCCCGACCATCCTCGTTGATCGGCTCGACACTCAGGTCCGCCAGGTACTTCTGTGCGTGTTCTCGCGGGATGCGTTTCAGCTCCATCGCTTTGGTCACAGCCTGGATCCGGCGGTTGGCGTCAAAGCCCACGGACACGTGCCAGTTGACCGGTTTCGCATCCTCGCGAGCCTGGCCCACGAACCTTTGGTAAGCGTCGATGAACGCCATGCGCGCGCCGATTTTGTCGCCGCCATCCAAGATGGGTTTCGCAGCGGCCAGGGCCAGTTGGATTTCATCGGTCAGCACCACGGTTTCAAATTCGTCGTTGGTGGTCATGGCGATGGCCCAGGCCTCGTCTTTGCCCGGGCGCCCGTCAGAGGACTGGACGCGTTGCAGGATGTCGGCCATAGCCAGCTTGCCCTTCACTTCGCAGCGACACGCCTTCAGCGCCGCTTTGACGACAGGCACCGGGTAGGCGCAAAGGTCTTCGGCCATCATCGCGGCGGTACCGGGGTTCATCTCCTGGCCCATGGCCTCGGCCGTTGCGCAGATGGCGGCGGCAAGCCCGGCGACCTGCTGGTCGTTCATTTCAAAGGTATTCATTGCGGTCACCTGCTTGGCGTTTGGCCAAAACCATCTGGGCGGCCTGCTCGGCTGCGGAGAGGTTTGCCTCGGTCCTTTCCATCTGGCGGGCGGTTGTTCCGTTGATGCGCTGCCCAGTGACCCATTGGGTGTGGTAGCTCTCGGCGTTGGCCAGCAGTTCGTTGAGGCTGTGGCACTTGCGCAGCACAGCGGCATCGCTGGTTTTCAGGAAGTGGGCAGCGACGTGGTGGGCGACGTCGGCACCGAGGCGGTCAACCAGTTGGCCGAGCTGGCCACCGACCTTGGCATTCCACACCGGCCAGGCGCCGTAGCGTTTGCGGTAAGCCATGGCGTAGTTCGCCCAGACCTTGAAGGTTTTGCAGGTCTGGTCTTTGGGTCCAGGCATGTCGGCGGGGATCTCGACCCGTGGGGTGTCGGTGCGATCAACAACCAGCACCAAGCCGCGGGACTGAGCCGGCACAACCGCGGCGGGAGCCGGGGGTGTAATTGGTTCAATGACCGGTTCCATGACTGGTTCAAGAGAGTTACTGATTCTGGGTGCAGCTGCTGCACTACCCCCTGGTGCAGGAGATTCACTAGGGGGTGAACCTGCTGCACTACCCGGGTGAATCTTCTGCGCTACCCCTGGTGCAGGAGGTGCACCACCCCCGTCGAGGGTGAGGAAGTAAACGTTCGACGAATTCCCCTTCGGACCACCCTTCCGGATTTCCTTGCGCAACAGTCCCGCCTCACACAAGGCTGTGATGTGATTCATGACAGAGCGCTTGCTGATCTCACACTGGTCGGCGATATGCTGATAGGACGGCCAGCACTCGCCTACGTCACTGGCGTTGTCGGCCAACTTGATCAGCACCAGCTTTCGCAGAGGATTACCGACGCGAAGCTTCATTGCGGCAACCATAAGGCCCATGCTCATGCTGCACCTCCGGCGAACACGCGGAAATCAATCGTCCGCACGCCCTTCCAGCTATTGCAGGACATGCAAAGGGTCTGGAGGTTGCCCAAAGAAGCCTCTCCACCTTGGCTTTCAGGTACGACGTGATCAGCCCTCAAGCGCATCAGCACCGAGCAGCCGCAGCGCAAGCACGCGTGACCGTCGCGGGCGAACACGCGAGCACGCAAGCCAGAAGGGATTGGTTTCTTTTTCGTCCTGCGCCGGGGCGGGAGGACCGGCGGTTGGTGCGCGGTGACGTGGCCCATTCGGTCCGGATTCCACTCACAGCCTTTTTCGGTGAGTCGGAATGCTTCAGGGCGAAGCTCAATCAAACCGGCCTCTTCCAGGGCCTTCAGCATGCGGTAAGCGGTGTCCGGTTTATCGGTGAGCAAAGGCAGCTCCTCGATGATCTTGGCCTTGCTCAGCGCGAAGAAGATCCCGTCATCAGTCTTGATTGGCTTGGTCCAGCTCGGGCAGCCATAAACGAAGGCGAACAGTAGGGCCTGCTGAGAATTCAGCCCCCACTCCAGCGCCTTCACTTGGTTAATCGTGACGGTGTATTGCATGTCAGGCCTTCCCGACCTTTGCGGCCAATTCAAGGAAGCGATCCACGTACCAGTGAGGCTGCGTCTCGCGGGGGCATTGAGGGCTGGTGAGGTTCTTGCCGTAGGCCATGCCCTTCTCGGTCACAGACCAGAAGTCCACTATTTCCTGCTTGGAGTTTTTGCGCTGGAGGACCTTGAGGAAGCCGTGGGCTTCAAGTGCAAGGTTGAAGGCGCGTGGCGTGCTGGCAATGGAGTGATCTTTGATCAGGGCGGTAATTGCCTTGGTCGGCATGGAAGAGCCACCAGCGGCATCAGGGGCGGCGTCCACCGCATAGCCTGGAAGGAATTTGGCATCTAAGCCGTTGTTGGTGGCGATCTGGGCGAGCATCATCACTTGGCTGGATGGCGCAGGCTTCAGCATGCGCGTGAAGCATTCCAGGATTGCGAGTTCGCCGACGACCTTCGTGCCGCTGGCGATCACAGCATGACGTGCTGCGTTATGACCCTCCAGTTCAGCCCAGCGACGAATAACAGCGCGGCGCATCTTGGCGCTGTAACCGGTGAGCAGCGTATCTGTCAGCTCGCGATCAAGCAGATACTCGACCTGCTCCCGCTTATACCCGTCCAAATAGATGTGCTCAAAACTGAGCACATCTTCTTCAAGGTCGGTAAGCATGGATACGATATCCCGCTTCACATTGTTGTGGCGCTTTCCGGTGACATTCGCAATTTCGCGTGACGACATTGTCCGCGCCACATTTTGCGATTGCGAAAAACGTGGCGCGAGATTGTTGGGGCTATTGATCGATTCTGTGTGTTGGTGCATGATTCGCTCCAGTTGTTTACCGCTGTAGAAAAAGCCACCCTCGTCCGGTGGCTTTTTTGTGTCTGAAATTCAGGCGGCTTTCACGGACTGCTTGAACACTTCCAGGCTGACGATCACTTCCTCAGCCTCCTTGAGCAGCTCGGACTTCTCGCGGGTGCATACGCGGCCATCGGCCTGGGCGTCGAAGGCAAGGCGCGTAACGTCGGCCAGATCGGCGTGGAGGCGCAGAAGCGCGGTATTGAGGTTGATCCCCTCAGGCTTGTCCTTCGGCACCAGGTCGAAACCAAATGCCTCGGCCCATGCCTTCAGCGGGCGGAAGTCCTGGGTGAACTTCATAATCCGGTGCAGCTCCTGGACGTTCAGCTTGTGGCTGTCGTAGTCCGGGTTCGCCTTTTGGGAAAGAAGCGTCTTCGAAGAGAAGCTGGCGCCCTCTGCAATCCGCCCAGCCCCGTGCTCGTCCACCACGTCATAGATCGCCTTCATCAATTCCTGCATGTAACACCTCGAAATTCTTTACGTGGCGCCCTGCAGGTGCAGAGGCGATCATTTGCTCAATGGAGCGGCGGAAGGATGTCAGGCGGCGGATCGGGCGCGCTTCTGGGGCATGCACAGCTCACGCGCAGTGATCTTTCCACCGGTCAACTCTTCAGCCTTGAAAGCTTTTTCTGCACGCATCGGGTGAATCCCGGCGACCCAGTACGAAACTGCTGCTTGGGATACGTCGAGCGCTGAAGCGGTTTTGGTTTGCCCGCCGAAGAAGTCGACGAGCCTTTCGATAGGGGTCATATGAGAGCCCTCCTGATAAGCCTGCTTATATCCTAAGTAGAAGCAGACTTATTTGCAAGCCAATAAGGGAACTTATAAATTCATGTGCATGAGCACACTTGCAGAACGACTAAAAGAAGCGCGGAAACACGCGAATCTGACCCAGGCAAAACTGGCGACGGTTTCCGGTGTTGAGCAGCCCCTGATCTCCCAGCTGGAGACAGGCAAGAACCTTCAAAGCGCACACCTTCCAAAATTCGCCCACATATGCGGCGTGAGTGCTATTTGGCTTTCGGACGATATTGGGCCCATGGTCATTGACTCAAAAAAGGAAGAGTCAAACGTATCGCTGGCTGCCCAGAATCCTCAGAGCTTCCGCTATCCAGTGATCAGCTGGGTTTCTGCCGGCTCATGGGCTGAGGCGGTCGAGCCGTACCCTGTTGGTATTTCCGACCGCTACGAGTTTTCCGAATACAACTCGAAAGGCCCTGCGTTCTGGCTGACGGTCAAAGGTGACTCGATGACGGCGCCCGCCGGCCAGAGCATCACAGAAGGCACTCTGATCCTGGTGGACACTGAGGCCGAAGTCGCCCCAGGCAAGCTGGTAGTAGCCAAGCTGCCAGACAGCAACGAAGCGACGTTCAAGAAGCTGGTCAGCGATGGCGGCAGGCTGTTCCTGAAGCCGCTGAATCCGAGCTACCCCATTGAGGCCGTCGACGAGAATTGCAGGATCGTGGGCGTGGTTGTGCAGGCGCTGCAGAAGTTTTACTGATGCCATCCGCCCTTGGAAAACCTTCTACCTCATGGCGAGAGCAGTCCTTCTGGAGCAAGGTTGGGGTCATTGCTTGGCTGGCGCTGCTTATGATGATCCCCGGCTACTCCGACGCAGCTGGTCTTAGCTGGAGCTCATCCGGCCGCAAGCGGGTCTTCAGCCCTGGCTTCGTTGTGCTCTGCGTTTTCGTGGCGGTGGTTGAGTTGATAGCGCTGATTCATTTCTATTGAGTTAAGCAATAAATATCAAAGGCACACCTCGCCTCGGCGAGGTGTTGATCTCAGCAAGCTAGATACTTAAATTAAACCTCAAATAACGCTGAGGAACAATTTTACATATCAATCAGCTTTGCGCTTTGAGTTAGAAATAAATCTAGTATTAGATAGAGGGGACTCATAGTAATCCTCATCTAAAAAACGCAGCAATTTCCTTAGTTCAGTATTATTATCAGGAACGATAATGCGTCCGTCATCTGACAGAGCTAATGGAAACTGCATACTCGCTGCAACGGCAACAATTTGATCTGTGCTGTAGTTCTCAAGAACCGCCGACTGCCGGATGAGTGATATTTTCTTTCTGATTTGCGGACCTGCGGCAGCCAAAAAAACTTGCACATCTTGAACCGCCAACTTTTCATGACCAGCAAAAGTAGTCACTTCTTCGTTAGTCGCCTCCCGAAAGTATTCCGAAAGATCGAATACGCGCTTAGCAAAGTGAAAGCTTTGAAATTTTAAATTAGTACCTTCGAGCACAGCTAAGAGCTTGGTGTCGAGAGACAGTCCCGACTCACTCATTTTTTGAAATTGATTATTTGCAAAAAATAGCATTAACCCTGCACGGGCAATCAGTCTGCGGCGTTCAAAAATCTGCACCAGAACCCGAGGTACGCCAGCTACCTCTATTCCAGTAAAAATCGCTCGTACTAAGTCAAGGCTGTGAGTGTTGGGATCATACTGATCAACAGACAGTGGGTTTGCAACGGCAGCTAATAGGCCGTCGACATCTGCGAAGTCAGGAATTTCAAGAAGCTCGCCTTCCTCTGGAGTATATCTACCATCAAATGGTATTATAGTATCAACACCCCGAAAAAATTCTGTGTGTTGATCGTTAAAAACAGTAGAAATATCGGCGCTTAAATCCACCGAAAGTGGAAAGCGAATCAGTCTGGCTCCAGGCACATCCATTAGTGCAAACAAATTCATTTTGTTTTCTCCTTAGTTTTTGCTTCCAAAATACCGTACTCCGTAAGCTGAACTACGCTTTTAATACTGGAGACGTTATTAATTGTTCTTTTTGTTAGCATCAAATACGTCACACCCTCTTGAGTCTCAACTTCATAAAAGTGAAACCCAAGAAGACCCAGCACGGGATTCACATGCAAAGCATGAGTCGTCCAGAGCACAAATATCAGCATCCCCCCCGCAAGCATCCAAGCGCCAAAGTCTAAACCAGCCTCTCCCTTAAATATCAAAGGAAGTGCATAAGCCACGAAGAAGCCTACAACTTCTTTGTCAGCACTCTTAACCTTCTTTATTACAACGGGAAGTCTCTCAAATTGGGCTGAGGCTTCAGTGATAATCCAACTAGATATAATTCCGAGGATGAGGCAGACGCAGATCGCCAGCACACAAAGCAACCACTCACCCTTTCGTGCGCCAAAAACGTATGCCAGCGATACCGAAACCGGTGCAATCGCTGTGAGCGCTAAAAGCACTCGAGTAGGTTTACCTAGCATGGACTGCCCCTCCCTGGGCTGATGCCATCATATCGCAATCATTCATCCTACAATCCTCACAATTGTATCTTTTAGCAATAACTGTATATAAAACCAGTATAGCAGCGGAGATTGAGATTTTCCCTAGCCGTATTTCGCAGATCGCTTAGCCATCAAATCTGGATGCATGCGTGCCTGCTACGCGCTACGAATGCTAAAGTAGCGGTCAGTTAAGGGAGGGATCCAATGAAAGGGTTTGGGATGTTCGCGCTGATCGTCGGTGTGTGCTGGCTAATCTTCGCGCTGAGCATGGACGTGTCCGTGCCGACCGGCGCCGGCGGCAGAGTGAACAACCTGGGGCTGATGGCCGACCGCCAAATTCACACTATTGTTGGCGGTGTGATTGCGCTGGCCGGCCTTATCATGGTTCTGCTTGGCGGCAAAAGCTCCCCTACTGCCGCCCAGGCAGAAAAAGACACGCGCCCCTGCCCTTTGTGTGCCGAGAACATCAAGACTGCTGCGGTCAAGTGCAAGCACTGCGGCGCCGACGTTGAGCCGGCAGTCGCCCCAAGGCTGAAAAACGGCTGGGTCGCCTCGACTACCTGCCGTGACGCAGAAGAACAGCAGCGCACCATCGAAGCCATTACTAGTACAGGGCTTCCGGTTGTTTCAATGATTGGCCTCGCTGTAGGCGCTGGTCCATTTGAAACGAAGGATGAAGCCAAGCAAGCCCTGGTCACGATGCGCGACGGCCCTAGGTTGTTCAGCGAGATTGTTTACAGGGACTCGGTGAGCGGGAAGTACCCGCCGATAAGCGACTGATACCGCCAGGCCAACAGAGCCCGCCAAGTGCGGGCTTTTTCATGCCTGCCAAAAAGAACCACCTGCCCAAATATGCATTTATGCATAAACCCTCTTGCTACCATCTTGCCAATATATGCCAACAAGAATACTGTTCATTCATACAGTTATCGCAAGGAGCGAAGCATGATCCAAGCCCCCTACCCCGCGGCAAAGCAACGTAATTCCTACGAGCTTGTAGGTCGCCGTCTACAGCGCATCATTGCCGCCCCAGGCGTGCAGAAGGTGCAAGCCGTCGTCGTCTCTAGGCGAGAGGACGAAAGCTCCGAGGCCTGGCACCAGGTCATTCAGGAGATCGGAGATACCGCCGGCATTCGCATCGAGCGCTTGAACGGCGACACCGTAAGGATCGGCTGGCGAGAATACTGTGACGCGTGAATGAGCCCGCCGCTGAGCGGGCTTTTTATCGCCCGCGGGAAAATTTATAAGCGTGCTTATTGACGAATAAAATAAGCTCACTTATATTTACTCCATCGCAGCGACACACAGCCACTGCGAAGGGCCTTCGGCCTGCACCGCTCTTTAAAAACTTGATGAACGCCGAGCTGGCCGATGCATAGCCAGCGGACGTACCGCGCAACGGTACGCAGCGATTCGACCTAATGTCGGCGCTGGGCATAGGAGACCTCATTCGGAGGGCGTAGCTGGAGAAGCTTCGTGGTGGTGAGTAAGCGTTTGGCCTTGGGACCTCGATCCCCTGTCGCGCCGAAAGACATCAACGGGAAAGCGACCGTTGGCCTATGCAAGGAGTAGAGATTACCTGCCCGTGACCAGCGGGCAGGACGCTCTCCAGAAAGTCCTGAAAAGGACTTTGCGGAAAGTGAACTAACTGCGACGACCTGAGCCGGGAGACCCGCCACGAACAGGACCACCTTTTCGCTCGTAGTAACCAGAGAGGAGATGCATTTCCTCCCTGCTAATTCGAGCCTCTAGGGCTCTGATTTCTGCTGGCATACCAGCACCACGACCAGGCGGCATGTCTTCAAACCGTTTCTTGAGTTTTTCGAGGCTGCTCCGAAGTCGGTCAAGCCTCTGCTGTGGCGTCTCGTCAGGATTATTTTTGGTGGTCATTTATGCCTGCCTCTGCCTGGTTATATGCCGTCAATTGACGCATGCGAGATTAGCAGTCAACTGACCCGGGCGTGCAGCGTAAAGCGCCAAGAACAGTTATCCAGCGGGAGAACAAGCCGAAATGTCCGCGGCTGGAAGAACAATCTGGAACTGCCGAGGAATTCTCGGTGGTTGGATTTAAGCCGGTGACCGACGCCAGTAGCGGGTCACGGCCAGCTCCAAAAGATTTGAATTAGCGATCCCGATAGCCGCGGCTGGGAACGCCGGACCTCATGCACCCTGCCCACTTAAACGGGCAAACGAGCTGCAGCGTGCATGTTGTAGGGACCTGTGATCCAAGGCGAACAGATGCTGATTGACGCACTGGGGAGGAAGCTCACCGCCAACCAACGAAGACGACCGGCCAGCCCTGCAATCAGCAGCGGGCAACGGGCCACAACGCTGAAGCAACAAACCCAGGCCGTCGCCAGTAGCCGGCCTGGGCCCTTCCCCACCTCTATTACGTCAGCACTCCTCCCCCGCGCCCATCGGCAACCAGCGGGAGGCATGAGTGTTGACGAATACAGGTGAAACAACGCGCCACCTTGGAGGCGACCATGAACGCAGCATTGAATATTTGCCAGGAGCGTTACGACGCTCAGTTGCCTCCAGAGATCAGCGAGGCGGATCCGGAACAGGAGTGGCTGGAACACTCGGCAGAGCAGCTGGTCTGCGGCATGGACATCAAATGGAAGCGCCGCTACGGCCAGCCGCAGGTGGTGACGTTTGATCGGTTCTGCAGTTACTTGCAAGACCACCTGAACCAACGCCAGATCGATGGCCTGGACGAGCGCGATTCGTTCGCTCGGCTGTTCCTTTCGGCGATCCTGGGCAGCCAGGCAGACTCCAGAGGCCACGCTGCTGACTTAATCGGCCAGCCCCACCCCATCGAGGCCGCCGAGCGGATCGCCATGGAGTTTCTCCGGCCCTGCGCCGCCGACGCAGTAGCAGCGGAACGGGAAGAGGCAGAAGACGACGTGGATACAGACCTATGAGCCCTCACATCCTGATCGATGAGGCGCTGGAGGCCCTGAAGCATCCCGCCAGCGAGCCCGGCGCCCAATCCGTCGTCGTGCGGATGATCACCAACATGCTCACCGGCGACGCGATCACCGTAGAAGAATTCAACCACTACTGCCAGCGCCTGCTGAAAATCACCAGGCACCGCAAGGAGGCTGCATGACCACCGCACCGGTTAAATCGCTGATCGACGAGCAGCTCGACGACATCGAGCGCCGCATCGCCATCCTGGGCTCCGGCCGGCCCTTCAACGAGCTCATCGGCCGCAAGCGTGAAGACCTGGTGCGGGATCTGCCTCAGCGCCTGGCGCCAACCATGAAGGGTGGGCGAATTGCGGTGAGGGTTCGGCCTTGACTCCCCACCAGCGCACCAGGCGCATGCTTATCTGGCGCGGCTCTTTCTCTGCCCTCTCCCTCTTCACCTTCCTGATGTTGCTCAGCGCCCTCGCTGATCGAATCACCCAATAAACAACACCTTCAATCGCTGCGAGCATCGCGGCAAGGATTCCTCATGTCCGCAGTAATGAAACAGGGCGACAACACGCCTGCGATGTCGGAGGCCGCGCTCGTTGAAGTGCTGAGCAGCAGCCTCTATCCCGGCGCAGAAAAGAACTCTGTAGTGATGGTGTTGGCTTACTGCCAGGCGGCGCACCTTGACCCAATGCTGAAGCCGGTGCACATCGTCCAGATCTGGAACTCGAAGACGAAAAAGATGCAGGACACGGTGATGCCTGGCATCGGCCTGTACCGCATTCAAGCGGCACGCACCGGCCAGTACGCCGGAATCAGCGAGCCTGAATATGGTCCTCCAGTAACGGCGAAGCTGAGCGGCGTCGAAGTCACGTATCCCGAATGGTGCCGCGTGACGGTCAAGCGGCAGATGAGCAACGGCCTGGTTGCCGAATACACGGCCAACGAGCGCTGGCTTGAAAACTACGCGACATCGAGCAAGGACACCGCGGCGCCCAACGCCATGTGGAAGCGCCGAGCATTTGCCCAGCTCGCCAAATGCGCCGAGGCCCAGGCCCTGCGCAAAGCTTTTCCTGAAGTCGGATCAGCGCCAACGGCCGACGAGATGGAAGGCAAAGCATTCGAGGAGCCGGCGCGCGATGTCAGCCCACGACAGCAAGCCCAGCCTGAACCGGAAGCGTTGCCCGCCTACTCCGACGATTTGCTGACCGAGAACATCGTGAAGTGGCAGCCATTGATCGACTCGAACCGCACCAGCCCTGAACACCTCATTGCGACCATCAGCAGCAAGTACAAGCTGAGCCCCGCGCAGATTGAAAAAATCACCAACCTCAAAGCCCTCAATGGAGACGCAGCATGAAAATTCACAACGTAGCTCAAGGCTCCGCCGAGTGGCATGCGCTGCGCGGCAAGCACTTCACCGCATCCGAAGCGCCGGCAATGATGGGCGTCTCGAAATACCTGACCCGCACCGACCTGCTGATGCTGAAGAAGACGGGCATTGCGCCAGAGGTCACGCAGTCGCAGCAGTTCATCTTCGACAAGGGCCATGCTACCGAAGCGATGGCCCGTCCACTGACTGAAGCGTTGATCGGCGAAGAGCTGTATCCAATCGTTGCCACCGAGGGCAACTTGCTGGCCTCCATGGATGGCGCCACGATGCTCGGCGAGACACTGTTCGAGCACAAGCTGTGGAATGAGTCGCTCGTGGCCCGGGTGAAAGCCGGAGACCTGGAACCGCACTATTACTGGCAGCTTGAGCAGCAACTGCTGGTGAGCGGCGCTGAGCGGGTCATCTTTGTTTGCTCGGACGGCACGCCGGAGAACTTCGTGCACATGGAGTACCGGCCTGTCGCCGGGCGCGCGGCCCAGTTGATCGAAGGCTGGAAACAGTTCGAGGCAGACTTGGCCCACTTCGAGATGGCCGACGCGCCTTCAATCGTCGTCGGCAAGGCACCTGACGAGCTGCCAGCCCTGCGCATCGAGCTGACCGGCATGGTTACCGCCAGCAACCTGAAGGTGTTTGAAGATTCGGCTCTGGCCGTCATCGACTCGGTGAAAACCACGCTCTCCACCGACCAGGACTTCGCCGATGCGAAGAAGGCGGTCAAGTGGTGCGGTGATGTCGAAGAGGCCGTGTCGGTCGCCAAGAAACAGGCTCTCTCGCAGACCCAAAGCATCGACGAGCTGTTTTCGTCGCTGGATCGCATCAGTGCCCATGCTCGCGAGACTCGACTGAAAGTCGACAAGCTGGTGAAGGCTCAAGAGCTGCTGGTGAAGACCAACATCAAGCAAAAAGCCGAGCTGGCGCTGGCGGATCACATCGCCGCCATCAACAAGACGCTGGGCAAAGTCACACTGCCTCATGTCGTTTCGGACTTCGCCGGCGCCATGAAGAACAAGCGGACCATCGCCAGTCTCCAGGACGCAGTAGATACCGAGCTGGCCCGGGCGAAGATCGACGCAAGTCAGGCAGCGGACGGCATCCGCTTGAACCTGACCAGCCTGGCGGAGCTCGCCGTTGATCATGCCTTCCTGTTCAGCGACGTGCAGCAACTGGTCACCAAAGCCAACGATGACCTGGTGACGCTGATCAAATTCCGCATCTCCGAACACCAGAAGGCGGAGCAGGCAAAGGCCGACGCGAAGCGCATCGCCGAAGAGCAGGAAGCCCAGCGACTGGCAGCCATCAAGCCAGAGCCAGTAGTGGAGAAAGTGGCGGCGCCCGAGCCAGTCCGCGCCACGACCGTCCAGACAGCGGCACCCGTCGCCCAGGCTACAAAGCCAGTAACGAGCCACTCGGTCGAGCAGGTAGCGCTGCAGGCCAACGTGACGGACTTCGAGGCACTGATCAAAGCAGTGGCATACGGTCAGGCGCCGACCACTGTCCTTTTGGTCAACTGGGAAGCGCTCGACGCGATGGTCGCAGCGCAGGGTGCAAACTTCAGCATGGCCGGGGTGACACTCGGCAAGGCGGCAGCATGATCAGCAACCTCAGATCTGATATCGAGTTCCGACGCGAGAAAGCGCTGGAGCTTTCCAGTCAGGTCCGGCGGCACCTGGCCGCCGGCGGCAAGCTCACCATCGGCGATAGTCCGCCGATCAATCCAGACCCGGCGAAGCGTTCGGAATTCATCGACCCGACAACCATCCTCAAGCGCCGCAAGCCGCCCATGACCCGGGCCGAGCGTGAAGCGCTGCGCAAACTCGCGGAGGCATTATGAGCAAGCGCAAACCGCATAACCTGCAGGCGCGCATTGCCCGGTCGTGCCGCTCGCTGCTGGCCGCCAACCACGTCGCAGTGGTGAACATCGACCCCAGCGGCCGCCAGGGCATGATCAATTACAAGTCGATGAAGAACATCGCGCCGGGGAAGATTGGTCAGGCCGTCTGCGGTATCCCCCACCGGTGGACGATCTACCTCAGCGCTCTTTGCATCGACGCCCGCGGCGACCGCTACAGCAAGTCAGTGGAGGTAGCGCCCGATGGCGTCTACCTCTCCGACCACCTGGAAGACGTGATCGAGCATTGCTACAAGAAGCTGCGTGACGAGGCCAATCAAAGCCAGATGGTGGCTTCGGGTTGGATCGCCATTCCCGACACCCTGTCGCTGGATGAGGCGCACGCCGCGCGGATCTTCGAGGCGGTCGGAGCCTGGCACCAGGTGAAGGTCGATTCATGCGCCGCATAGCCCGCACCCAGCAACGCAAACGTCAAACCTGGCTCGCACTGCCGGCCAGCGGAATAGAAGAGGTAGGCCATGGCCAAGACTGTGCAGGAACGCTCGGTAAAAACTGCCAGGAAGCGCGTGGCGAATGCCGAAGAGGAATTGAGGCTCAGGGTTCGCCCAGGCACGCGACAGGCGCTGGCCGACCTGATGGAGTGGTCAGGCATTACTGAGCAGGGCGAGGCGATGACGCTGATGATTCATCACCTGCACGCAATGGGTTCAGCGAAGTGCCAACCGCTGCTGAATCCGCCGCGCCACGATTACGAACCATCGCAAAACGTGGCGCGGGAATTCCTCAATAAAAGCCTGCTCGCCATCCAAAAAAACCCTGGCGACGAGATCATCGAACCCGCACAAATCAACCTGCTCACGAGCAATGGTGAAGCATACCTAGAGATGTGATCAGACATCGTCATCCTTGGAATTTGGTTCGCCGTCAACGAGCGGAGCTGGTGGTGGGGGAAGATTTGCAAAAGGATTTACCGGTCGCTCCATAAACGTAAGCTTAACCTTTTCAGGCATTACATATGTTCCTACCAATATATAGTTAACGATTTCTAATGCTAAAGAGAGCTGTTCTCTTGAATGAGACTCAGCCTCATGAGCAGACTTGTTACCCAACAGCCTTATCTTGTGCAGCGCCGCGACGCCCTCTTTCGTAACAAGCGACTTATTATGCAAATCGTCAATTTTTTTATAAAGATCTTTCCCTGATGCTTTCACATCCTTGCATATAGCGTCCAATATAGCGCGCACGCCAATTCCGCCAATTATTGAAAGATCATTTTCAATAGCTGACTTTGTTTCCTCGTAGAGCATGGCAATTCTATAAGGTACATATCTGCGATCTAGCCCTTTAAGGCCAGTCGATCGACCCGGATAAAACTTTATAGTCTCGGCCGCATATCTATGCTCTTCGTCGTATTCATAATCCTCTGAATTCGTGGAGATAGTTCGAAATGAAACCAAGTCGCATCCAACGCACTGGATAATTTGACTAGTTTGATTCCAGTAATAGTAGTTGCGCGAATCAGTCTCATCCGAACCGCTCTCAACGTAAGATGCGGCTATTTTATGGTTAGTCTCAATACAACATTGCCTGCATTCAATTTTATGCAATTGATCATCAGGCAAAACCAAATTGCATTCATAACTACGTCCGCCCAAAACAAACTCCTTTATCCGGCTCCATGCCGGTTACCCGTAATACCCCAACCCAAACCAAATTGCCACCACCGGCCACCGGAGGGCGGCGCTTACCCGAGGTAAACGAAATGCCTGTACGCCATAGCGTCATCCACAAGATCGACAAGAAGCCCGACGGTAGCCCGGCCGTGCTGTTCTTGGGCGCCTCCGAGCAGGTCGAGAGCCCGGCCCGTGACGACCTGATGAGCCAGCTCAACGAAAGCTACAACGCCACTGCCGGTAAGGGCTGGGGGTTCTTTCATCAAGAATCAGGCGCTTACCCATTGAGCGGATGGCTCGGCAAGTACCTGGCAGGCGTCACCGACTTCCTGGATTTCAGCACCACCGCCGTCGAACACCTGACCAAGCTGATGGAAGAGTCGAACCTCACAACCGGTGGGCACGCCCTCTTCTGCCACTACCAGCAAGGTCTGACCGATTACCTGGTCATCGCCCTGGTGCAGGAAGCCGAAGCGGTGACCATGACCGAAGAGCTGCACCTGATGACAGTGAAGCGCCTCGACCTCGACCACATCCGCCTGGCCGCCCGCATCAACATCAGCGAATGGCAGAACAACCCGCAGTCGAAGCAGTACATCTCGTACCTCAAGGGCAAGCAGGGCCGGCGGCTGAATGATTACTTCCGCGACTTCATCGGTTGCCAGGAAGGGATCGACGGCCCAGGCGAAACCCGGACCTTGCTCAAGGCATTCAGCGACTTTGTTGAAATCGAGGATCTCCCAGAAGAATCGGCCCGCGAGAAGACGCACACCCTGGTCAACTACTCAATGGCCCAGGCCAAGCTGGGCGAGCCCGTCACTCTCGACGAACTGTCGGGCCTGATCGACGAAGACCGGCCGAAGAGCTTTTACGACTTCATCAAGGCCAAGGACTACGGTATTTCCGAAAGCCTGCCGCCGGACAAGAAGACCCTCAACAAATTCCGGCGCTTCACCGGCAGGGCTGAAGGCATGTCGATAAGTTTCGAGGCCCACCTGCTGGGCGACAAGATCAAGTTTGACGCGGAAGGCGGCACGCTGACACTGCGCGGGCTACCAACTCAACTGAAAGAGCAGCTCAAGCGCGCTGCCACCTGAACGGCCATTGCACCTTGCTCTACAGGAGCAAGATACGACGCGTATAACAAGCATTTGCTCGCGCTTGCCCAGGGTTCGCAAGTTTCTGTCATGTGAATTGAACCTCAACAGCCCGTAGTTGGTAGGGTTTGAAATCACGCATTTGCCGAAAGTGGTAGAACACCGACTCAGCCTTTTCCCGCGACGCAAAAAGCTCAGCGCCGTCCTGGCTTGATGATTTCCATCGAAGGCCCTCGCGATCTGCTGAGCTTCCGTAAAAAACGTTGCCATGAATATCGGTAAGCGTGACGACCCAGGCCATTTAGATCTCCTTTATCCGGCTCCATGCCGGTCACCCGTAATACCCCATATCAACGAATCACGCCAGCCGCCAGCGCCCTATCGCCTTCCGTTCGTATTGGGAATAAAGCTACCCAAGAAAAATACAGCCGCAGGCCCTATGAGCCAGGCGGCGGTCGTTCCCGGACTGACAATAGGTACAGCGATAGCAGTTGCAAACAGCCCTATCCCTGCCCATAGCCGCTTACGCGGCGTGAGCCAATCGCGGAACGCTTTAAGCTTTTTACCGGCCATTACCACCTCCTTGTTTGATAAACAGCAAAGCATATCACCCACTTTAACGAATCACGCCAGCCGGCGAGGATCCCCTATGAACACGTATCGACACACGTTCGCCGCGGTCTGCCCGTCTGACGGCGAAACCATCGTTTATCGCCTTGAGCTGAAATCCTTGTCGATGATCCATGTCGAGCATATCCGGGCGGCCACCGCGCTGATTAAAAAAGGCTGGCATGAACAGATCGCCGATCGTTTGGCGGAATCCCTGGGCGGCGACCAAACCATCATCGCTACGCACCAGGGCGTCGAGATCGAAACAGTGAGGCTCAGCGGATGATCCATTACCACGGCACGCCTGTTGGCGGTAAGCGTGAGGATGCGGCAAAGTTCCTGGCCGGCAGGCACGCCTTGGTGCCGTTCCCGCGCAGGGACGATCTTGGGATCGTCGCCGACGTGTGCAAATCGTTTGTTTTCGATAACGGCGCGTTCACGGTATGGAAAAAGGGTGGCCAGGTTGATGTCGAGGGCTACACGCGCTGGGTAGAAGACTGGCATCGACACCCTGGATTCACTTGGGCGCTCATTCCGGACGTCATCGACGGCGATGAAGAGGCCAACGACGACCTTGTTCGACAGTGGCCAGAGGAGCTTCGCGGCGTGCCTGTCTGGCACTTGCACGAATCGCTTGAGCGGTTGCAGCGGCTTGCGCGGTGTTGGCGAACGGTTGCCCTTGGCAGTTCTGGGCAATGGGCTACACCGGGCACTGGGCCATGGTGGAAGCGGATGGGCGCTGCGATGAACGCTATCTGCGACGACCAAGGCCGTCCGACGTGTAGGCTGCACGGGTTGCGGATGCTCGATCCCGCGGTATTCCAGCACCTGCCCTTCGCCTCTGCAGACTCCACGAACGCCGCGGTAAATGGCGGGAGTATCAGCCGGTTCGGCATGTACGCCCCACCAACTGCCGGCCAGCGCGCCAACGTGATCGCCGACCGGATCGAGGCTCACAATAGTTCACCAATCTGGCAGCGGGAAGTGCAGGTCGAGATGACGCTCTAGGGTAAAACAGCATCCTTGTCGAGAACTCGCCAGATCTCACCGGGCCGTCCGTCCGTCTCAACTACCAAAACCTTTTCGCCTGTCGAGTCGAACTCGATAGCGATGACAAGACCAACGCGCCGGTCATCAGCGCACTGATCGATCACGGGGTCGCCAACTTCAAAGATATCCGGTTCGCCGATGATCATTGACTAACTCCACCCTTAAATTAAATAAATACAAATACCCCACTTCACCCAATCACGCCACCCCGGCGAGGGCAGCTCTTGCACGCAAGGACTGAAAATGACCTTTATAACATCCGTCACCCTGCCATTCAGTTAGCGTTAAGCAACCCCTCAATTTCAATGCGCTGCCTGTACTCCAAGACGCGACCATAATCAATTTTTCGGAAACACTTCAGATTTTTATTGTTGGTCATTAGGGCTTCGATGGCACGGTACGCGGTGAGATGAATTTCAAGCTTGGCTTCTAGATGATTCTCATCGAGAGCAGCATTAACAGGATTGCAGAGATTTACTTCCCCTTTCGTTCGCCAACGCTCTAGTCCTTTGATGAATAGCGCGGCTTCGCTGGGATTATGTGATAGGTAATTGACGAAATGACTACCACACTCACGCAACTCTTCTTCCGTAAGGTGATATCCATTAACAAGCGGGACATCAAGGGCACTGAAGAAAAAACCTAAATCTTCAGGAAATAGAGGCATTAATAAATTTCTAGCCTGTTCCCTGCGCCGAATAGCAAATCTTTTGAAAGCCCCTCGAGCAACTGCCAGGCCAAACCATAAAAGAATGGAAAGCCCGTAGGTCGGCCACGCCAGAAGAACCGCGAAAATAAACAGCAGACCCATACTCCCTCCCTAGTGCAGTGTGCATTCCACCGTAGGCCATGCGCGCATAGCGCTATCAGCGACATCAATGCTAACAAATTGCCATTATTAGGTGTATCCCCATGCTCACGGAAAACAAACCAGCTGATACCTTCGGCCCGAACGGCCGCACCTTTCACATCCATCTGAGCGTTCGCGGCGCAATCCGCGATTTCAGCAAGCGCCAACTCAAAGGTATGTTCCGTGTTGACGGACGTGAATGCACCGCTGACGAGGCGAAGGACCATCTGCTCGAAGCGCTGGCCCAAGGCAAAGAGGTGCTTCCATTCGGTCCGCCGTGTGAAGGATTCGACTTCAGCGGTGGCGGCTGCCCAGGTCATGACAAGGAGGTCGCATGAAGCGCATCTACCTGAGCGGCCCCATGACCGGCTTGCCTGACCTCAACTTCCCGGCATTTGCCGCAATGACCGATAACCTGCCCGAAGGCGGCCACACCGTCACCAACCCGGCCGAACTCAGCCCGGACGGCGGCTCCTGGAACGACTGCATGCGCCGCGACATTGTCGCCCTGATGGAGTGCGACACCGTGGCCACCCTGCCCGGCTGGGAGCATTCAAAAGGTGCCCGCCTGGAAGTCCTGATCGCGGAACGCTTCGGCATGATGGTTGTGAATGCCCATGATCTGGTAGCGAAAGAGGCTTCTGAATGATCAGCCTTCTTTCTTGAGCCAGTAATTCATTCGAGCTTCAGGGTCAGTAACTGCTTCCTGGCAGTTGTCTGAGTATTTGTTTAAGAGGATTGAAAAATTTGAGATGTCATTGTCCAGTTCCTTGGACATGGATTTGATCGCCATTTCAACTCTTGCATCGGCAACTTTTTTATTCGTGAGAGTCCTGGCGCCCATATAGGCACTTTCAGCTGCTGCATCGAATTGCTTCGCCGCTTCAGGCTTGGTACGTGAAATTATTTCCGAAGTTATCGAGTAATAAGCTGCGCACTCCGCAAATTCGTGCGCGAGGTTATTCGATGCTCGCTCAGGGTCGTACGCCGCAGCCGAGCCGACCGGGAGGAGGAGTAGAAAAGAAAAATATCTGATCAAGCTGAGCATCCTTTCACTGCGATATGCAGCATGTAATACACCAGTACAACACAGCTGTAACCCCTCCCCCTTCAAAGTCAGCCGCTATAGCGGCAAGGACGAAGTCATGCCTGAAGAAATTGCGAAAGCCTGGCCGGACCACTACCGCTTCATCGACACCATTGGCCCCGAAGGCGTTGAGGTTCACTGCATCACCTACCAGGTGATCGGCGAAACCGAACAGTGCTACTACATCGGCGACACCCATACCTGCGCAATGGTCAAAGGCCCTCAATACAGCTGGACTGCTGATGCGATCAAGAAACGTCGCAAGCGTGTGCTGAAAGAAGGTGGCGAGTGGGGCCGGCGCTTCGCCTACACCGACAGGGCGCTGGCACTGCGCTCGTACAAGGCCCGCAAAGCATGGCAGATGAAGCATGCCCAGTTGTCCATGGAACGCGCAAAGGCGGCAATCGGCTACTTCGGCAACCATGAAGTCGAAAGCACCGTGCCGACCGAGGCCGTGACCATCCCAAGCGAATACATTCAGGGGTTGAACTGGGAGGATTACTGATGATCATCGATGACGTAATGACCGACAAGATCACCCTGCACGGCCTGGGCTTTGTGCAGGTCCAGCTGGAAGGAAATCAGCGCCTGCATGTCTGGCACCCCGAGCTTCCCCGGCGGGCCTGCTTCAAAGATTCAGCGATCCATGACCACCGTTTTGACTTCGTGTCGCGCGTCCTGATTGGCGTGCAGCACAACCTTGAGTACCGCTTCGACCCCTCAGCGGGCGGTGGATTCATGCTCTACCTGCATGAGGGCGCACGCACAGCTTGCGGTGGACGTCCATGGGTACCGGATGGACTAGGCCATATGGTTGAGATCGACAGCTACCACATCAGTGCTGGCTGCACCTACGATCAGAAGGCCTACCACTTTCATCGGACTGAGCCAGGTGGTGATGGAAAGGTCGCAACGATCATGCAGAAGCTCGGCGAATATTCACGCGGTGCGCATTCAAGCTGCCTGGTTGGCGTGAAGCCTGATGACGAATTCGACCGTTACCAGTGGTCACCGTCCCAACTCTGGGAAATTGTCGCAGACGTGATGCTCGGCCAGCGGGTGACGCCATGATCGCCACCCTCTGGTTCGCCTACGTCTTCATCTACAAGGGGCCAAGGCCATGAGTGGCGGGAGTCACGCCAATCAAGGCTGCGCAAGATTGGTCTTGCTGACGCGATATTTATCCCATAGGAAAAATATCGCACTCGGCGACAGCGCCAACAAAAACATTACCCAAAAACCTATTAGGCCGGCGTCCCTCAGCATCCCTGCACACAAAATAACCGCAAAGATCACTATTGCTCTTTTTACGCTAAAAAAGCTTCTTTCCATGCGATGCCTCCTTTAGTTGAAACGCAAGAATAACCCAAAACCCAATCCCCCTACATGCCTGCCGGTGAGCGGCGGGCGAGGTATTCCTATGTCTGATTCCCATGAAATCACCAAGCTGAAGGCGGAAATTGCCCAACTTAGAAGCCACTTGGTCAGGCATCACCAGCTGACTGACGCGCCATTCCTCAAGAATTATGCCCCTTACAAGGGCCTGGATAAGCCAACGCAAGAAGACTTCAACGCAGTTCTGGATGACCTTCGGCGCAAAGGCGCCAGCATTGACGGCGACAACGCCTACAAGCGCGATCTGTGCGATGCAGTAGTCGGGGCCTTGGCCATGGGTGCACAGAACACCAACCCGCCGCCGGCGGACCACTGGGGCCAACGCTTCTGGGATATCGGCCGGGAGGAACGCGTCAGCAGCGAGCAACTGCTGAAAGCACTGACAGCGCTCACCCAGGTGGCAGGCGAATGCGAGCAGATCGCCAGCAACTACAGCGGCACCATCGACGGAATCTTCGAACACGGCGGCGACGATCACGAAGACCCGAGCTGCGCGATCTTCCACCGCCTGTACTACGCCATGTTCGACGCACGCGCCGCAATCAAGAAAGCCACCACCTAATCCACCTTCTGCCGCCCAGCGCGGCGCGGAGAGAACAATGTCAGCAGCTGAACAGCTCAACGACGGTATCACCGGCGACAAAGTCCCCGAGGCCCAAATGGCCCAAATCCTCGGCACCACCCTCGCCGCCCTACGCTCCAAGCGAGCCCGAAACCAAATCCCCCTCGGCGTCTGGAACAAGCAAGGCAGCCGGGTCATGTACAGCATCAGGAGATACTACGAATGGCTCGAAAGCCAATGGGTTTGCCCGCAGGAATGGACCTCCACCACGGATCGATCCGCATCCGCTTTATGTGGAACGGCAGCCGGCGGAGTGAAACGCTCCCCTATCCCCCGACACAGAAAGGAATCAAGTCTGCCTCACAGGTTGTTGATCAAGTAAAAGGACTGATCAAGTTGGGGCTGCTCGACGACGACAAGTACGCCGAGCTTTTCCCCAGCTCCAGCAACCTCGCCGGCGGCAAGATCAACTTCGGCGAGTATGCGCAACTCTGGCTGGATAGCCGTGAGGTGGTGGCCGGTACGAAGGGGAACTACAAGGGAGCGCTGAACAGGTACTGGATGCCCGGCCTTGCCCTGGTGCGGATCGACCTGATCACCACCACGCTGCTCCGCCGGGTTATGGCCGCCAATGAGTGGAAGTCGCCGGGCGTTAAGCGCAACGCCATCTCGAAGCTGTCCACCATCCTGAACTCAGCCGTATCCGAAGAGCTGATCCCGAAGAACCCAGCGGCAATTCTCGAACTGCCCAAGCGCAGCAAAAAGGAGATCGACCCCTTCACGCTGGAAGAAGCAGACCAGATCATCGCGAAGATGTACGAGCACGATCACTGGCCCAGTACGATTTATGCGGCATTTTTTGAGTTTGTGTTTTTTACAGGGATGCGTCTATCTGAAGCCCTGGCGATGCGCTGGGATGCGGTAGACGAAGAGAAGAGGACGGCCCACGTATGTCGCGGGATCGCCTTGGGGGAAGTGGTTGAGCGCACGAAAACGGGCAGTGACCGCTTCGTTTTGTTAAATGACCGCGCCCTGCATGCCCTGAAATTTGCCAGGGAGTACGCGGAGCGTCGGAAAAATGGCAAAGGGAAAGTGCTGGAAACGCCCTTCATTTTCCCGCCATCAAAGAACTCGGAGTACGTGAAGCAGACGTCGGACCTGCATAAGCAATGGGTTCCGACGCTGAAAGCTCTGAATATCCGTCGTCGGCCGCCATACAACTGTCGTCACACCTATGCGACAATATGCATTATGTCTGGCATGAACCCCGCCTTCATTTCCCAGCAGCTCGGCCATAGTGTGCAGATGCTGCTCTCGACTTATGCGCGTTGGATCAACTCAAGCTCGGACTGGAGCGAAATGGAAAAGCTCCAGATTGGTCCCAAATTGGTCCCAGCTCAAATAAGCGCACCCTAAGCTATTGATAGGTAAAGTAATTGATCTCCACAGCTAACATCACCATGCAGTTCGGCGCCAAGCCGCTCTTTGAGAACGTCTCGGTCAAGTTCGGCGCCGGCAACCGGTATGGTCTGATCGGTGCCAACGGTTGCGGCAAGTCGACCTTCATGAAAATCCTCGGCGGCGACCTCGATCCGTCCGGTGGCCAGGTCATGCTGGAGCCGAATGTGCGCCTGGGTAAGCTGCGCCAGGACCAGTTCGCCTACGAAGAATTCACCGTGCTCGACACCGTGATCATGGGCCACGAGGAGCTGTGGAAGGTCAAGGCCGAGCGCGACCGTATCTACTCGCTGCCGGAAATGAGCGAAGACGACGGCATGGCCGTGGCCGAGCTGGAAACCGAGTTCGCCGAGATGGACGGCTATACCGCCGAATCCCGTGCCGGTGAACTGCTGCTGGGCCTGGGTATTCCCCTGGAACAGCATTTCGGCCCGATGAGCGAAGTCTCCCCCGGCTGGAAACTGCGTGTGTTGCTGGCCCAAGCGCTGTTCTCGGACCCGGAAGTGCTGTTGCTCGACGAACCGACCAACCACCTGGACATCAACACCATCCGCTGGCTGGAAAACATCCTGACCCAGCGCTCCAGCCTGATGATCATCATCTCTCACGACCGTCACTTCCTGAACAGCGTGTGCACCCACATGGCTGACCTGGACTACGGCGAGCTGCGCCTGTTCCCGGGCAACTACGACGAGTACATGACCGTGGCGACCCAGTCCCGCGAGCAACTGCTGTCGGACAACGCCAAGAAGAAAGCGCAGATCTCCGAGCTGCAGTCCTTCGTCAGCCGCTTCTCGGCCAACGCCTCGAAAGCCAAGCAGGCCACTTCCCGCGCCAAGGCGATCGACAAGATCCAGCTGGCCGAGGTCAAGCCTTCGAGCCGCGTGAGCCCGTTCATCCGTTTCGAACAGAACAAGAAGCTGCATCGACAGGCGGTCATCGTCGAGCGCATGGCCAAAGGTTTCGACGGCAAGCCGCTGTTCAAGGACTTCAGCTTCCAGATCGAAGCCGGCGAGCGCGTGGCGATCATCGGCCCGAACGGTATCGGCAAGACCACCCTGCTGCGCACCCTGGTCAACGAACTGACTCCAGATGCCGGCAGCATCAAGTGGACCGACGCGGCAGAACTGGGCTACTACGCCCAAGATCACGCGAGTGACTTCGAAAACGACATGAGCCTGTTCGACTGGATGGGCCAGTGGACCCAAGGCGAGCAAGTGATCCGTGGCACCCTGGGGCGCATGCTGTTCTCCAACGACGAGATCCTCAAGTCAGTCAAGGTGATCTCCGGTGGTGAGCAAGGCCGCATGCTGTTCGGCAAGCTGATCCTGCAAAAGCCGAACGTGCTGATCATGGACGAACCGACCAACCACTTGGACATGGAATCCATCGAGGCGCTGAACCTGGCGCTGGAGAACTACCCGGGCACGCTGATCTTCGTCAGCCACGACCGTGAGTTCGTGTCGTCCCTGGCCACCCGCATCATCGAGTTGAGCGCCAACGGCGTGATCGACTTCAGCGGCACCTACGACGATTACCTGCGCAGCCAAGGCGTGGTGTTCTAACAGTAGCGACCTGAACCCCTCGGAGCATGCTTGTTGTGGCGCGGGAGCTTGTTGTGGTGAGCGGGCTTGCCCCGCGCTGGGCTGCGCAGCGGCCCTGAAAACGAACACCGCGTTTTGCCTGGCAGAATGCGGTGTTTTTTATTGGGGCTGCTGCGCAGCCCAGCGCGGGGCAAGCCCGCTCACCACAAAAGCCCGCTCGCCACAGTAAGCCGGTTTCTCAGTCAAAGTAGTTAGCCTGCTTCCTTTTCCCCCAAGCCCTTGCCATGATGCATTCACCGCCCGCCCGCGAACGAGTGCCCATGTCCAACGCCGCCTCCTCCTCCCTGTCGATCACCCTGCAGATCGTCTCCATCGTCTTCTACACCTTCATCGCCTTTATCTGCATCGGCCTGCCGATTGCGGTAATCCCGGGCTATGTCCATGAGCAACTGGGCTTCAGCGCGGTGGTGGCCGGGATCACCATCGGCTCGCAGTACCTGGCAACCCTGCTCAGCCGCCCCATGGCCGGGCGCATGTCCGACAACGTCGGCACCAAGCGCGCGATTGTGCTGGGGCTGGCGGGCATCCTGGTCAGCGGCGTGTTGACGTTCTTCGCTACCCTGGTGGACAGCCTGCCCAGCCTGAGCCTGGGGATTCTGATCGTCGGACGGCTGTTGCTGGGCGTGGCCCAAGGCCTGATCGGCGTGGGCACCATCAGTTGGTGCATGGGCCAGGTCGGGGCGGAGCACACGGCGCGGTCGATTTCGTGGAATGGCATTGCCTCCTACGGTGCCATCGCCATCGGCGCGCCGCTCGGGGTGGTGATGGTCGCCGAATATGGCTACACCAGCCTGGGTATCGCGCTGTCGGTGTTGGCGGCGCTGGGCCTGGTGCTGATCCGCAATAAACCCTCGGTGCCGGTGGTGCGCGGCGAACGCCTGCCGTTCTGGGCGGTGTTCGGGCGCATCGCACCCTTTGGTGCCAGCCTGTGCCTGGCGTCCATCGGCTACGGCACCCTGACCACCTTTATCACCCTGTATTACCTCAATCGCGGCTGGGCCGGCGCGGCGTACTGCCTCACGGTGTTTGGCGTGTGTTTTATCCTCTCGCGGCTGCTGTTCATCTCCGCGATCAGCCGTTTTGGCGGCTTCAGGGCGGCGATTGCCTGCATGATCATCGAGACCCTGGGCCTGACGCTGCTGTGGCTGGCACCGTCCACCGGCGTAGCCTTGATCGGTGCAGGGCTGACCGGCTTTGGCTTGTCGCTGGTGTACCCGGCGCTGGGCGTGGAGGCCATCAAGCAGGTGCCGAACAGCAGTCGCGGTGCGGGCCTGAGTGCCTATGCGGTGTTTTTCGACCTGGCCCTGGCGATTGCCGGGCCGTTGATGGGCGCCGTGGCGCTGAACCTGGGTTACAGCTGGATTTTCTTCTGCGCAGCGGTGCTGTCGGTCACGGCGCTGGGCGTGACCTTGCTGCTCAAGCGCCGCGCTTACTGATCGGCGGTCTGCAAGCCGGCGCGGGTAGCCTGACCGAGGGTGTGGGTGAAAAAACGCCCGGCCTCGGAGATCAGGTCGCGGTGGATGCCTTCACGGTCGACGCCGTCGGCATCGGTGCAGATCGCCGGCATTGCGGCCAATTGGTCGCTGTCACACGGCGCCATGAACACGAAGTGCCCTGCCCCCGCCAGCAGCTTGAAGTCCGGTGGCTCCGGCAGCTTGCGCGCCAGGGCGGCGGCGTTCTTGTCGACCGCCACCAGCTTGTCGCCATCGCCGCTGTAGAGCAGCACCGGCACATGCACGTCGGCCAGGGTGTGACGGCCGAACATCAGGCTCAACGGCGCCATCAACATCAAGGCATGAATGCGCGGGTCGGATTGCGGCTGCAGGTCGTCACGGTCCACCACCAGTTCGCCCTTGGTGGTGCAGGCATCGCGGTCTTCGGGGCGTTCCTGGCAATAGCGGCGCAGGCGGTCGAAGTCCGGCTTGGCACCGGCCAGGATCAACGCGGTTTCGCCACCGGCCGAATAGCCGATAACGCCCACCTGATCGACGTTGACGAACGGCGACAGCATCGGGTCGGCCAGGGTTGCGGTGATCGCTTCGGAAATCTGGATCGGCCGGCCGTACAGGTTACTCACCGTGCCCAGGCGGCTGTGGTCCTTATAGTTATCGCCGGGATGCAACACCGCGACCACCACAAAGCCTTTGCGCGCCAGGGAGGTGGCCAGGTCATGCAGGGCCAGCGGCGTACCGGTGTTGCCATGGGACAGCATCAACATCGGAAAGCGGCCAATGGCGATCTTGGAATCTTCGCTGGCAGCGACCTGATAGGGCCCCAGTTGCGTGCTGTGTTCAGCGTCGGTGGACGGGTAGAAGGCCACGGCTTTCATCGGCTGCAGGTCCAGCGGGTCGAGAAAGCTCATGCGATGGAAGCCCACACTCCAATGGGGGTGCGGCGCGGGCGCGGCGTGCACTGAAATCAGGCCGCCCAGCAGGGAAAGAACCATAACGGCACAAAGACGCATCATGAGGATGTCCACCTTTGCTGCGTAACCACGTTCAACACCCGCGGCATGTCTATATGAAAAGTCCATGGTTCAAGGCACTCGCATCGGGTGATAACCCCATGCGTGCATAACCTGGGCCAAAGTAATGACAGCGGGCAAACGAAAAAACTCCGTATTCCGGTCGTTTCAGGCGACAAGAATACAGAGTTTAGGCGCCCGGCTTCGGATTGAAACCGAGCAGAGGCGAAATTTACACAAGCCTTACGCAGCAGCGAACAATTGTTCGTTGATGAGCACGTTGGCGTCGCTCAAGGCCTTGCTGCGGAACTCATCGCCATAGGCCAGGCCATGGGCGCGGACGAATTCGATGTCGGTAATGCCGAGGAAGCCCAGCATCACCTTGAGGTATTCCTCGTGGGCCACACCGGTTGCCTGGCCAACATGCAGGCCGCCGGAGGTGGACACGATGATGACTTTCTTGTTACCGCACAGGCCTTCAGGGCCGGCTTCGGTGTAACGGAAGGTCTGGCCGGCAACAGCGATGCGGTCGATCCAGGCTTTCAACTGGGTTGGAATGGTGAAGTTGTACATCGGCGCACCGATCACCACGGCGTCGGCGGCGAGGAATTCGGCCAGGCTGTTGGCACTCAGGTCGGCCTCTTGCTGTTGCGCGGCGTCACGCAGTTCGGCGGCGGTGCCAAGGGCGCCCAGGGTCGCGCCGGAGAAGTGGTTGATGCCTTCGCTGGCGAGGTCACGGTAGGTCACTTCCACACCTGGCTCGGCCGCCTGCCAGGCCTTGACCACGCCAGCGCTGAGCTGACGGGAAGCCGAGTTGTCGCCGAGGATGCTGGAATCGATGTGCAACAGTTTCATGGTGGATCTCCGAGTGTGGGATCGACAGTGGCGATCAGATGGTGGTGATGCTACGCATGAAACCAATAGTCGATAAGTCGCCTGAAATGCGATAGTTTGTCCCACTGACAGGACAATAGGCTGACCATGCAAGACCTCAACGACCTCTACTATTTCGCCAAAGTCGTCGAAGCCGGCGGCTTTGCGGCGGCCGGGCGGCTGTTGGGCATTCCCAAGTCGCGGCTGTCGCGGCGCATTGCCGAGCTGGAAGAACGCCTCGGCGCACGCCTGCTGCAACGCACCACGCGGCAACTGACCCTGACCGCCGTCGGCGAGCGCTACCTGCGCCACTGCCAGGCGATGCTGCTCGAAGCGGAAATGGCCGACGAGGCCGTCGCCAGCATGTCCAGCGAACCCCGTGGGCGGCTGAGGGTGACGTGCCCGGTGGGGCTGGCGCAAAACATAATGCCGGATGTGGTGGCGGGTTTTCTGGCTGCTCACCCCCAGGTGCAGCTGGAGATGACCCTGGTCAACCGCCGTGTCGACCTGGTAGCCGAAGGCATCGATGTGGCGCTGCGCGTGCGCGAACTCGGCGATGAAGACCCGCTGCTGGTCACCAAGCGCCTGCGCCCCGCCCAGACGGCCCTGGTCGCCAGCCCGAACTTTTTGCACGGTCGACACATCAACACCCTCGACGACCTCAAGCAACTGCCGATACTCGGCGCGCTGGAAGCTGACCGCATGGTGCACCAACGCATCCTCGACCCCGAAGGCAACCCCCACGACCTGGTGATGGAAGCGCGCCTGGGCGTCGATGACTTCAACGTACGCAAGGCCAGCGCCATCATGGGCCTGGGCTTTACCGTGCTGCCAATGATGTACTGCGAAGAAGAACTGGCCAGCGGCCGGCTCGTACAGTTGCTGCCGGAGTGGTCGTTGCCGGGCGGCTGGCTGCAGGCCGTCTACCCGCATCGACGCGGCGTGCTGCCGGCGATTCGCGCCTGGATCGATTACCTGGAAGAAGGCTTCAAAAGCTGCGGAGACCGCCTGCTATGAAAATGACCGAAGCACAGGTCGCGAGTTTCTGCCTGAGCCTGCCCGGCGCGCGGGAAGACTACAAATGGGGCGGCGTGCGAGTGTTCTCGATCGCCGGCAACAAGATGTTCGCCCTGCAGAACCTGCGCGGCGACTCGCTGGCGTTCAAGGTCGACAAGGACTTGTTCCTCGGCCATGTGGACCGTCCCGGCATCCACCCGGCGCCGTACCTGGCACGCGCGCAGTGGATCATCATGAACACGCCCTACCCGCTGGGGGCCGAGGAACTGCGAAGCCTGTTGCAGCGCTCCCACCAGTTGGTGGTGAGCAAATTGCCCAAGCGCACACAGGTGGGGTTGCTGCTAGAGAACGGACAGTAGCGTGCCACCGAGGAACAACTGGTCCAGCCAGAACACCTGGTGCAACAGCACGATCACCCAGAACAGCACCTGGTAAGACACCTTGCGCGTCTTGTGCCGAAACACCTGCTGGGCAATCAGCGCCCCTGGCCAGCCGCCCGCCAGTTCCACGGCGTGGAGGATGTTTTCCGGGGTGCGCCAACTGTCGGTGCGGGCCTTGCGCTTGTCGCTCCAGTACAGGAAAAACGCGATGACGCTGACCACCCCATAGGCCACCAGCGGAATCACGGTTTCGCCGCGTTGCCACACCAGTACCGACCCCACCAGCGGCGCCGCGCACAGCAGCACAAAGATCGCCGCTTTCAAGCGCGGATGCTGAACCATCATGCCTTGGCCGCTGCCCAGTCGATCCAGCCGAATTGCCAGGTCGCCAGGATCAGCAGGCCGAACGCAATGCGGTACCAGGCGAACGCCGCGTAGCTATGGCTGGCGATGAATTTGAGCAGGCCCTTGACCGCGATCATCGCGAAGATGAACGAGGTGACGAAGCCAATGGCAAACACCGGCAGGTCCGCCGGCTGGAACAGGTCGCGGTATTTGTAGCCCGAGTACACCGCCGCACCGACCATGGTCGGCATGGCCAGGAAGAATGAAAACTCGGTGGCGGTCTTGCGCGACAGGCCGAACAGCAGGCCGCCGATGATGGTCGAGCCGGAGCGCGACGTACCCGGGATCATCGCCAGGCACTGGGCAAAACCGACCTTGAGCGCGTCTTTCCAGGTGATGTCATCGACGCTTTCGGCGTGCACTTCATGCTCGCGGCGCTCGGCCCACAGCATCACGATGCCGCCGATCACCAACGCGGCTGCCACGGTGATCGGGTTGAACAGGTAATGGTGGATCAGGTCGGCAAAGATCACCCCCAGCACCACGGCCGGCAGGAACGCGATCAGCAGGTTGACCGTGAAGCGCTGGGCATTGCGCTGGGTCGGCAAGCCGGTGACCACGTCGAGGATCTTGCGCCGGAATTCCCAGACCACCGCGAGGATCGCACCCAGCTGGATGATGATGTTGAACGCCATGGCGCGTTCGCCGCCGAAGTCGAGCAAATCGGCGACGATAATCTGGTGTCCGGTGCTGGAGATCGGCAGGAACTCGGTAAGCCCCTCCACGACGCCAAGAATCAATGCCTGAATGGCGGTCCAAAAATCCATGCTTCCCCCAAAGGTCATGCGCTGTGGCATGCCTTATCAATCTTTTAATGGTTCACTGACGAGCGCACTCAAGTGCCCGGTGTTGACCATGGTCAATGCCGGTCTGCAAAAATTCTGTGAAAAATCAGGCAGTACTCAGGTTTTGCGATTTCAGGCCGAAAGCCTATCAGACGAGGCGTAAAAGTCGATGCGACGCCCACAATTATAAAAAGCCCGGAGTGACAGGACGATGAACAGTTTGCGCAATATGTCGATCAGCCGACGCCTCTGGATGATCCTGATCGTCGCCGTGCTGATGCTGATGGCCCTGGGTTTGCTGATGCTCAAGCAGATCCACGACGACCTGTACCAGGCCAAGCGCCAGCAGACCCAGCACGTGGTCCAGACCGCCAGCGGGATCCTGACGTTTTATCACAGCCTCGAAACCACCGGCGTGATGACCCGCGAAGCGGCGCAAAAACAAGCCCTGAGCGCGGTGCGCGGCCTGCGCTATGACCACGACGACTACTTCTGGATCAATGACCTCACCCCCGTGATGATCATGCACCCGGCCAACCCCAAGCTGGACGGCCAGAACCTCTCGGCCATCCGCGATCCCGACGGGTTTGCCGTGTTCAACGAGTTCGTGATCCTGGCCAAGGCCAAGGGTGCCGGCATCATCAACTACCGCTGGCCGAAGCCGGGCGCGGATGCGCCGGTGGCGAAAACCTCGTATATCCAGTTGTTCGAGCCGTGGGGCTGGATCATCGGCTCCGGCGTGTACGTGGACGATGTGCAGGCCGAGTTCAACAGCCAAGTGTGGAAGGCCTCGTTTATCGTCCTCGGCATCGCACTGGTGATGGCCCTGCTGGTATCGCTGATTGCCCGCAGCATCGTGCGCCCCCTGCAGGATGCGGTGAACGCCATGGGCAACATCGCCAGCGGCGAAAGCGACCTGACCCGCAGCCTCGATACCCACGGCCGCGACGAAGTCACCCAACTGTCCCAGCACTTCAACACCTTCACGGCCAAGCTGCGCCAGGTCGTCAGCCAGTTGCAGGTGTGCGCCAACGCCCTGGGCCAGTCGTCCACGGAGCTGGGCAACAACGCGACCCAGGCCCATGACCGCAGCCAGCAACAGTCCCAGCAGATGGAACTGGTGGCCACCGCCATCAATGAAGTCACCTACGGCGTGCAGGACGTGGCCAAGAACGCCGAACACGCCGCCAGCGAAATGCGCGATGCCCAAGCCCAGGCGCAGCAAGGCCAGGTCAATATCGACAGCAGCCTGCAGCAGATCGACCAGCTCTCCACCACCATCAGCCAGGCCGTGGAAGTGATCCGCACCTTGTCCAGCGAAAGCACGCAGATCGGTGGTGTGTTGGAAGTGATCCGCTCCATCGCCGACCAGACCAACCTGCTGGCCCTCAACGCCGCCATCGAAGCCGCACGCGCCGGGGAACAAGGCCGTGGTTTTGCCGTGGTGGCCGATGAAGTCCGCCTGCTGGCCCAGCGCACGCAAAAATCCACCGCCGAGATCCAGGCGATGATCGAGCGCCTGCAAGGTCACTCGGAAGCCGCGGTCAAGGTGATCAGCGACAGCCACAGCGCCTCGCAACTGACTATCGAACAAGCCGGCCAGGCCGGTGCCAGCCTCACCGCCATCGGCCAGGCGCTGCACAACCTCAACGGTTTGAATGCCTCGATTGCCAGCGCCACCCTGCAACAGGCCCATGTGGTGGAAGACATCAACCAGAACGTCACCCAGGCTGCGAGCCTGTCCCACAGCACCGCAATGGCGGCCGAGCAGTCCAACGTGGCCAGCGTGCATTTACGCGGGCTGAGCGAGCAGCTCGACGGCCTCTTGCGCCAGTTCAAGGTCTAACACTGCTCCAAATATGGGATGGGGCTTGCCCCCGATGGCGATACATCAGTCTGCATATGTGCAGCTGACCCTCCGCTATCGGGGGCAAGCCCCCTCCCACATTTGCCCTACTGTGTTTTGAAGATTGCTGGCCTCTGGTTACAATCCCCGCCCTCTCCCACTCTCCCAAGGAACCGCCATGTCCGGGCTTGAACTGTTCGCCGCCGCCCTGGGGGTGATCGCTGTCTGGCTGACGGTCAAGCAAAACCCCTGGTGCTGGCCCATCGGCCTGGTGATGGTGTTGCTGTACACCTGGGTGTTCTATGACGTGAAGCTCTATTCCGACATGCTGCTGCAGGTGGTCTATGCCGCCTTGCAAGTCTACGGCTGGTGGCAGTGGACCCGCGCCGGCGAGGTCAGGCAAGGGCGCCAGGTCACCCGCCTGGGTTGGCCGGCAATCATGACCAGCATGGCCATCGGCGCGGTCGGCAGCCTGCTGCTGGGCGCCGCGATGGCGCACTGGACCGATGCCGCCCAGCCCTGGCTCGACGCCGCCCTCACCGGTTTCAGCCTGGTGGCGCAACTGTGGATGGCGCAGAAACGCGTGCAATGCTGGCCGCTGTGGATTGCCGTGGACGTGATTTTTGTCGGGCTGTTCCTCTACAAAGGCTTGTATCTCACCGCTGCGCTCTATGCCCTGTTCACCGTGATCGCCGTGCAAGGCTGGCGTGAATGGCTCGCCGACCCGGCGCTGCGCGCATGAAGGTGGTGGTCCTGGCCGGTCCCGAGTCCAGCGGTAAAAGCTGGCTGGCCGCCGAGCTGCACGCGCATTTCGGTGGGCTGATGGTCGGTGAGTACGTGCGGTATTTCATCGACCGGCACCAGCGCGACACCCACCTGGGGGATATCCCGGCGATCGCCCACGGCCAACTGGCCTGGGAAGATGCCGCCCGCGCCCGGCAGCCGCGCCTGCTGGTCCTCGACACGCACCTGCTGACCAACAGACTGTGGAGCCAGACCCTGTTCGGCGACTACCCCGCATGGCTCGACGACGAACTGCTGGCGCGGCATTACGACCTGCACCTGCTGCTGTCGCCGGATGATGTGGAATGGACCGCCGACGGCCAGCGCTGCCAACCGGAACTGGCCGACCGCCAGGCGTTTTTCCAGGACAGCCTGGCGTGGATGCAGGCGCATCGACAGGCGGTGGTGGTCATCAGGGGGAGTTGGGAGGAGCGCCGCACCGCCGCGTTTGCTGCGGTAGAACAGCTGTTGTGGTGAGCGGGCAAGCCCGCTCACTACGACACCAGGGGGGTTAGTAGCCCAGCGACAGGCCGGTATTACGACGCGGGTCATTCGCGCCATAGAAGCGGTTGTTACCCACCGGCTTACCCTCCAGGGACGGTGCCCCCACCAGGATCGCCGCCAAGTGGTTGGCATCCTGCGGCCCGGCAAACTTGTGGCCCCAGCTTTCCAGAATCTTCTGGGTGTCCGGGCTGACCGCGAAGGTCTCCAGGTTGGTGGTTTCCGGCATCCATTGCTGGTGGAAACGCGGCGCGTCCACGGCTTCCTGGATATTCATCTTGTAGTCGATGACATTCAGGATGGTCAGCAAGGTCGCGGTAATGATGCGGCTGCCGCCTGGCGTACCGACGACCATCACGGCCTTGCCGTCCTTGGTCACAATGGTCGGGCTCATCGACGACAGCGGCGCCTTGCCCGGTGCGATGGCGTTGGCTTCACCCTGGACCAGGCCGTACATGTTCGGCACCCCGACCTTGACGGTGAAGTCGTCCATTTCATCGTTGAGGATCACCCCGGTCTTGCTCGCCATCACGCCCGCACCGAACCAGTCGTTGAGGGTGTAAGTGACAGAGACCGCGTTGCCCCACTTGTCGACGATCGAGTAGTGCGTGGTGTTATTGCCTTCGTGCGGCGACACACCCGGCTTGATCGCCTGGGAATCCCCGGCCTTGTGCGGCTCGATGGCGTCACGCAGTTTGGCCGCGTAGTTCTTGTCCAGCAGATGCTCGATCGGGTTCTTCACGAAATCCGGATCGCCCAGGTAGCTGTTACGGTCCACGTAGGCGTGGCGCATGGCTTCGATCTGGTAGTGCAGGCCCTGGGCCGAGTGATAGCCGAGGTCGGCCATCGGGTAGCCTTCGAGGATGTTCATGATCTGGCAGATCACCACGCCGCCCGAGCTTGGCGGCGGTGCCGAGACCACGTGGTAGCCGCGGTAGTCGCACTCGATGGGCGCCAGTTCGCGGGTCTTGTACTTGTCCAAGTCGGCCTGGGTGATGATGCCCTTGCCGGCCTGGCTGGAATCCACCAAGGCCTTGGCGACCCACCCTTTATAGAAACCGTCGCTGCCCTTGGCGGAGATTTCCTTCAGGGTTTTCGCCAGGTCTTTCTGCACCAGCTTCTGGCCGACCTGCAGCGGCTGGCCGTTGTGCAGGAAGATCCCGCGCATATCCTTGTCTTTTTCGAACTCACCGGTGGCGGTGTGCAGCAGGTCGATATCGCCCTGCTCCAGGGCAAAGCCGTTTTCCGCCAGCTTGATCGCCGGGGCAATCACCTGGGCGCGCTTGAGGGTGCCGTACTTGCTCAGGGCCAGCTCCATGCCGGACACGGTGCCGGGCACGCCGACCGCCAGGTGCCCCTTGGCACTCAAGCCTTCGACCACATTGCCGGCCTTGTCCAGGTACATATCGGCGGTGGCCGCCAACGGGGCTTTTTCGCGGAAGTCGAGGAAGGTCTTGCGCCCATCCGCCAGTTGCACGGTCATGAACCCGCCGCCACCCAGGTTACCCGCCGCCGGGTACACCACCGCCAGCGCGTAGCCGACCGCCACGGCGGCATCCACCGCGTTACCGCCGGCCTTGAGTACATCCACACCGACATGCGTGGCCAAATGCTGGGCGGTCACCACCATGCCATTTTCACCGGCCACCGGGGCCTGGGAAGCGGCCTGTACGCCGCTGACGGTCAACACCAGGGCGGTGGCAATCAGTGTGCGGCTGAAGGGTTGGTATTTCATCCATGGCTACTCTAGTTATTGAGATGCACCAAAATAGCCCGTCCCGAATTTAATCCCCAGCGCAATGGCGTTTTTATTACAGAACCTGTCGGTCACGGAACGGAGCGGAAAAAGCCCATGTTATATTTCGCGCCCAAACTGTCCTGCAAGGCGCTTTGACATGGCGATCAAGAAGACCGGAGTTCGTGCCCAACAGGCGGACCAGACGCGTTCGCGCATTCTGCAGGCGGCGGTCAAGGTGTTCACCCGCGACGGCTATTCCGGTGGGCGCGTCGACACCATTTCCAAGGAAGCCGACTCCAACGACCGCATGCTCTATTACTACTTCGGCAGCAAGGAACACCTGTTCGTCTGCGTACTGGAACACACCTACGAGCAGTTCAACCACGCCGAAAGCACACTCAAGCTGGACCTTGATGCGCCGGTGCAGGCCCTGCGCGAGCTGGTTGCGTTTATCTGGAACTACTACATCAAGCACCCGGAGTTCGTGGCGATCCTGAGCATCGAAAACCTGCACCAGGGCAAGCACGCCAAGCAGTCCGGCGAATTGCGCAGGCTGTCGGGGGAAGCGGTCGGTGTATTGCGCCCGATCATCGAAGCCGGCCAGGCCCAAGGCGTGTTCCGCGAGGATGTCGACCTCAAGCACGTGTACTTGATGATCGCCTCGCTGTGCTACTTCTATAACTCCAACCGCCACACTCTCAGCTCATTCCTCGGCGAAGACTTGTCGAACAAGGGGCAGCAGCAGGATTGGCTGGGGTTTATCAGTGACCTGGTGGTGCGCGGCGTGATCCCCCTCCCACCGCTTTAGCCCTGCCGTGTCAGTGAGTACCCGGGTTGGCGCGCAGCTGCGCGACCTTGTGTTCCAACCCATTCCACATCGGCGCATTCGGCGCAAACCGCCCGCGCAGGTACGCCACCAGATCCGCCACCTGGCTGTTGGACAAACTGTCCTTGAAACCCGGCATGTAGCCCAGGTCCTTGGTCGCAGGTTTGCCGATGCCTTGCAGGATCACCTTGATCAGATTGTCCGGCTGATCGCTGAACACGTTGGTATTGGTCGCCAGCGATGGGCTCACCCCGAACAATTTCGGCCCCAGCCCGTCGGCGTGGCAGGCCTTGCACGCACCGTCGAACACGCGCCGGCCATTTGGATTTGGCAGCGTGGCAGCCACCTGCACTTCAGCAACGGCCTCGCCCTTCAGCGACGCCAGGTACACCGCCATCGCACGGATATCCGCCTTGGGCAGTTTCGACAACTCGCTCACCACCGGCCCCATCGGGCCTGCCGCCACGCCATGGGCATCGGAATAGCCGGTGCTCAGATAGGTGAATAGCTGATCCTCGGTCCACGGCGTCGGCGCCTTCGACAACCCGGTCAGTGCCGGCGCCTCCCAGCCATCGACCATGCCGCCCGCCAGGAAAAACTTGCCGCCCTTCTCGGCCCCGATGAAATTGCGCGGCGAGTGGCACGCTGCGCAGTGGCCCAAGCCGTTCACCAGATAATTGCCGCGATTCCATTGCTCGCTGCGCTCAGGCTGCAGCGATATTTCACCGCGGCGCAGATTCAACGCATTCCAACCCGCCATCAGCGGCCGGATATTGAACGGAAAACCCATGGCATTCGGCGTCGGCGCCTGGCTGACCGGCGCCTGGGACATCAGGTAGGCGTACAGCGCCTGCATATCCGCATCGTTGATATTGCGAAACGCCGTATAGGGAAACGCCGGGTACAGGTTGCGCCCGTCGCGGCCAATGCCATCGCGCATCGCCCGCTCGAACGCAGGATAAGACCAGGCGCCGATGCCGGTCTCTACATCCGGGGTGATATTGCTGCTGTACAGGGTACCGAAGGGGGTTTCCATGGCCAATCCACCGGCATTGACCGCGCCACCGGGCGCCGTATGGCACACCGCGCAATCGCCCACCGCCGCCAGCAAGCGTCCGCGCTCCAACGTGGCCTTGGACCAGGTGCCGGCACTCGGCGCAGCGATGGGTGCGATTTCATTGTGAAACGGCCAGGCCGTAGCCAGCAGCGCGCCCAACGTCGCGAACAGCGCACCGAACCACCACTTGCGGCGTTTTTCCGGCGACTTGGCCGGCTCACCCAACGTGCCGGCATTCAGCGCCGCCAGCACCCGCTCCGGAGTGATCGGCAATTCGCGAAAACGAATCCCGGTGGCGTCGTAGATCGCATTGGCAATCGCCGCCGCGCTGGGCACCGACGCCGATTCACCCGCGCCCATGGGGGGCTGGTCCTGGCGCGGCATCATCAGCACGTCGATCTGCGGCACCTCGGGGAACGTCAGGATCGGGTAACCGCCCCACTCCTTGCTCGCTACCGTCGATTCTTCAAAGGTCACACGCTCCTTGAGCACGCGGCTGGTGGACTGGATCACATTGCCGTGGATCTGATGCTGCACGCCGGCCGGGTTGATCATCATCCCCGCGTCATGCCCGATCACCACCCGCGTCACCGACACATCGCCGGTGTGTTTGTCGATGGCCACGTCCGCTACCCAGGCGGCCCACGCCGCGCCGAAGCCGGGGAACTTGCTGTGGATGTAGCGCGCGTAGGCAAAGCCGCGACCGCGCAACAGGTGGTCTTCACTGGCGGTCTGCATCGGCGCGGTGCGCGGTGACCAGTTGGCGCGTTCAGCGGTGGATTTCACCAGGTCGATGGCGCGCTCGTCCTTCAGATAGCGCAGGCGGTATTCCACCGGGTCGACGCCGGCCGCGAAGGCCAGTTCATCGATATAGGACTCGTGGGCAAAGGTGTTGGGCAACGCCGACACGCCGCGCATCCACGACGCGCGCACGATGGGCGCCATGTCGTTGATGGTCACGCGCAGGTGGTCGATGTCGTAGGGTGGAATCGAGGTGCGGTCGCCCATCTCGAACATCGCCGCCAGCGGTTCGACGCGGCCGGTGAGCAAGAGGGCCAGGGTCGGTGCACCGTTGGAGGGGTAGCTGGTGTCGAAGTCGTAGGCGGCGATGCTGCCATCGGCGTTGAGGCCGCCGTCCACCTCCATCAACTGCGCGGTGCCCTTGGGCTCCCACAGGTGCTCCTGTTCGCGGCTCAATTGCACGCGCACCGGCTTGCCCACCGCTCGGGACAACAGCAAGGCGTCGGCGCACACATCGTCGGCGCAATTGCGTCCATAACAGCCGGAAGCCTCCATGCGGATGACCTCGATCAGCGCCTCATCGCATTCCAGCAACCATGCCAGGTCGGCGCGCAGCAGGTGCGGGTTCTGGCTGCCCGACCACACGCGGCTGCCGGCCGGCGAGTAATCGGCCAGCCCGCAGGAGGGACCGATGGAGCCATGCATCTGGTATGGCCACAGGTACTTACGCGGCATGCGTTGGCTGGCGTCGGCCAGGGCTGCGTCGACATTGCCCTGGTCGAGCACGGTACGGCGCACCCGTGGGTTATCGCGGATGGCCTGCTCCACATCGCCCATGTCCGGCAGCGCGGTGTTCCAGGGTTTCCACTGCACCTGCAACGCCTGGGCAGCCTTGATCGCCTGCTCTTCGCGCAGCGCCACCACGCCGACAAAATCGCGGATCACCACCACCGCGACGATACCGGGGATATGCGCGATGGAGTCTTCATCCACGCACAACAGGCTGTTGCCGACAAAGTCACCGCAATCAAGCCCCGCATACGGCGGGCGGATCACCCGGCCGTGGAGCATGCCGGGCACACGCATATCGTGCACATAGGTCAGTTCACCGGTGGCCTTGCCCGGGATGTCTACCCGCTCGGCGCCCTTGCCCACCAGGCGGTAGTCCTCGACGGCCTTGAGGGGCGCATCGCCGCTGATACGCAACTGGTCGTGCTGGCCGCTGACCAGTTGCGCGTAGGTGCTGGTGCGCCCGTCGGCGCCGTGAATCACGCCGCCTTCCACCCTGAGGCTGGCCGTGCTCACGTCCCAGCGCCCCGCCGCCCGCGCCAGCAAGAAGCGCCGCGCCTCCGCCGCCGCATTACGCAGTGGGATCGCGGAAATCTGCAATGTGGCGCTGGCAATGGTCGCGCCCTGGTTCGGCACGCGCTCGGTATCGCCGAGGACCATCTTCACCTGCGCCATGTTCAGGTCGAGTTCCTCGGCGACGATCTGCGCCAGCGCGGTACGGATGCCGGTGCCCAGGTCCACATGGCCGTTGAATGCATACACCAGGCCGTCATCGTTGACGGCAATAAACAGCCCCAGCTCCTTGGGCTTCACGCTGGGTGTACCACCCTTGGCCACCGGCCCCGACGGCGGCAGCACGTCATCGACGACCAACAGAACGCCGGTCTTGGCCAGCCACTGGTCACGGGAAAGCGAGGCGTCGGTCATGGTCATCCCTCCACGTTCATCAGGTGCGCGGCTCGCAGCACCGCGCGAAGGATTTCGATATGGGTGCCGCAGCGGCAGAGGTTGCCCGCCAGCTCAACGCGCACTTGGGCTTCGCTGGGGCTGGGGTTACGGTCGAGCAAGGCCTTGGTGGCCATGATCATGCCGTTGAGGCAGTAGCCGCATTGTGCGGCCTGCTCATCGATAAAGGCCTGCTGCACCGGATGCGGCGCCTCGCGGGTGCCGAGGCCTTCGAGGGTGACGATCTCGCGCCCCACCGCGCCCGACAGCGGAAACACACACGACCGCGCAGCGACGCCATCGATGATCACGGTGCACGCACCGCACTCGCCCAGGCCGCAGCCGTACTTGGGGCCGTTGAGTTGCAGGTCATTGCGCAGTACCAGCAACAGCGGTGTATCCGCCATGGCGCTGACTTCGCTGGTTTGCCCATTGACCTCAAGCGCTACCGTGATGTGCTGGCTGATCATTTGCTTCGCCCGAATCATTTGATGAAGTAGACACTACATGAACAAGCCAAAAAAAAGCGTCGCGGACCTGGGGTCTCACGACACACTTGACTGATGAAGTGCCTGCTACATCAACACAAAGCAAAAACGATGCCAGCCAGCTTTATTCCTGGGGATCGTCGATCATCTTGCGCAACAGAAACAGTACCGCGATCCGTTCTGCAGGGTTGAGGTTGCTCATGGTCAATTCGCTGATCTGTGTGGCGCGGGGCGTGGTTTGAGCGACCAGCTCGGCGCCGGCGGCAGACAGGTCGACCACCACCTTGCGCTTGTCCTGCGGGTCGGGCTCAAGGGTGATCAGCTCCTTGGCCTTGAGCCGCTCGACGATCCCGCGAATGGTCGCCTGGTCCACGGCCGTGGCCTTGACCAGTTCGGTGAGGGAACTTGCACCGTGATCGCGCAGCGCGCACAGGGTGACGAACTGCACGGCGGTGAGCTGGGAATCGCCGACATTCTGCTGAAAAATCGCCAGGTGGCGCTGGTAGGCCTTGCGCAACAGGTGACCAACTTGTTCAGAAAAAACGTAGGAATCAGGCACGGCGGGCTCGGTGGGTGGTTGGCGATGGGGAGGCATGATGGCGGGGATGCCGAAATGACTCAAGGATCTCATTGCCTGAATGCGGTCAAAAAAGTGGGAGGCCCCAATAGCGGTGGGTCAGTCAGATTATCTGTAGCGGATCCACCGCTATCGGGGGCTGGCGCCCCCCTCCCACATTGGATTTTCAGCGTGCCAGGGAAGCTTTTGGGGCAACCACATTCCCCCCAATGACCACCGCCTCATCATCCAGATACACATCGCAGTTACGCAGCGGAATATCCATATGGCAGGGCGTCTTGCGGGTGCCACCCACTTCGGTATTCGGCCCGGTGGAGAACAGGAAATTGCCGTAGAACGCCCGCGCATCCATGCACATGCCGTCGTTCTTGTCGTGCAGGCCCATGGCCGTCCACTGCGCCCGTGGCTGCAGGCCCCAGCCGATATGGGAGATGCCGTACACCTCGGGGTCATTGAAGTACTTCATGTAGTCACGCAGGTACTCGGCCTCGAAGCCGCCGTAGATCCCGGTGATAAAGCCCTTCTCGATGTCCAGGGTGATCCGCTCGCGGGCGTAGGTCTTGAACGGCAGCAGAATATCGCCGACATCCAGCACCAGCACGCCCTCGGCGGTTTCTTCATTGGGCCAGGAAAACAGGAAACCGCTGGGCCAATGGTCCCAGCGCCCCGGTTCATCGGCAAAACCGTACTCGGTCACCGACGGGTATTGCCCCAATGCGGCGCGGAAGTCGCTGCCGGCACGGGACTTCACCTGGATCGAACGCGCCTTCTTGAGCACTTGCTCGGCGGCCAGCACACGCACCTTGTCCGCCTCGGTGGGCAGCATGCGCGCCAGTACTTCCGGCGGCTCCACCGCCAACAGGATGCGCGTGCCGGTCTTGAGGATCTGCTCCTGCTCCGGCGAATGCAGCAGCATCATGGTGTCGACGATCAGGTCGGCCGCTTCCAGGGCGCGCTGGGCGGCGAGATTGCCGGTGAGCGCGGTGTCGCCGCAGTAGGCGGTCATGTCATTGCCCATCGCCCGTGGATGGTTGAATGACGGCAGCTCCACCGCATACACCTTGGCCCCCAGGCGCTGCGCCGCATCCATCGCGGCGCGTACGGTGCGCGGGTCGGAGTAATGGCTCTTGAGCACGGCAACGCTCTGGGTCGGGTCGACGTTCGACAGCTTCAGCACATGTTCAAACATTTGGGTCAGTTCGCAATCGCTTACCGGCATTTTCCTGTCTCCTGTGGGCTGCACCACGTTCAGGCATCGCGCTTCACGCTGGTGCATTTTTATAGCGTACACGCCAATTAATTTCGATAAGACCTGAATTGCAGGCGGACTGCAAGTAGCGCAAGAGAACGTTACCTTTTCACACAAAACCAACAGACAAAGGGAAAAATACAGTACAGATGACAAATACAGGCAGATAATAAATTTATCAGCGCGGGCTTCCCATTTGAAAAAAGTAGCGTATACACTTTAAAAACCTTGCGGACAGACGCCGCCAAAAATCAACAGGACAGAGGATCACGCCCCATGGGAAGCACACAAAAAATCGCCATCGTCGGTGCCGGCCTGGGCGGCGCGGCGGCGGCCACCCTGTTGCAGCAAGCCGGCTTCGACGTCGACATCTACGAGCAGGCGCCAGAGTTTTCCCGGCTGGGCGCAGGGATCCACATGGGCCCCAACATCATGAAAATCTTCCGCCGCATGGGTATCGAAAAGCAGCTGGACCTGATGGGCTCGCACCCCGAGTACTGGTTCAGTCGTTGCGGTGAAAGCGGTGATTACCTCTCACGCATCCCGCTCACCGGCTACGGCGCGTCCTACATCACCGTGCACCGCGGCGACCTGCACGCCTTGCAGATGTCCACCCTCAAACCCGGCACCCTGCACTTCAACAAGCGCCTGGAAACCCTCGAAGAAACCGACACCCAGGTGCGCCTGAGTTTCGCTGACGGCGAAGTGACCTACGCCGATATCGTGATCGGTGCCGACGGCATCAATTCGAAGATCCGCGAGGAACTGCTGGGCGTGGAAAAACCGCTGTACAGCGGCTGGGTCGCGCACCGCGCACTGATCCGTGGCGACCAACTGGCCAAGTACGACGTGAAGTTCGAGGACTGCATCAAGTGGTGGACCGAGGACCGCCACATGATGGTCTACTACACCACCGGCAAGCGCGACGAGTACTACTACGTGACTGGCGTGCCCCATGCCGAATGGGACTTCCAGGGCGCGTTCGTCGACAGCAGCCGCGATGAGATGTTCGACGCCTTCAAGGGCTACCATCCCACCGTGCAGGCGCTGATCGAGTGCACCGAAAGCGTGACCAAGTGGCCGTTGCGCAACCGCAATCCGTTACCGCTGTGGAGCCGTGGCCGCCTGGTGCTGCTGGGCGATGCCTGCCACCCGATGAAGCCCCACATGGCCCAAGGCGCCGGCATGGCCATCGAAGACGCCGCGATGCTCACGCGCTGCCTGCAGGAAACCGGCATCAGCGACTACCGCACGGCCTTTGAACTCTACGAAGCCAACCGCAAGGAGCGCGCATCCCGCGTGCAGGCCGTCTCGAACGCCAACACCTGGTTGCGCAGCCAGGAAGACCCGGCCTGGGTGTATGGCTATGACCTCTACGCCCAGCCGCTCAAATCGGGGGTGGCCGCATGAGTACCTTCCTCTACGGCGGCAACGTCCAGGCCAACGGCATTCGCCAGCATTACCTGCGCTATGGCGGCAAAGGCCCGGCGCTGATCCTGATCCCGGGCATCACCAGCCCGGCAATCACCTGGGGCTTCGTGGCCGAGCGCCTGGGCACGCAGTTCGACACCTACGTGCTGGATGTACGCGGGCGCGGGCTGTCCTCGACGGGTCCGGAGCTGGATTACAGCGCGGATACCTGCGCCGAGGACATCGCTGCCTTTGCCGATGCGCTGAACCTGGACAGCTACCACCTGATGGGCCACTCCATGGGCGCGCGCCTTGCCGTACGCAGCGCCGTGCTGCATCCCCAGGGCGTCAACCGCGTGGTGTTGATCGACCCACCGATATCCGGCCCGGGCCGACGGGAGTATCCGAGCAAATTGCCGTGGTACGTCGACTCGATCCGCCAATCCCTGATCGGCATGGACGCCGAGGCGATGCGCGCCTTCTGCGCCACCTGGACCGACGAACAACTGCACCTGCGCGCCGAATGGCTGCACACCTGCTTTGAGCCCGCCATCGTGCGCGCCTTCAATGACTTCCACACGGTGGACTTCCACCAGGACCTGCCCCACCTCATTGCCCCAGCCCTATTGATGGTGGCCGGACGCGGCGGCGTGATCCTCGACGAGGACATCGCCGAGATCCAGGACCTGCAACCGCGCACCCAGGTGGTCCGCGTGCCGAATGCCGGGCACATGATTCCGTGGGATGACCTTGAAGGTTTCTTCGCTGCCCTCGGCGACTTCCTCACACAACAATAAGGACACTCCCATGCAGAAGCCCTACCGCATCGGCCAGATTGTGCCGAGTTCCAACACCACCATGGAGACCGAGATCCCGGCCATGCTCACCGCACGCCAGGCGATCCGCCCCGAGCGCTTTACCTTCCACTCCAGCCGCATGCGCATGAAGCAAGTGCGCAAGGAAGAACTGGCGGCCATGGACGGCGAATCCGACCGCTGCGCCGTCGAGCTGTCCGACGCCAAGGTCGACGTGCTGGGGTATGCGTGCCTGGTAGCGATCATGGCCATGGGCTTGGGTTACCACCGCCAGTCCGAACAACGCCTGCGCAAGGCCACCGCCGATAACGACGCCAACGCCCCGGTGATCACCAGCGCCGGTGCGCTGATCGACGGCTTGAAGGTGATGGGCGCCAGGCGCATCGCGATTGTCGCGCCGTACATGAAACCGCTGACCGAGCTGGTGGTGAACTACATCCGCGAAGAAGGCTTCGAGGTGGTGGACTGGCGCGCGCTGGAGATCCCCGACAACCTCGAAGTGGCCCGCCACGACCCGGCCAACCTGCCGACCATCGTTGCCGGCATGAACCTGGAAGGCGTCGACGTGATCGTGCTGTCGGCTTGCGTGCAGATGCAGTCGCTGCCGGTGGTGGCCAAGGTCGAGGCACAGACCGGCAAGCCGGTGCTCACCGCCGCCATCGCCACCACCTACGCCATGCTCAAGGCGTTGGACCTGGAACCCATCGTTCCCGGTGCGGGCGCCCTGCTCTCCGGTGCGTACTGAAGTGAGCACTACTCGAAAATGAGGGTTGAAAAGATGAGCGAACAATCCGCCGACGCCAACTACCAGGGCGTGTGGGGCAACCGCATCGGCTTCGGCAAGAAAGCCGCGCTGCTGATGATCGACTTCATGCAGGGCTACACCACCGAAGGCGCGCCGTTATATGCACCCGAAGTGGTTGTCGCCGTGACTGAAAGCATCGAGCTGCTGGCCACCGCACGCCAGCACGGGATTGCGGTGGTGCACACCAATATCCGCTACCATCCCGGCCATTTCGCCGATGGCGGTATCTGGGTGAAAAAAGCCCCGGTGATGAAAGACATGGTCGAAGGCAACCCACTGGCGGCGTTCTGCGCCGAGGTACTGCCCCAGGCCGATGAAGTGGTGATCACCAAGCAGTACGCCAGCGCGTTTTTTGGCAGCAGCCTGGCTTCGATGCTGCATGCCCAGGGTATCGACACGGTGGTGCTGGCCGGCTGCTCCACCAGCGGCTGCATTCGGGCGACGGCGGTGGACGCAGTGCAACATGGGTTTCGCACCATCGTCGTGCGTGAGTGCGTCGGTGATCGACACCCGGCCCCCCATGAAGCCAACCTGTTCGACATCGACAGCAAGTACGGCGACGTGGTGAGCAAGCAGGAGGCCATGAGCAAGTTCAGGAAGCAATAAGGCTTTACCACCAACCGCGCCACAGAGCACGGCACCTGCAGAACACTTCTGACACTGCCTTTGGAAGCCGCTTCGACAGCATTCCGAAGTGCTGACACAAAAGCGGCTGTATAAAAACCATAAGTCACCGCCAGGAGACACCCGATGCCCATTGCGAATGCAGCGCCCGCGACCACGGTCGCCGACCCGGTCAACACGCTTTACCACAAGATCACCTGGAAGCTGATTCCCTTCCTGTGCTTCTGTTATCTGGCTGCTTACCTCGACCGGATCAACATCGGCTTCGCCAAACTGCAGATGCTCGACCAGTTGCAGTTCAGCGAAACCGCGTTCGGCCTCGGCGCCGGGCTGTTCTTTGTCGGCTACATCCTTTTTGAAGTCCCCAGCAACCTGGTCCTGGAGCGGGTCGGCGCGAAGATCTGGATCGCGCGCATCATGATCACCTGGGGCCTGTTGTCGGCCTGCACCATGCTGGTCACCTCCACGACCCAGTTCTACATCCTGCGCTTCCTGCTCGGCGCCGCCGAGGCCGGGTTCCTGCCGGGCGTGCTGTATTACCTGACCACCTGGTTTCCCACCTACCGACGCGGGCGCATCATTGCGCTGTTCATGATCGGCCTGCCGCTGTCCAGCGTGATCGGCGGCCCGTTGTCCGGCTGGATCATGGGCCACTTCGACCACATGGGCGGCCTGCGCGGCTGGCAGTGGCTGTTCCTGATCGAGGCGGTGCCCAGCGTAGCGCTCGGCGCGCTGACGTTCTGGGCACTGCCCAACACCTACCAGCAAGCCAAATGGTTGTCGGACGAAGAAAAGGCCTTGCTCGAAACCGAACTGCGCAAGGACGACACCGATGGCGCCGGCAGCAAGCACAGCTTCCGTGACGGTTTCTTCAACCTCAAGGTATGGATGCTCGGCGGCATCGACTTCTCGATCCTGCTCAGCGCCTACGCCATGGGCTTCTGGATGCCGACGTTCATCCGCAACGCCGGGGTCACCGACACCTTCCATATCGGCATCCTCACCGCCCTGCCGAGCGTCGCCGCCCTGCTGGGCATGCTGTTGATCGGCGCCAGCTCCGACAAACACCGCGAACGCCGCTGGCACATCATCGTGCCGTTTTTCATCGGCGCGGCAGCGATGGCCACCAGTACCTTCTTCACCCATAACGTCGCGGCTACCGTGGCGCTGTTCGCGATTGCCTCGGCGGCGATCATCGGCGCAGTGCCGGTGTTCTTCAGCCTGCCGGCGACCTTTCTCAAAGGCACCGCCGCCGCCACCGGCTTTGCCCTGGCGTGCTCGCTGGCGAATATCGCCGGCCTGGTGAGCAACTCGTTGATGGGGGTGGCGATCGACGTCACCGGCAGCAGCGCCGGTGCGTTGTGGTTCTTTGCCGGCTGCCTGATCCTCAGCAGCTTCCTGGTCATCGCGCTGCCGGCAAAACTGGTCAACCGCTGACCCCCCCTGTACCGCGCCCGCCTTGCGCGGGAGCGGTCATCCTCAGCCCGCCAGGGCAAAGCCGCGTTGCAGGTCTTCGATCAACGCCGCCACATCCTCCAGACCGATGTGCAGGCGCACCACCGGGTTCAGCCCACGGTCGGCCACACTCTCGCGGTCGCGGGTGTCGGCCACGGCGACCAGGCTTTCATAGCCGCCCCACGAAGCGCCCAGGCCGAACAGCTGCAAGCCGTCGATAAACCGCTCGATGTAGGCGGCCTCGGCATTCACCAGCTCAAACGACACCAAGCCATTGCTGCCAGTGAAGTCCCGGCGCCACAACCCATGCCCCGGATGCTCGGGCAAGGCCGGATGGAACACGCGCTTGACCTGAGGTTGCGCCTGCAACCACAGGGCGATGTCCACGGCCTGGCGTTCGTGCACATCCAGGCGCGAGGCCAGGGTGCGTGCGCCGCGCAGGATCAGGTAGGCGTCGTCGGCACTCACCGCGTTGCCGAAAGTGTCGCTCATCCTGCCCAGCGCCGGCCAGGCGGCTTGCGTGGTGCACACACTGCCCATCATCACGTCGCTGTGGCCGCCGAGGTACTTGGTCAGGGCCATGATCGAGATATCCGCGCCCAACGCCAGCGGTCGATACAGGTAGCCCGAACCCCAGGTGTTGTCGACCGCGAGCAGGATGTCGCGTGGCTTGCACAACGCGGCAATCGCCGGCAGATCGCACAGCTCATACAAGAGTGAGCCCGGCACTTCGGCGTAGACCAGCCGGGTGTTGGCTTGCAGTTGCGCTTCCAGGCCCTTGCCATCGGGTGCGAAGTAGCCGACCTCGATGCCGAACGGCTGGAGGAATTCACGTGCCAGCTTGCGCACCGGGGAATACACCGCGTCGGTGATCAGCACATGATCGCCGGGGCGCAGGTAGGCCAGGAACACCTGGGCCGCTGCCGCCAGGCCCGTGCCGTAGAGCCGTGTGCGAAAGCCGCCCTCCAGCTCGGTGACCAGGTCTTCCAGCGCATGGGAGGTCGGGTTGCCACGCGCGCCGTAGCTGAGCACCCGCTCGCTGTCGCGGCGGGCACGGGCGTCGCGCATCTGCGCCAGGTTGTCGAACAGCACGGTGCTCAGGCGCGTGATGGGTACGTTGACGGCGCGGCCACCGTGGCCTTTTTCGGTGCGCGCGGCATGGATCAAGCGCGTGCGCACCCGCGACACAGGTGCCAACGGCTTGAGACTGGCGATTTCCGCTTCGCTCATTTGCGCGAGCAGGCCGATTTCCCAGGCCAGGTACTGGCGCGCGGCGTCCTTGTTGCCGCTGTGACGGTCGTGGGTGAAAAACAGGAAGTCGATGCACTCGGCGTCGGGCGGTGTCTGCGGATCCTGGTTGACCGGCAGGCCGGCCGAGACCCAGGCAGCGAAGCCACCGTCGAGCAACCGGGCCGACAGGCCTTCGGCAGCAAAGGCCGCCAATGCCGGCTCATCCGCCACCAGCACCAAGGGACGATGGTCGGTCTTGAGCCGCGCACGAATCGACCAGCGTGAACCGGCAATATGGCCCTTGCGATAGGCCATGCTCGGGCGCAGGTCGATCAGGTTCACGGCGTTCAATTCCAGCGCCAGGGCCTGAGCACTGATCAACGGCAACGGCTGATACGCCACTGGAGGCAACGCCGGCAATACCAGGCCACTGTCGATACCGCCGCTCAGCACATAGGCCTGGTGCCCGAGTTGACGCAGCCAACTGGCGACAATCGGGGCACGCACGCCATCGCTGTCCACCAGCACGATGCGCGCCTGGCGCACGCCGATATACAGGTCGGTGGCCTGGATCAACTGCCCGCCCGGTGTATGCTGCGCGCCCGGCAAGCTGCCCGCGGCAAACTCTTCGGCAGTGCGCACATCACACAAGAACAGACTGCGCTGCGCGTCATCCGCCCAGTGTCGAACCTGATCCGCCGATACCGTCACCACCCCTGCCCGCTCGGCCAATTGCCGCGCGGCCAGGCGCTGCCGAGCCAGGTCAGTGCTGACCTGATCGGCATAGCGCCGCGTACTGCCATGTTCCAGCTGGAAATCTTCCAGGTACCAGCCCTGGGTGCCGTTTTCCAGGGCATAGATCGGGTTTTTCAAGCCCAGGTTGATCAGGGTCTGGGCGCCGATAATGCTGCGGGTGCGTCCTGCACAGTTGATCACGATGGGCGTGCTTTCATCCGGCACCAGATCCTGTACGCGGTAGCCCAGCTCGCCGTTGGGGCAGCAGATGGAACCGGGGATGGTCATCTTGCGATATTCATCGAACGGCCGCCCGTCCAGCACCACCAATGGCTCGCCGCGCGCCTGCCAATCCGCCAGCTGCCGCGCAGTGACATGGGGCGTATGACTGGCCTCCTCCACTAACTCACCAAAGGCCTTGGACGGTACGTGCACACCGGCAAACAGCTGCAACCCCGCTGCCTGCCAACCCTCGGCACCGCCCTCCAGCACATGCACGCGGCGGTAGCCCAGCGCCTGCAAACGCGCGTCGACCAGCGCCGCCACCTCGCCGCCATCCTGGTCATAGATCACCAGCCGCACCTGCGGGTTGGGCGCCAGGCGGCGTACCTCCAGCTCCAGGCGGCTATAGGGCAGGTTCACCCCATGGAACAGGTGGGCCTCGCCGTATTGCCCGTGCTCGCGCACGTCGAACACGGCGATTTCCTGCCCGTCGAACAGCCATTGCTGCAGTTGACGTGGGGTGATGGTCTGGCTCATGGAAGTCCCAACAATTAAGAGAAAAGTGACTGCAACGCCAACTGTGGGAGGGGGCTTGCCCCCTCCCACAGTTGATCCGGTTGACACCCCGCGATTAGTAAGCGCGAATAGACGGCGCCATCTGCGAGGCGTTGTAGTTGAGGATGCGGCCGTCCGCGTCCACGCCGTAGCGGCCATTCAGGGATTCCAGCGGCAAGCCATACAGGTGGAAATGCAACGTTGCCTGCTCACCTTCAACCTTGATGCCATGCAGGTCTTCACCGAGGAATGAGATCGACGTGCCTGGCTGCACGATCACTTCTTTCTCCAGGCTGAGGGTGGTGAAGCCCGGTTCGCGGCCTTCGTCATTGCGTGCATAGACGTAGTTGATCTCCTGGCCTTCCACCGCGCTGATGATCGCCCAGGTCTCGTGGTTATGCGGCAGCGTGCTTTTGCCCGGCAACAGCGAGTTGAGGTACAGGGTCGGCGTATCGCCGTCGTCGTTCAGGCGATAGCGAAACGCGGTGCTGCCCTGCCCCGGCACAGGTGCGGGGAATGCCTCGAAGTTGAACAGGTCGCGGCGCTCGGCCAATTGCTCCAGCAGGCCGACGATGTCCACCAGGGCCGCACGGTCTACGCCGCGCTGATTGATGACGCGGATCTGCTGCAAAAACGCCTCGATCACGGCGGCACGGTTTGCGTTGCTCATCACGGTTTTCCTCTTATCAGACTGACAGGCTGTAACGGCTCAAATGGGTCAACAGGTACGGGTCATGGTGGATGGGACCACGGCGCCCCGAATCGCCCAAGGCATGGCGCAGGAACGTCTGGGTGCGTTCGTTGCCAGGGTTCTGGAAGATCTGCCCGGCGCTGCCATGCTCGACAATCACGCCGTTTTCGGTGAAGTACACGACGTCGCTGATCTCTTCGGCGAAGCGCATTTCGTGGGTGACCAGCACGCAGGTCATGCCCTCTTCGGTCAACTCGCGGATCACCGTCAGCACTTCGCCGACGGTTTCCGGGTCGAGCGCCGAGGTCACCTCGTCAAACAGGATCAGCTCCGGGCGCATCGCCAGGGCGCGGGCAATCGCCACGCGCTGCTGCTGGCCGCCGGACAACTGGCCGGGGTACGCATCGGCCTTGTGCTCCATGCGCACCTTGGCCAGCAGCGCCCGCGCGTCTTTTTCCGCATCGGCACGGCTGCGACCGAGCACCTTGCGCGGGGCGATCACCAGGTTTTCCAGCACCGACAAGTGCGGGAACAGGTTGTATTGCTGGAACACAAAGCCGACGCGCTTGCGCAGCTCGATGCGCTGGGCTTCCTGGACCAGGCTGTCGACCTGGGTCTGGTCCACGCGAATGCTGCCGCGCTGGGGCTGCAACAGCCCGGTGATGCAGCGCAGGATCGTGGACTTGCCCGAGCCGGACGGGCCGATGATCGACACGGCCTGGCCGCGCAGCACGTCGAGGTCGATGCCCTTGAGCACCGGGTTGGCGCCGAACGACAAGTGCACATCCCGCAGGCTCACCAAGGGTTCAGTAGAAGGCATAACGGCGCTCCAGGTGTTGGGTCAGGCGGGAAATCGGGTAGCAGTAGGCAAAGAACAGCACCAGCAGGCTCAGGTAGATCACCACGGTAAAGCCGGTCATGTTCACGGTGTTGCTGGCGATCTGCGCGGTGTCGATCACATCATGCACACCCACCAGCGAGGCCAGCGCGGTGCCCATGGTGACTACCGCGTAGAGGTTCATCCACGGCGGCAACATGCGCTTGAAGCACTGCGGCAGAATGATCGAGCGAAACAGTTGGCCACGGGTGAATGCCAGGGACCGCGCGGCTTCCCATTGGGTGCTGGGGATCGAACCGATGGCGCCACGGAAGATTTCCGCGACATTGGCGCTGGCCGGCAAGGCCAGGCCGAGGGTGACCTTGATCCAATCGGGGAACGACACGTAGCTGCTGCCGATCCGGATCTCGAACGGGAACACATAGGTGGTGAAGTAGATCAGCACCAGCCATGGCGCATTACGAAACACCTGCACCCACAGCCGCGCCACAAAGCCCAGGGGCGACAATGCCAATGCACCGATCAACAGGCCCAGCACCGAACCAATGGCAATCGCCAGCAGGCTGATCAGAATGTTCTGGCCAAAGCCTGCGACCAGCGCCGGCGACCACTGCCACAACGCCGACAGCACGGGAAATGAATCAATGGCCATAGCCGGGCATCCTCAGGCGCGCTTCAAGCCAGCGCCCCACACAATTGACGATAAAACTCAGCAGGCCGAAAAAGCTCAGGATCAGGAGCATCAGCTCCAGTACGTTGTCACTCTGGGTCCAGATCATGATCGCCGCGTAGGTGATATCGCCCACCGCAATCGCGGAGGCCACGGCGGTCATCTTCACCAGGTCGATCAGGTTGTTGATCAGCGACGGCAAGGCGAAGCGCAGCGCCAGGGGCAACTGCACATTCCACAGCAACTGGCGGCGACTGAAGGCCAGGGAGCTGGCGGCCTCCAGGGTCACGGCCGGCACCGCTTCGATGCCGGCGCGCAAGGCCTCGGCATGGAACGCGCCCTTGTGCAGCGAGATCACGATCACCACCCAGGCGAACGGCGTCAGCGGGTTGGCCGCGCCGACCGCCTGGGTCAACAGCATATTCAACACCAGGAACGCGCAGTAGAGCTGCACCAGTGTCGGCGTGTTGCGCGTGACTTCCACAAACACCCGCGCCGGCTTGGCCAGCCAGGGATTGCCTGAAGTCAGCATCGCCGCCAGCGTGATCCCCGCCAGCAGGCTGCCGAGGATGGTGAACAGGCACAGCAGGCCGGTGGTCAGCGCGCCCTGGACCAGGCTGCCGCGCTGATAGGCGTCGAGCAGGAAGGTATAGTTCAGGCCGATACGCGCGGCCCAATCGACGAAAAGCTCCATCATTGCAATTTTCCGCAGGCTGTCGCGATACGCCGCCCGGCTTCGGCAACGCTGTCGGTCGCGGTGGCGATGGACAGGCGGAACCACGGCGACAGGCCATAGGCACTGCCCGCCACGCCGGCCACGCCTTCCTCCAGCAACCAGGCCACCACATCGGCGTCATTGTCGATACGCTGGCCGTCCGGACGAGAACGCCCCACCAGCCCGGCGCAACGCACGAAGACGAAGAAGCCGCCTTGGGGCTCGAGTACGTCCAGTCCATCGATGTTTTTCAGCGCCTCGACCAGCATGTCGCGGCGCAATTGATAGGCTGCGACCTGCTCCGCGAGGAAGTCCAACCCGCCGGTATACGCCGCCAGCGCTGCGGCCTGCCCCACCGATGAGGCGCCGGAAGTGGATTGGGATTGCACCACCGCCATGGCGTCGGTGAGGGTTTTCGGCCCCGCCCCAAAGCCGATGCGCCAGCCGGTCATGGCGTAGGTCTTGGACACGCCGCCCACCAGCAGGCAGCGCGCCTGCAAATCCGGCGCGACATTCAACAGGCTCTGCGCCGGGCGACCATCGAAGCGGATGTGTTCATACAGCTCGTCCAGCAGGATCAATACGTGGGAATGACGCCGCAGCACCTCGGCCAGCGCCTGCAGCTCGGCTTCGCTGTACACCGCGCCACTGGGGTTGCCGGGGCCATTGAGGATCAGCCAGCGTGTGCGTGCGCCGATGCGCTGCTCCAATTGCGCGGGCAGCAGCTTGCAGCCCTGCTCCAGGCCGCATTCGATAAACACCGGTTCGCCGCCATTGAAACGCACGCTGTCCGGGAAAGACGGCCAATACGGCGTCGGCACCAGCACTTCATCGCCGTCATCCAGGGTGGCGGCGAAGGCATTGAAGATGATCTGCTTGGCGCCATTGGCAATCACGATGGACGCCAGCGGGTAGTCGAGTTGGTTTTCTTCGGCCAGCTTGCGCTGCACCGCGACGCGCAAGGCTTTAACGCCCGGCGTCGGTGTGTATTTGGTCGCGCCGGCAGCGATGGCTGCGCAGGCGGCCTGCTTGATGTGCTCGGGCGTGTCGAAATCCGGCTCGCCGGTGGTGAGGTCAAGGATGTCGCGACCGGCATCGCGCAATTCAGTCGCGCGGGATTTGGCCGCGGCGTTGGCGGACAGCGACACTCGCTGCACACGCCGGGACAGGCGTACGGTCATGGCTGAACCTCGAGGACTTTGCCGGGGTTGAGCAGGTTGTGCGGATCCAGCGCCTGCTTGATGCGGCGCATCAGGTCCAGTTCCACCGGGCTTTTATAGCGGCCGAGCAGGCCGACCTTGCGCTGGCCAATACCGTGTTCGGCACTGATCGAACCCGCGTGGGCGTGGGCGCTGTCGTGCACCAGCGCGCTCAACTCGGCGTAATGCGCCATATGCGCCTCCACCGTCGAATCCAGCGGATGGGCCACGTTGTAATGCAGGTTGCCGTCGCCCAGATGGCCGAAGGTGAAGTTGCGCACGCCGGGGAAATGTTCCTGGAGCACTGCATCGGTATGGGCAACGAAGGCCACCACCTGAGAAATCGGCACCGAGATGTCGTGCTTCATGTTGCCCCCGGCACGTTTCTGCGCCTCGCTCATGTTCTCGCGCAGCAGCCACAAGGCGTCGCTTTGCGCCAGGCTCTCGGCAATCAGGGCGTCGGCGATCAATGCGTGCTCGAAGGCTTCTCCGAGCACACGCTCAAAGGCCTCGCGGGCATGGTTCTCGCCGTGGTTGTCAGAGAGTTCGATCAAGGCAAACCAGGGTTGGCTCGCGTTGTTGAACGGCTGGGGGCCTTCAGGGAACTGGTCGCGCAGCAAGGCCAGGCAATCGGCGCTGAGTAATTCGAAAGCGGTGAGATTGGCGCCAAAACCGGCACGGGCGTGGGACAGGAACGCCACCGCCTGGGCCAGCTCGTCAAAGGCCAACAGTGCGGTGGCCTGGGCCTTGGGCAGCGGGAACAGCTTCAAAGTGGCGGCAGTAATAATGCCAAGGGTGCCTTCGCTGCCGATGTACAGGTCGCGCAAGTCGTAGCCGGTATTGTCCTTGCGCAAACCGCGCAGGCCATCCCATATCTCGCCTTCGGCGGTGACGACCTCCAGGCCCAGGGTCAGCTCACGGGTGTTGCCATAGCGCAGCACGGCGGTGCCGCCGGCATTGGTACCGAGGTTGCCGCCGAGGGTGCAACTGCCTTCGGCGCCCAGGCTCAACGGAAACAGACGGCCGGCCTCGCGGGCCACGTCCTGGACGTTTTGCAGGATGCAACCGGCTTCTACCGTGAGGGTGTCATTGTCGGTATCGACATTGCGCACACGGTTCATGCGGTCGAGCAGCAGCAACACCGAACGCCCGCTGGCGTCCGGCGTGGCGCCGGCCATCAGGCCGGTGTTGCCGCCCTGCACCACGACGGGCGCTTTCAACGCCACACAGGCGCGCACCACCGCGGCAACTTCTTCGGTATTCCCTGGGTGCACCGCCGCAACCACCCGCCCGCGATAACGGCCCTGTTTATCGGTGAGGCGGTGCGCCGCCTCATCACTGGTTTGTACATGGGCCGCGCCGAGCAGTTGTTGCAAGGTGGCGAACAGCGCATCACTCATGGCTGAACTGCTCATGCAGGTCACGCAGGGCCTGGGACGGTGCCATGCCGGTGCGCTCGCCGAGGGCGATCAGAAAGCCGCTTTTATGCCAGCCCTTCACGATGGCATCGAGCTTGGCCTGGGTGTCGTGCTCGCCCTTGCGAATCCAGATCACCGATTTCGACGGGATCAAATCGCCGGGCAACGGGATTTCATAACCGGCCCACTCGGCATCGCTGAGCAGCGCATGCATGGTCGGGCTGACATGTACGGCGGCCACGCAACCATTGCCACGCAGCGAGAGCAGCGATTCGGATTGGCTGCGGAACGCCTTGATCTGTGCGCCGTAGGTCTCCTGCAAAGGCTTGATGAAGTTGCTGCCCTGGGACACGCACACCGGCTGGCCCTTGAGGTCGGCCCACTGCTGGATGCCGGCGCCTTTGCGAATCAACGCAGCGCCGCCGACTTCTTCATAGGGCGTAGGCACGTAGTCGAGGATTTCGGCGCGCTCTTCGGTGAACTGCATATTGGCGATCAGGATGTCGACCTTGCCCTGTTGCAGGAACTGCACGCGGTTGGGCGCCAGCACCGAGACAGTCTGGGTCTCGACACCCAGCGCCTGGCCGATGCCTTTGGCCAGCTCGACGTTGTAGCCCAGGTGTTCGCCGGTCTTGGGATCAATGGTGCCGAACGGCGGACCGCTGAGGATCACGCCGACGCTGATGACGTGGCGTTGCTGGATCTTGTCGAAGGTGGCATCGGCATGGGCGAGGCCCGCGCACAGGGCCAGGCCGAGTGCGGTGAAGGTTTTCAGGTTCATGCTCAGGCGCCCTTGAACTGTTTCTGCAATTCCACCAGGGCCGGCGATGCCGGGCTGATGCGGTTGCGGGTCTGGGCCTCGATCAGCCAGCCGCTGCGGTGCAGTTCCTTGACGATCGGGTCGAGCCTGGCCTGGGTGTCATTCTCGCCGCGACGGGTCCAGATCACCGACGGTGCCGGGTTGAGTTCCGGGCCGAGGACGCGGTAGTCCTTCCATTCGGCGCTGTCGTTGACCAACGGGTTGATCAGGGTGGCGTCGTGCACCGCCGCGACGCAGTTGTTACCGCGCAGGGCCAGCAACGATTCGGACGAGCTCTTGAACGCCTTGAGCTGCGCGCCGAACCCGGTCAGCGGCTTGACGTAGCTGCTGCCCTGGGAGGTGCACACGGGTTGGTCCTTGAGGTCTTCCCAACGGGTGATCTGGCTGTCTTTGAGCACCGCAGCCGCACCGCCGACGCGATAGAACGGGGTCGGCACAAAACCGAGGATCTCACCGCGCTCGGCGGTCCATTCCATATTGGCGATCAGCAGGTCGACCTTGCCCTGCTGCAGGAACTGTACGCGGTTGGCCGGCAATACCGGCACCAGCTGCACCTCGGCCTTGAGTTGACGGCCCAGCTCATTGGCCAGGTCGACGTTCAAGCCCTTGGGCTGTTGCGTCGCCGGATCGATGCTGCCAAACGGCCCGCCGGACAACAACACGCCCACCACCAGCACATGGCGCTGCTCGATCTTGTCCAGGGTCGCATCGGCCTGCGCCGCCACACTGCCGCCCAGGGCGATCATCGACCCCAGGGCCACCGGCAACCATTTCTTCAACATCATTGGACTTCCCCCTGGCGAATGATCGGCGTACCCCGACCTGATGGAGGCGCATGCTAGGGAGAGTACGGGGGCAACGGAAATGCAAATATCTCATATCGTTATAACTTGCCGTGTCTGCCCCGCCTTAGTTTTTGGCATAACCCTTCATTTATTGGCCCACGCAAAAATAATCTTTAGAAAAGCATAAATATCTGTAATGTTTAACTTCACTTCCTTGATATAAAACCGCCCCTGGAAATGGCCATGTCGACCCTCGACCTTGAACTCCTGCGCACCTTTATCGCCGTGGTCGACCACCACAGTTTCGCCGAAGCCGGCACGCACCTGGCGCGCACCCAGTCGTCCGTGACCCAGCATATGCAGCGCCTGGAGCAGCAAGTGGGGGTCAGCCTGTTCGAGAAGCGTGGCCGGCAAAAACAACTGACCGAGCCCGGCCGGCAACTGCTGCGTCATGCGCGGCAGATGCTGGCGCTGAATGATGATGCCTTGAATTCCCTGCGCGAAAGCAGCCTGAGCGGCGTGCTGCGCATCGGCTCGCCCCACGATATTGCCGACACCATCCTGCCGCCGATCCTCAGCCATATCGCCCGCTCGGCGCCGCGCCTGCGCCTGGAGATCGATGTGGGCCGCAGCCCGTTCCTGATGGACGACCTGCACCGGGGCAAGGTCGACATGGTGATCTCCACCCGCGCCGACCCGAACCTGGAAGGCTTTGCGCTGCGGACGTCGCCGGTGTGGTGGATCTGTTCGGCGCAGTACATTCACCAGCCCAGCGAGCCGCTGCCGCTGATCCTGGTGGATGAGCCGAGCATCTACCGGCGCTACGCGCTGGAGGCGCTGGAACGGGCGAACATTCCCTGGCGCCAGGCGTACCTGGCGTCGAACCTGATCGGGATTAAAGCGGCCACTCGCGCGGGCCTGGGGGTGACGCCGCGCAGCATGGAAATGCTCGGCCCGGACATGCGCGTGCTGGGCGAAACGGATGGGTTGCCGAGGTTGCCGGAGGTCACGTATTACCTGTGGATTCGGCCGAATACGGCGAACCCCACTGCGCGCAAGGCGTATGACTTGATTCGGGGCAGCCAGGGCCTGTAAAGACGGGGCTGGCATCTGGATTTTATCCCGTTAGAATCATCGCCATTCCCGCCTGCCCTCCCTGACACGAGCCCCTTCATGAGCTTTGATTTCGATACGATCCACCCCCGACTCGGCACCGGCAGCACCAAGTGGAACCGCTACCCGGCCGATGTGTTGCCGATGTGGATCGCCGACATGGACATCGCCGCGCCGCCCGCCGTGCTGCAGGCCCTGCACGCGCGCCTCGACCAGCAGATTCTCGGCTACAGCGTGGCCGGCCCGGATGTACGCGAGGCCATCGTGGCCGACCTGTGGGCCAAGTACGCCTGGCGCGTGCAGCCCGACGACCTGCTGTTCCTGCCCGGCGTTGAGCCTGGCTTCAATATGGCGCTGCACGCCTTCGTCCAACCGGGCCAGCCGGTGGTGCTGCAAACCCCCAACTACCGGCCGATTCGCCTGGCGCCCGGCCACTGGAACCTGCCGCGTATCGAAGTACCGTTCGAGTTGAACAACGCCGAATACATCACCCCCATGCCCGCCCTGCGCGAGGCCCTGACCGGCGCCGGCGCACTGCTGCTGAGCAACCCGCACAACCCCATCGGCAAGGTCTTCCCCCGCGAAGAACTGCTGGCCCTGGCCACTGCCTGCCTGGAAAACGGCGCGCTGATCATCAGCGACGAAATCCACGCCGAACTGTGCTTCGACGGCCGCCGCCACATCCCCACCGCCAGCCTCAGCCCGGAGATTGCCCAGCGCACCATCACGCTGATGTCGGCGAGCAAGGCCTACAACGTGGCCGGCCTGAAGACCTGCTTTGCGGTGATCCAGAACGCCGGGATCCGCGAGCGCTTCAACCAGGCCCGCTGCGGCATGGTCGACAGCGTCAGCCCCCTGGGCCTGGAAGCCACCCGCGCCGCCTACAGCCAGTGTGGCGAATGGCTCGACGCGCTGAAGCAGTACCTGCAAGCCAACCGCGATTACCTGCTCGACGCCGTGCAAACCCGCTTGCCCGGCGTGGTGATGCATGCGCCGCAAGGCACCTTCCTCGCCTGGCTGGACTGCAGCGCCCTAGGCCTGGACGACCCACAGCAGTTCTTCCTCGAACAGGCCAAGGTCGGGCTGAGTGCGGGGATCGAATTCGGTGACGACAGCCAGCAGTTCGTGCGCCTGAACTTCGGCTGCCCACGGGCCTTGCTGGAAGAGGGTCTGCAACGTATGGAGCGTGCGCTGCAGCAGCGCTGAGGCGCCGTTGCAGGCTTTATGAATGTGGGAGCGGCGCTCCCACATCCGGTGAACTTCACAGCTTGGCGATGGACACTTCGGTGGACTTCACAAAGGCAATCACTTCGCTGCCCACCTTCAATTCCAGGTCACGCACGGAGCGGGTGGTGATCACCGAGGTGACGATGCCGGACGCGGTTTGCACGTCGATTTCGGACACCACCTCCCCCAGCAGGATTTCCTTGATCACGCCCTTGAACTGGTTGCGCACGTTGATCGCTTTAATGGTCATGTCGGCTTTCCTTTTGGCTGTTGGGTCAATCCGCACGAATGCGCAGGCCTTTAAAATGCGCTATCACGCAGAACATTAAAAGGAATATATAACTCTTTATTTATTCCATATAGAAATATACAAGCTGTTGCCGCACCAACAGCCGATCAACGATTTGCTCTTCCAGGAGCAGCTGCCGATCCCCGGCAGCTTGCGCAGGCTCACCCCACGTGATCGAGGACTACTCGTAACCTGTGGTGAGCAGGCTGGCCACAAAACCGCATCACGCCGCCTTGCGCAGGCTCACCCAATAACGGGTCCGAGATTGCACCTCCAACCCCAGGGTCGAGGCCAGCAGGTTGAGGATGCGGTCGGTGTCATCCAGGCGAAAACTGCCGGTCACCCGCAGCGTTTCCAGGCTGGGATCCCAACGCAATACGCCCGGACGATAGCGTTCCAGCTCGCGCAGAAAATCCCCCAGCAACTGGTTCTGTGCGGTCAACACGCCGTCGCGCCAGCCTAATTGCAGCACATCGAAGGGCACCGAGGCGCCAAGCCCGGCGGCTTTCAACGGCGCTTGCTGGCCCCCCTGCAATGTCGCCAGGTTTGCGCGCAAATCACGCACCTGCACCGTGCCCTTGAGCACCGACACCAGGCAGCCGGAAGGCAGTTGCCGCACGCACACCTCGGCCTGGCTGACGAGCAATTGGCCGTAGCGGGTTTGCACCGTCATCGCCGCCGTACCCGGAACGTTCAGCGCCAGCTCACCGTCGACCAGGGTGATGCGCCGTTGTGCCAGGTCCACGTCTACGGCTGTAGCGGTATTGAGTTGCAGGCTGCCCCCTTCGGCTAACGGCAGGCGTTTGCGTTCGCCGGTAGCGGTGTGCAAATCGGCACGCCAGGCGTCGATGGGCAACTGGCGGCTGATCAGCCAGGCCGCCGGCACCAGCGCCGCCACCCCCAGGGCGCGCTTGAGCACGGCACGTCGCCCCGGTTGCGGGCGGTCGAGGCTGGCCATGGCGAGCGCCTGGGGTAAATCGCTGAAACGCTGGCGCAGGGTTTGGGCTCTTTGCCAGGTCTGTTCATGCTGGGGATGGCTGTCGCGCCAGTGCTGCAAGGCGGCGTGATCGCGCTCGGTGGCCGCGCCGGATTCGAGCAGCGCCAGCCACTGGGCGGCGGCGCGCGCGACGTCGCGGCTCACAGCTCCACCAGCAGGCAATGCTCGTAGGCCTGGGCCATGTAGCGCTTCACCGTACGTTCGGACACGTCAAGGCGCTCGGCAATCTCGCGGTAACCCAGGCCTTCCAGCTGGCTCCATAGAAACGCACGGCGCACCAGCACGGGCAAGCCGTCGAGCAATTCATCCAGGGCTTGCAGGGTTTCCAGCACCAGCCAGCGCTGTTCGGGCGACGGCACACAGGTGTCGGGCAAGGTGGCCAGGGCATTCAGATACGCCTGTTCGAGGCTGCGGCGCTGATGAAAATTCACCAGCAGGCGCTTGCCCACCGTCACCAGGTACGCCCGGGGTTCCTGCATCTGCGCAATCGGCTGCGCACTGGCAAGCACCCGCAGGAACGTATCCTGGCTCAGGTCGGCCGCATCCCAGGCATTGCCCAGGCGCCGCCGCAGCCAGCTTTCCAGCCAACTGCGATGGTCACGGTACAAGCTCGATAGCGTCAGTTCAGGAGCGTGCGTGGGGACAACAGCATCATTCATGGCAACAACCTGCACGGCGCGATTGAGTCTCAAATGAGATTCATTCTATTTAATATCGTGCCGGGACACCATGATCTTTTCAACTTCGCGTTTACAGCATCGCCGCCTTCTGCCGCAGCAGGTCAATAAACAAGCCCAATTCGCGGCTCACCCCCTCGCCCTTGCGCAACAAGATGCCAAACGGCGCCAGCCGCACGTCCAGGGCCACCGGCAGCGCGACCACCAGGCCCATTTTCAGATAATCACGCAAGGCACTTTCCGACAGCACCATCACCGCGTCGGTCAGTTGGATCAACTGCTGCATGGAGTACACCGAGCTGCATTCGATGATGTCCGCCGGGCTTGGCAGCGCCAGGTCTTGCAGGGCCTGGTCGAAACCGATACGCGCCGGGCTGGTTTGCGGTTGCAGGATCCACGGCCAGTCGCGCACCAGCTCTGCCAGGGATAGCAGGCCGCGTCGGACCAATGGGTGGCCGGCGTGCACCACCACCAGCAGACGCTCGTTGCCCAGGGGTTCGAAGCTGTAGTGCTCGCTGTCGGTGGCGGCGTTGCGCCGGGAGATGGCCAGGTCGATGCGCCCCTGCTCCAGCAGTTGGATCACCTGGTCGCTGGTGTCGCCCATGATGCGGATACGCAGTTGCGGGTTGAGCGCCTTGATCTGCGCAATGCAGTCCATCACCAGGTCCGGCGCGGCGCCCATGATGGTGCCGATAGACAAGTAGCCATACCCGCCCTGCTGGCGCGCCATCAGGTCTTCGGCGCAACGGTCGAGACCGCTCAGTGCCGATTCGGCAAAATTGATCAGTTGCTGGCCGAGTGCCGTAGGACGCATCCCCCGTGGCAGGCGCTCGAACAGGTCACAGCCGAACATGTCCTCGATCTCGCGCAGCATGCGCGTGGCCGCCGGTTGCGACATGTTCAGGGCCTGGGAGGCGCGGTGCAGGTTCTGGCTGGAACTCAGCGCCACCAGCATATGCAAGTGCTTGTAGCGCAGGCGGTTGAACAGGCTGGGGGAGATCGTGGAACTACGCATTTTTTTCCTTATTATCGATACCCTGAGGTTATCGGTTGTAAGCGAGATTCGATTTGTAGCGCATTGCTCGGCCGCCGTACAGTCCGGTCCATAAGAACAAAACAACGGACCTCCTCATGAAAACCCTGCCCGCGCACCTGCTCGCCAAGATTTCCTGGCGGCTGCTGCCCTTCCTGCTGTTGATGTACATCATGGCGTTTCTCGACCGCGCCAACGTCGGGTTCGCCAAGCAAGCCTTCCAGGCCGACACCGGTTTGAGCGATGCCGCCTTTGCCTTTGGCGCTGGTGTGTTTTTCGTCGGCTACGCGCTGCTGGAAGTGCCGAGCAACCTGATCCTGCACCGTGTCGGCGCCCGTCTGTGGATGTGCCGGATCATGGTCAGTTGGGGCCTGATTTCGGCGGCGATGGTGTTCGCCCATGACGAAACCAGCTTCTACGTACTGCGCTTCCTGCTGGGCGTGGCCGAAGCCGGGTTCTTCCCCGGCGTGATCCTCTACCTCACCTACTGGTTCCCCCAGGCCGTGCGCGGCAAGGCCATGGGCTTCTTTTACTTTGGCGCGCCCCTGGCCTTTATCTTCGGCAGCCCATTGTCCGGTTTGCTCTTGGAAATGGATGGCTTCGGTGGGATTCACGGCTGGCAGTGGCTGTTCGCCGTGGAAGGCTTGATGGCCAGCGCGGTAGGCATCTGGGCCTACTGGTACCTGGACAATCGCCCCGCCGACGCCAAGTGGCTGAGCGTGGACGAGCGCCAGCAAATCCAGAGCCTGCTCGACCTGGAAGACCAACACAAAACCTCCCATGGCCGCAGCCTGCTGACCGTGTTGTGCCAACCCTCGGTGCTGTACCTGTGCCTGGTGTACCTGCTGATCCAGGCCAGTGTGTATGGCGTGGTGTTTTACCTGCCCACCCAGGTGGGCGGCCTGCTCGGCACCAAGGTCGGCTTGATGGTCGGGCTGGTTTCGGCGGTTCCCTGGGTCTGCGCGCTGTTCGCTGCCTGGTGGATCCCCGATTATTCCGACCGCACCGGCGAACGCCGCCGCACCGCCTGCCTGACGTTATTGATGGCGGCCGCCGGCATCGCCTGCTCGGTGACCTTCGCCAACCCACTGCTGGGCATGCTCGCGCTGTGCTTTGCCGCCTCGGGTTTTATCGCGGTGCAGCCGGTGTTCTGGACCTTCCCCTCCAGCTACCTGGCCGGCAGCGCCGCCGCAGCCGGCATTGCGTTGATCAATTCCTTCGGTGCCCTCGGCGGCTTTATCGCCCCTGTGATCAAGCAGTGGGCCGAAGGCGCCTTCGATTCCCCGGCGGCCGGTTTGTACTTGCTGTCCGCCACCACGGTACTCGCTGCATTGCTGGTACTGGGCATCCATTCACCCGGCCGCACCGCGTCGAACACGCCGGCCACTGTTTAATTCCAGGAGTCATACCATGGGTCATCTCACCATCAAACACGTGCGCGCCTTTGTCCTGCGAGGCGGCGGCGCCGATTACCACGACCAGGGCGACGGCCATTGGATTGACGACCATATCTGCACGCCCATGAGCAAATACCCGGAGTATCGCCAGAGCCGCCGCAGCTTCGGCATCAACGTGCTCGGCACCCTGGTGGTGGAAATCGAAGCCAGCGACGGCACCGTCGGTTTTGCGGTGACTACCGGCGGCGAACCGGCGGCGTATATCGTCGAAAAACACCTGGCACGCTTTATCGAAGGCGCACGTGTCACGGACCTCGAGAAGATCTGGGACCAGATGTACCAGTCAACCCTCTACTACGGTCGCAAGGGTTTGGTGATCAACACCATTTCCGGGGTTGACCTCGCGCTGTGGGACCTGCTCGGCAAGATCCGCCAGGAGCCGGTGCACCAGTTGCTCGGCGGCGCGGTGCGTGACGAGTTGCAGTTCTACGCCACCGGCGCGCGCCCGGACCTGGCGCAGAAGATGGGTTTTATCGGCGGCAAGATGCCCCTGCACCACGGGCCCAGCGAAGGCGAAGAAGGCCTGCGCAAAAACCTCGAAGCCCTGGCGACCATGCGCGAACGGGTCGGCCCGGAGTTCTGGTTGATGCTCGATTGCTGGATGAGCCTGGATGTGAACTACGCCACCAAACTGGCGATAGGCGCCCATGAACACGGGCTCAAGTGGATCGAGGAAGCGCTGTCTCCCGACGACTACTGGGGCTACGCCGCCCTGCGCAACAACGTGCCAAAAGGCATGTTGGTGACCACCGGCGAACATGAAGCCACGCGCTGGGGCTTCCGCATGCTCCTGGAAATGGGCTGCTGCGACATTATCCAGCCGGATGTCGGTTGGTGCGGCGGCCTCACCGAGCTGGTGAAAATCTCCGCCCTGGCCGATGCCCACAACGCAATGGTCGTGCCCCACGGCTCGTCGGTGTACAGCTACCACTTTGTTGCCACCCGCCATAACAGCCCGTTCGCCGAATTTCTGATGATGGCGCCCAAGGCCGATGAAGTGGTGCCGATGTTCCACCCGCAACTGCTCGGCGAGCCGGTCCCGGTGAATGGCCGCATGCGCTTGTCGGTGCTCGACAAGCCCGGTTTCGGCGTAGACCTGAACCCGGATTGCCAGTTGCACCGTCCGTACAATCGCTGAGGAAAACGCCATGAATATGCCCCGTAATGGTTTCAAGGCCGCCCTGGCCAAGGACGCCACCCAATATGGCATCTGGGCCGGTTTTGCCACCGGCTACGCCGCCGAGATCGTCGCCGGCCTCGGCTACGACTGGATGCTGATCGACGGCGAACACGCGCCCAATACCGTGCCCAGCGTGCTCAACCAATTGCAGACCGTGGCCCCGTACGCCACCGCACCGGTGGTGCGTGCGGTCAACAGTGACGCCAGCCTGATCAAGCAACTGCTCGACGTCGGCGCCCAGACCCTGATGATCCCCATGGTGGAAACCGCCGAACAGGCCCAGGCCCTGGTGCGTGCCATGCGCTATCCGCCCCATGGCATTCGCGGCGTCGGTGGCGGCCTGACCCGCGCCACCCGTTGGGATGGCGTGGCCAACTACCTCAATACCGCCCATGAAGAGCTGTGCCTGATCGTGCAAGTGGAGTCGCGCCTGGGCGTGGAAAACGTCGCGGCGATTGCTGCCGTGGAAGGCGTGGATGCGGTGTTTATCGGCCCCGCCGACCTGTCCATCGGACTCGGCCACGCCGGCAACCCCGGTCACCCCGAAGTGCAGGAGCGCATCAAGCACGCGGTGGAGGCCACCCTCGCCGCCGGCAAGGCCAGCGGCATCCTGGCGCCCAACGAAGACGACGCACGCCGCTACCAGGCCTGGGGTTGCCGCTTTATCGCGGTGGCCATCGACATCAGCCTGCTGCGCCAGAGCGCCCTGGCCACCCTGGCCCGCTACCGCCCTGCGGCTGAAACGAACGCGCCATCGCGCACTTACTGAGGAGCTGCCCATGTCATCCGTTCCCGTGTACCAGAACTTTATCAACGGCCGCTTTACCCCAAGCCAGGCGCACATCGATGTGCTCAACCCGGCGACCGGGGTCTTGTTGTCCAAGGTCCCGGCGTCCACCGCCGACGACGTCGACCAGGCCCTCGCCGCGGCCCGCAGTGTGCAAAAAGACTGGGCGCGCAAACCCGCGATCGAACGCGCCGGGCACCTGCGCCGCATCGCCGCCAAGCTGCGGGAAAACGTCGCCCACCTGGCCCGCACCATTACCCTGGAGCAAGGCAAGGTCAGCGGCCTGGCCGAGGTCGAAGTGAACTTCACCGCCGACTACCTCGACTACATGGCCGAATGGGCGCGGCGCATCGAAGGCGAGATCATCACCAGCGACCGCCCCAACGAAAACATCTTCCTGTTCCGCAAACCGTTGGGCGTGGTGGCCGGGATCCTGCCGTGGAACTTCCCGTTCTTCCTGATCGCCCGCAAGCTGGCCCCGGCGCTGCTCACCGGCAACACCATCGTGATCAAGCCCAGCGAAGAAACCCCGAACAACTGCTTTGAATTCGCCAAACTGGTGGCCCAGACCGACTTGCCCGCCGGCGTGTTCAATGTGGTGTGCGGCGATGGCCAGGTCGGCGGCGCTCTGACTGCCCACAAGGGCGTGGACATGATCAGCTTCACCGGCAGCGTCGCCACCGGTTCACGCATCATGGCCGCCGCCGCGCCGAACATCACCAAGCTCAACCTGGAGCTGGGCGGCAAGGCGCCGGCCATCGTGCTGGCAGATGCCGACCTGGACCTGGCGGTCAAAGCCATCCGCGATTCGCGCATCATCAACACCGGCCAGGTGTGCAACTGCGCCGAGCGCGTGTACGTGGAGCGCAAGGTTGCCGACCCATTCATCGAGCGTATCAGCGCGGCCATGTCCGCGACCCGCTACGGCGATCCGCTGGCCATGGCCGATGCGGAAATGGGTCCGTTGATCAATCGCCAGGGCCTGGACAGCGTCAACCACAAAGTGCGCACCGCCCTGAGCCAGGGCGCCACGTTGGTCAGCGGCGGGCAGATCGCCGACCTGGGTGCCGGCTTTCACTTCCAGCCGACGGTATTGGCCGGGTGCCGGGCCGATATGGAGATCATGCGCGAAGAGATCTTCGGCCCGGTGCTGCCGATCCAGATTGTCGACGACCTCGACGAAGCCATCGCCCTGGCCAATGACTGCGACTACGGCCTGACCTCGTCGATCTACACCCGCGACCTCGGCAAGGCCATGCACGCGGTGCGCGAGATCGACTTCGGCGAAACCTACGTCAACCGCGAAAACTTCGAAGCCATGCAAGGCTTCCATGCCGGCGTGCGCAAATCCGGGATCGGCGGCGCCGACGGCAAGCACGGCCTCTACGAGTACACCCATACCCATGCGGTGTACCTGCAGAGCTGAGGTGGTGAAACGGGTCGGCGCGCGGTAGCGTGCGGGCCTTTCCTGACAAAATCCCACAAGGATTGCGCGATGCCCCTGACGCCTTATAGCGGCCCCATCATCGACAGCCACCTGCACCTGTTCGACCCACGTCGCCCTCAGGGCATCCCGTGGCCCGAGCCGGGCAATCGGCTGTACGCCGCCCATTTACCTGCCGACTACTGGGCCCTGGCCGGCCCACACAATGTGATCGGCGCAATTGCCGTGGAAGCCAGCCCGTGGCGCGACGACAACCGCTGGCTGCTGCACACCCTACGCCGCGAGCCGCGCATGCTCGGTTTTGTCGGCAACCTGGACCCGCTGCACGCCGACTTCGCCACCGACCTCGAGGCCCTGGCGGATGAGCCGCTGTTCCTCGGCCTGCGCTACGGCAACCTGTGGGACCGCGACCTGCTGCACGACCAGGCCCGCCCGGGGTTTATCGACGGCCTGCGCCAACTCGCCGCCACCGGCCGCAGCCTGGACAGCGCCAACCCGAACCCGCGCCTGCTCAGGGGCCTGCTGCAGCTGAGCGAGGCATTGCCGCAGCTGCGCATCATCGTCGACCACCTGCCCAACGCCCAGGTACCCCTGGGTGAGGAGGCGGCGTACCACGCCGACCTGCTGCGCCTGGCCGAGCGCCCGAATGTGTTCGCCAAGCTGGCGGAAATTCCCCAGGTCGGGGCGCTGGGCTTGATCACCGACACTGCGTTCTACCACGACCGCCTGGCCGTGCTGTGGGAGGCCTTTGGCGAAGAGCGCTGCTTCTTCGGCAGTGACTGGCCCAACAGCGATCACCTGGCGGATTTCGCCACCACCCTGGGGCTCGTCAAACGCTGCATGGCCGACAAACCTGAAACCGTGCAGGCCAAGTTTTTCCTGCATAACGCCGTGCGTATCTACTCGCCTACGCCACCCCATGGAGCGCTGTGATGCAGACCCGCGCTTTTCGCATGCACCTCAATCCGGGCCAGGCCGATGAATATCGCCGGCGTCACGACGAGATCTGGCCGGAACTGGCCCAAGCCCTGCTCGACGCGGGCGTGGTGGATTACCGGATTTTCCTCGATGAGCCGGCCAATGCGCTGTTCGCCGTGCTCACCCACGAAGACGCCCACGGCCTGGATGAACTGCCCCGCACCGCACTGATGCAACGCTGGTGGCGCCATATGCAGGACATCATGCCCAGCCATGGAGACGGCTCGCCGGTCAGTGTCGACCTGCTGCCGATGTTCCAGCTGAGCCGCCCTTGAATTAACCGACCCACAACAACAATAAAAAGGATTCGACCACGTGGAAATCATTCTCCTCGGTGTGATTCTGCACTTTATCGGCGGCTTCGCTTCCGGCAGTTTCTACATCCCCTACAAGAAGGTGCGCGGCTGGGCCTGGGAAAGCTACTGGATCACCGGCGGCCTGGTGTCCTGGCTGATCGTGCCGCTGATCGCCGCCCAACTGACGGTGCCAGGCTGGGTGGAAATCCTGCGCAATGCCGACACCGGCACCCTGCTCTGGACCTACCTGTTCGGTGTGCTGTGGGGCATCGGCGGCCTGACCTTCGGCCTGACCATGCGTTACCTGGGCCTGTCCTTGGGCATGTCGCTGATCATGGGCCTCACCTCGGCCCTCGGCGCCTTGATGCCGGCGCTGTACCGCGACCTGTTCACCCAGGACACCGAAGGTACCCTGACCTCGATGCTGGCCTCACAAGGCGGGCATTGGGTGCTCTGGGGCGTGGCGGTATCGCTGATCGGCATCGCGGTGTGCGGCAAGGCCGGGCTGATCAAGGAACGGGAAGTGTCCGCAGCGGTGAAGTTCGCCAGCGTCAGCGAATTCGCCCTGGGCAAGGGCATGCTGGTGGCGGTGATTTCCGGCGTGCTGAGTGCCTGTTTCAGCTACGGCATTTCCGCCGGTCGCCCACTGGCGGCGGCAGCGGTGGAACATGGCGCCAACAGCCTGTTCCAGAACAACGTGACCTTCATGGTGATCATGTGGGGCGGCCTGACCACCAACGGCATCTGGTGCCTGTGGCTGAACTGGCGCAACCGCACCTTCCATAACTACACCGACCGCAGCACCCCGCTGCTGGGCAACTACCTGTTGGTGGCCATTGCCGGCACGCTGTGGTTCCTGCAGTTCTTTTTCTACGGCATGGGCGAAAGCCGACTGCAGAACGACGCCAGTTCCTGGGTGCTGCACATGTCATTCATCATCATCGTGTCCAACTGCTGGGGCCTGTATTTCCGCGAATGGCACGGCACCAGCGCGGCCAACAAGGGCGTGCTGGTGGCGGGCATTGCGGTGATCCTCGGCGCTATCGCCATGGTCGGCTACGGCAATTACCTCGGCTGATGCCGCTTGATTTTCTAGGAGTATTTTTATGTTGCTTGCAGACAAAACCGTGATCATCACCGGCGCCTCCCGTGGCATCGGCCGCGCCGCCGCCCGTGAGTGTGCCCGCCAGGGTGCCCGCGTGGTGATCGGCCACAGCGGCAGCGGCCAAGGCACCGAGGCTGCGCATTCATTGATCGAAGAGATCAAGGCCTTTGGCGGCCACGCCATCGAAGTGGGCGGCGATGCGGCCGACCCGGACACCGGCGACACGCTGGTGGCCGGCGCAGTGCAGGCCTTCGGCAGCGTCGACGTGTTCGTCAACAATGCCGGCATCTGCCCCTTCCACTCGTTCCTCGACATGCCCCGCGAGGTCTACCTGAAAACCGTCAACACCAACCTCAACGGCGCCTACTTCGCCGTGCAGGCGGCGGCCAACCAGATGAAAAACCAGGGCCGTGGCGGCGCGATCATCGCCGTCAGTTCCATCAGTGCGCTGGTGGGCGGCGGCATGCAAACCCACTACACGCCGACCAAGGCCGGCCTGCATTCGTTGATGCAATCCTGCGCGATTGCCTTGGGCCCGTATGGGATCCGCTGCAACTCGGTGCTGCCGGGCACCATCGCCACCGACATCAACAAGGACGACCTGGCCGACGAAGAAAAACTCGCCTACATGACCTCGCGCACGCCCCTGGGCCGCCTGGGCGAGCCGGACGATGTGGCCGGGCCGATCGTGTTCCTCGCCTCGGACATGGCGCGCTATGTGACCGGTGCGTCGTTGCTCGTCGATGGCGGCCTCTACGTAAACCTGCAGTAACCCCGCGCCCTAACAAACACCACACTTCCACTGTGGGAGGGGGCTTACCCCGATAGCGCAGTGTCAGTCGGTACATTAGTGACTGATACACCGCCATCGGGGGCAAGCCCTCTCCCACAAGGGATCTCTGTGTGCCTGAAGTTTGTGTTGTACCTAATAAAAACAACAATTCCAGGAGTACTTCCATGCGCACCACCCTCCCCCTGGCCCTGCTCTGCAGCGCCATGTCCACCTGCGCCTTCAGTGCGGGCCTGCTCGACCCCAACTCCCCGGCCATGCTCGGCGATTGGAACGGCCTGCGCCCGCAACTGGCCGAACAAGGCTACGACTTCACCCTCAAGTATGTCGGCGAAGTCGGTGCCAACCTCGGCGGCGGCTACAACTCGCACACCACCGCGCGCTGGAGCGACCAGTTGATCCTGGGCGTCAACATGGACCTGCAAAAACTCCTCGGTTGGCAGGATGCGACCTTTCGCATCGGCATCGGTGAGCGCCATGGCAAGGACATCACCAACGACCGCGTGCACCAGCCCAACGCCACCGGCCTGACCTCCACCATGGAAGTCTTCGGCGGCGGCAATGCCTGGCGGCTCTCGCAGTTCTGGTACGAGCAGAAGTTCTTCGAGCGCAAGTTTGCCCTGAAACTGGGGCGCTTCGGCCATGGCGAAGACTTCGACCAGTTCCCCTGCGAGTTCCAGAACGTCACCCTGTGCGGATCCCAGGAGGGCAACTGGAACGGCGTGTGGAACAGCTTTCCGATCAGCCAGTGGGCGGTGCGGGCCAAGTACCAGTTCACCGATGAGTTCGCCATGCAGGTCGGCGCCTACGACAAGAACCCCGGCAACGCCGAAGCCAGCAATGGTTTCAAGCCGTTTATCAGCGGTTCCCAGGGCACCAGCTTCCCCATCGAGGCCATCTGGAAAGGCCAGCTCGCCGGGCTGAATTCCGAGTACCACGCCGGTTACTACTACGCCAACGCCGACACCAAGGACATGCTCAAGGACGCCGACGGCAACTACGCCGCCAGCTCACGAAAGCCCTACCGGATGTATTCCAGCAACAGCGGCTGGTGGCTGTCGGGCCAGCAGCAATTAACCACGGTCGACGGCAACGCCAGGCGCGGGCTCAACGTGTTCGCGAACCTGACGGTGAATGACCCGGACAAAAGCGTGATCAAGCACCTGATCCAGGTCGGCCTGATCTACCGTGGCCCCTTCGATTCACGCCCGGACGACACCTTCGGCCTCGGCGCATCGAAGTTGCAGGTCAGCGACCGCTATACCCGCAATACGCAGATGCTCAACGGCGCCAATGGCGTGACCGACATCGATGACCCGCTGTACGTGCCCGAGCAGCGCCGCGAGTACAGCTACGAGATCAACTATGGCGTGCAGGCGACGAAATGGCTGATGGTGCGGCCTAACCTGCAATACGTGAAATACCCCGGCGGGCTTACGCAAACCACGGGCGCAGTGGTCGGCGGCGTGCAATTTATCGCCGACTTCTAGCCGTTCTCTGCATCAAACACCTGTCCGCGTCCCACGACGCTGGCAGGTGCCAGAACCGCCCCCGGCGCCAATACCGCATTGGCGCCAACCCGGCATTGATCCCCCAGCAACGCGCCAAACTTGTCGCAGCCGCTGCGCTGCAATACCCCGTCAACCCGTACCAGCACTTCCTTGTCGTCCCGCTCGTTGCGGTAGTTGGCGACGATACTCCCCGCCTCGAGGTTGACCCCATGGCCCAGCACTGAATCACCGACAAAGTTGAAGTGGGCCAGCTTGCTGCCACTGAACATGAAGGTGGTTTTCAGCTCGGCGCCGGGGCCGATGATGCAGTGCTCATCCACCCAGCACCCACCGCGCAGCAGCGAGCCGCTGGCGATAAAGCAATGGGCGCCGATGATCAGGGGGGGCTTGAGCAAGGCACCGGGTTCGACGATGGCGGTACGGTGGATGGCGACCTCGTCGTGCACGCGGTAGTCGTCGGCCGGCAGTTCGGCGAGCATCTGGCGAACAACGGCCGGCGCCTGGGCGACCAGGGCCCAGGGCGCCAGGCCGGCCCACGGGGCCAGGGGGGATTGAGCAAGGTTGGCGATGTAGTCGGTGAGTCGAATCAAGGTCGAGCCCTCACGTGGTCAGAGACAGTCAAGAAAACCCACATTGGCGATCATTCGACCTCGAGTACAGCACTTCCAGGCCCTCGCCTCTCACAGACCGCGCTTGCGCAGCCACTGCAAAAAGCCCTTCTTCACCGGCACCACCGGCGCGTCCTGGGTCAGGACCTGGGCGGCATGCAGGCGGAATTCCAAAAGTGCCTTCATCGCCTCGCTAATGTCGCGGCGCGCATCCAGGCAGGGTTTCAGGTATTCGTTCTCGATGCGGTACAGCGTACAGAAGGTCTTGGCGGAAAAGTCCGCCAGCACGGCCTGGTCGGACAGGATCCCCGCCTCGCCAATCACTTCTCCCGGCCCCATGCGCCCGGCTTCGAATACATGGCCGCCCTTGGTCAACATCACCGAGACCACGCCGGACTCGACGATAAACAAATGATCGCTGACCTCCCCCGCCGGCAGGATCATCTCGCCGGCGCGGTAGGTGTGCAGGGTCATGTTCTGGCTGAAGGTGTCTTTCTCTTCCTGGCGCAGGGTGGAGAAAATCGACGAACGCTCCAGCAATGCCCGCGCGGCGGACATGGCCGGCGGCGCGCTGCTTTCGGTGGCGGACAGCACAGCCACGCCCGCCGCTTGCAGGTGCCGGAACGCCAGGTCATAGAGCTGGTTGCGCACCTCGCGCTTGAGGGCCATGGCCGGCACGAAGCCGCTGATTTCATACTCCACGCCGCCACTGGCGGAGGTCTTGAACGCCACGCTCGGCGCGGGCTTGGCCAACAGTGGCCGGCACCCCTGCATCGCACGCTCCAGTGCCTCGATCACGGTTTGCGGACGTGCATGGGGGCTGACCTGCAGGCTGACCGCCAGGCCGAACATATCCGCCGGGCGTGAAAAGTTGATGATCTTGGCCTTGGCCGCCAGGGAGTTGGGGATCACCGCCAGGCTGCCCTGGGAGGTTTGCAGTCGCGTGGCGCGCCAGTCGATGTCGGTGACCCGCCCTTCGGTGCCGTCGATGGAGATCCAGTCATCGATCTGATAAGGCTTGGTGGTGTTGAGCACGATCCCGGAAAACACATCGCTGAGGGTACTTTGCAACGCCAGGCCGACGATGATCGCCACCGCGCCGGAGGTGGCCAACACCCCCTTGACCGGCAGGTCGAGCACGTAGGCCATGGCGGCGATGATCGCGATGAGGAAAATCACCGCGCCCATCAAGTCCTGCAACAACCGCCCGGTGTGGCCCACCCGCTGCATCATCACCGCGCCCAGCAACACCGTCAGCGTACGCGCTGCAAACAGCCACCAGCCGATCTGCAGGGCCGTGGCGGCCAGGTGCAAGGCGGTACTGTCGGCATAGGGCGCAAGTTGCATGGGGTTCATGCCGTCGTTGAACAGCACGGCACTGAACACGGCAAAAATCGCCAGTCGCGCAGCCAGCTTCCAATTGGCCAGGTCGGCAGAGATCAGGCGCCACACGGCGATGTCGATAAAGATCAGCGCCACGGCGCACAGCATCGGGTGATCAGCGATAAATGAGGGCATCCAGGCGACTCCAGGGCGAATGACGGGAAGATCGCATGAAATGCCGTTCCGGGGTATAGCGAAAACAAATGTGGGAGAAGGCATGCCCCCTCCCACATTGGCCTTGTGGCCGACCTTAATCCTGCATCTGCCCGAAACGACCCGATTGGAAATCCGCAAACGCCTGGTGAATCTCCTGCTCGGTATTCATCACAAACGGTCCATGCCCAACGATAGGCTCGTCAATCGGTTCGCCGCTGAGGAGCAGGACCTTGGCGTCGTCGTTGGCCTCCAGGGTGAGTTGGCGGCCATCGCGTTCGAACAACGCCAGTTGGCCTTGGCGTGCGACCTCTTCGCCGTTGACCAGCACCGTACCACGCAGGATCACCAGGGCGGTGTTGCGCCCGGCGTGCAGGTCGAGGGTGACGGGCTTGCCGGCGTTGAGGCGCAGGTCCCACACATCGATCGGCGTGAAGGTGCGCGCCGGTCCCTGGGTGCCGGCGAATTCACCGGCGATCAGGCGCAGGTGGCCGGCGTCGTTGGCCAGGGGCAGCACGGGGATATCGCCGTCGACGATGGTCTGGTAGCCCGCGTCGGCCATTTTGTCCTTGGCGGGCAGGTTGACCCACAGTTGCACCATCTCCAACGCACCGCCGCTGCGGGCGAAGGCGGCGGAGTGGAATTCCTCGTGGAGGATACCCTTGGCGGCGGTCATCCATTGCACATCGCCCGGGCCGATTTTGCCGCCGGCGCCGGTGGAATCGCGGTGTTCGACTTCGCCATCGTAGACGATGGTCACGGTTTCAAAACCGCGATGGGGGTGCTGGCCGACGCCGCGACGCTGGTCTGTCGGGGCGAAATCGGCCGGCCCGGCGTGGTCCAGGAGCAGGAATGGGCTGATGTGCTTGCCCATCGAGTCGTAGGAAAACAGCGTACGCACGGGGAAGCCGTCGCCGACCCAATGGGCGCGAGGGCTGGTGTAGATGCCGATGAGTTTTTTCATGGTAGTCCTCCAAAGTGCATACACCTTAAAACTCGCAGCAATTCGGCGCTAGACGGTAAAAACAACCTTGATCGTCCTACCAGCAGGACGATCTACGGCTGCGTCCTCACAAAAACAGCGTTAATGATAATGACTCGTAGTAATATCCGCCCTCTCCCGCTCAACCCTCGAGGGCTGCAATGCCGTTTGCCCCTGCGCCTGCCGCACCGCGCGTACTGGTGGTGGATGACCACCGCAAGATTCGTGAACCCCTGGCCACGTACCTGCGACGCCACACCTTTGAGGTGCGCACCGCTGAAGACGCGGCCGGCATGTGGCAATTGCTCAAGACCCAGGCGTTCGATGTGGTGGTGCTCGACGTGCTGCTGCCGGATGGCGATGGCTTTGAGTTGTGCAACCAGTTGCATCGGCGCAGCAACACCCCGGTGATCCTGCTGACCGCCCGCGACACTGCCGCCGACCGCATACGCGGCCTGGACCTGGGTGCCGACGATTACGTCACCAAGCCCTTCGAGCCCCGGGAGCTGGTGGCGCGTATCAACAGCGTGCTGCGCCGCCAGGGGCGCGCTACCGGCCCCACCGCGCCCGGCGCTGGCGCACGGGCCTATGAGTTCGCCGGCTGGCACTTCAGCGTGACCAGCGCCACCTTGCGCCGCGACGGCAGCCCGGCCATCCAGCTCAGCACTGCCGAAAGCCGGCTGTTGCAAGTGTTCCTCGCCCACCCCAACACCCTGTTGCCCCGCGAACGCTTGATCGACCTCACCGCCGCCGCCGACAGCGATGTCAGCGACCGCGCCATCGACCGGCAAGTCAGCCGCCTGCGCCGCAAGCTGGCCCAGGGCGATGCCACCCCGGAACTGTTACGCACCATCTGGGGCGGCGGCTATCTATTGGCGTCCGAGGTCAGCGAATGCACACCTTGAGCCGGCTGTGGCCGCGCACCCTGGCACGGCAGTTGAGCCTGTTGTTGTTGCTGGCACTGCTGGCGTCGAACGCCATTGCGATGTTGTTTTTGCAACGCACCGGCAGCCTGATCCACCCGCTGTCGCGCAGTTTCAGCCTGGAACGCCTGGGGATTGCCCATCACACGGCAATCGACCTGACCCCAAGTGAAACCGCGCACCTGCTGGCCGGCATGAGCACCGACGACACGCGCTTCTGGATCGGCCCCACGCCGGAGGTGGCGCCGTTTGCGCAACGCCCGGAAGAACAGCGCCTGGCCAACGAGCTGCGCCACCAATTACAGCTGGATAACAGCGCCGCCATTGGCATGCAGTTGGAACGCATCAGCGGCGCCGACGCCCGCACCCATGTGTTCAGCCCCGCCGGCTGGGCGCCGTTGCGCCTGCGCAGCAGCGTGCCGCTGCCCAACGGTACCTACCTGAATGCCGTGCAATACCCCGCCGGCGCCTATGAATGGGGCCGCGTCCTGGCCTACAGCCTGCCGGTGACCACACTGCCGGTGCTGCTGATCGTGATGTTTTTCATCGCCCGCGTGGTGCGCCCGATCAAGACCCTGGCCCAGGCCACCGAGCGCGTCAGCCGTGGTGAATGGATCGCCCCGCTGGCGGAAACCGGCCCACAGGAAGCCCGCGACCTGACTGCCGCCTTCAACACCATGCAGGTCAACCTCGCACGGCATGTCGAAGGCCGCACGCGAATGCTCGCAGCGGTCAGCCATGACTTGAATACGCCGATCACCGAACTGCGCCTGCAAGTGGAGTTGCTGGAGCCCGGCGCAGCCCGCGATGACATGCTCGAAAGCCTCGGGGAACTGAGTGCAATGGTGCGTGAAACCCTGGATTTCGTGCGCGACGACGCGGTGCAGGAAGCGACTGCCACGCTTTCGTCGAGCGACTTGCTGGATGACCTGGCCAAGCGTTACCAACGCCTGCAACAGCCCGTCACTTGGGCCGGCGCACCCGCGTTACTGCTGACCTGCCGGCCGCTGGCGCTCAAGCGCGCACTGACCAACCTGATCGACAACGCCCTGCGCCATGCCGGCGATGCCGACCTGAGCCTGGTTCGCGAAGACAACGGCTGGCTGCGCATCGAGATTCTCGACCACGGCCAAGGTCTACCCGAGGCGTGGTTGAGCAAAGTCTTCGAGCCCTTCGTACAACGGGGTGTCAGTGATGGCGGCGTGGGGCTGGGCCTGGCGATCGCACGGTCGTGCATCCAGGCCCACGGCGGTGAACTGGTCTTGGAAAATCGCCCACCGGCCGGTCTGTGCGCGGTGGTGCGATTGCCCACCGCGCTCTAGAAGTTGAGCGTGGCGCCCATCCACAGGGTGCGGCCGTAATTCACCGTGCCGTAGGTTTCATCGTCCAGACGCTTGTCGGTGAGGTTGTTGAGGGAGGCGTTGAGGGTCAACGAATCGCTCACGTCGTAGGAGCCGCCCAGGTCGGCGGTGGTGTAGCCCGGCGCCGGTTCGTCGGTGGTGATGGTGTTGCCGGTTTCCTCGCCGTAGTAGCTCAGCGAAGCCCAGGCCTGGGTGCGGTCGTTAATGGTCCATTCCGTGCGCACATTGGCTTTTTGCTCAGGGGTGAGGGCCAGGGGCGCGCCTTTGTTCGCGCCACTTTTCTGCTCGGAGTCGGTGTAGGTGTAGTTGGCCTTGAGCAGCACGCTGGGGTTGATGTCCCATTGGCCGTTGAGCTCAACGCCCTGGATGATCGCTTTGTCGACGTTGACCCGCTCCATGATGGTGTAGCCGTTCCAGCGCCGGTCGGTGGTGACGGTGGAGAGCTTGTCCTGGAAGTCGTTGTAGAACAGCGTCACGCCGCCGGACAGGTTGTCGCGGTTGCTCCACAGCGCCGAGACTTCGTAGTTGGTGCTGGTTTCGGGCTTGAGGTCCGGGTTGCCGAACATCACGAAGCGGTTGCGGCGCAGGTAGGCGTAATCCTCGACGACCGCACGCAGCTCGGGGGCCTTAAAGCCACGTGCAACACCACCCTTGAACGTCCACTGCTCGGTGGCGCGCCACACCCCGTAGACCCGTGGGCTGAGGTGGGCGCCGTACTCTTCGTGCTCATCCAGGCGCAGGCCGGTGGTCAGGGCGAAGCTGTCGGTCATCGACCACTCGTTTTCCGCGAACAAGGCTTTTTGCACCACCGAGAATTTATAGTCGACGCGGTCACCGAGGCCCTGGTTCCAGTCGGTCAGCTCGCTTTTATTCCATTGCACGCCCACGGTGCTGACGTTGCGGGCGGTGGGCACCACCAGCTTGGCGTCAAACACAGTGTTCTTGATCTCGGGTTTGCGCCCGTAGATGTCAGTCTGCGCCGGCGTCGCCTTGCCTTCACGGCTGGAGGTTTCCTGGGACAAGGCAACGTCCGAGGTGGCCCAGCCCCAGCGACCCTGATGGGACAGCGACCAGTGATCGCGGTTGTTTTCCTGTTCACGGGTGGCCCAGTTGGCGCTCATGCCGTCGCCATTCTTCAAGCGCGTGGCGCCGGCTTCCAGCAGGATGTCGTGGTCGATAGTGGGGGTGAAGGCCAGGCGCGCGGTGAGGTCGCGGTGGTCAGCCTTGCTAAAGCCATTGGTCTGCTCGATGTCGTCATCGGCCTGGCGGTCCAGGTAGCGGCCCCACACCTGCAAACCGAGGAAATCTTCCTTGAGCGGACCACTGAGGTAGAACTGGGTCTGGCGTGCATTGCCCTGGTCGCTGTGCTGGCGCGCCGAGTAGTCATACCCGACGGAGCCGCCCCAGGTCGGTGAGACCTTGCGCGTGATCACGTTGATCACCCCGCCAATGGCATCCGAGCCGTACAGCGAGGACATTGGCCCGCGCACCACTTCAATCCGCTCGATGGCTGCAGCGGGTGGTACAAAGCTCTGCTCGTAACCACTGTTGCCGTTGACCCGCGATTCCCGGGCGCTCTGGCGCTTGCCGTCGACCATGATCAGGGTGTAGTCGGCCGGCATGCCACGGATGGAGATGTCGGTTTCATTCGCACCGCCGTTGACGGTCACGCCTTCCACGTCTTTAACCGCGTCGCCGAGGTCGCGGTAGGACTTGCGACGCAGCGCCTCGCCATCGATCACGGTGACCGAGGCCGGCGCGTCTTCCACGCTTTGCGCAAAACCGGATGCAGTCACCACTACATCATTGAGTTCCAGTGCAACAGGCTCATCGGCGTGGGCATGAAGACTGGCGGCCACCAGCAGGGCCAGGGGCGAGAAACGAAAAGCAGGCAGCATGGGCGAAGACCTTCGGATTAGACTCAAAAGAGAATCGTAATCATCCAGCCCCGAATAACTTGGACAAAGTGTGACAACTCAAGCCGCCGCGACCTCTGCGGTACGGCGCTCACGCAACAGATGGAAGGCCACGAACGCCGTCACGGCAAAACACGCCTGGATCACGATCATCGGTGTTGCACTGCCGTCGCGCAGATGGCTCAGTAACAGGCCGCTGCAGGTCGCGCCGAACATCTGCGCAAAACCCATCAAGCCCGCCGCCAAACCGGCGCGGTGAGCGTTGGGCATGACCCCACCGGTCACAGACCCGGGTAATACCAGGCCACCGCCGAGGGTCGCCAGCGCAATGGGAATATCCAGGCCCAGCACCGACAGACCAAACAGCGCATAAATCACCAGTGCGGCAATCCCGCCCATGGCCACCAGCGTCACGCCCATCGCCACAATCCGTTGCGGCCCCAGGCGCTGGATGTTGCGTCGGGTGTAGGTGGAACCGATGATCAGCATCGACACGATCAGGCCAAAATTGATGCCGTACTCCAGGCTGCTCAAGCCCAACAAATTGATATACACCGCCGAGGAACCGGCGATCACCGCGAACATGGCGCCATAGGTACACGCCAGCGCCACGGCGAACGCGCGGTACGGGCGGCCCTTGAGCAGGTCCAGGTATTGCCCGCCGAGGGTGCGCCAGTGGCCGGCCTTGGGGTCTAGGTAGTGGTTGCTCTCGCGGAAGAACAGCAGCGCCAGCAACAACACCCCACTGCCAATCGCCAAGGCCAGCAGGATCGGTGCCCGCCAGCCCAGCAGCTTGATCAGCAGGCCGCCGACCATCGGGGCGACGACGATGGCGTACAGCATGCCGATCATGGTCAGCGCCAGCGCCGGGCCCGCCTCGGCCTTCCACACGTCACGCACCACGGTGCGCGCCAGTACCAGCGCAGCGCAGGCGCCGAGGCCTTGCACGACGCGAGCGGCGATAAATTGCGGGATGTCATTGACCAGCAGCATCGACAAGGTCGCCAGCACATACAGCAACAGCCCGCCGATCAGCACCGGACGACGGCCGATACGGTCCGACAGCGGGCCAAACAGCAGTTGCCCCAGGCCAAAGGCGGCGACAAACGCCGACAGGGCCATCAACGCCGAACCCGGTGGCGCCAACAGGGCGTGCTCGATCAGGCCCAAGCCTGGAATGATCAATTGGGTCGAGACTTCACCCAGCGCCGTCAAGGCCACCAGTAAAAACAACAAACTTCGCGATGGGGCCGGGGCGTTCGACATGGGGATTATCCGAGGCTGGATTTATTTATATTTCGACCATAATATGCGTAAAAAATTATGTCCATAATTTTTTGCCCAATGGTAATCCCCGGAGCCCGACATGATCCCTCTCCCCCCGCGCCTTCTCACGCCCCTGGCCCTGTTGATCGTCCTCAGCGGCTGCAACAGCCAGGCCGACACCGCCGCCCAAGCGCCGCAACCGCGTCCGGTACTCGCCGCCAAGGTCGAAGCCGCCGGCACTCAGCAAAGCGCCTATACCGGCGTGGTGGCTGCGCGTACGGAAAGCGACCTGGGCTTCCGGGTCGGCGGCAAGGTCATCGAACGCAAGGTCGACCCCGGCCAGCATGTCTCCCGTGGCGACACCCTGCTGGTGCTCGACATCGGTGACTTCGAGCTGGCCCTGCGTTCGGCGAAAAACCGCGTCAACGCCGCCCAGGCCCAACTGCGCCAACGCCGCGACGATGAAAACCGCTACCAGCGCCTGGCCAGTACCGGTGCCGTGTCCCGGCAGATCTTCGACCAGTCGGCGACTAACTTGCGCGTGGCCGAGGCCGAGTTGGCCGCGGCGCAATCCGACGCCAGTCAGATCGAGAACCGCCGCACTTATTCGGTGCTCAAGGCCGATGGCGACGGCATCATCACCGACGTGCGGGTGGACCGCGGCCAAGTGGTCGCCGAAGGGCAAATCGTCGCGCGCCTGGCCCATGACGGTGCCCGCGAAGCCATCGTCAACCTGCCGGAAAACCAGCGCGACCAGGCCGCGCAAAAAGCCCTGGCCTTCCCCTTCGGCGCCCCGGACCAGGCGGTGACGGCGACCTTGCGCGAACTGTCGGCCAGCGCCGATCCCACCACCCGCACCTACCGCGCCCGCTATGTGCTGCACGGTAACGTCGAGCGCTTCGCCCTCGGCTCGACCATCACCGTGCGCCTGCAAGGCGACGGCCAGGCGCAACAAACCCGCGTACCCATCGGTGCCTTGCACGATGCAGGGCAAGGCACCGGTGTGTGGTTGATCGGCGCGGATAACAAGGTCAGCTTCGCCGCCGTCAAGGTCGCCAGCCTCGGCCAGGAAGACGCCCTGCTCGACAGCGGTGTGAACCCCGGCCAGGTCGTCGTCGCCCTCGGCGCGCACCTGTTGCACAGCGGCGACGCGGTGCGCCTGTTGCCCGCCCAAGTACTGGCCCTCAACCGCACACAGGACCAATGAGCATGCGTGGCATCAACCTCTCGGAACTGGCGGTCAAGCACCGCGCAGTCACGCTGTTTTTGATCATTGCGATCCTCGCCGCCGGGATCTTCTCGTTCGGCAAACTGGGGCGCGCCGAAGACCCGTCGTTTACCGTCAAGGTCATGACCATTACCGCCGCCTGGCCCGGCGCCACTGCCCAGGAAATGCAGGAGCAGGTGGCCGACCGCCTGGAGAAGCGCCTGCAGGAACTGGACTACTACGACCGCGTCGAGACCATCGCCCAGCCGGGCTTTGTGTCGATGCGCATGACCTACAAGGAGTCCACGCGCCCCAGCGAAATCCAGGAGCTGTTCTACCAGACGCGCAAAAAACTCAGCGATGAAGCCGCGAGGCTGCCCAGCGGGGTGATCGGGCCGTTCTTCAACGATGAATATTCCGATGTGTACTTCGCCCTGTACGCCCTGGAGGCCGAGCACTTGCCCCATCGGCAACAGGTGCAGATGGCCGAGGAATTGCGCCAGGGCCTGCTCAACCTGCCGGGGGTGAAGAAGGTCAATATCCTCGGCGAGCAGGCGCAGCGGATTTTTGTCGAGTTCTCCTATGAGCGCCTGGCGACCCTGGGGATCAAGCCGGAGCAGATCTTCGCCGCCCTCGCCGCACAGAACGCCGTGGCCCCGTCAGGCTTTGTCGAAACCGCAGGCGCGCGCGCCTATATCCGTATCGACGGTGCCTTCGACAGCCTGGCGCTGATCGAAAACGTGCCCCTGGAAGTCAACGGTCGCGTGCTGCGCATTGCCGATGTGGCCAGCGTCAGCCGCGGTTATGAAGACCCGCCCAGCTACCGCATCCGCCACCAGGGCGACCCGGCGCTGATGCTCGGCGTGATCATGGAAAAGCACTGGAACGGTCTGGAGCTGGACAAAAGCCTCAAGGCCGAGGAAGCCCGGATCCAGGCGGACCTGCCGTTGGGCGTGAACTTCGCCAAAGTCTCCGACCAGGCGAAAAACATCAGCCTGGCGGTGAATGAATTCATGCTCAAATTCTTCGTCGCCCTGGCGGTGGTGATGGTTATCAGCCTGCTGGCCCTGGGCTTTCGCGTCGGCCTGGTGGTGGCGGCTGCGGTGCCGCTGACCTTGTCGGTGGTGTTTGTGATCATGCTGCTCACCGGGCGTGAGTTCGACCGCATTACCCTGGGCGCGCTGATCATTTCCCTGGGCCTGCTGGTGGATGACGCCATCATCGCCATTGAAATGATGGTGGTGAAACTGGAGGAAGGTTTTGACCGGATTCATGCGGCCACCTTCGCCTGGAGTTCCACGGCGGCACCGATGCTCACCGGTACGCTGGTGACGATCATCGGTTTTCTGCCGGTGGGGTTTGCGCGGTCCGGTGCGGGGGAATACGCGGGGAATATCTTCTGGATCGTCGGCTTTGCACTGATCTCGTCCTGGCTGGTGGCGGTGGTATTCACGCCGTATCTGGGCGTAAAGTTGCTGCCGCAGATCAAGCCGGTGCCCGGTGGCCATGACGCGATTTACGCCGGGCGCTATTACCAGAAGCTGCGTGATTTGGTCGAAACCTGCGTACGCAGGCGGTGGCTGGTGACCGGGTTGGTGATCGCTGCCTTTGTACTGTGCGTACTGGGCATGGCCGTGGTGAAGAAACAGTTCTTCCCCAACTCCGACCGTTCCGAGCTGATTCTTGAGGTGTATATGCCGCCCGGCAGTGCCTTCAAGAGCACCGAGGCGGTGGCGGCGCAGTTGGAAAAGGCGCTGCTGCAAGAGCCGCAGACCAGCATGGTCGACACCTATGTGGGCGGTGGCGCACCGCGTTTCTTCCTGTCGCTGAACCCCGAAATGCCGGACCCGGCGTTTGCCAAGCTGATCGTGCAGACGCCGGACTCTCACGCCCGCGACGCCTTGAAGCTGCGCATGCGTGAGCGAATTGCGGCCGGTGAGTTTCCGGCGGCGCGGGTGCGGGTCACCCAATTGCTGTTCGGTCCGCCGGTGCCCTTCCCGGTGGTGTTCCGCGTGTCCGGCCCGAATGTGGAGGTGCTGCGCGGCGTGTCCGAGGACGTGCGCAAGGTCGTCGCCGCCAACACGCTGACCAAGGACGCCTTTCTCGATTGGGGCGAGCGCACCAGCGGTTATCGCCTGGTGCTGGATCAAGACCGCCTGCGCCTACTGGGTTTTACCCCCAACGAGGTCAAATCCCAGCTCAACGCCTTGCTCAGCGGCAACCCGATCACCGAAGTGCGTGAGGGCAACCGCACCGTGTCCGTGGTCGCCCGCGCCCAGGGCAACCAGCGCGAGAACCTCGGCAACCTCAACAACATGACCCTGACCAACAGCGCCGGCACGTCGGTGCCCCTGGCCCAGGTCGGGCAGTTCCAGGCGGTGATGGAAGAACCGATCCTCAAGCGCCGCAACCGCGCGAGCACCGTGGAAGTGCGTGCCGACATCATCGACGGCGTGCAACCGCCCGACGTGGAAATGGCCGTGTACAAAGACCTGCAACCGCTGATCGCCCGACTGCCGGCCGGTTACCGGATCGACATCGGCGGCCCGGTGGAAGAAAGCGCCAAGGCCAATGTGGCGCTGGCGGCGCTGTTCCCGATCATGATCCTGCTGACCCTCACGGTGATCATGTTCCAGGTGCGGTCCTTCGGCGTGATGTTCATGGTCTTCGCCACCGCGCCGCTGGGCTTGATTGGCGCGGTGCCGACCTTGCTGCTGTTCAACCAGCCGTTCGGGTTCAACGCGATCCTGGGCTTGATCGGGATCGGCGGGATCCTGATGCGCAACACGTTGATCTTTACCGACCAGATCCGCCAGAACCAGGAGCAAGGCATGGCGATCCACGCGGCGATTGTCGAGGCCACGGTGCGGCGCGCGCGGCCGGTGATATTGACCGCGCTGGCGGCGGCGCTGGCGTTTATTCCGCTGACGTTGTCGGTGTTCTGGTCGTCCCTGGCATTCGTGCTGATTGGCGGGGTGCTGGTGGGCACGGTGTTGACGCTGTTGTTTCTGCCGGCGCTGTGCAGCCTGGTGCTGGGGCGGGAGAAGACAAAAATTGTCGAAACGCCCCACGTAAGCGCCGGATAAGCACTACTCCCCTGCCCTGAAAACCGCTGCAAAGTCCCTCGCCTGAATACACAGTGCGAGGGATTGCAGATGGTGGTTTTCGTTAAAGCCCCGGTTGAAGGGGCTGTTTCATGATCGAGGTGACCCGCCAAGCCATTGGCTACCTGGTGCTGGCCGCCATGGATTCAAAGACGCGGGACGTCGAATCCGTTCTCAGCGACTTCGGGCGCTGCCTCAATACCTACGAGACCTGGGCGGAAAGCTTCTTTAGCTTTTCGGCCCTGGATGTCGAACAGGTCTTCAAGGTCGGGGATGACGTGGCGCTCGTCGCGCCGATCAACCGCGCCATCCTTCCCAGCAGCACCGTTGCCACGTGCCCGGCCAGTGGCACCCTGACGCTGGTGCATATGTTCCAAAGCGCGCGCTTCGTGCCCATCGGCGACACGCCGGTGATGCTGCAGCGCGTCGATCCCAATGGCGGCCCGTTGGGCGAGCCGATCCACAAGACCATCGGCCCCAGCGGCATCCTCGAAATC
>NZ_FOZO01000012.1:0-162003 GCF_900116055.1 Pseudomonas sp. NFACC42-2
TACGCCCTCACGAAGCGCTCGGCATGAAAAGTCCGGGAGACTTGTATGTGCCGTCCACCCGAATTTATCCAGGGTGCTTGCCCGATGTGGAATATCCGGCAGAAATGAAAGTTCGAAGCGTCAGGCAGGACGGATCGATCAAGTGGAACGGCAAGTTGGTATTTATCAGCGAGGCGCTGTCCGGGGAAAGGATAGGGCTCAAAGAAGCTGAAGATGATGCTTGGGATTTGTACCTGTGTGATTATCCCTTGGGGAGGCTTGGACGAGGTATGACCCGCGTCCAGGCCTCAAATGTGTAAACGATGTCCCCGGTTTCAGATGTAAACGATGTCTACGGTTCTACACCCCGATGAGGCCAGTACAGCCACCACAGAAACTGCAGGCATAAAAAAACGCCCCCGGCCTTTCGACCGGGGGCGTTTTTCATTCAGCCTGAGTTAACTCAGTTCTTGGCTTTCTTGGCAGCGCGGGTACGCTCGCCTTCGTCCAGGATCTTCTTACGCAGGCGGATCGACTTCGGCGTCACTTCGCACAGTTCGTCGTCCTGGATGAATTCCAGGGCCTGTTCCAGGGTGAAGCGAACAGGTGGAACCAGGGCGATGGTTTCGTCTTTACCCGAAGCACGCATGTTGTCGAGCTTCTTGCCTTTGGTTGGGTTGACGCCCATGTCGTTGTCACGGCTGTTCAGACCAACGATCTGACCGTTGTAGATCTCTTGGCCGTGTTCAACGAACAGCTTGCCACGCGCCTGGAGGGTTTCCAGGGAGTAGGTCAGTGCCTTGCCGGTTTCTACCGATACCAGGACACCGTTCTGACGGCCGGACATGTCGCCGGACTTCATGGTGTCGTAGCGATCGAAGATCGAGGTCAGGATGCCAGCGCCGTTGGTCAGGGTCAGGAACTGGTTACGGAAACCGATCAGACCACGAGCAGGGATGTTGTATTCCAGACGCACACGGCCTTTGCCATCCGGCACCATGTTGGTCAGGTCGCCCTTACGCAGGCCCATCTCTTCCATGACCTTGCCCTGGGATTCTTCAGGGGTGTCGATGGTGACGTTTTCGAACGGTTCCTGCTTCACGCCGTCAACGGTACGGATGATCACTTCTGGACGACCAACGCCCATTTCGAAGCCTTCGCGACGCATGGTTTCGATCAGTACCGAGAGGTGCAGCTCACCACGGCCGGAAACCTTGAACTTGTCAGCCGAGTCGCCTTCTTCAACGCGCAGTGCAACGTTGTACAGCAGCTCTTTGTCCAGACGTTCCTTGATGTTACGGGAAGTCACGAACTTGCCTTCTTTACCGCAGAAAGGCGAGTCGTTTACCTGGAAGGTCATGGAAACGGTTGGCTCGTCGACGGTCAGAGGCTTCATTGCCTCGACAGTATCCGGCTGGCACAGGGTGTCGGAGATGAACAGCGAGTCCATACCGCTGACGCACACGATATCGCCGGCGAAAGCTTCTTCAACGTCGATGCGGTGCAGGCCGTGGTGACCCATCAGCTTCAGGATACGACCGTTACGCTTCTTGCCGTCGGCGCCGATAGCGACAACCGGGGTGTTCGGCTTGACGCTGCCACGGGCGATACGGCCAACGCCGATCACACCCAGGAAGCTGTTGTAGTCCAGTGCCGAGATTTGCATCTGGAACGGACCGTCACGGTCAACCTTCGGTGGTGGAACGTGGTCAACGATCGCCTGGTACAGCGGGGTCATGTCTTCCGCCATGGCGGTGTGTTCCAGACCGGCAATGCCGTTCAGGGCCGAGGCGTAGATCACTTGGAAATCAAGTTGCTCTTCGGTGGCACCCAGGTTGTCGAACAGGTCGAAGATCTGGTCCAGAACCCAGTCCGGACGCGCGCCTGGACGGTCAACCTTGTTGATGCACACGATCGGACGCAGGCCGGCTTCGAAAGCCTTCTTGGTCACGAAACGGGTTTGCGGCATAGGGCCGTCTTGAGCGTCAACCAGCAGCAGAACGGAGTCAACCATCGACATTACGCGTTCTACTTCGCCGCCGAAGTCGGCGTGGCCCGGGGTATCCACGATGTTGATGTGGTAGCCGTTCCAGTTGATAGCGGTGTTTTTTGCCAGGATGGTAATACCGCGCTCTTTTTCCTGGTCGTTGGAGTCCATCACGCGCTCGTCGTTGAGCTCGTTGCGCTCCAGGGTGCCGGATTGACGCAGGAGTTTGTCTACCAGGGTGGTTTTACCATGGTCAACGTGGGCAATGATGGCGATGTTACGTAGATTTTCGATCACTTGTGTATCTCGATCAGAGGATTCGGTGTGCTGACAGGTCGTGGCAGCGATTAACAGTAGAGTCAGGCCTTGCCGTTACAGCTTGACGGCAGAGTCGGGGGGCCGGTGACGCAGGCCACAGGCAAACAGCCCCGGGCTCTTAGCTCGGTCGATAAACGCGCACATTGGCATGCCCCTCACTGAGCAAATGGTGGGCATGCAGGCGACTCATCACGCCTTTGTCGCAATACAGCAGGTACTGACGGCTGTTATCCAGTTCCTTGAAACGCGCGTTCAATGCATAGAACGGCAGCGTTTGTACGTCGATGCCGGCGATTTCCAGCGGCTCATCTTCAGCGGCATCCGGGTGACGGATGTCGATGACGATCTGGCCGGCCAGGGCTTCGCTGACTTCTTCGATCTGCACATCCTGGCCCAGTTCGTCGATAACACGATCGATCGGGACCAGCTTGGCGTTCTCGAGCGCACGCTCCAGAACCGCCATATCAAACTGTTGTTCTTCGTACTCCACGCGGTTGCGCTTGGCGTGGGTCTTGGGGTTCACCGAAATGACCCCGCAGTATTCAGGCATGTGCTTGGCAAAGTCGGCGGTGCCGATTGTTTCTGCCAAGTCGATGATGTCCTGCTTGTGGCTGGCGATCAGCGGGCGCAGTACCAGCTTCTCGGTCACGCAGTCGATCAGCGACAGGTTCGGCAGCGTCTGGCTGGAAACCTGGGAAATCGCCTCACCGGTCACCAGCGCGTCGATCTGCAACTGATCGGCGATTCGGGACGCGGCGCGCAACATCATACGCTTCAAAACTACGCCCATATGACTGTTATCGACTTTACCGAGAATTTCGCCCAGCACTTCCTCGAACGGTACGCTCACAAATAGCACGCGCTGGGAGCTGCCGTACTTCTTCCAGATAAAGTGCGCAACTTCCATCACGCCCAATTCGTGTGCACGCCCGCCCAGGTTAAAGAAGCAGAAGTGGCTCATCAGGCCGCGGCGCATGATCTGGTAGGCCGCCACCGTGGAATCGAAACCGCCGGACATGAGGACCAGGGTCTGTTCCAGGGCGCCCAGCGGGTAGCCGCCGATGCTGTCGTGCTGGCTGTGAATCACAAACAACCGTTGGTCGCGAATTTCCATGCGCACTTCAATTTGCGGCGCCTTGAGGGAAATTCCGGCGGCGCCGCACTCGCGACGCAGCTTGCTGCCGACGTATTTCTCGACGTCCATGGAACTGAACGGGTGCTTGCCGGCACGCTTGCAGCGCACCGAAAAAATCTTGCCTTCAAGGCTGTCGCCGAAGTGCCGTTTGCATTTTTCGGTGATGTCGTCGAAGTCCCCCAGGGGGTACTCATCCACCTGCAGGAAATGCGCGATACCCGGCATGCAGCTCAGGCGCTCGGTCATGTCCTTCAAGGCTTTGGCGTCGGTCAGGCGGGTTTCCAGCTCGAGGTTGTCCCACACACCGTTCACCACCACAGCCGGGTCCAGATCGCGGAGCACGGCACGGATGTTCTTGGCCAACTGACGGATGAAACGCATCCGTACCGGTCGGCTCTTGATGGTGATCTCGGGGAAGACTTTAACGATTAATTTCATGGAAACAGCGCGCGCAGGGCCTGCCGAAAAAGGGGGGCGCGGATTATAGCGGAAATCGCTCAAGGTTTAACCAGTTAATATGCACAACACTCGACTCGCACTAAAGAGGTGCATTTGCACTCGCGCGCGCCACATTGCGGTGCGCCAATTTCGGGCATTTGTCGCAATGCACCTTTATAGGGGCGTTTTTGGAGCAAAAAACCCATGTTGGCGCACTGGCATGCAATTTGCTCTCTTGTGAGGCAGGTTGCCATGGCGGACTATCCGCGCCGGCATCACCCACATTCTAAGGGCTAACTCCACTACCCCAGCCCGAAGCCACCCGGAGGACACTATGTCGAAGTCGGTTCAACTCATCAAAGATCATGACGTTAAATGGATTGATCTGCGCTTCACGGACACCAAAGGCACTCAGCACCACGTGACCATGCCGGCTCGCGACGCGCTGGATGATGCTTTCTTCGAAGAAGGCAAAATGTTCGACGGCTCCTCCATCGCTGGCTGGAAAGGCATCGAAGCCTCCGACATGATCCTGATGCCGGACGACAGCACTGCCGTCCTCGACCCGTTCACCGAAGACCCAACCCTGATCATCGTCTGCGACGTGATCGAGCCTTCGACCATGCAAGGCTACGACCGCGACCCACGTGCGATCGCCAAGCGTGCCGAGGAATACCTGAAGTCCACCGGTATCGGCGACACCGTATTCGTAGGCCCGGAGCCGGAATTCTTCATCTTTGATTCGGTCAAGTTCAAGTCCGACATCTCCGGCTCCATGTTCAAGATCTTCTCCGAACAAGGTTCGTGGATGTCCGACCAGGACGTGGAAGGCGGCAACAAAGGCCACCGTCCAGGCATCAAAGGTGGCTACTTCCCGGTTCCGCCGTTCGACCACGACCACGAAATCCGTACCTCCATGTGCAACGCCATGGAAGAAATGGGCCTGGTCATCGAAGTTCACCACCACGAAGTGGCGACTGCCGGCCAGAACGAAATCGGTGTGAAGTTCAACACCCTGGTTGCCAAGGCTGACGAAGTCCAGACCCTGAAGTACTGCGTACACAACGTGGCTGATGCCTACGGCCGTACCGCTACCTTCATGCCTAAGCCGCTGTACGGCGATAACGGTTCGGGTATGCACGTTCACCTGTCCATCGCCAAAGAAGGCAAGAACACCTTCGCTGGCGAAGGTTATGCCGGCCTGTCCGACACCGCCCTGTACTTCATCGGCGGCATCATCAAGCACGGTAAGGCCCTGAACGGCTTCACCAACCCATCGACCAACTCCTACAAACGTCTGGTCCCAGGTTTCGAAGCACCGGTCATGCTGGCCTACTCGGCTCGCAACCGTTCCGCCTCGATCCGTATTCCTTACGTGTCCAGCCCGCGCGCTCGCCGTATCGAAGCTCGCTTCCCGGATCCAGCAGCCAACCCATACCTGGCTTTCGCTGCCCTGGTCATGGCCGGCCTGGACGGTATCCAGAACAAGATCCACCCTGGCGACGCCGCCGACAAAAACTTGTACGACCTGCCGCCTGAAGAGGCCAAAGAGATCCCACAAGTGTGCGGCAGCCTGAAAGAAGCCCTGGAAGAGCTGGACAAGGGCCGTGCGTTCCTGACCAAAGGCGGCGTATTCAGCGACGACTTCATCGATGCCTACATCGAGCTGAAAAGCGAAGAAGAAATCAAAGTGCGCACCTTCGTACACCCACTGGAATACGAGCTGTACTACAGCTGCTGATCCGGTAGCGCTGCTTGACGCAGCGTGATGAAAAAGGCCTCCTTCGGGAGGTTTTTTTTGCCCGGGAATTAACCCGAATCCCCCCTCCCATAAGGAGATCCGCATTGAAACGTCGATTTGCATTCGCTTTAGTGTTTTTCAGCGCCAGTGCATTGGCTGCGCCACCCACTCTTGAGCCGCTGCTCAACAGCATCGCCGAACGCCTGGAGATCGCCGACCAGGTGGCCCTGAGCAAATGGGACAGCAAAAAACCTGTAGAAGACAAAAAGCGCGAACAAGAGGTGATCGCCAGCGTCATGGCCCAGGCACCGAGCTACAAATTGGCGCCCGCCACCGCTGAGCAATTTTTTTCGGCGCAGATCGAGGCGAACAAACTGGTGCAGTACACCCACCTGTCCGACTGGCAGTTCCAGGGCAAGGCACCGGACGATCCGCGCCCGGACCTGGTGAAGCAGATACGCCCGCAATTGGATGAGCTGCAGAAACGCCTGCTGCAGCAATTGGCTGACTTCACTCCGCAGCGTACCGACCCACAGTGCCCTCAATGGCTGGCCGAAGCGGTGCATGAGCCGCTGAACGATCCGCTGCGGCAACTGGCGATGATCCGCGCTACGGCCGAGCTGTGTATCCGCACAGGCGAATAACGGATGACACCCACATCATTTTAGGCACCTTCCGGCATCCCTCCCCGAACAGCGATCGTAGCCTGGCCGGCCACTCAGCGAACGGGATGAAGCCAAACCATGGAAACCCTCAAATGCTTGATCGCAACAGCGACCTGCCTGTCTGCCCTAGGCTGCAGCAGCCAGCCGAAAGACGTCGTGCAAATCGAAAAGGAAATCCTGCTGCAGAGCAGCGCATCATGGGACGGAACACCTTACCAGACTTACCCCTCCAGCCCGCCGGAACTCACGCTGTTGCGACTCAAGATCCCCGCGAATACGCAGTTACCCTGGCACAGCCACCCCATGCCGAATGCAGCGTATATCCTCTCGGGCGAGCTGATCGTTGAAGCCCGTAAAGGCGGGCAAGCCCTCACCCTGACACAAGGGCAAACCCTGGCCGAGATGGTAGGCACAGTGCATCGCGGCAGAACCGGAACCACACCGGTGGAGCTGCTGGTCTTTTACGCCGGCAGCGCGGGCATGCCACTCTCACAGCCGCATTGATAAATGCCCACCACGGAGATCGCTCTCGCACACCCGCCGAGAGCACTCTCTCATCACTTCCTGAACAACCTTCACAAAACAGCACTATATTGGTGCAATAGCCTGCACCCCTCCCACCGCTTCACACCATTTTGGTTCGAAACTTCGCGAAGAAGCTGGCAGTACGCCACAGTTTCGCGCCTTAAACGCCTATTTCAGGGCCTGCACGCTTCTTTTCGGAGCCTTGGTTTGGTTTTTGCATTTTCCTTGTATCAGCGTGTGCCTCAAGCACGCGCCTTGCTCCAAAAGAGGTCCCGATGACCATCAGCGATGCACTGCACCGTTTGCTACTCGACAACCTGACCACCGCGACCATCCTGCTCAATGACGACCTGCGCCTTGAGTACATGAACCCGGCGGCAGAGATGCTCCTGGCCATCAGCGGCCAGCGCAGCCATGGGCAGTTCATCAGCGAATTGTTCACCGAGTCGGCCGAAGCCTTGAGTTCGTTGCGCCAGGCAGTGGAGCAGGCACACCCGTTCACCAAGCGTGAGGCGATGCTCACGGCACTCACCGGCCAGACGCTGACCGTCGACTACGCCGTAACCCCGATCCTGAGCAACGGCGCCACGCTGCTGCTGCTCGAAGTGCACCCCCGCGACCGCCTGTTGCGCATCACCAAGGAAGAAGCCCAGCTGTCCAAGCAGGAGACCAGCAAGATGCTGGTGCGTGGCCTGGCCCATGAGATCAAGAACCCGCTGGGCGGCATTCGCGGCGCGGCGCAGTTGCTGGCCCGTGAACTGCCGGACGAGCACCTCAAGGACTACACCAACGTCATCATCGAAGAGGCCGACCGTCTGCGTAACCTGGTGGACCGCATGCTCGGCTCCAACAAGCTACCGTCGCTGGCGATGACCAACGTGCACGAAGTTCTGGAGCGCGTCTGTCAGTTGGTAGAAGCCGAAAGCCAGGGCTGCATCACCCTGGTGCGCGACTACGACCCGAGCATTCCCGACGTGTTGATCGACCGCGAGCAGATGATCCAGGCGGTGCTCAACATCGTGCGCAACGCCATGCAGGCCATCAGCAGCCAGAACGAGCTGCGCCTTGGCCGCATCAGCCTGCGCACCCGTGCCCTGCGCCAGTTCACCATCGGCCACGTGCGCCATCGCCTGGTGACCAAGGTCGAGATCATCGACAACGGCCCGGGCATTCCTGCGGAACTCCAGGAAACCATTTTCTTTCCCATGGTCAGCGGCCGCCCGGACGGTACCGGGCTGGGCCTGGCCATTACCCAGAACATCATCAGCCAGCACCAGGGTCTGATCGAATGTGAGAGCCATCCCGGCCACACCACATTCTCGATCTTTCTGCCTCTGGAACAAGGAGCCCCCTCGACATGAGCCGTAGTGAAACTGTGTGGATCGTCGATGACGACCGTTCTATCCGCTGGGTCCTCGAGAAAGCCTTGCAACAGGAAGGCATGACCACCCAGAGCTTCGACAGCGCCGACGGGGTGATGAGCCGCCTGGCGCGCCAGCAGCCCGACGTGATCATCTCCGACATCCGCATGCCCGGCGCCAGTGGCCTGGACCTGCTGGCGCGGATTCGCGAGCAGCACCCGCGCCTGCCGGTGATCATCATGACTGCGCACTCGGACCTGGACAGCGCTGTCGCGTCCTATCAGGGCGGTGCCTTCGAGTACCTGCCCAAGCCGTTTGACGTGGACGAGGCCGTGGCGCTGGTCAAACGCGCCAACCAGCACGCCCAGGAACAGCAGAACCAGGAAGCTCCGCCGACCCTGACCCGCACCCCGGAAATCATCGGCGAAGCGCCGGCGATGCAGGAAGTGTTTCGCGCCATCGGGCGCTTGAGCCATTCCAACATCACCGTGCTGATCAACGGCGAGTCGGGTACCGGTAAAGAGTTGGTGGCCCACGCCCTGCACCGACACAGCCCGCGGGCGGCCTCGCCGTTTATCGCGCTGAACATGGCGGCGATCCCCAAGGATCTGATGGAGTCCGAGCTGTTCGGCCATGAGAAAGGCGCGTTCACCGGCGCAGCCAACCTGCGTCGCGGCCGCTTCGAACAGGCGGACGGCGGCACGCTGTTCCTCGATGAAATCGGCGACATGCCGGCCGACACCCAGACCCGCCTGCTGCGCGTACTGGCGGACGGCGAGTTCTACCGCGTGGGCGGGCACACACCGGTCAAGGTCGATGTGCGCATCATCGCCGCGACTCACCAGAACCTGGAAACCCTGGTGCACGCCGGCAAGTTCCGTGAGGACTTGTTCCACCGTCTCAACGTGATCCGCATCCACATCCCGCGCATGTCGGACCGCCGCGAAGATATTCCGACCCTCGCCCGCCACTTCCTCAGCCGCGCCGCCCAGGAGCTGGCCGTCGAGCCGAAGCTGCTGAAAAGCGAGACCGAGGAATACCTGAAGAACCTGCCGTGGCCCGGCAACGTGCGCCAGCTGGAGAACACCTGCCGCTGGATCACCGTGATGGCGTCCGGCCGCGAAGTGCATATCGGCGACTTGCCGCCGGAACTGCTGAGCCTGCCGCAGGATTCGGCCCCGGTGACCAACTGGGAACAGGCGCTGCGCCAATGGGCCGACCAGGCCCTGGCACGCGGCCAGTCGAACCTGCTGGACAGCGCCGTACCGGCCTTCGAGCGGATCATGATCGAAACCGCCCTCAAGCACACCGCCGGCCGCCGTCGCGATGCCGCCGTGTTGCTGGGTTGGGGTCGCAATACCCTGACGCGCAAGATCAAGGAGTTGGGCATGAAGGTCGATGGCGGTGATGACGATGAGGGCGACGACGCCTGATCTCCCATCTACCGAGGTCCAAATGTGGGAGGGGGTTTGCTCCCTCCCACATTTGGACCTCCACACGGACTCAGCATCGTGCACCGCTTCAATGCACCCTGTTCTAGCATCGCGCACACGTTCCAAGCCCGAAACCAGCGTTTTGTTAAGAAAATGCTGAACCCCGAAAACACCAAAGCCCCGTATTCCGGGGCTTTGCGCTTTCTGGAGAAATTTTTTGGCACAACTTAGCCACTCTGGCACGCGCCCTGCAATAACCCCAGTACAACCCAGTTTCGGGGACCTTGGTACAGGCAGGCCGAGAATCCCCTCTTTACACCCGGGGTGCTTGATGCGAACCGCGTCGCGCTCCACACCGCTTTCGGGAACCTCGGTACAGGCAGGCCGGGGATTCCCTCTTTAACACCGAAGCCTCTGGCTTCACCCCGTTTTGGGAGCCCTGGTACAGGCAGGCCGGGAACTCCCTCTTTTATTGCTCTTGGAGATGGATCTCCAGCCGCCAGCGGTCATCCACCTCCTCGCCCTTCCACTCCCCGCGCAACGGCCGAGCCGCCACCAGGTTCAGCAGCAAGCCCGCATCGGTCTTGCGCACGCGCCAGTTCACATCCTTGTCGTTGACCTTGAGCTGCCCACTGGCGGCCTTGCCTTGTGCGTCAAACAGCAGCGCCACGGTGCCGTCGATGTGCTCGCCGTGCAGCTTGGGTTCGCGGCTGAACCACACCACCACACCGTCCGCCGCCGTCTCTATCTGCTGCAGTTCGACCGGGTCAGGGGTGGTCAGGCGACCGATCATCAGGCCCACCATCAGGCCGACAATCGCCAATGAGCCCATGACCCTCGGCATTAGCTTCGGCCTTGGGTCTTCTTCAGGGGTAGAATGCAGCGCATCTTTGCCTTCGGAGCCGTGCATGTTTCACGTCATCCTTTTTCAACCAGAAATTCCGCCGAATACCGGCAACGTTATCAGGCTGTGCGCCAACAGTGGCTGCCACCTGCATTTGATCGAGCCCCTGGGCTTCGACATGGACGACAAGCGCCTGCGCCGTGCCGGCCTGGACTACCACGAGTATGCCACCCTGCAACGCCATGCCGACCTGGCCAGCTGCCTGGAAAGCCTGGGCCACCCACGGCTGTTCGCGTTCACCACCAAGGGTTCGCGACCGTTCCATGATGCCAGCTTCGCCGAAGGCGACGCCTTCCTGTTCGGCCCGGAAAGCCGTGGCCTGCCGGCCGAAGTACTCGACGCCCTGCCGGACGGGCATCGCCTGCGCCTGCCGATGCGCGAAGGCTGCCGCAGCCTGAACCTGTCGAACACCGTCGCCGTTGCCGTCTACGAAGGCTGGCGCCAACTCGGCTTCAAGTAACACACATAACAAATGTGGGAGGGGGCTTGCCCCCGATGGCGGAGTGTCAGTCGACATCTACGTGACTGATCCACCGCTATCGGGAGCAAGCCCCCTCCCACATTGGGTTCTGCGTCGGGTTCGAGATTACTGAACCGTCGGCGCGCCTTCCTGTTGCATGCGCTGCAGCTCTTGAGCGTACAGGGCATCGAAGTTCACCGGAGCCAGCATCAACGCCGGGAACGAACCACGGGTGACCAGGCTGTCCAGGGTCTCGCGGGCATACGGGAACAGGATGTTCGGGCAGAACGCACCCAGGGTGTGGCTCATGGACGCTTCGTCCAGGCCCTGGATCAGGAAGATACCGGCCTGTTGTACTTCAGCGATGAAGGCCACTTCTTCGCCATTCTTGACGGTGACCGACAAGGTCAGCACGACTTCGTGGAAATCGCCTTCCAGTGCCTTTTGACGGGTGTTCAGGTCCAGGGCAACGCTTGGGGTCCATTCCTGGCGGAAGATAGCCGGGCTTTTCGGCGCTTCGAACGACAAGTCACGCACATAGATACGCTGCAGCGAAAATTGTGGGCCTTGGGCTTCTGCTGCTTCGGTGTTCTGTTGGTCAGTCATCGCAGATCCTTCTTGATCTTGGGGTCTTTTAGGGGTTAGGAGTCAGACGAGCAGCAGCGCATCGAGTTTACCGGCGCGCTCCAGGGCAAACAGGTCGTCGCAACCACCGATGTGTTTGGCGCCGATCCAGATCTGCGGCACTGACGTGCGCCCCGCCTTCTGGGCCATTTCGGCACGCACCTGGGGTTTGCCATCGACCTTGATCTCTTCGAAGGCAACGCCCTTTTTCTCCAGCAGGGCCTTGGCCCGCATGCAGTAAGGGCACCAATCGCTGGAATATACGACGACCTGGCTCATATCACTTCACCAGCGGCAGGTTATCGGCGCGCCAGCTGCTGATGCCGCCGGACAGCTTGGCGGCGGTGAAACCGGTCTTGAGCATCTCGCGGGCGTGGGTACCGGCGTGCTGGCCCTGGGCGTCGACCAGGATGATGGTCTTGGCCTTGTGCTTTTCCAGCTCGGGCAGGCGCGCGATCAGCTTGTCCTGAGGAATGTTCAGGGCACCGACGATGTGGCCGGTAGCGAAATCCTTGACTGGGCGGATATCCACCACAATGGCCTCATCCTTGTTGACCAGCGCGGTCAGCTCCGACGTGCTCAGGCTGCGGCCACCACGGCTCAATTCGTGAGCGATCAGCAGCGCCAGCAGGATGACGAAGGCACCCACGAGCAGATAGTGGGCAGTGGCAAATGCAATCAGGTGATCAACCATCAAGGAGGTTCCAGGGCGTTAAAATGGCGGTAAGTATACACAGCCGTCAGGGGGGGCCAACCCCCGTAAGGCGGTGACGTGGTCGGAACTTCGCTTTAAACTGCCACTCCCTTTTCAATTGCCTTCCTTTATTACCGCCGCGAGAGGATCTATGACTACTACGCCTAAACCTTTGGTCCTGATAATTCTCGATGGCTTCGGACACAGTGAAAGCCACCACGACAACGCGGTGTACGCGGCCAAGAAGCCCGTACTCGACCGCCTGACCGCGACGGTGCCCAACGGCCTGATCTCCGGCTCGGGCATGGACGTGGGCCTGCCGGACGGCCAGATGGGCAACTCGGAAGTCGGCCACATGAACCTCGGCGCCGGACGAGTGGTCTATCAAGACTTCACCCGCGTGACCAAATCGATCCGCGATGGCGAGTTCTTCGAGAACCCGACCCTCTGCGCAGCGGTAGATAAAGCAGTGGCCGCCGGCAAAGCCGTGCACTTCATGGGCCTGCTGTCCGACGGCGGCGTTCACAGTCACCAGGACCATCTGGTGGCAATGGCCGAGCTGGCCTTCAAGCGCGGCGCCGACAAGATCTACCTGCACGCCTTCCTCGATGGTCGCGACACCCCGCCAAAAAGCGCGCAATCCTCCATCGAGCTGCTGGACGCCACCTTCGCCGCCCTGGGCAAGGGTCGCATCGCCAGCCTGGTGGGCCGCTACTTCGCCATGGACCGCGACAACCGTTGGGACCGCGTGTCCCAGGCCTACAACCTGATCGTCGACGGCCAGGCCGAATTCCACGCCGCCACCGCCCAGGAAGGCCTGGAAGCCGCCTACGCCCGTGGCGAGAGCGATGAATTCGTCAAGGCCACCACCATCGGCGAGCCGGTCAAGGTCGAAGACGGCGATGCCGTGGTGTTCATGAACTTCCGCGCCGACCGTGCCCGCGAGCTGAGCCGTGTGTTTGTCGAAGACGGTTTCAAGGAATTCGAACGGGCGCGCCAGCCAAAAGTCCAATTCGTGGGCCTGACCCAATACGCCGCCAGCATCCCGGCCCCCGCAGCGTTTGCTGCCGGCAGCCTGGACAACGTGCTGGGCGACTACCTGGCGAAGAACGGCAAGACCCAGCTGCGTATCGCTGAAACCGAAAAATACGCCCACGTCACCTTCTTCTTCTCCGGCGGCCGTGAAGAACCGTTCCCGGGCGAAGAACGCATCCTGATCCCATCGCCGAAAGTCGCCACCTACGACCTGCAGCCGGAAATGAGCGCGCCGGAAGTCACCGACAAGATCGTCGACGCCATCGAACACCAGCGTTACGACGTGATCGTGGTCAACTACGCCAACGGCGACATGGTCGGCCACAGCGGCAACCTGGAAGCTGCGACCAAGGCCGTGGAATGCCTGGACCTGTGTGTCGGCCGCATTGTCGAGGCCCTGGACAAAGTCGGCGGCGAAGCGCTGATCACCGCCGACCACGGCAACTGCGAGCAGATGTCCGACGAAACCACCGGTCAGGCCCATACCGCCCACACCACCGAGCCGGTGCCGTTCATCTATGTAGGCAAGCGCGACTTCAAAGTGCGTGAAGGCGGCGTGCTGGCGGATGTGGCACCGACCATGCTGATGCTGATGGGGTTGGAGAAGCCCAAAGAGATGACCGGGACCTCAATTCTGGTCTGATCTCAACAAACATGTGGGAGGGACTTGTCCCTTCCCACATGGGATCTGCGGTGCTTGGTAGATGTCTTTTTGCCATACCACCGCCGCTCGGCACCTATCTTGCCTTCCAGGCCGAATTGGGCGTTTTTTTTGCAGCGCTTGGCGGGCATACTAGGCCGTCCCTTTCCCTGGTGTCGCCCGCCTCTATGCTTCGCGCCTTGATTACCCTCGCTCTTGTCTGCCTGCTCCAACCGGCGTTTGCCGACGAGCGCGCACAAACTCAACAACAGTTGGACGCTACGCGTCAGGACATTACCGAGCTGAAAAAACTGCTCGGCAAGCTCCAGGAAGAAAAATCCGGGGTGCAGAAAGACCTGCGCGGCACGGAAACCGAAATGGGCAAGCTGGAGAAGCAGGTCCAGGAGCTGCAAAAAGAACTAAAGAAGAGCGAGTCGGAACTGGAGCGACTCGACGCTGAGAAAAAAAAACTCCAGAGCGCACGCGTTGAACAGCAACGCTTGATCGCGATCCAGGCCCGCGCCGCCTACCAGAGCGGCCGCCAGGAATACCTCAAGCTGCTGCTCAACCAGCAGAACCCGGAGAAATTCGCGCGCACCCTGACCTACTACGACTACCTGAGCAAGGCCCGCCTGGAGCAATTGAAAAGCTTCAACGAGACCCTGCGCCAGTTGGCCAACGTCGAACAGGAAATCGCCAACCAGCAGTCGCAGCTGGAGGACCAGAAAGCCAGCCTCAACGCCCAGCGCGACGAGCTGGACAAGGTCCGCAAGGAGCGCCAGCTGGCCCTGGCCAAGCTCAATGACGACGTGAAGGCCCGCGACGCCAAGCTGCAGGCCCGCGAGCAGGACCAGGCCGACCTGGCCAAAGTGCTCAAGACCATCGAAGAAACCCTGGCACGCCAGGCACGCGAGGCCGAAGAAGCGCGACAGAAAGCGCTGATCGCCCAGCAGGAAGCGGAAAAAAAGCGCCAGCGTGAGGCCGAACTGACAGCCACCAGCGATGCCCCCGCACCGCGTAAACCGGCACATGCCGCCCCTGGCCCGCTGGTTTCCAGTGCCGGCGAGTCGTTCGGCGGGCCTTTTGCTTCAGCCCGCGGCAAACTTCCATGGCCGGTTGATGGTCGACTGCTGGCACGCTTTGGGGAAACCCGGGGCGATGACACCCGTGCCAAGTGGGACGGGGTGATGATCAGCGCCTCTGCCGGCAGCCAGGTCCACGCCGTACATGGCGGGCGCGTGGTGTTTGCCGATTGGCTGCGGGGCGCCGGTTTGCTGGTGATTCTCGACCACGGTAATGGCTATTTAAGCCTTTATGGCCACAATCAGACGTTACTCAAGTCGGCAGGTGATGTTGTAAAAGCCGGTGAATCCATCTCCACTGTCGGTAACAGTGGTGGCCAGGACACCCCGGCGCTGTACTTCGCTATTCGTCAGCAGGGTCGCCCGAGCGATCCCGCACAATGGTGCCGGTCCCAAGGATAGGGTCGCATCTACATTAGGAGTTCGTTCGACATGCTGCATTTGTCCCGCCTCACTTCGCTGGCCCTGACGATCGCCCTGGTGATCGGCGCGCCTCTGGCTTTTGCCGACCAGGCCGCCCCGGCTGCACCCGCCGCCACGGCCGCGACCACCAAGGCGCCATTGCCGCTGGACGAGCTGCGCACCTTTGCCGAGGTCATGGACCGGATCAAGGCCGCCTATGTCGAACCTGTAGACGACAAGACCCTGCTGGAGAATGCCATCAAGGGCATGCTCAGCAACCTTGATCCGCACTCCGCCTACCTGGGGCCGGAAGATTTTGCCGAGCTGCAGGAAAGCACCAGCGGCGAATTCGGCGGCCTGGGCATTGAAGTCGGCGCCGAAGACGGCAATATCAAGGTCGTTTCGCCCATCGATGACACCCCGGCGTCCAAGGCCGGCATCCAGGCCGGTGACTTCATCGTCAAGATCAACGGCCAGCCGACCCGCGGCCAGACCATGACCGAAGCCGTCGACAAGATGCGCGGCAAGATCGGCCAGAAAATCACCCTGACTCTGGTGCGCGATGGCGGCAACCCGTTTGACGTGACGCTCACCCGCGCGACCATCGTGGTCAAGAGTGTGAAGAGCCAGCTGCTGGAATCGGGCTACGGTTACATCCGCATCACCCAGTTCCAGGTCAAGACCGGCGAAGAAGTGGCCAAGGCCCTGGCCAAGCTGCGCAAGGACAACGGCAAGAAACTCAGCGGCATCGTGCTCGACCTGCGCAACAACCCGGGCGGCGTGCTGCAGTCGGCGGTGGAAGTGGTCGACCACTTCATCACCAAGGGCCTGATCGTCTACACCAAGGGCCGTATCGCCAACTCCGAGCTGCGCTTCTCGGCCACCGGCAACGATCTCAGCGAGAACGTGCCATTGGCCGTGCTGATCAACGGCGGCAGCGCCTCGGCCTCGGAAATCGTCGCCGGCGCCCTGCAAGACCAGAAGCGCGGCGTGCTGATGGGCACCACCAGCTTCGGCAAAGGCTCGGTACAAACCGTGCTGCCGCTGAACAACGATCGCGCCCTGAAGATCACCACCGCGCTGTACTACACGCCGAACGGCCGCTCGATCCAGGCCCAGGGCATCGTGCCGGACATCGAAGTGCGCAAGGCCAAGATCACCAACGAAATCGACAGCGAGTACTACAAGGAAGCAGACCTGCAAGGTCACCTGGGCAATGGCAACGGCGGTGCCGACCAGCCAACCGGCAGCAGCAAGAAAGCCAAGCCGATGCCGCAGGACGATGACTACCAGCTGGCCCAGGCGCTGAGCCTGCTCAAGGGCCTGAGCATTACGCGCAGCCGTTGATATGCGTGTTGCCCTGATCATTGCTGTGCTGTGCAGCCTGGCAGGGGTCGCCCAAGCGGCCCCTGCCGGCGAATCCCACAAAGCCTACCTGACCCTTATCATCGACGACCTAGGGCAAAACCTGCCCCGGGATCGTCGCGTGCTGGCCCTGCCTGGACCGGTGACCACGGCGATCATGCCCGACACGCCCCACGCCGCCGAATTCGCCCGCGAAGCGCACAAGGCCGGCAAGATCGTGATCCTGCACATGCCCATGGACCCTGCCACCGGCCCGTTCGCCTGGCACCCTGAACTCTCCCTCGAAGAACTTGGCCAACGCCTGGACGCGGCCTTCAAGGCCGTGCCCTACACCGCCGGCATCAACAACCATATGGGCAGTCGCATGACCGCCCAGCCAGCCGCCATGGCCTGGCTGATGGCTGAACTGCAGCGGCGCAACAAGTTCTTCGTCGACAGCCGCACCAGCGCACAGACCGTGGCCGCCGCCGAGGCGCAGAAGATCGGCCTGGCCCATGTCTCGCGGGATGTATTCCTCGATGATGAGCGCACCGAAGCGGCGATTGCCACGCAGCTGCAAACCGCGATCAAGCTGGCGCATAAACAGGGTTCGGCGGTGATGATCGGCCACCCCTATCCGCAGACGCTGGCGGTGCTCGAGCGCGAATTGCCCAAGCTCCAGGCCCAGGGCATCGAGTGGATTGATATCAAGCTGATGATCAGTGTGCGCAGCAATCAAGCCATGGCGGGGCACGGCAAGAACGGCGTCTACCGCTACAAATAGTCCGCCATGATCTGTTCCACCCGCCCTTCAGAGCGCAACTGATCCAACGCTGCCTGCAGCCTGGCCACCGTCTCATCCGGTACGTCCTTGTTCAGCGCCAGGTACAACTGGGCGCTGTTGAACCGCAGCACAGTCTTGAGCCCGATCACACCGACCTGGCGCGCCAGGTAACGCCCGGCCGGATCGCCGGTGGCCCACAGGTCGATCTGGCCATCCACGAGCTTTTGCGCGTTGTCCTGGTCACGCAACACCACCACCGGGTTAAGGCCCTGCTTCTCCAGGGTCTCGGCGATGGCATCGCCTTTATAGGCGCCGATCCTGTAGCGGCGCGCGTGCTCCAGGTCGTCGAGCTGGATCTTGCTGTCGGCCTTGGCCAGCAGCACCCAGTCGTCCGGGCCAATGGGGCCGACCCACTTGAACAACGCTTCCCGATCCGGCAGGCGCGCCATCACAAACACGCCATAACCGGGTTTCTCCAGGGCAAGCTTGTAGATTCGCTCCCAGGGAAAACGCAGGGTGAGATTGTAGGAAATGCCGGCACGCTTGAAGGTTTCGCGCACGATGTCCACGGCGATGCCTTCGATGTTCTCGTCCCTGGCGAAGTTCTTGCCGTTCTTGGCCATGTTGTAGGGCGGGAAATTTTCCGTCAGCAATACCAGGGAAGCGTCGGACGGCTCTTCGGCGTGGGCCGCACTCACCATGAAGATGGAGGTGCTGGCGAGGGCAAGCAGCAGGGTCTTGAACATGAAGGCTACCGGAATCCATGGCAAGCGCAGAGAGTGCCGCGCGCCTGCCATGGTGTCCAGCAACGTTTAGCGAACGACGATACCGCGCGCCGCCATGTAGGCCTTGGCCTCGGGAACGGTGTATTCGCCAAAGTGAAAAATACTCGCCGCCAGCACCGCGCTGGCATGGCCTTCGATCACGCCGTCGGCCAGGTGTTGCAGGTTACCGACGCCGCCGGAAGCGATCACCGGAATACCCAGCGCATCGCTGATGGCGCGGGTCACGCCCAGGTCGAAGCCGTTCTTCATGCCGTCCTGGTCCATGCTGGTCAGCAGGATTTCCCCGGCGCCCAGGCCTTCCATCTTCATCGCCCACTCCACCGCGTCCAGGCCGGTCGGCTTGCGACCGCCATGGGTGAAGATCTCCCAGCGCGGGGTTTCGCCCGGGCCGGAGACTTTCTTGGCGTCGATGGCGACCACGATGCATTGCGAGCCGAAGTGCTGTGCGGCTTCGCCGACGAACTCCGGGTTGAACACCGCAGCAGTGTTGATCGAGACCTTGTCCGCACCGGCATTGAGCAGGTTGCGGATGTCCTGCACGGTGCGCACGCCACCGCCCACGGTCAGCGGGATAAACACCTGGCTGGCCATGCGCTCGACGGTATGCAGCGTGGTGTCGCGGCCGTCGACGCTGGCGGTGATGTCGAGAAAAGTAATCTCGTCGGCACCCTGCTCATCGTAGCGACGGGCGATTTCCACCGGGTCGCCGGCGTCACGGATGTTCTCGAACTTGACGCCCTTGACCACGCGACCGTTGTCGACGTCCAGGCAAGGGATGATGCGTTTGGCCAGCGCCATGGTCAGTCCTCAGCCGTTGTAGGCATCGCAGTAAGCCTGGGCTTCGGCGACGTCCAGGGTACCTTCGTAGATCGCGCGGCCGGTGATGGCGCCGATGATGCCGGGGGCCTTGGCGTCCAGCAGTGACTTGATGTCACCGAGGTTGTGAATGCCGCCGGAAGCGATCACCGGAATCTTCGTCGCCGCCGCCAGCGCAGCGGTGAACGGCACGTTGCAGCCCTGCATCATGCCGTCTTTGGCGATGTCGGTATAAACGATGGCGGACACGCCGTCGGCTTCGAACTGCCTGGCCAGGTCGATGACTTGCACGGTGCTGATTTCAGCCCAGCCGTCGGTGGCGACGAAACCGTCCTTGGCGTCCAGGCCCACGATCACTTTGCCCGGGAACGCGCGGCAGGCTTCGGCAACGAAGGCCGGGTCTTTCACGGCCTTGGTGCCGATGATCACGTAGCTCACGCCGGCCTTGACGTAATGCTCGATGGTTTCCAGGGAGCGGATACCGCCGCCGATCTGGATCGGCAGGTTCGGGTAGCGCCTGGCGATCGCGGTGACCACCTCGCCGTTGACCGGCTGGCCTTCGAAGGCGCCGTTCAAGTCCACCAGATGCAGACGCCGGCAGCCCCCTTCCACCCATTTGGCAGCCATGCTCACCGGGTCATCGGAGAACACGGTGGAATCTTCCATACGGCCTTGGCGCAGACGGACGCAGGCGCCGTCCTTGAGATCGATAGCGGGGATAATCAGCATCTGGCAAACCTTATTCGATATTCAGCAATGCTTGGGAAATCAGGGTTTCTCAAGCGACCACAGGTCGCTTTCGATGCTTTCGAACCTTTCTTTAAGGAGCGTCTGCGTATCGAAAATCGCCCTGTTGTAATAGTGCGGAGCCACTTCGGTGGTGAACAGCTCAAGAATCTCGGCGACCTCGAACGAGCCCAGCTTGAGCTCGAAGCGGTCTTCCATGAAGCGTTTGATCTTGAGGGTAGCCTCACTTTCCTGCTCCGGCGTGAGGGTCAAGATCGGCAGCTTCGGCTTCCTGGCCATTTACCAGCGCCCATCCCAGGCGGCGAAGTTCTGCAGCAATTGCAGGCCATGGGTATGGCTCTTCTCCGGGTGGAACTGCACGGCAAAACGCGAACCTTCGGCCAACGCTGCGGCGAAGTCGACGCCGTAGTGCCCACCACCCACCACCTGGCGCGGTTTACCGGCGGCGATGTAGTAGCTGTGCACGAAGTAGAAGCGCGCCATGTCCGGGATGTCGTGCCACAGCGGGTGATCCACTGTCTGGCTGACTTCGTTCCAGCCCATGTGCGGGACTTTCAGGTGGGCACCGTCTTCGTGCAGGTCCTTGCCGAAGAACTTCACCTGGCCGGGGAACAGGCCGATGCAGTCGACGCCGTCGTTCTCTTCACTGCGATCGAGCAAGGCTTGCATGCCCACGCAGATGCCGAGGAACGGACGATCCTGGCTGACTTCGCGCACCAGGCTGTCAAAGCCCAGGCGGCGGATCTCGGCCATGCAATCGCGGATCGCGCCCACACCGGGGAACACCACGCGGTCGGCTTCGCGAATCACGTTGGCATCGCTGGTGATCAGCACCTTGCCGGCCCCTACGTGTTCGAGGGCCTTGGCCACCGAGTGCAGGTTGCCCATGCCGTAATCGATAACCGCGACCGTCTGCATTACAGGACGCCCTTGGTCGAGGGCATCTGCCCGGCCATGCGCTCATCCAGCTCCACGGCCATGCGCAGCGCGCGGCCGAAAGCCTTGAACACGGTTTCGATCTGGTGGTGGGTGTTGGTGCCGCGCAGGTTGTCGATGTGCAGGCTGACGAGTGCGTGGTTGACGAAGCCCTGGAAAAATTCCTGGAACAGGTCGACGTCGAAGCCGCCCACGGTGGCGCGGGTGTACGGCACGTGCATCTGCAGGCCTGGGCGGCCGGAGAAGTCGATGACCACACGCGACAGCGCTTCGTCCAGCGGGACATAGGCGTGGCCGTAGCGACGGATGCCTTTTTTGTCGCCGATGGCCTTGGCAAACGCCTGGCCGAGGGTGATGCCTACGTCTTCCACCGTGTGGTGGTCGTCGATATGCAGGTCGCCCTTGCTGACGATATCCAGGTCGATCAGCCCGTGACGGGCGATCTGGTCCAGCATGTGCTCAAGAAAAGGTACACCGATATCAAATCGGGCCTTTCCGGTGCCATCCAGGTTGATCGAGGCTTTGATCTGGGTTTCCAGAGTGTCGCGCTCGACGGACGCCTTACGTTCGGCCATCACCAGCTCCGCAAAATCATTGGGCGAAAAAGGCAGCCATTATAGGGGCGCGGGCGCTAAACAGAAACATCGAAGGGGATAAGACTGACGAGTTGAGGCGGGGAATGTCGGGGATAGACATGTATACACAAGCGGGCGCTCCAGGATGGTGCGCCCGCTTGTATTCAACTTAGTGGAACAGTACCGCCGTCTTCTGCAGGGTCACCCACACACCCCACGCCAACGGAATACCCACAACCAGCCAGGCCGCGATCGCCAATGGCACGGTGCCGGGCGCCGCTTTCCACTCCAGGGAAGTGCTGGCATCAGCCCCTTTGTCATGGCCCAGCGCTTGCTCTGCGGCAAGTTCTGCATCGGTCATGAAGTACTTGTCGGCCACCGGGCGGACCAGCATGTTGCAGATAAAGCCCAGCACCAGCAGGCCGGCGAGTATGTACAAGGTGATGTCATAGGCCGCAGCGCGTTCAACGCCGATGCTCAGTTGATACTCACGCAGGTAGTTCACCAGCACCGGGCCCAGCACGCCCGCCGCTGCCCAGGCAGTCAGCAGGCGACCGTGGATCGCGCCGACCATCTGGGTACCGAACAGGTCGGCCAGGTAGGCCGGGACCGTCGCAAAACCACCGCCGTACATCGACAGGATGATGCAGAACGCCGCCACGAACAGCGCCACGTTGCCCAGGTGCCCCAGGTTCGGGATCAGCGCATACAGGGCAAAGCCCAGGGCGAAGAACACGAAGTAGGTGTTTTTACGCCCCAGGTAGTCGGAGAACGACGCCCAGAAGAACCGGCCACCGATGTTGAACAGGCTCAGCAGGCCGGTGAAGCCCGCAGCGATGGCGGCAATCGACGCCAATTGCCCGGCGTCCAGTTGGCCAAACGGCACATCGACACCCAGCAGCTTGCCACCGAACACTTCCTGCAGCAGCGGCGAAGCCATGCCGAGGATGCCGATACCGGCCGACACGTTCAGGCACAGCACCAGCCATACCAGGCGGAATTGCGGGGTTTTCCACGCCACATTCACGTGCACGTGACGGTGAGTGATCATCGCGTTACTGGCTTTTTTCGCCGGTGCGGTCCAGCCCTCAGGCTTCCAGCCAGTGGGGGGAACGCGGTAGGACAGCGCGCCGCCGATCATGAACACGAAGTAGATCGCAGCCATGACCAGGAAACTCTGCCATACGCCTACGCTGGTCGGCGAAGCAAAGTGCCCCATCAGCGCAGCAGCCAGCGGGGCGCCCACCATTGCGCCGCCGCCGAAGCCCATGATCGCCATGCCGGTGGCCATGCCGCGCTTGTCCGGGAACCACTTGATCAGGGTCGATACGGGCGAGATATAGCCCAGGCCCAGGCCGATACCGCCAATGACCCCGGAGCCGATCCACATCAGCCAGATCTGGTGGGTATAGATACCCAGCGCCGAGATCAGCAGGCCGCCGCACCAGCACAACGCCGACACAACACCGGCCTTGCGCGGCCCGGCATGTTCCAGCCAGCCACCCCAGATCGCTGCCGAGCAGCCCAGGAAGATGAAGAACAGGGTGTAGATCCAGCCCAGCATGGAGATGGGCCAGTCGCATTGGGATGAGAAGACCTGGGCGATGAAGCTCATGTCCGGTGCACAGGCGACAGGCTTGGTGATACCCAGCGCCTTGGACAACGGCAACCAGAACACCGAGAAGCCGTAGGCCATGCCGATGCACAGGTGGATGGCCAGGGCGGCCGGTGGAACCAGCCAGCGGTTGAAGCCGGGCTTGGCGATAATGCGCTCCTTCGACAGGAACGCAGGCTGGGCGGCGGTAGTGCCGGCCACAGTGCTAGTGCTCATTGATGAATCCCCCAGTTATTAGTATGCGTTCGTCAGGCGCTCTCTCCCTCGGCCTTGCACGCAAAGCGTGGCCGTTTTTGTAGAGTGAAGCTCCATTTTGGCGCGACGATAAGTCGCAGAAGGCGAACGAACGGCTGAAGATTAGCATTAGCGGATGACAGAAAAACCAAAATGACATCATCTTTTTGCGATTTTTCGGTTTTATTGGCGTCAAAAACCCGCTTCCCGACCTGTGGATACAATGTAACGATCGGTGACCTGACGCAGGCCGTCGGGCGTTATACTCTGCGGCTAAATTTTGAAATCGACATACAAGGACTCGCCCATGAAAGCGTTCGGCAAAATCCTGGGTCTGGTACTTCTCGGGCTGTTGCTGATCATTGTGGCTCTGGGCTTTGCCCTGACCCATCTCTTCGATCCCAACGACTATAAAGACGAGATTCGCCAGATTGCCCGCGACAAGGCCCACATCGAGCTGACGCTCAATGGCGATATCGGCTGGAGCCTGTTCCCCTGGCTCGGCCTGGAACTGCACGAAGCCAGCGTGGCGACCCTGACCACGCCGACCCAACCCTTCGCCGACCTGCAAATGCTTGGCCTGTCGGTGCGCGTGCTGCCGCTGCTGCGTCGCGAAGTACAGATGAGCGATGTGCGTGTCGAAGGCCTGAACCTGCGCCTCAACCGCGACAAGCAGGGCCATGGCAACTGGGAAGACATCGGCAAGAACGCGCCGGTGGCAACTGCCGGAACCCCCGCGCCGGCGCAAGCGCCTGCCGAGCCCGAAGCGGAAAAACCGTCCAAGCCGATCCGCCTGGATATCGACAGCCTGACGGTCAACAACGCCCGCGTCGAATACAACGATGAACAGACCGGCAAGCAATTCAGCGCCGAAAGTATCCAGCTGAGCACCGGCGCCGTGCACGAAGGCGCGAGCATCCCGGTGAAACTCACCGCCTTCTTCGGCAGCAACCAGCCGGTGATGCGCGTCAAGACCGAGCTCAACGGCAACCTGCGTATCGAGCGCGCGCTCAAGCGCTACCAGTTCGAAGACATGAAAGTCACCGGCGAAGCCACTGGCGAGCCGCTGCAAGGCAAGACCGTGACCTTCTCCACCCAGGGCCAGCTACTGGTGGACCAGGCGGCCAATATCGCCGAATGGACCAACCTGAAGCTCTCGGCCAACCAGTTGCGCGCCTTGGGCGAACTGAAGGTCAACGACCTGGACAAGACCCCGCAGCTCAACGGCGCGCTGTCCATCGCCCAGTTTGACCTGGCCAAGTTCCTCGACAGCGTCGGCAACCCGCTGCCGCCCATGGCCGAGGGCAGCCTGAGCAAGGTCGAGCTGGTCAGCCGCCTCAAGGGCACGCCGACCAGCCTGGCGCTGGAAGACCTGAACCTGAAACTCGATGGCAGCACCTTTACCGGTCGTATCGCCGTGGACGACTTTGCCAAGCAGGCGCTGCGCGTGCAGCTCAAGGGCGATACCTTCAACGCCGACAACTACCTGCCGGCCAAGTCCGAATCCGCCAAGGGCGCGACCGCCGCCCGCCAGGCCGAGGTGCAGAACAGCGAAGCCGGCGCCATGGCGGCCGGGGGCACCACGCCACTGCCGGAAGCACCGACCAAAGGCGCCTGGAGCACCGACAAACTGCTGCCACTGGCCCATCTGCGCAAGCTGGATGTGAATGCCGACCTCGCCTTCGACCAACTGACCCTGAGTAAATTGCCGATCCAGAATGCCGCGCTGAAAGCGTCCGGCGTCGACGGCCAACTCAAGCTCGACACCCTGAGCGGCGGGCTCTACAACGGCACCTTCCAGGCCAACGGCAGCCTGGACGTGCGCCAGGACATTCCGCTGCTGGCCCTGCAAAGCCGGATCAGGCAGGTGCCGGTCGAACGCATCCTGCAGGCCCAGGGGCAAACGCCGCCGGTGAAAGGCCAGGTCACCCTCGACAGCAACCTCAGCGGCCGCGGCAACAGCCAGAAAGCCCTGATCGACAGCCTCAACGGTACCGCCAGCTTTGTGATCAACAACGGCGTGCTGCTCAACGCCAACCTCGAGCAGCAACTGTGCACCGGTATCGCCCTGCTCAACCGCAAGACCCTGAGCGGCGAACAACGCGGCAAGGACACCCCGTTCCAGGAGTTGAAGGGCAACCTGACCTTCCGTAACGGCGTCGCCAACAACCCCGACCTGAAAGTGCGCATCCCCGGGCTGGCGGTCAATGGCAACGGTGACGTCGACCTGCGCGTACTGGGCATGGATTACCGCGTCGGCATCATCGTCGAAGGCGACCAGCGCGAAGTACCGGACCCGGCCTGCGAAGTCGGCGCCAACTTCCAGGGCATCGAAGTGCCGCTGCGCTGCCGTGGCCCACTGGAACTCGGTGCCAAGGCCTGCCGCCTGGACAAGGACAGCCTGAGCCAGGTCGCGATCAAGGCGGCCGGCAACAAGCTCAGCGAGAAGCTGGAAGAGAAGCTCGACAAGGTCAATCCGCAGCTCAAAGATGCTTTGAAAGGCCTGTTCAAACGATGAAAAACGAGCAGTTTTCAACGGCGGTGCTGGACTGGTACGACCGCCACGGCCGCCATGACCTGCCCTGGCAACAGGGCATCACGCCTTACCGGGTGTGGGTTTCGGAGATCATGCTGCAGCAGACCCAGGTCAGCACGGTGCTCAATTACTTCGACCGCTTCATGGCCTCCCTGCCAACGGTCGAAGCCCTGGCCGCCGCGCCGGAGGACGAAGTGCTGCACCTGTGGACCGGCCTGGGTTATTACACTCGGGCGCGCAACCTGCAAAAAACCGCGAAAATCATCGTGGCCGAGTACGGCGGCGAGTTTCCCAGGGATGTGGAAAAACTCACCGAGTTGCCCGGCATCGGCCTGTCCACCGCCGGCGCGATTGCCAGCCTGAGCATGGGAATGCGCGCGCCGATCCTCGACGGCAACGTCAAACGCGTGCTGGCGCGCTTCACCGCACAAGAGGGCTACCCCGGCGAACCCAAGGTGGCCAAGCAGCTGTGGGCCACCGCGGAGCGCTTCACACCCCATGACCGTGTCAACGCCTACACCCAGGCGATGATGGACATGGGCGCCACCCTCTGCACCCGCAGCAAGCCCAGCTGCCTGCTGTGCCCGCTGGAAAAAGGCTGTGAAGCCCACCTGCTCGGCCTGGAGACACGCTACCCGATCCCCAAGCCGCGCAAGAGCATCCCGCAGAAGCGCACGCTGATGCCGATGCTGGCCAATGCCGAAGGCGCCATCCTGCTTTACCGTCGCCCTTCCACCGGCCTGTGGGGCGGCTTGTGGAGCCTGCCCGAACTGGACGACCTGCAAGACCTCGAACACCTGGCCAACCAGCACGCACTCGAGCTGGGCGAGCACCAGGCACTACCGGGGCTGATCCACACCTTCAGCCACTTCCAGCTGGCCATCGAACCCTGGCTGGTGCAGGTCGAGGAATCCGCCCATCACGTGGCCGAGGCCGACTGGCTCTGGTATAACCTCGCCACCCCGCCGCGCCTGGGCCTTGCCGCCCCGGTAAAGAAACTGCTGAAACGCGCGGCCGATGTATTGAACGCAGGAGAGTCGTCATGACCCGCACCGTAATGTGCCGCAAGTACAACGAAGAATTGCCAGGCCTGGAACGCCCTCCGTACCCAGGTGCGAAGGGCCAGGACATTTTCGATCACATCTCCGCCCAGGCATGGGGCGACTGGCTGAAACACCAGACGCTGCTGATCAATGAAAAACGCCTGAACATGATGAACGCCGAAGACCGTAAATACCTGTCAGGCGAAATGGACAAGTTCTTTTCCGGCGAGGATTACGCCAAGGCTGACGGCTACGTGCCGCCTGCTCAATAATTGATCAAAAATCGGGGTCGGCACGTAAGCGACGGTAATAATTAAATATTTTTTGAAAACTTGCTTGACGACCCCCTGAAAAACCCGTTTAATGCGCCCCGTTGCCCAGATAGCTCAGTCGGTAGAGCAGGGGATTGAAAATCCCCGTGTCGGCGGTTCGATTCCGTCTCTGGGCACCACTCATTAGTTTCAGGTGGTGCCAAAACCACCCGAAAGCCCACAAGAAACCCGCCCAGTGCGGGTTTTTTGTTGTCCGGGATTTATAGATGCCGCCTGGGGCGATCGAGCATCGCCCCAGAGGATTTCAGTTAGCTGCGATCCGACATCAATGTGAACACCGCCACCCGCTCCTGATCGGATATCTCAAAGCCGCGCTCTTCCACCCGATCCAGCCAGCCCTGGGCTGACAGCTGCTCGCCAAAGCGTACCAGGCGCCCGTAACGCTCGAAGACCGCCCTCAACACATTGATCATCGCCGGATAGCTGCAGCCACCATCGAAGCCAATGCTCAGCCTTCCGATTCGCGAGCGCTCAATTACATAGCCACTGACGGGCCGGTCAAAGTCCTTTTTCGTCATATCCATGCGCTTCCAATACGGCAAGTTCAAAAAACGGCACAGCCAATATCACCGACCGGTCACTCGATCGGCAAACATACAGCAAGGTGCCGGTTCACTTCAGCAAAAACACCATCAGCGGGTTGTCGTTCAATCGCCCTTCAAGGCTCGGCTGCAGGCGCTCCAGGGGCGTTCCCGGCAACAGCGCCGTTTCCTTGCGTGCCACGATCACCCAGGCAGGACGGGGCAAAGCATCCAGCCGTCCAACCTCGTTACCCGCGATAAACACGGGCTGCTCGTCGTGGTCCAGGTTCATCATGTAGCGCACGGCCCAGGTATCACGCCCCAGATTGAGAAACACCAAGGTACCCGGCTGCTTCACGCGAAGCGCCTCCACCTGCCCCACAAATCTCCGGGTATCGAACTGCAAATCCTTGGCCGGCTCCACGACAGCCACCAACACCAGCCATTGCGCCGCCAATGCAACGAGGCTGAGCCACACCAGTCGCTGCGGCCGTCGCCAGACACCCAGCGCCGCCACTTGCAGCACCAACAGGACAGCAATCAGTAGCGGCAACGAAACGTTAGGCCAGTAACCGTGCTTCTGCCACCCATGCCGACAGACAAACACGGCAACCACGCACAGCGCCGGCAGCGCCGCGACAAGCCACTCGTAGCCCCTGCGCACGCCCGAAAGCCAGCCTTGCGCCTGAAGCAGCCCATAGGCCGCGACAGCCGCAAACATCGGCACCATGGGCAGAATGTAATAGGCACGCTTGAAATGCGGCACCGACAAGCCCAGCAGGATCATCAACCCACAGGCACCGAGCCGCACCACCAATTGCACCGGGTCATCAAACCGCTCCGCCCAACGATGACGCAGCGCAACCAATGTGACCAACGCCAGCGGCACCACGGGGAAGTAACGGTACAGGCTCAGCTGGAAGTAGAAATAGAACGGCTCGCCGCTTTCATCAAGGCGCCCGCCCACTTGCATCTTGAACACTTCATCGGCAAACCCATCGCCGCCGCTGATGCGCGCCAGCTTCACCAACAGCCACCAACAGGCCGCCAGCAACACCAGGCCAACGATGCCGTGGATCAACACCTGCCTGACCCGCGCTCCAGGTCTGCCCAGTGCCCAATACACGCACACCACGCCGCAGACCTCGATCAAGCCCAGCGGGCCGCGTATCGCGAAACCCAGGATGAACAGCGGGAACACCGCAAGTTGCCTGAGCCGTGAGCCCAGGCGCGCACCACTGTGCAGCAGGTAGAAACTGCCGACACACAACAACGCCACCATCTGGTCCAGGCATACCGAGCGGGACTTCTCGAGCAATTGGGTAGTGAGCAACGTCAGCAGCACCGTGAGCAACGCCCACGGGCGACTCGCCGGGACCAGCAAGCGATAGATCAAGGCTACGACCCCGGCGGATGCAAGGGCAGTGGGCAGCACATTGGCCAAATGGTTGGGCGCACCGAACAACCGGGCAAATACGTAACTGAAGAAGGTCGCGGTACCAGGGTAGTCCGCGTAAGGCTGCCCATAGGTGGTGGGGAAAAGACTCGCGCCATGGCGAAACATTTCCTGCAGAAACAGCGCCCAGCGACCGTCAAAGCCCTGGGGCTGCTGGTCCCAGATACCCAGCGTGAACAGCAACAGCGCGAACAGGAAAATGCCCAGGGACTCCAGGCGGAAACGGTTGCAGTGATCCATGGGCTGGCCTGTCAGGTAGGGAACGCCGACCTAGGGTGCCGAACGTATCCCTAATAGCACCTGAACAAACCTGAACATTCACGTTTCACCGACCTGCAGGCCACACCAGCCTCGGGATCAGGCGCACGTAGATCAACTCGCCCACCAACTCGACCAGGGTTTGCAGGATCACCGCCGTCGCCGCCACGCCGCGCACGTCTTCTGGCAACGCCAGGGCCAGCGGCAACACCACCAATGAGTTACGCGTCGATGCGCTGAACGTCACCGCCCGTGCCGTCGCCGCCGGCAGCGCGAACAGCCTCGCAGCCAACGCCCCGATCACCGGCGCCAGCAACAGGAACGCCACGTACACCGGGATCACCGGCAGCAACAGGTTAATGTCACGCACCACCGAAGTGATTTGCGAACCGATCACCACCACCAACACCAGCGCCATCGCCGGCACCGGCAACCATGCCCAGGCGTCGCTCCACGCACTGACGCCCGATGAGCGCCGCGCCAGGAATGTGGTGATCACCGCCAGCCCCATGGGCAGCACGATCAACAACAGGAACGCCTCGATAAACGGCCCCGCCTGCACCACCCCCCCGGACTGCGCCCCCAGCATCAACCCCAGGTACACCGGTAACAGCAGCAACTGCAGCAACAACAGCACCGGCGTCGCCGCCAGCATCAAGCGCGAGTCGCCTTTACCGATATGGGTAAACACCACTACATAGTCGATACACGGCGTCAGCAACACCAGCAATGCGCCCACCAGCAACGCAGGGCGCTCCACCAGGCCACGGGTCAAGGCCCAGACCAGCAACGGCACGAGGATGAAATTGGCCAGCAGCAGCGCCGACAGAAAACGCTTGTGGCCCAAGCCCTGGCGCAGGTCCAGAAAAGGAATTTGCAGGAACATCGCATACATCAACACCGCGATGGCGGGCGTGACCAGCGCGCCGAGGCCCTGGGTCAACGAAGGCGCGAGCAGGCCGAAAGCACCAGCCAGGAGGACAGCGGCGAAGTAGACGGGGATCTGGTGGTGTTCGAGGGTGTCGCGGGTCATGGTCGAGCTCAGATCAATCGAAAGATCGTCAGCCTATGCACCCAAAGGGCCAAGGTCGAGCGTCATGGCCATCTTCACACCCATGGCGCGCTAAATTTGTTAATTTCGACTCCCTATAAAAAGCGCGTGAGCCTCCAAGCACCACAAAAAAGCGCACGGATCGAGCGGACCTATGAACCTGCCAACCCGCCCCACCCAAGAAGCATTCCTCGAATCCGCCGCAGACGGCCACCCCCTCGGCGGCTTCACCTGGCGCCACCCGCGCACCGACCTAGAACGCCCGGTCGTCATCATCAACGCCGCCACCTCCGTGCGTTGCCGCCATTACTCACGTTTCGCCGACTACCTGTTCGCCAACGGCTTCGACGTGATCACCTACGACTATCGCGGCATCGGCGAGTCCCGCAGCGGTTCGTTGCGTGGGTTCAAGGCGTCGTGGTCGGATTGGGGCACGCTGGATTTCGAAGCGATCCTGCTGCGGGCACAGCGGGAGTTTCCAGGCCAGCCGATTGATGTGGTCGGCCACAGTTTTGGCGGCTGTGCGGCGGGGTTGGGGGCATCCGGCGCGGTGATCCGGCGAATCGTGACCGTGGGCGCGCAGTTCGCCTACTGGCGCGATTACGCCGCCGCCGGGCGCTGGCAGATGTTTGCCAAATGGCATGTGGTAATGCCGATGGTCACGGCACTCTGCGGGTATTTCCCCGGCAAGCGCCTGGGTTGGCTGGAGGATACGCCGGCAGGCGTGGTGCGCGACTGGAGCACGCCAACGCCCAGGTATGAGACGCGGCCCAGCGGGCGGGCCCTGGCGGACTTGCCATTCAGTCGCGTGAAGGCGCAGGTGCTGGCGATCAGCATCACCGATGACCCCTTCGGCACTGTGGCGGCGATTGAACGGTTGCTGGGTTACTTCGATGGCAGCGAGCGCACCCATCTGCGCATCGCCCCGGAAGACATCGGCGAAAAACAGGTCGGACATTTCGCGTTCTTTCGCAGCGAGTATCAGGATCGATTGTGGCCGATTGCACTAGCATGGCTGCAACACGGTCAATTAACGGCGGATACCCTTGGGATTTCCCTCAACCTGCGCTTCAATACCCCACCCAGATCCTGACCCAAGGACGTGAGCCCATGGCCTCGCCGAACAAGCAGCAAAAACGTGCCCACCGGGCCAAGGCCAAGGCCAAGCAGAACCGCACCCAGCGCGCCGTCGCGAACAAGCCGGATGCGTTTGCCGGCGATGACGACCGCATTGACCTTGAGTCGGTGGATTTGACCGAGCTGTTCGTGGAGATGCGCACCGCCGGCGAGACCAGCCAGCAGGCCCTCTGCGCGGTATTCCTGGCCCACCCGCTGCTCGCGCTGGTGCTGGAGCAGGAAGGCGAAGAAGAAGCCACCGACTTTATCCTGGCGGCACTGATCGAGTATCGGCAGTGGGCCACCGACAGCGACGATGAAGCCGCCGCACTGGCGTGGATCGAGTCGCCGCAGTTCCAGGCGGATTACGTCGCCGCCTCCCAGGCCCTCACCAACTCCCAAGACTGACGCAAAACAAAATGTGGGAGGGGGCTTGCCCGCGATAGCGTGGTATCAGTCAATTAGATGTCGACTGACGCACCGCTATCGGGGGCAAGCCCCCTCCCACATTTGAACTGCGGCGCAATCAAGCACCGCATTCCATCACATCAATTCAGCACCGCAGCGCCCACTCTCTGCGCCTTGCGACGGCTGGACACAAACAACCCCGCCGCCACTACCAGCAAGCTCAAGACCCCAGTCGCGATGATCTCGACCCGATGCGCTTCCTGGAACAGCATGATGGTCAATGTGCCGACGATGAATACCATCACCGCGTAGGTCAGGCCTGGGAACAGCCACATCTTGAAGACAATTTTCTCGCCCGCCGCCATGCGCTTCTGGCGCATACGCAGTTGCGACACTGCAATCACCAGATACACCAGCAACGCGATGGCGCCAGAGCTGGCCAGCAGGAATTCGAACACTGCAGCCGGCGCCACGTAGTTGGCAAATACCGCCAGGAACGCCGCGCCGGTGGACAGCAATACCGCCCAGTAAGGCGTGCCGCTCTTGTTGGTGCGCTTGGCCACGGCCGGTGCATCGCCGCGACGGCCCAGGGAGAACAGCATGCGCGAAGCGGTGTACAGCGCCGAGTTCAGGCAGCTGGTCACGGCAACCAGGACCACCAGGTCGACGATCAGCTTGGCGTTCGGGATACCCATGCGTTCCAGCACGGTCTGGTAGGAACCTACCGCCGCCAGGGTCGGATCATTCCAAGGCACCAGGGACACGACGATGAAGATCGACAACAGGTAGAACAAACCAATCCGCCAGATCACCGAGTTGGTGGCCTTGGTGATTTGCTGGCCTGGGTTCTTCGATTCAGCGGCGGCGATGGTGACGATCTCGGTGCCCATGAAGGAGAACATGGTGGTCAGGATCGCGGCCAATACCGCGCCCATGCCGTTGGGCATAAAGCCTTGGGTGTCAAACAAGTGGGAAACGCCGCTGACCTGGCTGGTGGGCAGGAAGCCGAAAATCGCCGCCAGGCCGAGGATCACAAAGCCCACGATCGCCACGACCTTGATCAACGCAAACCAGAACTCGAACTCACCGTAGTTCTTCACGCTGAACAGGTTGGTGGCCGTCAACAGCAAGGTAATGATCAGCGTGAAGGCCCAGATGGCCACATCCGGGAACCAGGCGTGGAGAATGGTCGCGGCGGCGTTGGCTTCCAATGGAATCACCAGCACCCAGAACCACCAGTACAACCAGCCGATGGTAAAGCCGGCCCAGTGACCGATCGCACGGTCGGCATAGGTGGAGAACGAACCGGTGTCCGGCGACGCCACGGCCATTTCGGCCAGCATGCGCATCACCAAGACCACCAGCGTACCCGCTGCGGCATATGCCAGCAGGACCGCAGGGCCGGCGGCAGCAATCGCGTGGCCGGAGCCGACAAACAAACCGGCACCAATGACGCCGGCAATCGACAGCATGGTGACGTGACGCGGTTTGAGCCCCTGTTCGAGGTCATTGGAGCTTTGCGTACTACTCATTGACACACCTTTGCGAGGAATTGCGAAAACGGTCCGCCCGGCCTGGGTTCTTCCTCGTGAAAAGAAACCAACAGGGCGTTCTTTATTTTTTACGCAAGATTTGCGCCAAAATGTTACAAAACCGCGATTGACGCGGCCTGTAGGACGATTCAACAGTCATCGCAAGTCATTGAGAACAATGGCATTCCGCTATAGCGTTACCGTGCGACTCACTTTCAAGACGAACAAGTGCACCAAAAACACACACGAAAAGTACGCAGCGCGCCATAAAAGGGCCGATAGCTACCGTTTGCCCGTTTAACCCTTCCAACACCCGGCCAAAGCTGGCACCATCGCGCCCTTTTTCACGCGAAGCCTGCGAATTCACGGGTTAAAACGGTTGTTCGGTTGTTGATGGCGCGACACCCTGCTGTGCCGATGCGACACCCTGCCGCACACCGCCCGTTTACCGCCCGCCACGCTGTTGGCCGCCATCAGGACGCTATGCTAGCTTGGCGCCTCGCCAGGAAGGCGGCCCAACAGCGAAGATCGCAATGAACACAATGAGGACCCCACATGGCCGAGGCCACGCCCGCGCTTGAAATCCGCAACTTGCATAAACGCTATGGTGAGCTGGAGGTACTCAAAGGTATCTCGCTGACCGCTCGCGACGGCGATGTGATCTCGATCCTGGGTTCCTCCGGTTCCGGCAAGTCCACGTTCCTGCGCTGCATCAACCTGCTGGAAAACCCACACCAGGGCCAGATCCTCGTGGCCGGTGAAGAACTCAAGCTCAAGGCCGCGAAAAACGGCGAGCTGCAGGCCGCCGACGGCAAGCAGATCAACCGCCTGCGCAGCGAAATCGGTTTTGTGTTTCAAAACTTTAACCTGTGGCCGCACATGAGCATCCTCGACAACATCATCGAGGCCCCTCGCCGCGTGCTCGGCCAAAGCAAGGCCGAAGCAATAGAAGTGGCCGAAGCCCTGCTGGACAAGGTCGGCATCGCCGACAAGCGCCATGCCTACCCCGCGCAATTGTCCGGCGGCCAGCAACAACGGGCGGCCATCGCGCGCACCCTGGCGATGCAGCCCAAAGTCATCCTGTTCGACGAACCCACTTCGGCGCTTGACCCGGAAATGGTCCAGGAAGTACTTAATGTGATCCGCGCGCTGGCCGAAGAAGGCCGTACCATGCTGCTGGTCACCCACGAAATGGGCTTCGCCCGTCAGGTCTCCAGTGAAGTGGTGTTCCTCCACCAGGGCCTGATCGAAGAGCAAGGATCGCCACAGCAGGTGTTTGAAAACCCGCTTTCGGCGCGCTGCAAACAATTCATGTCCAGCAACCGCTAACGGAGCAACATGCATGCAGAACTATAAAAAATTCCTTCTGGCCGCGGCCGTCTCGATGGCGTTCAGCGCCACGGCCATGGCAGAAACCCTGACCATGGGGATCGAAGCGGCCTACCCGCCGTTCAACAATAAAGACGCCAGCGGCCAAGTGGTCGGCTTCGACAAAGACATCGGCGACGCCCTGTGCGCCAAGATGAAAGTCGAGAAGTGCGACGTATACGTGTCCGACTGGGACGGCATCATCCCGGCCCTGAATGCCAAGAAGTTCGACTTCCTGGTGTCCTCGCTGTCGATCACCGACGAGCGCAAGCAAGCCGTCGACTTCACCGACCCGTACTACTCCAACAAGCTGCAGTTCATCGCGCCCAAAGCCACCGCAGACTTCAAGACCGACGCCGCCTACCTGAAGGGCAAGGTCATCGGCGCCCAACGCGCGACGCTGGCCGGCACCTACCTGGAAGACAAGCTGCCTGACACCGAAGCCAAGCTCTACGACACCCAGGAAAACGCCTACCTTGACCTGACGTCCGGCCGCCTCGACGGGATCCTCGCCGACAAGTACGTGCAGTACGAATGGCTCAAGAGCAAAGACGGTTCGGCCTACGAGTTCAAGGGCGACCCGGTTGTCGAGAGCGACAAGATCGGTATCGCCGTACGCAAGGGCGACCCGCTGCGCGAGCGCCTGAACAAAGCCCTGGCAGAGATCAAGGCAGACGGCACCTACAAGAAGATCAACGACAAGTACTTCCCGTTCAGCATCGAATGACCTGAACGGCCTGCCCGGCGCGCTCACTTGAGCGCGCCGGCTTTCAGCAATGCCTGCCGCGATATGAAGACACCATGAATTTCGATCTCTACGGATTCGGCCCGGCGCTCGCTGCCGGCGCGCTGATGACCGTCAAACTGGCCCTCACGGCGTTATGCCTGGGGCTGGTACTCGGCCTCGCCGGTGCCCTGGCCAAGACTTCCCCGTACAAGCCGTTGCAATGGCTGGGCGGTACTTACTCGACAATCGTTCGCGGTGTGCCGGAGCTGCTGTGGGTGCTGCTGATTTACTTCGGTACGATCAACGCCATGCGCTCACTGGGTGAGCTGCTCGACATTCCCGACCTGTCCCTCAGCGCCTTTGCCGCTGGCGTGATCGCCCTGGGCCTGTGTTTCGGCGCCTACGCCACGGAAGTGCTGCGGGGTGCAATCATCTCCATTCCCAAGGGCCACCGCGAAGCGGGTGTGGCGCTGGGCCTGTCGAAGTTTCGTATCTTTACCCGGTTGATCATGCCGCAGATGTGGCGCATCGCCCTGCCGGGGCTGGGCAATCTGTTCCTGATCCTGATGAAAGATACCGCGCTGGTCACGGTCATCGGCCTCGAGGAAATCATGCGCCATGCGCAGATCGCCGTAACCGTCACCAAACAGCCTTTCACCTTCTATATGGTCGCCGCATTCATCTACCTGGGCCTGACGTCGCTGTCGATGGTGGCCATGCACTTCCTGGAACAACGCGCCGCCCGCGGCTTCGTGAGGACGACGTAATGGAATGGGAAGTCATCATCAAGTGGCTGCCGAAGTTTATCCAGGGCGCCATCCTGACCCTGGAGCTGGTGAGCATCGCTGTGATCCTCGGCCTGATCCTGGCCATCCCCCTGGGTATCGCGCGCTCGTCCAGGCATCTGTCTGTGCGCGCCCTGCCCTACGCCTACATCTTTTTCTTTCGCGGCACGCCGCTGCTGGTGCAGTTGTTCCTGGTCTATTACGGCCTGGCCCAATTCGACAGCATCCGCTCAAGCTTCATGTGGAAGTACCTGCGCGACCCGTTCTGGTGTGCCACCGCCACCATGACGCTGCACACCGCCGCGTACATCGCCGAGATCCTGCGGGGTGCCATCCAGGCCATTCCGCCTGGGGAAATCGAAGCCGCCCGTGCGCTGGGTATGTCCAGGCCCAAGACGCTGTTCTACATCATCCTGCCCCGGGCCGCGCGCATCGGATTGCCGGCCTACAGCAACGAAGTGATCCTGATGCTCAAGGCCAGCTCGCTGGCGAGCACCGTGACCCTGCTGGAACTGACCGGCATGGCCAGGACGATCATCGCGCGCAACTACCTGACGGTGGAGATGTTCTTCACCGCCGGCGTGTTCTACCTATTGATCTCCTTCCTGCTGGTACGCGGCTTCAAACTGCTGGAACGCTGGCTGCGCGTCGATGCCTGCCAGGGACGTTGAAGCCCGCTTCGAGGCGCTGGATGCGTTTCTGATCGAGCACCAAGGGCTGTGGCGACCACGGCCCTTTGTGCATCGGCAGCTGCCTTGGGAAACCGAACATCCGCAACTGGCCCGATGGCTGCGCCAACGCTCGTTGTCCGACGCGGAAACCAGCCACAACCATCCCCACACCCTACCGGCGCCAGCGCCTTTTCCCGCACTGGCCCGCGAAGCCCTGCGCCTCAGCGCTGTGGATAAGTTACCGACGCAGCCCCTGCAACCGGCGGCGCACCGCCTGAATGTCGACGTACCCGGGCGCAAGTGGCAGCAAATCGAAGCCTTCGGCGCCGCGCTCCAGTTTGCGCAAACACCCCGGCATTGGCTGGACTGGTGCGCCGGCAAGGGCCACCTCGGCCGCCGCCTGCTGCACCCCAACCAACAGCTGACCTGCCTGGAATACGACCCGGCCCTGATCGCGGCTGGCCAGGCCTTGAGCGACCACCACGGCCTGCCCGTCACCCATCGCCTGCAAGATGTCATGGCGGACGTGAGCCTAGACCCCGAGCACACCCCCGTCGCGCTGCATGCCTGCGGCGACCTGCATGTGCGCCTGCTGCAACTGGCCAGTGCCGCCGGCTGCAAACAACTGGCCATGGCGCCGTGCTGCTACAACCGCATCAACACGGACGCCTACCAACCGCTGTCCGAAGCGGGCCGTGCTTCAGCCTTGCGGCTGTCGCTCGACGACCTTGGCCTGCCCCTCAGCGAAACCGTCACGGCCGGCAAACGCGTGCGGCTGCAGCGGGACACCTCAATGGCCCGCCGCCTGGGTTTCGATCAGTTACAACGCCAGTTACGCCACTGCGACGAGTACCTGCCCACACCGTCCCTGCCCGCCGGTTGGCTGGACAAACCCTTCGCCGACTACTGCCAGGCGTTGGCCTGCCTCAAAGGGTTATCCACAGGTGAACAGGATTGGGCGGCGCTGGAAGCGCACGGCTGGCGACGTTTGGCCGAGGTCAGGAACCTGGAGTTGCTGCGTGGGCTGTTTCGGCGCCCACTTGAAGTGTGGCTGGTACTGGATCGGGCACTGTTTCTGGCCGAACGTGGCTACAGGGTCGAAGTGGGCAGCTTCTGCGAAACCACACTGACACCACGCAACTTGATGGTGCTTGCCGAGCGCGATTAAGGGGCAGAATTGTCGCACCCCAGCTTGTGGATAACTCTGTTGATGGAATCGTTACAAGGCCTGCGGCCATCTGCGCTACAGGCAAAAAGCCACGTTGTTCATTTTTTGTTCACAGAATAAAAAGCACGTAAAACAGGCAGTTGCGGGGGTGATGAGAACGACTCCACAACCTGATCATTTCGTGACAGCCCAAACAACAAATTGTGCATAAGCATCTGGCGTCAAGCACATAAACCGGCATTTACAGTTGCTTTTTGCGGGCAATCAGCAGGCGGCAAAGTTCATTGATATCGTCACCGGCCAGGCTCAACGCCTGGCTGTCCAGCGGGTCGGTGCCGAACGCCAGGGCTTCACTGATCCCTACGTCGTGATGCACCTCAAACGGCTCTTTCGTCCCCAGTCGCTGCCGGAATGCCTCAACCATATCCAGGCTGAAGGCGCTGTCCTCATCCAGCTGGTTAAGCACGTAGTGAACGTGCGGCGCCCGGTCGCACCCAAGGTGCGGCGCCAGCAGCCCATCGAGTTGGTCCAGGGTTCCCAGGGACGCCGCGTCGGCCTGGGCGATCACCAGCACCACATCCGCCACGCTCACGGCCTGGTGGAAATAGACGCTGTTACCGGCGGGGGTATCGAGGATCACCGTGTGGCGGGCGTCCAGGCCCAAGGCGTGCAGCCGCTGCGCCAGCCAGTACGGTTCATGTTTCAGCCAGCGCTGCAGGGTGTCCTGCTGCTGGATATCGGTGTCGCCAAAGGTAATGACGCGGCTGCCGACAAAACCGGGCTGCTGGATGTGTTTCCAATGCGCATTCTGCAGGCTGGCGAGGCCGATGCCCGGTGAGGTCGGAGCGACACCGAAGTGACGGCGCAAGGCGTTTTGCGGGTCCAGGTCCACCGCCACCACCGATTCGCCCAGGCGCTGCAGACCACTGCTCAACAGGGTCGCCAGGGTGCTGCGCCCCACGCCTCCGTTGACCGACACCAGCGCCACCACGCAGGGGCGCCGCTCGGCCTTCTCCATCAGCGTGGACTGTACAGTGGAATCCTGAGGGGGAAAGGGGGTGCCATCCTCCACGGGAATGCTGCCAAAAAAGTGCAGTCGCGAATTCAGGCCACGGGGGTCACGGCTGACATCTTTGCCAAGCAGAGCAAGAAGACCGTCGGTAAAGCTCATAGCGCACCCTCCTCACGGCGAAGCTTAAAGACGTGAAAAGGTCAGCTGATACGACTGCTTACCGCAGGTCTTCTTGTGGTCGCCCTTGTGCAGGCAGTCTGCTTCAAGCGCACAAAAGTGTCATTATTTTGATGATTAAGCCGTCTATTTTTTAGATAAACGGCAAAACGTCAAATTACCGACTGATACTGATCGCATCGTATGGGGTCTGCAGATCCCGCTCTGGAATTTCCCAAATCAACAACTTCGGCGGGGTTTGCTTGAACGCCGGGCTGTCGAAATACGCCTTGGCCGCGCCGGAGAACTCGCCGCCGTCCTTGCTGAAATTGCCCACGGGAGCGTTCAGGGCTTTCTGCAGGAAGCCGACAAAGTTGGAATTGCGCGAGAACGACGTCCCGATCAGTGCCACATTGGGCAACCCGGCGTCGCCGAACAGGTCGTCAGTGTTGCTGGTGGCGCCACCCGCTTCGTGGGCGGAGCTGGCCGCGACCGATTCCCCCGGGGGTTGCAACTTCGGCGGTAACCAGTCGAGACCGGCCAGGCGCACCAGATCACCGGGGCGCACGGCAAGCGGTGCCTGGGTGATCTCAAAGGTTTGCTCGGGCGTAGCCTTGATCTCACGTTGCTGGATGCGTTTTGCCAACGCCTGGGCGCCGGCGTTGGAGCCGATTTCGCTCCAGTGGGTGTCGGTGCGCAGGTATGACTCGGGCCCGAGGGGTCTTAAGGTATCGGTGAGGTCCAGCGCGGACACGCCAGCGGCCTGCAAAGTGGCCGTCCAGTCCTGAATCCGGCTGTTGAGCACTGCCGGTCGGTACAAGCCACACAGCTGGGCAACCGCAATGCGGCTCTTGTCCGGTACCACCACCACTTGCAGCTCGATACCTTTTTCACCCAGTTGCCGCTGCAGGTCGATCACGGCCTGGGCCTTGGTCTGTGCGTTGGCTTGGGCGTGGCGGTTGATGCGCAGTTCATCGCTGATAAACAGCCAGCCCGGGCAACCCGGCCGCACGCGTGGGCCGGTGTCGCCGAACGCCAGCCAGCTTGCGCCACGTTCCAGGTTGGCCGCCTGGATCGCCATCGGCGCCTTGGCCAGTTCCTTGGCGAAACGGTGGGTCAACTCACCGTGCAGCAGCATGTCGCTGTCGACCTTGGCGGGCAAGAAGCTGATCGGCCCCTTCACCATCAGCCAGGCACAGGACAGCAGCCCCGCCGCCAGGAAGGGTACCAGCACCCAGGCCGCCAGGGGGCTGGTGCGAACAGCCAAGTCGCTCGGAGGAGTCGGCGCGGTAGGAGCGGGCATGGTCGGGCGTCCTTAGAACTGAAAGTACAGAAACGGTACGGCGTCGCGGCTGGCGATCAGCGCGAACGACAACACAAACCCGGCCACCGGCCACAACGAAGCGGCCACCACAAACCAGGGCTGGGTACCGAAACGCTGCTCGCAACGCACCTGCCAGATCGGCGCAATGATGCACACCAGGCCCAGCAACGCCGCCATGCCGTGGGCCGGGCGCATGGCCACGGCCATGGCGTCACCCAAGGCCACGCCATGCATACCGAACTGACCGGCGTACATGGTCAGCGCCGAATGGAAGTCCGGCGCGCGGAACAAGGTCCAGGCCAGGCACACAAACAGCAACGTCAGGATGTGCGACAGCACCGGCGGAATGCGCGGCAGGCTCGACCGCGACCAGGCGCGATCCACACACAGCGCGATACCATGCGCCGCCCCCCACAACAGGTAGTTCCAACTGTCGCCGCCGTGCCACAACCCGGCGATCGCCATGGTCAGGAACAGGTTGCGATAGGTACGCCACACGCCGTCGCGGTTACCGCCCAGGGCGATATACAGGTAGTCGCGCAACCAACTGGACAACGACAAGTGCCAACGACGCCAAAAGTCCTGGATGCTGCTGGCCAGGTACGGTCGGTTGAAGTTTTCCGGGAAGTGAAAACCCAGCATCAGGCCCAGGCCGATGGCCATGGCGCTGTAGCCGGCGAAGTCGAAGAACAGTTGCAGCGAATAAGCCAGGCAACCGATCCACGCATCCACCATGCTCGGGTTTTCCAGGTGGAAGGCAATGTCCACCAACGGCGACAAGGTGTCCGCCACCAGCACTTTCATGCCCATGCCGATCATGAAGCGCCGCGCACCGAGGGAGAAATTCGGCCAGTTGAAATAACGCTGGTTCAGCTCCCGGCGAACCCAGTCATAACGGATGATCGGGCCTGCAATCGAGTGGCCGAACATCGAAATGTACGTGGCGTAATTGATGAAGCTGCGTTCCACCGGCACCGTATGACGGTGCACGTCCACCAGGTAGGAAATCGCCTGCAGCACGATAAATGACAAGCCGGCCGGTAAGGCCACGCGCTGCCAATCCAGCGGCATGGCGCCGTACCAGGTGATCACCTCGCTCACGGTACCGGCGACAATGTTGGCGTACTTGTACCAACACAGCACCGCCGTGTTGAACACAATCAACGCGATCAACAGGCGCACCCGGCCTTTGCCGTCCTCACGGGAACGGTCCACCAGCAGGCCGCCGACCCATGCCACCACGGTCAACACCATGTGCAGGAACAGGAACAACGGGCTCAGCCAGCCGTAGAACAACCAGCTGCCGATCAACAGGATGACGTTGCGCCAGCTCGGACGAGCCAGGGCATAGATCAACAGAAAGGCCGGCAGGAACAGCGTGAGGAATTCGAGTGAGGCAAAGACCATGGTGGTGTCGGGCCCGATCAGTTAGCGAGTGCGTCGGAAGCGAACAGCAACTTCGAACCTGCAGCCGAAGGGACGGCCAGCACGCTATAGCGCTCACCCGCCTTGAGGGTGAACGTCAGCGGCTGGCCCACCGGAGCACCGGCGCACTTGAGCTGCACCGACAATTCCAGCGGGTTGATCATGCGGCGTTGCAACGAACCTTCGGCCACCTTCTTGAACAGCTCGGCCTTTTGGGCCACGGCTTCCAGGCTGGCGTCGGCGCAGGCGGCGTCGGCGTTGATAAAGGCCAGGGAAGCCTTGAGCGCGTTGAAGTCGTCCGGTTGCTCACGCACCACCAACTGGCGCGTGGCGCCCTGGGCGTCGACCAACGCGACCACGGTGGCGAATTCGCCGGGGGCCACGGTCACCGACAGGTCGGCGTTTTTGCCGTCGCGGCTCAACACGCCCTTGATCGGCTTGTCACCCCCCACCACCGGCAGGAAGGCCGACACGGCTTTATCCCCGCTCAACACCAGGCTGGCCTTGGAACCGTCCGCCACCAGCTTCAACTCGCCGGGAGTGCCATTGGCAAAACGCAGGAACGCTGCGTCCTGCTCCGGGCCGGTGGGGTACAACGGGATGTCGGCGCTGTAGGCGCTGACACTGGCGAGCACGGTCGCCAGGCCCAGGGTCATGCGTTTCATTATTTGCTTCCTTTACCGTAGGCCGATGGCGGCAGGTCGCCCAGCGCCGTACCAATGGCCTTGGCCCATTTCTGGTAGCCGTCGATGGTGAAGTGCTGGCCGTCAGTGGTGATCCACTCGCCCGGCTTGGAGAAGGTCAGCGAATCGATGTAGGTGCACGGCGCCACGTTACTGGCCAGGAAGGCCGACATCAGCTTGGTGCGGGTGTCGTCCTTCTTGTACTGGGAACCGACCTTGCCCCACGGCGGACCGACCCACACGCACTTGGTGCCGGTGTCGGTGATCGCCTTGGTCAGCGAGGTCACGCTTTTCCAGGCCCAGGCCTTGGGGAACACCGGGTTGGTGTAGGAGCCCATGGTGTCGCCGATGATCAGCACGACAACGTCGGGTTTGTCCTTGGCGATCAGTTCCTGGATCGGCGTGGTGCTCATGGCGTTCTTGCCGTAGATCACCGCTTTGCCGGTGGGCAGGCGCTCGCCGCCACACTCGACTTTTTTCGGTACGACCCAATCCGCCGCACCAGCACCGCAGGCACCGATGGAATGAACCACCGCGCCTTGCTTGGTCAGGTTGTCTTGCAGCGGGTTGAGCAACGAATCGGGAAAGCTCATATGACTTTCGCCCAGTACCAGCATGGTTAGGCCGGCAATCGCAGAAACAGGCATGAATGACTCCGATTTAATCAGTTGGAATAAGGGGAACGGTACGGGCTGACCGGCAAAGGCATAGGTCCGCTCAGGTCTTCGAACAAGTAGCGCAGATAAGCATTACCCGCGTACTGGCGGTAATCCTGGGCGTTATCGAGTCCGATTTCACCCCCCAGGTAGAACCGCGAGCTGAGACGGTATTCGGCAGCCGCGTTGAAGCTGTAGCCGACGCCGGTTTTGCTGGTGCTCTCGTACTTGGGATTACCCCTGGACGCTTGCAGCGTGCTTTCGCCCGGGAAGAAATCCGCCCCATCTTGCGCGATATGCTGCAGGCCTACCGAACTTTTTACCTGGTAACTGAAGCGATCAAAGCTTTGTGCCCAACGAATCGGCACGCCCAGGGAGAAGAAGCGCTGCGGACTGAAGTAACCACCGTTGCCGTAGGTGTAGAAGTCCTGGTTTTCCTTGAAGGTCATCGCCGAGCCGCTGATGCCCAGGGTCAACGTGTCCCGCTGGTTGTTGCGCAGGTACCAGTAGATGCCGCTGCCCAATTCCAGGCGGGTGTTGTCTTCGACGTTATTGCCCAGCAATTCATGCAGCGACGCGTAGCCGTAGACGCCCAGCTTCTGGTTGTCATAGCTCAGCTCACCACGGCCGCCGTTGGCGGTGACGCCGCCCCATTTGTTGCCATCGCCGTCTTCGGAACCCGCGAAGGAGGTGACACTGTCGGTGACCGGACGCCGGGAAATATTGGCGCCATAGCGGAAGTTCGAATTGGCCTCGAACGGACGCGAGACACTCACGCCACCCACCAGGGTGTTGTAGAGGAAGCCCAACGGGCTGACCCCGACGTCGGCCTTGAGGCCTTCATCCGGATTCTCGAACGCGACGGCCAAGCCAACACCGGTGTCGCTCTGGGAGCCCGCCGGGGTGGTGGTGCCTTTGCCGAAACGCGACAACGCATCGCTGCCCACGCTGCCCGCACTCAAGTGCACCGGCGTGACGCGCAACGCTATGGTGTTATCGCCCACCGGCATGCGCGCTTCGAACGGCGCTTCCACATCGGTGATCTTGCTCAAGCCTTTCTCGCCGTTATTGCTGCGCACGCTCAAGCCCTGCACCACATACCCGGTACGGTCACGCAGGATGGTATCCAGCGCACGCCGTGCCGGGCTCAGCTCGGGGCTGTCGATGGAGGCGATGGTCGACGGCGGCACAAACGGGTCGCTCAGGTCGTTGGACGTCGCGCTGGCAAACGCGCTGGACGTGACGGTCTTGGTCGGTGCATCGATCGGCGGCGGCACGGCGCCGGCGACAGTCAGGTCGGTGACCTGGCGGCGCTGGCCCGGCAAGCCCACGAAGGGGTTAGACGATTTGCCCTGAGGTTCGGCCTGGGCCACCTGGGTCCTGGCCTTCATCGCGGTTTCAATCGCCAGGGCCTTGCGCAGCAGTTCAGCGGCTTCGCTGTTCTTGCCCAGGCCCTGATAGATGCGTGCCGCCGAAGTGAGGATCTCCGGGTTGCCCGGTTCGAGCGCCAGGGCCTTGTCGCTGGCCGATTGCGCCAGGCTGCGGTCGTTGCCTTTCAGGGCGATGTCCGCCAGCCCCAATTGCAGGCGCGCATTGTTCGGGTTCTGCTGGATCAACGGCGTGTACAGCTCCATGGCCTTCTTGCCGTTGCCGCTGGCCGCGTACATGCGCGCCAGGGCACCGACACCCAATGCGTCGTTCGGGCGCTGGGCCAGGGCCGGGGAAAGCATGTCGTAGGCCGCCACCAGGTCGTTCTTCTCGCGCAGGGCGTCGGCCTGCTTGACCCGGTACAGGTAGATCAAATCGTCATAGCGCTGGCGACCGATCTCGGTCAACGGCTGGCCTTGCACTTCGCGCAGGATCTCGCCCGCCTCGCTGTACTTGTTGGCCTTGAGCAGTACGTTGGCGTACAGCAGTTTCTGGTCGACGGTCGGATTGGGGTTGTTCTCCACCACCCTCTGCATCATGTCCAGGCCGAACTGCGGTGCGCCCACGTCAACATAAGCAGCAGCCAGCACGGCCACGCGCTCAGGTTTTTGCCGGGTCAGCGACTCGGAACGACCAAGCAGCGCCAGGGCTTCCGGACGCTGGCCACGGCGCGCTGTTTCGATGGCGATGTCCGTCTGCTGATGCAGGGCGATGTCGATCGCCAGCTCGTTCATGTCCGCCGTGCGTTGGGCGGTGGGGATACGCCCGAGGGTGGCCTCGGCTTGTTTCCACTCGCTCAGTTCAGCCGACAACAGGGTACTGGTGTACAGCGCATCCGGTTGGTTGGGCTGGGTCTTGAGCAGGCCGTCGATCAGGGCACGCGCATTGCGGATCTGACCGTCGCGCAGGTACATGCGCGCCAGGGCAAAGCGGTTCCAGGGGTTTTCCGGGTCGGCGTCGAGGGCCTGGCGGTAGGCGGCTTGCGCGGCCTTCAGGTCACCGCGCTGCTCGGCCAGTTTGCCGACCTGGGTAGCGCGCAGTGCGTTGATTTTCACGCTCGGCGCAAACTTGGCGCGCTGGGCCGGCGACACCGAGTCGATCAGCTTCAGGGCTTCATCCGGCTGGCCGGATTGGGACAATACGTTGATCAAACCGCTGAGCGCATCCGGGTCGCCAGGGTGACGGGCCAACACCTTGCGGTAGCCGGCTTCGGCAACGTCGAACTGGTTGTCCTGGGCCTGGAAACCGGCCAAGGCGATTGCCGCACCCGGTTGGCCCGGGTTCAGGCGCTCGGCCTGGGCCACCAGGTCACGGGCCTGGGCACCGCGGCCGGCGCGCTGGGCGTCACGACTCTGGCTGATCAGGTTCCAGTAACGCACGTCGTTCAGGGCCGACTGCCACGCGGCGCCGCCGGGCAAGCGCGTGGCCTGCACCAGGTAGTTTTCCGCGTCGCTGAAACGCTCTTGCTGTTGCCGCAACACGCCCATGCCACCAAGGGCATCGACGTCATTGGATTTTTGCGCAAGGCGCGCCGTGAGCAGTGGCTCGGCGGTTTTCAAGTCGCCGTCGTCCAGGGCCTTGAATGCCTTGGTCATCTGCGGATCACGCTGCCAGGCACCGCCGCCCTTGCCTTGGGCGATGCCCTTGTCCATGAGCGCGCGGATCTCGGTGTCATCCGGGTGCACGGTGAGAAATTGCTGGAACAGCGACACCTGGTCCGGCTTCGGTGGGCCGAGCCAGACCAGCGCAAAGCGCCAGGTTTCATCGGCGTTGCCGCCCACATCGTTGTTCGAGGCCAGCTTGGCCAACGCACGGATACCGTCCGGCCGGGTTGCCGGGTTGCGTGCCAGGTGCTTGGCCAGGAACAGCGCAACGATCGGATCGTTGGGCCGCTCACGGGTCAGGCGCTGAAGGCCGGCAATGGCCTCATTGGTGCCCTTGGCGGTAAAACCCAGGGTGTTGTAGTACTCACGGGCAATCAGGCCCTGGGGCTGGCGGCCCTGGAAAATCTGACGGTACAAGGCCACAGCCTTTTCGCGCTCGTCTTCAGGCTCACCCAATTCACGCGCCTGCTCCAGCAGCTTGGCATTTTCCGGCATGTTGACGGTGATGTCCTGCTCCAGCTGCAACGCCTGGCGCGGCACCGGGCTCAGCGCTTGCAGTCGGGCCAGGTACTTTTGCGCCTCGGCCGGGTGGTTCTGCTGCATCTGGATCAAGCCGATGCCATAAAGCGCATCCGGCTGCTCGGGGCTCAGGTTAAGCAGTTTCTGCCAGGTCTCCAGGGCCCGCTCGGGGTTTTTCTTCGCCTGCCAGTAGTAGCCCTGCTCGATCAGCAGGGACTGCGGGTCGCTGGTTTCAGCGAAGCTGGCGGTCGAGGCCAGGGCGGCGAGAATCGCAATGGCTAGCGTGTGACGGCGCATGCTGCCTCCCAGGAAAGTTTGACCGTACCGTCTTGTTCAAAACGGTACTTCTGATCGGAAAAGCCTTGGCTGAACAGGCTGAGCATGTAGTCGTAGTAGATCGGCTGCGCGCTGTCCGGCGCCGAGGGCGCCAGGGCTTTGTTGAGCGCGTCGTCGACCTTGGCCTTTTGCAGTTGTGCCAGGGCGGTTTCGCCACGGGCCTGGAAGAAGGCAATGGTCGACGCCGAGAAGCCGATCGGCGAATAGCCGTTGTTCTTCTCGACTTCGCCGGTGGTGACGTGGATTTTCTCCGGCGGGAAGCCGGTGGCCGCCGCAGCCGTCGCCCGGGACATGCCCCCCAGGGACTTGAGCATGCCCGCCGCGAGTGGATCGGCCTTGGCGGTCATGCCGGCCCACATGTAGGTGCGGATCGCGTCGTAGCTGCCCAGGTCATCGGAGAACGGGTCGACCACAAACAGCCCGGTGTTGGCACTGGTCGCGCGATAACCGACCCAGTTGGCCGCCAGGCCATGGGGGTTGCTGGCGGTGTCGGCGAGCATCCGCGCGTTGCTTTCGGCCACTTCGTTCCAGCCGGCATTCGGCCGCTCTTTATGGAAGCGGCGTAGCTGCGCCAGCACCTGGTAGCTCGGGTTGAACCGCCACAGACCACCGGCATGGGCGTAACCCACCGGCCCCGGCAACAGCATCTTGCCCAGGCCCGGCACACGCACGATCAGGTTGCGTTCCACATTGGCCAGCACCAATTGCGCATCGGCGCGGTATTGCGGTGCATTCCACACGCGGGCCGCTTCAAGCAGGGCGTAGGCCATCCACAAATCCGCGTCGCTGGCAGAATTGGGGTCGATCACGCCCCAGGTGTTGTCAGGCTTTTTGCCCCACAACCAACCTGGCAGGTTCTGGCCGATATCGGCCCCCGACATGTTGGCCTTGGTCCAGGTCCACAGCTTGTCGAAGCTGCCACGGTCGTTGCCGACCAGGGCGAAGAACATCGCGTAGGACTGCCCTTCCGAGCTGCTCTCGGTAGGTTTCATGGAGGAGTTGAGCACGCGGCCGTCGTCCTGCACGAAGCGCTTGGCATAGTTCTGCCACAACGGCCAGTCGCAGCTTTGCGCCTGCGCCACGCCAGCACACATCAGCGAGCCCAGCGCTATCAGGGCCATGCTACGCAGCGGGCTCATGCCAACCGCCGTTTTGCACGGGCACGCAGTGACAGGTAGATCAGCGACGTGACCACCGCCAGACTGAGGAAGGTGATCAACAGCATCCACCCCAGGTGCTGGGACAGTTGCCACTGCATGAACTTGAAGTAGTTGAGCTTGCCGACGTAGTACTGCTCGTCCGCCACCAGCGAGCTGATTTGCGTGCCTTGCACCACCGCCAGGCTGCCCTGGATCGAATCTTTGTAGTCGTCGCCGCCGATCAGGGCGGAGGTAGCTTCCAGCAGGCCTTGCGGCTGGTTGCTGGCGATCAGGACCACGCTGCGCCCGGACTTGAGCGGCGATTGGAAACCGGCCAGCCAGGTGCTGCTGCTCAAGCTATTGAAGGTGATCCCGGTATTGGCCTTGTGGATATTGGCCGCCGGATCGGGGCTGACCCAGCTGCGCACATAACGCGGCAGGTCCGACAACAGGAACTGATGCTGCGCGCCATCGCTGGTCGCCGGCAGGTACTGCTGCCACTGCTTGAGCAGCGGTTGGTTGGCGGCGGTGGCGAGCACCAGCAGGTCCTTGTCGGCGACGCTTTGCACATCTTTGGCCTGTACCACTTTCACCGCAGTTGCCGGGTAACCGGTGGCTTCGCCGAAGCGGCCGAGCACGGTCAGGTAAGCGGTGATTTCATCGGTGCCGAAGTTGTCCGGCATGACCACGGCGGATTCCGACAGGTCGGCCAGGCGCGTGAACGGGAAACCGGAGTCGTTGAACACACCCAGGTTAGGCATGGCGATGTAGTGCTGGTAACCGGTGACATCGAGGGTCGAGTCCGGGTCGACGGAACCGCGCATGTTGTCGACGATAATGTCGCGGCATTCGCCTTCCTTGATGTAGTCGTACATAAAGCGCAGCTGCAGCTTGGACTTCGGCGATGCCGAGCTGATCGGCAACAGGGTCGTCACTTCACGGGGCAGGCTTTCGTCTTTCTTCAACTGGTCGAGCAGGGTTTGACCGCCGCCCAGGTTGGTCACCGACGGCAACGCCACGGACTTCATGAACTGGTCATTCAGACCGATCAGCAGCGCGGAATTGGTCGACACCTGCTGTGGGGTGTAACGGTATTTGAGGTGCAGCGGCACGCCTTCTTCACGCCAGTTGAACAGGTCAGGCGGCAGGCGCATGTCGACGCTGATGGCGCCGGGATTGTAGCCCGACACACTGAGTTTCTGCTGCTCGACCAACTCACCGAGGCGCACCGGGCGGTCGCTCGGCAGCCAGTTCGGGGCGTCATAGGGACGGCGCGGCGCGAGGGCTTCGAGCTTGGTGATGACCACGCTGTTGCCGGCCAATACCGGGCTACCCAGCACCACGGCGGTGGCGGCGCGCTTGAGCTCTTGCGCGTCACGGCCGGTGATGATCAGCAGCTTGCCATTGGCGTCGGTGGGGTTGGCGATCAGGGTCAACGTCGGGCCGGTCGGCTTGGCGATGGCGACACCGTGCACATCCATGGCTTCGGCGGTTTGCACCAGCACGATGGCATTGCCCTTGGCCGGCAGCTCGCCGAGGGTGGTCGGGAAGGTCGCGCCACGGTAGCTGGCGAGGCCGCCGATCCAGGACGACAACGCACCGGCCGCTTCCAGGGCGGCACTGTCCGGCGCGGTGGCGAACACGAACGGCAGGCTCACCCGGCGCGCGTCACGCTTATCGAAGAATGGCAGCGGCAGCACGGCCAGGTCGTCCTTGAGGACGATCGGCTCGACCTGCACTTTCAGCTCACTGCTGTTGCTGATCTTGGCCCACAGGCTGCTGTGCAACGGGTCTTCGCAGGACATGGTGTAGTGACCGATGAACTGCAGGCTCAAGCGGTTGAATTCGGTGATCAACTTCGGCGGGATCTGCACCAGTTGTTCCTGCTGAGTGCCGGCACCCTCTTTGGGCAACGCCAGGCTGGCGGCTACTTCGCCGTTGACCAGCACGTTGATCTGCGACAGGTCCGCCAGCAACGCCGGCGAGTAGCTGTACTTGAGCAACAGTTGCGCGCCCTTGACCACTTCGTCGGCACGAATGTCGAAGTTGACGCTGTCGGAAGACTCCACCCCTTGCAGGTTCATGGTGTCGCGACGCCCCAATTGCTTGAGGGTCAGGCTGTAGCCGTTGTCGGTGCTTTGCACGGGCACGGTGGTCACCGCTTGCTCGGCAGCTTGCGCCAGGGTGTTGAAACCCATCAGCGAGGCGATCATCAGCGCGAGTGCACGGCGCGGATGAGGGCGAGCGAAAATCTTCGAGGTCATGGCTTGTCCATCAGCGTATCAAGCGGTTTTTTGGGGGTGCGGCTCAAGGCCAGACGCAGTTCGTGTAGGGTGGCGCGGCCGAGGGTGAACAGGCCGCCGATGCCGATGGAGCTGACTTCGCGCAGGGCCGCCAGCGGCGTATCCGGTTGGCCGGCGCCCCAGCTCGCGGCCCAGGTGTCGGCGCGGGAGAAGGTCAGGCGTACCAATTCGCTTTGCTGGCGCAGGCTGAGGGGTTCGAACTGGGCGCCGATCTGCGCCCCTTTGCTGAACACCACGCGCGCATCGAACAGGCTGTCCTGGCCGTTGCGCGAGAGCACCAGTTGCACGCGCTCGCCCTGGGTGATCGAGTGACCATCGGTGAGCATCAGGCCGAAGCCGTTCTGCGAGAAATCCTGGGTAGTGCCATCCAGCACACGGCCGTCGGCACAGATAATGCTCACCGGTAGCTTGGCGCTGACGCGCGGCTCGGAACGCACCTGGCGCGCCTCCGAGGCCACGGCTACGGCGGCACTGGTGATGATCAGGTTGTAGAGGGTCCAGGTCAGGTTGATCGCCACCGTCACGGCCGTGGACGCATCGCCCCAGATCAACTGATGAATACCAAAGCCCAGGCCGACCAGGTTCACGGCCAACAGCACCAGGTAAGGGCGCGCCAGCTTCCAGTCGAAGAACTGCTTGTCGATGATGCCGCCCTTGTCGGTGACGTTGAAGCCACCGGCCTTGGGGTTGACCAGCGCCACCAGCACCGGCGGCAGGATGTACCAGGCCAGTACGGTCTCGTATACCTCGTTCCAGAACGAGTGCCGGAAGCGGCCCTGGATGCGTGAGTTGGTCAGGCTTGAATGCACCAGGTGCGGCAGTACATACGCGACGATCATCAGCGCCGAGGCATGGAAAATCTCCGCGCCAAAGACCAAATAGGCCAGCGGCGCAGTGAGGAACACCAAACGCGGCAAACCATAAAAGAAGTGCAACATAGCGTTGGCGTAGCAGATGCGCTGGCCCCACTTGAGGCCCTTGCCCAGCAGCGGGTTGTCGGTGCGGAAGATCTGCGCCATGCCCCGCGCCCAGCGAATCCGCTGGTTGATGTGGCGCGACAGGCTCTCCGTGGCCAGGCCCGCGGCTTGCGGGATCGCCAGGTACGCCGTGTTGTAGCCCAGGCGGTTGAGCTTGAGCGCGGTGTGGGCGTCTTCGGTCACGGTCTCGACGGCCACCCCGCCGATTGCCAGCAGCGGCTCACGGCGAATCACCGCACACGAGCCGCAGAAGAAGGTGGCGTTCCACAGGTCGTTGCCGTCCTGCACCAGGCCGTAGAACAACTCGCCCTCGTTGGGCACGGCGCGGAAGGTGTCGAGGTTCTTTTCGAACGGGTCCGGCGAGAAGAAGAAGTGCGGCGTTTGCAGCATCGCCAGCTTCGGATCCTTGAGGAACCAGCCCAGGCTGACTTGCAGGAAGGAGCGCGTCGGCACGTGGTCGGCGTCGAACAGCGCGATGTATTCGCCGTCGGTGACCTTCAACGCTTCGTTGAGATTACCGGCCTTGGCGTGGAAGTTGTTGTCGCGACGGATGTAGTTGACCCCGACCTTGCGGCAGAACTCGCGAAAGTCATCACGGCGGCCGTCATCGAGCACGTGCACGCGCAGCTTGTCCTTGGGCCAGTCCATCGCCTGGGCGGCGAAGATGGTCAGCTTTACGATGCTCAGAGCTTCGTTATAGGTGGGGATGAACACATCCACCGTCGGCCATTCTTCCGGCTCGGTCTTGAGCCACACCGGGGTGCGACGCAGCGGCCAGGCGGTTTGTACGTAGCCGAAGATCAGCACGATCAGGGCGTAGAACTCGGCGGCGACCAGGCCGTAGCCGAAGAACATGTCGAGCCAGGTTTCAAAGCCCAGGGTGGAGGTGAGTCGCCAGAACATATAGCGCAGCGAGGCCACCAGCGACAGCACCACCAGCGCGAGGATTGCCAGGCGCCCCGGGATCCTGCGCAGCACCAGCACCGCCATGAAGCACACAGCGGCAAACAGGCATTGGCTGTAGAGGTCCAGCGGCGCACTGATAACGCCAAAAAACAGCAGGGCACCGAGCACGCAACTGGCAAATACCAGCACCGTACGTAGCGCCGCAGGCCAGCGATTGAAGCGCGCGATGGCGCCATTCAGGCGCTGTTCAGCGCGCCCTTCGACGAAGGGCGTGGAGGACGTATTGTCGGTCATGGAAGGTCCGAGTCGATGTGTTCGAGCAAGGCGCGGCACAGGGCGTGGACGTCCTGGCAGCCGATACTGTTGACGGTAGGGTCGAGGGGATCACGCCCGTAGGCCTGGGCTTCGCTGAACGCCAGGTCGCGGTGTACCGTGCCCAGCAGGGCACTGCCGAGGCGCGTCTTGAACACCTCGGCCATGTCCAGGCTGAAGCGGTGGGCGGCGTCCAACTGGTTGATCACATAAAAGCGTTGTGGCGGTTTTGCGCGTTGCAGGTATGGCGCCAGCACGCTGTCCATCTGCTCCAGGGTGCTGAACGACGCCACATCCGACTGCACCACCACCAGCACCGCGTCGGCGACCGACATGGCTTGGCGGAGGTACACGGTGTTGCCGGCCGGTACGTCGATGATGACCGTGTCCTGGCCGTTCAGCTTAAGGCTGGCCAAACGCTTGCCAAGCCACTCGGGATCCTGGCCCAGCCAGCGATTCAAGCTCTGCTGCTGCTCGTGGTCAGTGCCACCGAACGCCACCAGGCGGCAACCGCCAAAGCCGCGTTCAGGCAGGGCTTCCCAGCTTTCGTTAAGCAAGCTGGTGGCGCCGACACCAGGGAAGTCGAGGCCCAGGCACAGGTGGTGACGCAGGGCGTTTTGCGGGTCCAGGTCGAGGGCAAGCGCCGGGTGCCCCTGGCGCTGCAAGCCACTGGCAATCGCAGCAGACAAGGTGCTACGGCCGACGCCCCCTTTAACCGAAACCACCACCACCACTTTCGGCGTGGACTGCTCCGAATACACCTCGCCTTGCGGGCCCGATATTACTTCGGACAGTGGCAGGTGGTCGGCATCGCCATGGTTCAGCTCTTCGAGCAAACGCAGCAACGGGGCCGATGGGGCTTCATCCAAGAGAGCTGCCACTGCAGGCGGGGGAGCAACAACCTCAACCTCCGGGCTCTCCAGGACCTCTACTTCGTCCTCGATAAACTCATGGATAAAGTCAATTTCGCGGTAGCCATTCGGGTTGGCACCCAGCTTGTTGAATAGTTTGGAAATGTCATCTGCTCGACTCACTCACTGCCCCTCCCCACCTGGTTTGCGCTTTAAAGGCGATAAAAAGGCCAGCAAAGAGCTGACCTTGTATTTTTATAGTTATGTGCTGGCCGAGGCATTCTGTGATATCACATTGATGGTGTCAGTATTTTGATGCTTTTAGCTCGATCTTATCCGACGAACGGCGTGGCGCCATTTTTATGACTCCATCGACGATAAAAATGCATTCGTTGTAAGAACATGAACTTGCACTGATTTATCGTGATTTTTGTTGGCCTGATGGTCAAAAACGGCACAAATCTGACATACCCATAAACAAATAATCCGTTGCCTCAAATCTGTCTCGAAAATTTGCCTACACGATTTTGCGATTAAACCCACTATTCATATCGCGCGACAGAATACGCAAACCGCGGCTGGATTCAAGGCAAAACCCACCCGGCGGTCGCCCGCGACGTCTATGCACAACTAAGCAAAACCCACGCCGCTGGACACTTCCTCGACCCTCAATGAACCCACCCATTGAACCAAGAGGATACCCAGCACGAGCGCAAACGCGTTGACCATCGTCAGCCTGCGGGCATTGGCTCAGGCTTATTGATGAACCCGCCGCTCGGTGAATTCATAATCACCCTGGCAATCGCTGGTGGGGTCCGCTGCCACGCTCACGTAATGCACGGTGTCCGGGTCCACCAGCTTATAGGTGTACACATCCGGCGAACGCACCCCATCGGTGCGCAACTCGTTCTTACCGTCGGCCGCCGACCACGACCCCTGCTCGGTCTGAATCACCTGCGTCTGCTGCGCATCGCGAAAGAAGGTAATGGTGAAACGGCCATCGGCCTTGAGGTGGTTGGTCCACGACAGGAACTGACAGTTGCCGGTTTCCGAACGCAGGCCTTTCCAGGTACCGACCAGCGCGGGGTCGTTGCCGGGCTTGGTAATGGAGCACGCGCTGAGAGCGGCGGCGAGGAGGATGAGGCACAGGGAGAGAGTCCGTTTCACGTGGGGCTTCCTTAGGCAGGGATGAATTCAAGATCGCACCGGCCAGACCGCCCGGCGACGAGGGAAGAATCCTACCCGTGCTTGCCGGAAAAAGGGGCGTTCGTGAAAAAAGCTCGGGTTCTGCAAAAATAGTCAGAATTCAGGGGTTTACAGAACGTTGCCAATCGCTATAATCGTCGCCCTAACACGCCGGTATAGCTCAGTTGGTAGAGCAACTGACTTGTAATCAGTAGGTCCCGGGTTCGACTCCTGGTGCCGGCACCATACAAAACAAAGCCCTCACAGAAATGTGAGGGCTTTGTTGTTTCTGGGTTGATACAACCCAGTCGCTCGCCTGTAAATCCTTCCCCAAACCGACAAACCGCTATTGGTGGCCGACTACCAGCCGAAGCATAACGTCCGCATACCATGTACACAGCGCATACAGAACACGTGTGGAACAACGTTATGGCAGCCTCTCCCGTTATGTCTTTCCGAGTAAAGCCCGAACTTGTCAGCGAGTTGGATCAACTGGCGCGGGCGACCGACCGAGATCGTCAATACCCCCCTGCAGCGGGCTTTGAGCCGCTACGTGACCGCTGAGTCCTGGCATTCAAAGCCGTGCAGGAGGGCATTGCAGATACTGATGCCGGCAACGCCACTGATTGGGAATTGAGGGAGGCAGCCGTCTTCCACATCTCAACAGCCTGGAAATGCTGGAGCATTTCCCCCATGCAGGGAAAGCGTCTCCAGTGCCCGATTGCCGGGAGCTGCTTATCACCGCGTATCCGTATCGAGCGACCTCTAGTTTGCAAGGTGACCGCGAAGCGCACCACAGCACCAAGCCCCGTAACTCGGGGCTTGGTGCTATTTGGCGTTTGAATGAATATCGGCAACTGCAAGAAAACAAACCCGGTCAGGGTAATTCAAAGGTCTTCAGGAATATGGACGTAGAATTCCACCCCATCAAACAGGTGTAAACACTGTACAACCATGCGCCCGATCAATACGATGAGAAGCATTATCATTCACGCAGTGCGAGCCTCACATGCAGGATGCCAGCCCAACATCGTCCGTCGAACAGTTGTACGAGAATCATCACGGCTGGCTGCAGGGCTGGCTAAACCGGCGGTTGGGGCACAGTGCCGACGCCGAGGATCTGGCCCACGACACGTTCATCCGTGTGCTGCGCGCCCCTCAGCAGGTGTGCGAGTTGCGCCAGCCCATGGCGTTTCTCGCGGCGATTGCCAATGGACTGCTGGTCAATCGCTGGCGCCGCCAGGAGATCGAGCGGGCTTATCTTGAAGCGTTGGCTGCTCGGCCCGAAGGGGGGGAATCGTCACCCGAGGACCGGTATCTGGTGATCGAAACCTTGTTGCAACTCGACTCGCTATTGATTGGGCTCTCTGAGCGCATACGACAGATTTTCTTCATGTCTCAGCTCGACGGCCTGACGTACCCGCAGATCGCTGCGCAGTTGGGTTTGACTGTGGCTCAAGTGCAACGGGCCATGGGCAAGGCATTCAGCGTTTGCTATGCGAGCCGTTTCGAATGAGGGCCGAGATTAATCCGCAGGTGCGCGATATTGCCATTGATTGGCTTGTCAGGACGCAGTCCGGGCTTATGAGTGCGCCTGATCTGGAAGCATTGCAGTGTTGGCGCGAGGCGAGCGATGAGCATGAGCAGGCCTGGCAGCGTGTCGCCAGCTTGCCGCTGTTGCAGCAGCCCGGAGCGAATCTTTTGCGCGATGCCACCGCGCGCAGGGCACTGGCGTCGGCGGGGCCGGACATGCAGAAACGTCGGCAGTTACTCAAGCGCCTGTTGGTCCTTGGTGCGGTTGGCACCGTTGCCTGGCAAGGCGCGGGGTCCACGCCAGTGCGCGCCGCGCTGGCGAGCCACCGCACAGGAACAGGCGAGCGTCACCAGTGGACCCTGGTTGATGGCAGCTCGCTATGGCTGAACACGGCCAGTGCGGTGAACCTGGGTTTTAATGACCAGGTGCGGCGCATCCAGATGATAGAGGGCGAGCTGGCCTTGAATGTGCGAGCAGAATCGCGCCCGCTGCAGTTGATCACGCCGGACGCGATCCTGCAGAGCCGCGATGCGCAGTTGCAAGTGCGCCATGACCGGCAGGGCACGCAGGTCACCGTCATGGGCGGCCAGGTGCAGGTGCACTCACGCGGCCAGCCAACGTCCTCTTCACTTGAGGCCGGATGGCAGGCACGGGTGGATCGCCTGGGTATCGGCGTACCGAGCCGCCCCGACCTGCTGGTCGCCCAGGCCTGGCTGCGCGGGATTCTGCCGGCGGATCGCCTGCGCCTGGATGCCTTGGTGGCGGAACTCTCGCGTTATCGTCCCGGTGTTTTACGTTGTCACGAGCAGGTCTCAGGGTTACGCCTCACGGGCAGTTTTTCGCTGGATGACACCGACGCAGCCTTGACCCTGGTAGCGCGCACGCTGCCGGTGCGAATCGAGCGCATGACGCGGTATTGGGTCTCGATCGTGCCCGCCTGAAATATTTTTTCCGCTGCACGATAGTTTTTTCGTACTCGCTTGGCCTATAGGGATCACCCACCCGCCAGAGGTGGGTCTTGACCCCTTAGGAGCCCCGTATGACTTCACCTTCCCGCGCCCTGCGTGCCCGTACGCTTGGACTGTTGTTGCTCAGCGTGCAACCGCTTTGCAGCCTTCCAGTCTTTGCCGCGGGTAGTTCGCAGCATTACAGCATCGACGCTGGCCCCCTGGATTCTGCGCTGTCACGTTTCGGCGCACAGGCGGGGATTACCATGGCGGGCAGCTCAACGCTGACGGCCGGCAAGAAAACCCAGGGGCTGCAAGGCGATTTCAGTACTGAGGCCGGCCTGGCGCAGCTCTTGCTCGGCTCGGGTCTGACCTATGAGCGCCAGGACGACGGTAGCCTGCTGCTGGTACCGAGCAACGGCGACGTGTTGGAGCTAGCGCCGACTGCGATCAGTGGCACCGCATACGACACCTCGTTGGGCCGCAACGATGGCCTGGTCGCCAGCCGGACCATGAGTGCCAACAAGACCGATACGTCGATCATGGAAACGCCGCAATCGATCAGCGTGGTCACCCGTAAGCAAATCGATACCCAGCAGCCGCAAAGCATCGGGCAGGTGCTGCGCTACACGGCGGGGGTCAATGGTGAAGCCAACGGTGTCGATACCCGGCGCGACACGATTAGTATTCGTGGCTTTGACGCGACGACTGGCGGTGGTATCTATCGCGATGGCCTGCGCCAGTACAGCTTTGCCAACCAGAGCCGTGCCGTGGGTGAAGTCTATGGGCTGGAGCGCGTGGAAGTACTGCGCGGACCATCGTCGGTGCTCTATGGTCAAAGCTCGCCGGGTGGCATGGTCAACGTGATCAGCAAGCGTCCCACCGATGAGCCGCTGCATGAACTGGTGGCGCAGGCAGGCAGTTTTGATCGCAAGCAATTGGCTGCGGACTTCGGCGGGCCGCTTAGCGATGACGGCGTCTTGACTTATCGCCTCACCGGGCTGTGGCGAGACAGCGGTACGCAAATCGACTACGCCCGTGATGACCGTCAATTCATCGCCCCGGCAATCAGTTGGCGCCCCTCGGACGACACCTCGCTGACGGTGCTGGCGTCCTTTCAAAAAGACCGCAATGTGCTGGGCTACTACGCGTTGCCACGGCTAGGCACCCTCGACAGCTCGCGTTACGGACGGATCGCTACGGATCGTTTTGTCGGCGACCCTGACTTCGACAAATATGATGTAGAACAGTGGTCACTGGGGTATCAGTTTGAACATCACCTCAATGATATCTGGACATTCCGCCAGAACGCCCGTTACAGCCGTTCCTACCAGGAACAGCGCACGATTTACCAATACGGCCTGGATGACGACCAACGCACCGTGGGCCGCTTCGGTTATCTGGGCCACGAAAAGGTGAAGAATGCACTGCTCGATAACCACTTCCAGGCCCAGTGGAACGCCGGCCGTTTCGAACATACAACGCTGGTCGGTATCGATTTGCAACACGCCAGTACCAACCAGTTGGGGGGTGGCAACGTGGTTGATCCCCTGGATGTGTATGCGCCGGTCTATCACCAGGATTACAGCGACCTGGACGCCTTTTACGACATCAACCAGCGTCGTCAGCTAGACCAGGCGGGTGTGTATCTCTCGGAACAGCTCAAGTTCGACGAACATTGGGTCTTCAACCTGGGCGGTCGCCAAGACTGGGCACGCTCGAAAACGGTCCATTACGCCACCGATACGGCGGCAGACCTCAAGCAGCGCGATCACGCCTTCACGTGGAGGACCGGTGTGATGTACCTGACAGACAACGGCCTGGCGCCCTACGCGAGCTATTCGGAGTCGTTTTTCCCTAACATCACGGCGGTGGCGCGTGACGGCAGTGCGTTCGAACCCGAAACCGGTCGCCAGTACGAAGTCGGGATCAAATTCCAGCCCAAGGGCAGTGACAGCTACGTGACCGTCTCGCTGTTCGACCTGACGCGGCAAAACGTACTGACTGCCGATCCTGCCAACAATCGTTTCTCGGTGGCGACCGGAGAAATCCAATCGCGCGGTATCGAACTGGAAAGCAAGGCGCAGGTGTCCGATGCTCTGGAGTTGATGGCCAACTACAGCTATTCACACCTTGAAATTACCCGCAGCAATACGGCCGATGAGAAAGGCAATCAACCTGGCAATACCCCTGAACAACTGGCCTCGCTCTGGTCGCAATACACCATTCAGGGCGGCGCGCTATCGGGCTTGGCGATAGGGGGAGGAGTACGCTATGTCGGCAAGAGCTATATCGACTCGCAAAACAGCGAAGGCATTCCCCACTACACGCTGTTTGACGCCAGCCTGAGCTACGACCTGGGCAAGCTGTCTTCATCCTATGCAGGGGCGAAGCTGGCGCTCAATGCGTCCAACCTGACCGACGAAACCTATGTCTCTCAGTGTGGTTACACCGGCGACAGCTGCAAATACGGGTATCGCCGAAATGTGACCGGGTCGGTGAGTTACAACTGGTAAGCACCACCTTGGCGACCGGATCGGCACGTAGCGCAATTGCCAGACAAAACCGCTTTCGTACTCGATATTTCAACAGCGTCGGCCGATAGAGGGCGTTGACAGCGGACTGCTTTCGGCAGCCTGCAGCCTGCTGCCACGGCAGCTTTTGGCGGATTCCTGCCTATTCTCTACGGAAGGGATGATCGACAACGTTCGAATTCAGGAGGTTTACCATATATTCATCCTCGATCATCCCCTCCACGCCTCACCTCCCCTCCTGTTGAATCACCTCTTTTCGCGCCAAAGCTCCGGATTTCATCCTTTATGCTAAATTATGTATTGGCAATAATTATGGCGTATCCATAAAAAGGGATAATTGCATGAGCAGCATATTTCAGCGCCCTGAACTGGCTGAATCGATGGCAAACCAGCTTCTCAATCCAGGCGTATTAGATGAAGGTCTACGCTCAGGTCTTTTTCTGTCTGGCCTGCGCCGTACAGGTAAAACGACCTTCCTGCGCAACGACCTTATCCCAGCCCTGGAAGCAGCAGGCGCCCTGGTGATTTACGTCGACCTATGGAGCGATACGCTGGCCAACCCGGCAACGCTCGTGCACAACGCCATCCACAAGACCCTGAAAGAACTGCAAACGCCGGGCTCTTCAATCCTGGAAACGCTCAAGCGAGTCAGCAATGTCGATCTGGGCGCAGCAGGATTCAAGTTCGGTTTCAAACTCGACAGCATCGGCAACGCCGACGGCCCCACATTAGCGCAAGCACTCGCAGAGGTCGTCGACCAAGCGAAGACCGATCTCGTGTTGATCATCGACGAGGTGCAACATGCCATTTCCTCCGACGATGGCAACCAACTGCTCCTGGCCCTCAAGGCTGCTCGTGATGCAATCAACCCGCGCCCGAATACGCCGGGCTACTTCCTCTTTATCGGCACAGGCTCCCACAGAGCCCAGGTAAGCGAGCTGACCGCCAAACGCAACCAAGCGTTTTCCGGCGCGACATCGGCCGCGTATCCACTGCTAAAGGGTGACTACGTTGAATTCCTGCTCAACCGACTGGCAATGACGGTGAAGAAGGAAAAGCTCCCCTCACTTGAAGCCGCCGTCGAAGCCTTCAATACCCTGGGCAATCGACCTGAGGAAATGCTCAAGGCATTGCGTCAGCTACTGCAACAGGGCGGTGATCCTGATCTTTTCCTCCCCGTGATTGCCAGCACCTTACGCTCAGCGGCGGCAAGTATTGAGCTTGAAAAAGTCGAACAACTGGGCAGCCTGGCTCAGGCGATTTTCAACAAGATCGCGGCTACGGAAGGCGATGCTCGGGGGATTTTCTCTACCGATGCAGCTGCGGAATATTCAAAGACGGTAGGTCGCGAAGTGCGGGTTGAAGAGATTCAACCCGTGGTGATTGCGCTGGTGGCGGAGAACATCATCATGCGGCGCGGGCATGGGATTTATGCGATTACGGATCAGTTTGTTCAGGAGATTTGGTTGGAGGAGCGGGCGTTGATTGAGGGGCGGTAGGGACAAGCAATAAATTTTCCACCTTAGTCACATGCTTGGACTTTGTAGGTCCGCTATTGATGATGTGGTGAAGGTGTTGGAGTCGCCTGGGAATACCGGGCTGTAAGTCGGGCTGTGAAGCGGCCCCAAAACCAGGCGCTTAGTTTTAACAGAAAAATCTCAGTGCCTTTATTGGGGCTGCTGCGCAGCCCGGCGCGGGGCAAGCCCGCCCACCACAGAGTTGTGTGCCCGCATTTGAGGGTGGTGTAGATACCCAGGGGCGTTTTTTTCGGTATAAACCTGAACACCCCTGCGTCGTGAACGGACTCCCATGAACGCCCTGAAACTGATCTGCCTTCTCATCGTTTTCCCGCTGTTGCTGGTCGCCCTCGGTGGCTGGGAGCGTCAGCGTGCTGACGAAACCACCACTGCGGTGGCCGATTACCACGTCACGGTGACTATCGCTAAACAGCAACTCCAGGCGCTGGCGGCGAAGGAGCCGACGGCGATGGTCGCCCTGGTCGATGAAAAAATCAGCGTGCAGATGGCCCTCTCGCGTCTGGAAAAAATCGAAGCCGAACTGCCCATTGCCCACCGCGTGAACCGTGCGATGCGGGTCCTGGCGCCGTGGGTGATGGGCTTGGGTCTGTTGGCGGCGTTGATTGGTGCGGCGGCATTGGCAGGTACGTACTGGGCCGGGCGGCGGGCACGGCACTCACGGGAGAGGTTATTGCAGGTGTTCTCCCTGGGCAGCCGCCTGTTGCCCTACGTGTTGGTGGGCCATGTGGTGGCGGTGGCGGCGGCCGTCGCGTTGGCGTTGAGTTTCGAAGGCTTGGCGATGTGGCATATCGGCCGGCTGGGCAGTGGCGAAGTCAAGCTGATGGCGGTGCTGGGGGTGGTCGCGGCGTTCTGTGTGTATTCGATCTGGCAGTTGCTCAGACAGCTGCGTCCTATGCTGGGGATGTTCAAGCCCGAGCCGCTGGAGATGTTCGGCCAGGTGGTGACGCCCGCGCTGGCTCCAGGGTTGTGGCGCCATGTGGACGAGTTGGCGGGTAGGCTCGGCGCGCTGCCACCGGACCACATCGTGGTGAGCCTGGCCCAGGGCTTTTACGTGACCTCCAGCGCGGCCACTGTGCAACCGGCGAATACTTTGCTGCAGGGGCGCACCTTGCATGTGCCGTTGCTGTATCTGGGCCTGCTGAGCCGTGAAGAAATCAGCGCGGTGATCGGCCATGAGCTGGCGCACTTTGTGGGGCAGGACACGGAATACAGCCTGCGCTTTTTGCCGATCTACGATGGGGTTAATCGCAGCCTGGAGGCGCTGTTGAACACGATGCTGGCCAGCGATTTTATCCAGGGACGGCTGATGCGGCCGTCGTTCATGTTCGGTGTGTTTTTCATGCAGCGCTTTGATGACGCGGTGAACCACTGGAGCCGTGAGCGCGAATTGCTGGCGGACGCTGCCGGCGCGCAGTTGGCGGGCCCTGCGGCGGCGGCTTCGGCGTTGTTGCGGGTGTCGGTGTTGCAGCTGCACGTTGAGGATGCCTTGTTGGCGTTGTGTGAAGCAGGCGCGGCTACCGATCTGCCCGACGCCGTATTCGCGAGCTTGCGTGAGTGTGAATTGCAACCATCAGCCGAAGCCCTGGAGATTCATCAACCCCATCCCACCGACTCCCACCCCTCCAACGGCGAACGCCTGCAGGCGCTGCACGTGCCACTGGACGATACCCTGCGCGGCGCCACCCGCGAGGTGGATAGCGACGTAGCGAATGCGCAGATGGATGCCTATTTCAGCGCCCCCCAGGCACTGCGCGAGCAGCTGTCTCGCGACGTGATGGATATGGCCGTGTCGGAGAACAGCGCGCACACCCAGCTGCTGGAAACCCTGGCCGCTTCGGCCGAGGGTGAGCGCAGCCTGCATGAAGGCGGCCGGTGGCGCGGGGGACTGATGGCCGTGTCGGGCCTGCCCTTTGTGCTGGCGGCCCTGTTTATCCTGGGTCGAGCCTGGCTGGCCCCGGAGCGTTTGAAAGGTACACCGCTGTCGGCAGTCGGTGCAGGCGCGTGCCTGGGCCTTATCGGGCTGGGCCTGCTGTGGCTGGGCATCCGTCGATTCAAGCGCGCGCCGCAGACCGCGTTGCGCCTGACACCGGAGCATTTTGTGTTCAATAACCTGGCGCAACCGCTGCCCATCGAACATATCGAGGAGATCACGTTGCAGTTTGTCCAGGGCATCTGGGTAACCGTCCAACTGACGCCCGAGGCGCCATTACCCGCAACGCGCAAGACCGCGTTCGGCGTACCCGGCGTGCGGATCAACAAGAAGAAACGCCAGGTGCTGCTGCTGATGGCACAGCTGTGTATCGACAATAAAAAGATCGAACCCTATGAGGGGTTGTCCTTGATGCTCGACTACAAGAATGCAGCGTTGGCGCGCAAGATTTTGCAGAGCCGCCAGGACTGATGCACACACATAAAAAAACCCCGAACCAGTCGGGGTTTTTTATCGCCTGGAATCAGGCGCGACGTGCGATCAGTTAGAAAACGTTGATCGGGTAGTCGGCGAACAGACGGATTTCGTTACCGCCTACGTTGTACTTGTCGGCATTGCTGGAAACGCGCAACCAGGACGCACGAGCACGCAGGCTCAGGTCTTTGGCCGGGCCGCTTTGGACGACGTATTTGAACTGGTTGAAGATCTCGCGCTCGGTGCCATTGCCACGGTTGGAACCGTCGTCAATGTTGGTGCCGCGCACGTAGGCCACGTTGTAGGTCAGGCCAGGCACGCCGAAGGTGCTGAAGTCCAGGCCGTAGCCGGCTTGCCAGGAGCGCTCGTCCTTGCCGTTGAAGTCGGACCAGTAGGAGTTGGCCAGCAGGATGGTGTTGCCGCCGTCGCCGATGCCGCCAGCGTTACGGTAGCCGCCGTACAGGTAGCCGGTGTCGCCCGTGCTGCGCTGGTGAGCGACGGTGAAGCTGTGCGGGCCGACAGCCCATGTGGCGCCCAGGCTCCAGATCTTGTTGTCGCGAGCGTCTTCGCTGCCTTGGTTTTCCAGGGCGAAGCTCTTGTCCAGCTTGGTTTTGTAGCCATTGAAGTCAAAGGTCAGCGACTGTTTCTCTGGCAGGGCCAGCACGTAGTTGACGTTGACGTATTGCTTCTTCAGCACGTCTTGCATGTCGGAGGCGTACAGCGCGGCCGACAGGTTTTCGGTGAATTTGTAGCTGCCACCGACGTAGTCGATGCTTTTCAGACGGCCGCTGTCGGTACCTTCGGCGCTCTTGCGCGCTTCCTTGGTGAAGTGACCGGCGTCGAGTTGCAGGCCGGCGATCTCTTTGGAGACGATCGACGTACCCGTGAACGTTTCGGACAGCAGACGGGAGTTGTCGTAGGCCAGGACCGGAACGTTAGGGAACTGATCACCGTACTTGAGCACCGTGTTGGAGACGCGGAACTTGACCGCTGCGCCGCCTTTGGCCAGGTCGTGTGGTGCCGAGCCAGGGTTTGCCGAGCCATCTGGGTTGGTGGTGCCATTACCCTGCTTGAAGAAGTCGATCCCCCCCGCGCCGGCGCGACCTTGGCCACCGTCCAGACGGATAGCATATTGGCCGATCACGTCCACACCCACACCGACGGTGCCTTGGGTGAAGCCGGACTCGAACTTGCCGATGAAGCCTTGGCCCCATTCGGCTTTGTCTTGCTTGCCGTTTTTGTAGTCGCGGCTGATGTAGGCGTTACGGGCTGCGATGTTCAGGTGGCTGTCTTCAACGAAACCCTTGGATTGCTCCTGGTCGTTTGCCATTGCTGTCGATGCGCTCAAAATCCCCAGAGCGATCAGACTCATCCGTTGCTTCAACATTTTTTGTATTCCTTATTACGGGTTGAGTACGCGCGATGACACCAGGCTCCATGTCGCTTTTCTGGTGTCGACTTTTCCGAAAAAAGAAGGCCCGCGGACGACTGAACATGCCGCGGGCCTTTTCTTATTGGATGAGTCATGGCTGTTAGCCACAGGCGTTGGGCGCAATCCTAGTCGCGCGTTGAACTATGTGTCAATTTCGTGAATCGTCTGTATTTAGGCGAAATAATTCTAAGCAAAGGCCTACTGCCTTTCTGAAAACGACCAGATTCTGTCTTTAACGACCCCTGAAACACATCTCGTAACATATTTCAAAGCCGATACGTTTGGTAATGGATAACGTGCGCAAATGCAAAGCATTACCATTAGCGTGCTTTTTCCTGCCAAACCCTTTGGATGCATTCCACCATGCCTTCCCTTCGCCTGACGCCCATGACCCTTGGGCTTTCTGTTCTGCTGTCTGCCGGTTTTGCCTGTGCCGCCACCACCTTGCCCGAAACCTCGATCAGCGCCGAAGCTGACGAAGACGACCCGCGCGTCAAGGAAACCAGCACCGCGACCCGCACCGCCACACCGGTACGGTATGTGCCCCAGGCCATCGACTCGGTGAAGACCGAAAGCCTGCGCTCCTACGGCACCAACGACCTGGGCCAGGCCTTGAGCGGCATCCCCAACGTCAGCAGCGGCGCCGACACGCGCTTCGACAGTTTGCGTATCCGTGGCTTCGACGCGAGCAATGACTTCTACCTCGACGGCATTCGCGACGACAGCCAGTACGTACGCGACCTGCACAACATCGAGCGCATCGAAGTGCTCAAAGGCCCGGCAGCCGTGCTTTACGGGCGAGGCGGCCAGGGCGGGATCGTCAATCGCGTGAGCAAACTGCCAACGGCCGGGCGCAAGTCGAGCATCGAGGCCCAGGGCGGCAGCAACGATTTGCGCAGTGTGTATGCCGACCTGAGCACCGACCCCACCGACAACATCAGCCTGCGTCTGAACATGGGCAACCAGGACAACAACAGCTTCCGCGACGGCGTCAGCGGCAATCGCCAACTGTTCGCGCCGTCCATGAGCTGGCAGCTCACACCGGATCTGAACTGGCTGGTGCAATACGAATACAGCCGCTACAACCGCACGCCGGATCGCGGCATCCCCGGCGTCAACGGCCGCCCCGCCGACGTCAGTCGCAGCACCACCTACGGCGACAGCCGCGATTACATCGACGACAAGACCCAGTCCCTGCGCTCCAAGCTGGCCTACGAACTCAACGACAACTGGCAACTGCGCCAGACCCTCGGCGTGTTCAAGCTCGACAGCGATTTCGACAACACCTACCAGACCGCCTATGTTGCCTCGACCAATCGGGTGACGCGCCAACGCTGGCAGCAAGACCTGACCACCCTCAACGTCTTCAACAACGTCGAGCTGGAAGGAGGCTTCAGCACCTTCGGCCTCGAACACCGCCTGCTCACCGGCGTGGAGCTGGGCAGCCAGCGCCGCGATCCAAAGCTGTACAGCGCCCCCGCCTCGGCCGTGCCAGCGCTGGACCTCAACCAGCCCAACCGTCACCTGAGCCACTCCGGGCGCATGAACGTATCGAGTAACAACCACACCGAAGTCGAAAGCCGCGCCCTGTATGTGCAAGACCAACTGCGCCTGAATGACCAGTGGCAAGTGCTGGCCGGCCTGCGTTACGACCGCTTCGAAGTAGACACCAAAAACAAACTGCTCAATACCCGACAAGACGTCAAAAGCCACAGCACCAGCCCGCGCTTTGGCCTGGTGTGGACGCCCCTGGAACACCACTCGTTCTATGCCTCGTGGAGCAAGACCTTCTCACCGGCCGGTGGCGGCCTGATCGGCATCACCCCGAACGCCGCCGGCAGCGTCAACGACCTGAGCCCCGAGCTGACCAAGCAAAAAGAGATCGGCGTGAAAAGCGACTGGCTCGACGATCGCCTGAGCACCACCCTGGCGGTGTACGAACTGGAACTCTACAACCGCCGCACCAGCGACCCGCTGGACCGCACCATTACCCTGCTCAGCGGCCTGCAGCGCTCGCGCGGCGTGGAGCTGACGGCCACCGGCAAGATCGTCGGCAACTGGTCTGTACGCGGTGGTGTCGGCCTGCAGGATGCCAAGGTCGAGAAGGACAACAACGGCTTTGAAGGCAAGCGCGTCAGCGACGTGGCCAAGCGCAATGCAAGCCTGTTTGTCACCTGGAAACCGGAGATGGGCTGGTACGCGGAAACCGGTTTGACCCTGGTCGGCGACCGTTATGCCGACAGCCTCAACACTGTAGTGCTACCGGGTTATGGCAGTTGGGATGCATTGGTCGGGTTCCGGCAGAAAGAGTGGGATGTGCGCGCGGCGCTGAACAACATCGCCGACAAGACCTACTACGAATCGGCGACCAGTGTGGCGCAGATTCAGCCGGGCGAGCCGCGTAACCTGGTGGTGACGGGCACTTATAGCTTCTAAACGTAAACCCCCTTCTTATGGCAGCTGCCGAGCGCAAGCGAGGCAGCTGCGATGAAGCCAAGGCTATTTCGTTAGTTACTCATCAACTCGCACAACGCGAGCATTTCGGCCTCGCTGAACAACCCCACCGGGTAGCGTTCACTCATCACACTGCGCAAATCCGGCTGCTGCCTGACTTGTCGCGAGCCGTTTTCCTTCAACCAGAGCCCCAGCGCATGGATCGCGTCACCGTCAACCCGCGAAGGGTGGAAGGTGCGCGTGTACATCGGGTTGATATTGGCATTCATTTCGGCGCTCTCTCCTGCTGCGTGAGCGGCTAACTTACTCAAGGTTTATGACAGAACTGTGCGGTCATCACCCTGGGACACTGGGGCAACACCGATACAAGAGCTATGCCAATGTCGCGTGTTTATAGGTGGGCGGACACAAAAAAGCCCACGACCGTGCTGGGCCGTGGGCTTGCTGTAGAGGCCGAAACCAAGGAGCGCCCGGCTGCCGGAAAGGCATTGTTACAACTGCACTCAGTTTTTATGCGGGGCCGGCTGTTGTTGGGTCAGGCAATGGATATTACCGCCACCCAGTAACAGTTCACGGCCCGGCACCATCACCACTTCGTGCTGCGGGAACAGGTTCTGCAAGATGGCCTTGGCTTCAGCGTCCAACGGGTCGTCGAAACTTGGCGCGATGATGCCGCCGTTGACGATCAGGAAGTTGACGTAGGAACCCGCCAACCGCACAGTCGGATTGCGTTCCTGTGTGCCGTCCACCGGGTCGACCCCTGCGCACTCTTCCTCAGTGGCATACAACGGCCCCGGGATCGGCATTTTATGCACTGTGAACGAGCGCCCCTGGGCGTCGGTGCTGCTTTGCAGGACGCCCATGGCGGCGTGGCAACGCGCGTAGTTCGGGTCTTGCGGGTCGTCGGTCCAGGCCAGCAATACTTCGCCCGGGCGCACGTAGCAGCAGAAGTTATCCACATGGCCGTCGGTTTCGTCGTTGAACAGGCCGTCCGGCAGCCAGATGATCTTATCCACAGCCAGGTTGGCGCTGAGCACCGCTTCGATTTCGGCACGGTCGAGGTGCGGATTACGGTTGCGATTGAGCAGGCACTCTTCGGTGGTGATCAGGGTGCCTTCGCCGTCGACGTGGATCGAGCCGCCTTCCAGCACGAAGCCCTCTGTGCGGTAACGCGGCGCGCGCTCGATTTCGAGGATCTTGCCGCCCACCTGCGAGTCGCGGTTCCACGGCGAGTACAGGCCACCGTCAAAACCGCCCCAGGCGTTGAAATCCCAGTTCACGCCGCGCACTTCGCCACGGTCGTTGATCACGAACGTCGGGCCGGTATCGCGCACCCAGGCGTCATCGCTGGACATTTCCACCACACGGATATTCGGCAGGTCCAGGCGGGCGCGGGCGTTTTCATACTGGCCGGCAGAAACCGCAACGGTCACCGGCTCAAAACGGGCGATGGCCTTGGCCACGGCCACATGAGCGGCCTGTGCGGGCTTGCCGCCCAGGCGCCAGTTGTCCGGGCGCTCCGGCCACACCATCCAGGTTTGGGTCTGTGGCGCCCATTCGGCGGGCATGTGGAAGCCATCGGCGCGGGGGGTGCTGTGCAGGGTGGTCATGGCGATCAGGACTCCGAATGGGGTAAAGGCCGACTTTATAACGGATAAAAATCGGCTTTAAAAGCGAACAAACAGCCTGGATGAAAAATATGATAGCCAATGACCGATAACAATCGATTATTTACAGTTGTTCATCCAGCACCTTCGACAGCATGTCGACAAAGAAGTCCACGCTACGTTTGGAGGTCACCATCGGCGGCTTGATCTTGAGGATGTTCAAATAATCGCCAGTCGGCTGCATGAAAATCCCCAGCTCCCGCAAGCGATCACACAACAGGGTGGTCTCTTCGGTGGCGGGCTCCAGGGTTTGCCGATCACGCACCAACTCCAGGCCCAGATAGAAACCGGAACCGTGAACCGCGCCCACCAGGGGATGACGGTCGATCAGCGCTTCCAACCGCGCCTTGAAATGCCCGCCAACCACCTGGGCGTTTTCCCACAATTTTTCTTCTTCCATCACATCCAGCACCGCCATGCCGATCCGGCAACTCACCGGGCTGCCCCCCGACGACGAGAAGAAATACCCCTCGGCCTCCAATGCCTCGGCGATCTCGCGACGGGTGATCACCGCGCCAAGTGGCTGACCGTTGCCCATGCCCTTGGCCATGGTGATGATGTCGGGCACCACGCCCTGCTCTTCGAAGCCCCAGAAGAAATGCCCCATTCGGCCGTAGCCCACCTGCACTTCATCGGCGATGCACACGCCACCCTGGGCCCGCACCAACCCGTATACCTGCTGCAAATAACCCGGCGGCAGGGAGATACCGCCGGCGTTGCCGTACACCGGTTCACAGATAAAACCGGCCAGTTGGCGCTTGCTCGCAGCGATTTTCGCCAGGTTATGTTCCACGCTTCGTACGTAGTCCGGCGCACTGTCCTGCCCGCGGAATTCACCGCGATAGGTGTTCGGCGCGGTAACCGGGTGGACCCACTCGGGACGGCTGCTCAAGGCCTGGGGGTTGTCGGCAATCGAGGTGGACACCGCATCCGCCGCCACCGACCAGCCGTGATAGGCCTCCAGCACACTGAGCATGTCGCGCCCGCCGCTGTAGGCCCACGCCAGGCGGATGGCCAGGTCGTTGGCCTCGGTGCCGCTGTTGACCAGGAACACCCGATCCATGCCCGCCGGCGCCAGCGCCAGCAAACGCTCGGAAAACTCGGCAATGGCGGCATAGTGAAACCGCGAGTTGGTATTGAGCAACGACCATTGCCGCGCCGCCACCGCCGCCATGCGCGGGTGGCCGTGACCCAGTACGGCAACGTTATTGAGCATGTCCAGGTAGGAACGGCCCTGCATATCGATCAGGTGGTTGCGCCAGCCGCGCTCGATGCGTGGCGGGTCGACGTAATAGTGCTTCTGCGAGCGGGCGAAACTGGCGTCACGCCGGGCCAGCAGGGCGTGGGGGTCGAGTTCCGGTTCGGCATCGCAGGCCAGTCCCAGTAACCCCGCAGGCGAGGGGCACAAGGCTTGCCAGGCCAAGGCCCGGGACGGTGTACAAAACAGCGGCGGTTCGAGGTCGGCACGGCACAGTTGCACGGTCAGCGGCCCATGGACCTCACCGAGAACCTGCCCCTCCACCAGCAATGAACCGTGCTTCAACCGGGTGTCCACGCCCCACAACCGCACGCTCAGTTCCACCCCTTGCACGCTCACAAGGCCATCGGCGTCCTGATGCAGCGTTCCGGCGAAAGGCGCTTCCAACACCGTGCCGTGGGGCAGATGCAGCTCTACGTGGAGGGGGAAAGTCTGCGGTTCGGTGGCACTGTCCGGGCAGGTACGCGACAGCCGATATTGGCCATAACGACTTGCCGCCAGCCCATGCACCGCCGCCGCCTGATCCAGCAGTTGCCGATCAATGCCGGGCAGTTCCCAGTTGCCGGCTTCGAAATGCGGGCTGAGCACACCCAGGTCGATCAGCGCGAACTCACGCCCCACCAGGCCCGGTAGCAACGGCGCGAAGTCCTGGCTGGCAATCGACGGCAGCGTCTCACCGACACTGCCGAGAATCGCAGCCTCCATCAGTTCAAACGGCACCGACGTCGCCACATGGAAAATTTCCCACTCGTGTTCGGCGTTTTTCAACAGGTAAGTGTTGTCCGGATCCAGGCGTTGCTGCTGTTCGCTGCTTAATACCAACACTGCCGCACGGGCGACGATCAGCGGCCACAACGCCTGCAATTCCTCGCGTTGCAACGGGGTCACGGCATGGCAGGCCCGGACCGCCGGCAGGATGGCAAACGGGTCGCCCTCGGCATGGTGCAACAGGGCCGCACAGGTCACCGACAGGTCGGCAATCCGCCAGGTGTGCACCAGGTCGCCGAAATCGATGACGCCTTGCAGTTGCCAGTGCCGTTGCGCATCGCGCTGCCAGACCACATTGTCATCGGTGATGTCCATGTGCACCGCTTGCCAGGGCAGGCGGTCGGCCAGGGGACGAATGCGCTGTTCAACCTGCTCGGCCACCTGTTCCAGCGCGGCGCGGTGGGGCAGGTTTTCCAGGGTGGCCAACAGATGGGTGATCAGTTCCCGGGCATGGCGCGGGTCCCATTGCAGGGTACGGTCCAATCCAGGGTGGGAGAAATCCGCCAGCGCGAGGCTCATGCGCCCGCACAGGTCGCCGAAGCCTGCGATCACGTCGCGCCCCAAATGCGGCAGATGGGTCAACGGCTGGCCGTCGATATAGTCCAGCAGCCGCAGGTGCAGGGGCTGGCCATCGACCGTCACGCTCAACAGTTCTTCACCGCCCAGGGCCTTGATGACCTTGGGCACCCGCACGGCCTGCAGGGTGTCGAGGGCCGCGTGCTGGGCCTGCAGCTCAATCGCCGCATAGTCGCCCCGGCAGATCTTCAGAACAAAACGGCCGCGAGTGCTGTCGACTTTGTAATTGAGGTCTTGCTGGCTGCCCAGTGACTGCAACGTGCCAGCAAGCCCGTAATGCTGCTCGAGCAATTGCGCCGCCTGGTCGGGGCCTACTTGCGGGCAGGGTAGATTGGCGCGATGGATCAACGTAGCAAGCAGCATGGGCGTGGCCTCGTTTTTTTCAGGGGTGTATATCGCCATTGTTCAGGTGAGTTAGGCAACCCCCCTACGCATACCGCGCTTGCGCCTATCTTCCGCACAACTCAAGCTATGCTTCATTCGCTTAATGTCCGTCTAAGGAAAAGGCCCTCCGACATGCGCATTCTCATCACCGGCGGCGCTGGATTTATCGGCTCCGCCCTGATCCGCCATCTGATTCAAAACACCGAACACGAAGTGCTCAATCTGGACAAACTTACGTATGCAGGCAATCTGGAATCACTGACCAGCATTGCGTCCAACAGCCGCTATGAGTTCGTACAGGCCGATATCATTGACCAGGCGAGCGTCAGCGCCGTGCTGACGCGCTTCGAGCCACAGGCAATCATGCACTTGGCTGCAGAATCCCATGTCGATCGTTCGATTGACGGGCCGTCGGATTTTATCCAGACCAATATCGTCGGCACCTACAGCCTGCTGGAGGCCACCCGCGCGTACTGGCACACGCTGGCGGAGCCCTCCAAGAGCGCTTTCCGTTTCCATCACATCTCCACCGATGAGGTGTACGGCGACCTGCACGGCGTTGACGATCTTTTCACCGAAACCACGCCTTACGCGCCCAGCTCACCTTACTCCGCGAGCAAGGCGGCGTCCGACCACCTGGTGCGTGCCTGGCAGCGCACCTACGGCCTGCCGGTATTGCTGACCAATTGTTCAAACAACTACGGCCCTTTCCACTTCCCCGAGAAGTTGATCCCGCTGGTCATCCTCAACGCGCTCGCGGGCAAGCCATTACCGGTCTATGGTAATGGTTTGCAGGTGCGCGACTGGCTGTTCGTCGAGGACCATGCCCGCGCACTTCTGAAAGTGGTAACAGAAGGTGTGGTCGGCGAGACCTACAATATCGGCGGCCACAATGAGCAAAAAAACATCGACGTGGTACGAGGCATCTGCGGCCTGCTGGAAGAATTGGCACCGCAACGTCCGGCCGGTGTGAAAAAATTTGCCGACCTGATCACGTTCGTCAAAGATCGACCAGGCCACGATCAGCGCTATGCAATCGACGCCAGCAAGATCGAACGCGAACTGGGCTGGGTCCCGGAAGAAACGTTCGAGACCGGCCTGCGCAAGACCGTACAGTGGTACCTCGACAACCTGGAATGGTGCCGCAGGGTACAGGACGGCAGTTATCAGGGCGAACGATTGGGCAACACCGACATGAAGGATCTGATTGCATGATGAAGGGAATCGTATTGGCAGGCGGCTCAGGCACTCGCTTGCACCCCATTACCCTGGGCGTGTCCAAGCAGCTGCTGCCAGTGTATGACAAGCCGATGATCTATTACCCGATCTCGGTGCTGATGCTGGCGGGAATCAAAGACATCCTCGTGATTTCCACGCCAGTGGACTTGCCGCAGTATCGTAACTTGCTGGGCGATGGCAGCCAGTTCGGCGTGCGCTTCACCTATGCCGAGCAGCCGTCGCCGGATGGCTTGGCCCAGGCATTTATCATTGGCGAAGAATTTATCGGTAATGACCCGGTATGCCTGATCCTGGGTGACAACATTTTCCACGGCCAATATTTCGGCGAACAGTTGCGGACTGCAGCCAGGCGTCCTTCCGGCGCGACGGTATTTGGTTATTGGGTGAAAGACCCAGAACGATTTGGCGTGATCGACTTCGACAAGGATGGTCGCGCCCTGTCGATTGAAGAGAAACCACTCAAGCCAAAGTCCCCCTATGCCGTAACCGGCCTTTATTTCTACGACAACGACGTGATCGAGATCGCCAAAGCCGTGAAACCTTCACATCGTGGCGAGCTTGAGATTACCGACGTCAACAACGCCTATCTCAAGCGCGGCGACCTGCATGTGGAACGTTTCGGGCGCGGCTTCGCTTGGCTCGATACAGGCACCCACGACAGCCTGTTGGAAGCTTCGCTCTACGTGCAGACCATCGAGCACCGCCAGGGCCTGAAAGTAGCCTGCCTGGAAGAAATTGCTTACCAGAACCGCTGGATTGACCGTGAATACTTGCTGGAGCGGGCCAAATATTTTGGCAAGACCGGCTACGGTCAATACTTGTTCACCCTCGCAGGGGATAATCCATATGAATGTATCCGCCACTGAGTTGCCCGGGGTATTGATCATCGAGCCAAAGGTTTTTGGCGATGAACGCGGTTTTTTCTATGAGAGTTTCAATGCCCGGGACTTTGCGCAAGCAACCGGGCTGCAGCAAGAGTTTGTTCAGGACAACCACTCGCGCTCACAAAAAGGCGTATTGCGCGGCCTGCATTACCAAGTAGAACACGCTCAGGGCAAATTGGTGCGAGTGACCGCCGGTGAGGTGTTAGACGTCGCAGTGGATATACGTCAGAGCTCACCTGCATTTGGCAAATGGGCCAGCGTTCGGCTATCAACCGACAACAGTCGCCAACTGTGGATTCCTCCGGGGTTCGCCCATGGTTTTGTGGTACTCAGCGACTACGCCGAATTCCTCTACAAGACGACTGATTACTACACACCCTCTGCAGAGCGCTGCATCCGCTGGGACGATCCGGATCTCAATATCGATTGGCAATTGACGGGGCCTCCAACCTTGTCTTCCAAGGATCAGAGCGGCAAAAGCCTGAAAGACGCCGATCTATTCCCATGAAAATCCTGATCACCGGCCAACATGGCCAAGTCTCCCAGGCGCTGCAAACGCAGCTTCAGGGCCTGGGCGAACTGATTGTGCTCGGCCGCGAACAACTCGATCTGGCCGACGCCGAGCGCATCCGCCAGCAGGTGCGCGTCCACCGCCCCGGCCTGATCATCAACGCCGCCGCCCACACGGCTGTGGATCAAGCCGAAAACGAAGCGGACCTCGCCTTCGCCATCAACGCCACCGCCCCCGGCGTTCTCGCTGAGGAAGCCAAGACCCTGGGCAGCCCTTTGATCCACTATTCCACCGACTACGTGTTCGACGGCAGCAAGCCTGGGCCCTACACCGAAGCAGACACGCCCAACCCCTTGGGCGTCTACGGCCAGAGCAAACTGGCGGGTGAACAGGCGATTGCCGCAGTGGGAGGCCAGTACCTGATCCTGCGTACCAGCTGGGTCTACTCCAACCACGGCAAGAACTTCCTGCTGACCATGCAGCGCCTGCTGCAAGAAAAACCCCACCTGCGCATCGTCGCCGACCAGATCGGCGCGCCGACGTGGGCCGTGACCATTGCCGCCAGTACGCGCGCCCTGATCGAACGCTGGCAGGCGGGCAAGGCCGGGGAATGGGGCATCTACCACCTGACCGCCGAGGGTGAAACCTCGTGGTTCGGCTTTGCCCAGGCGATCGGCGAGCACCTGCGCGCCAGTGGCCGCGCCTGTGCCGAACTGGAGGCGATCCCGTCCAGCGCCTACCCGACCCCCGCCCGGCGCCCGCTGAACTCACGCCTGGATTGCAGCCACCTGCGCCAGCAATGGCACGTCAGTCAGCCGCTGTGGCAAGACGCATTGCGCGAGTGTCTTGCCGGGCAGCACTAGGCATAATGCGCCTGTACCCACAGGCGCACGACTCCCATGACTCCACCCCTTCCGCGAAGACCCCGCTGGCGCAGCCTCGCCCTGTTGGCCCTGTGCCTGGCACCGTTGCTGTGGCCGCTGGAGCACTTGGCCGAGCGCTACTATCGCAGCGAACTGGCCGGGCAAAACCGCCAGACCCTCGACCTGTATGTCGCCAACCTGCTGGGCACCCTGCATCGCTATGAAGTGCTGCCGCAGATCCTCGGCGACTTGCCGGCCTTGCGCACGGCGCTGGGCGCGCCGCAAGTCAGTACCAACCTGGTCAACGCCAACCTGCTGCTCAAGGACGTCGCCGCCCAGGCCGGGGTGGAAGTGATGTATTTGATGGACACCACCGGCAAGACCCTCGCCGCGTCCAATTGGGACAAGCAGGACAGTTTTGTCGGGCGCAACTTCTCGTTCCGGCCCTATTTCAGCGAAGCCATGGCCGGGCGCCTGGGACGGTTTTTCGGGCTGGGCACCACCTCGGCCAAGCGCGGCTATTTCTTCGCCGCCGCCGTGCGCGATGGCGACACGATCATCGGCGTACTGGTGGTCAAGGTCGACCTGGACCACACCGAAAGCCTGTGGGGCAATACCCCGGAACAACTGCTGGTCACCGACCACAACGGCGTGGTGATCCTCACGTCGCGCCCGCAATGGCGCTTCCGTGCCACCCGGCCGCTGACCGCCGAGGAACGCCAGGCCATCATCGCCATCCAGCCCTACCCCACGCGCGACCCGCAACCCTTGAGCCTGAGCAGCAGCGCATGGCTGCGCCAATCCACCGCCATTGCCGAGACCGGCTGGAATGTGGAGATCCTGGCACCGCAATCCTTGATCAGCCGCCCGGTGCGCACGGTGGTCGCCGTGGGCGGCGCCACGTTGCTGGTGTTGATGCTGCTGCTGGGCCTGTTGATGCAACGCCGCCGCCACTACCTGGAACGCATCGCCTTCGAAGCCAAGGCCCGCCGCGAGCTGGAGATGCGCGTGGTCGAACGTACCAGCGATCTGGAAGGCCTCAACCGGCGCCTCAAACAGGAAGTGCTGGAGCGCGAACACGCCCAGCAGGAACTGGTGCGCGCCCAGGATGACCTGGTGCAGGCCGGCAAGCTGTCAGCGCTGGGCACCATGTCGGCGAGTATCAGCCACGAACTCAACCAACCCCTGGCGGCGATTCGCAGCTATGCGGAAAACGCCGAGATCCTGCTCGACCACGAGCGCACCAGCGATGCCCGGGGCAATCTCAAGCTGATCAGCGAACTGACCGGGCGCATGGCCTCGATCATCGCCCACCTGCGCGCCTTCGCCCGGCGCGACCGGCACGCGCCGGAGAGCGTAGCCCTGCAACCCGCCCTCGACGATGCCCTGGCGCTCCTGGCCAAGCGGCGGCGCTCGATGGAAGTGGAACTGATCCGCGATTTGCCGGAAGCGACCCTGTGGGTACAGGCCGGCGAAACCCGTCTGCGCCAGGTACTGGGCAACCTGCTGGCCAACGCCCTCGACGCCCTTACCGAAAAAGGCCCGCCGCGCAAACTGTGGCTGAGTGCCGAAACCACCGCCCAGGGCGTCAACCTGTACATTCGCGACAATGGCCCGGGCTTTTGCATGGAAGCCCTGGGCCGCGCCAGCGAACCGTTCTACACCACCAAGACCCGCACTCAGGGCTTGGGCCTGGGCCTGGCGATCTGTGACACCCTGATGCGTGCCTTTGGCGGCGAACTGCTGTTTGCCAACCACAGGGAAGGTGGCGCGCTGTTAACCTTGAAATTGCGTGCCGGCTCGCCGGGCGTCAGTCTGCAACCGTCCGAGGACCGCAGTGTATGAGTATCGATAACCAGATTCAGGTGGTGTTGATCGACGATGATCCGCACTTGCGTCAGGCCCTGTGCCAGACCCTGGACCTGGCCGGGCTGAACGTCCTGACCCTGGGCGAAGCCACCGGCCTCACCGCGCGCCTGTCGCGGGATTGGCCGGGCGTGGTGGTCAGCGACATCCGCATGCCCGGCATGGACGGCCTGGAGCTGCTGGCCGAGCTGCACGGCCAGGATCCGGACCTGCCGGTGCTGCTGATCACCGGCCACGGCGACGTGCCGCTGGCGGTGCAGGCCATGCGCGCGGGTGCCTATGACTTCCTCGAGAAACCCTTCGCCAGCGACGCCCTGCTCGACAGCGTGCGCCGCGCCCTGGCCCTGCGCCGGCTGGTGCTCGACAACCGCAGCCTGCGCCTGGCCCTGAGCGACCGCCAACAACTGAGCACCCGCCTGGTGGGGCACTCGCCACAGATGCTGCGCCTGCGCGAGCAGATCGGCGCCCTGGCCGCAACCCGCGCAGATGTGCTGATCCTCGGCGAAACCGGCGCCGGCAAGGAAGTGGTGGCCCGCGCGCTGCACGACCTGTCGAGCCGGCGCAGCGGGCCGTTTGTGGCGATCAATGCCGGGGCGTTGGCCGAGTCGGTGGTGGAGAGCGAACTGTTCGGCCATGAGCCCGGCGCCTTTACCGGCGCGCAGAAGCGGCGCATCGGCAAATTCGAATTCGCCAATGGCGGCACGTTGTTCCTGGATGAAATCGAAAGCATGAGCCTGGACGTGCAGGTCAAGCTGCTGCGCCTGTTGCAGGAACGTGTGGTGGAGCGCCTCGGCGGCAACCAGCTGATCCCGCTGGATATCCGCATCATCGCCGCCACCAAGGAAGACCTGCGCCAGGCCGCCGACCAGGGCCGCTTCCGCGCCGACTTGTACTATCGCCTCAACGTCGCGCCGTTGCGTATTCCGCCACTGCGCGAGCGCGGTGAAGATGCGTTGATGCTGTTCCAGCACTTCGCCGACGAAGCCAGCAGCCGCCATGGCCTGCCGTTGCATGAGCTGCAACCGGGCCAGCGTGCCCTGCTGTTGCGTCATAGCTGGCCGGGCAATGTGCGCGAATTGCAGAACGCTGCCGAGCGCTTTGCGTTGGGCCTGGAGCTGGCGCTGGACAGCACCCCGGACAACCCCGCCAGCAGCGTGCTGACTTCCACGCCGGGCGGCTTGAGCGAACAGGTCGAGCAGTTCGAAAAAAGCCTGATCGCCGCCGAACTGACTCGCCCCCACAGCTCCATGCGCAGCCTCGCAGAAGCCCTCGGCGTACCACGCAAGACCCTGCACGACAAACTGCGCAAGCACGGCTTGAACTTCGCCAACCCAAGCACTGACGACGAATGACCCTGCCCACCCACCAAGAGGCCGCCATGAGCCGCGACAGCCGTTACCTGGAATCCATCCTCCACCACGACATCCCCCTGACCCGCGAAATGGGCCTCAAGGTGCTCGACTGGCAAGACGGGCAACTGCGGCTGCACCTGCCCCTGCACGCCAATATCAACCACAAGAGCACCATGTTCGGCGGCAGCCTCTATTGCGGTGCGGTGCTGGCGGGTTGGGGCTGGATGCACCTGCAACTGCGCGAGGAAGGGATTGAAGACGGGCATATCGTGATTCAGGAAGGGCAGATCAGCTATCCGCTGCCGGTGACGCACGACGCGACCGCCCTTTGCGCGGCGCCGGAGGAGAAGGTGTGGAAGCGTTTTTTAGCCACCTACAAGCGCTATGGCCGGGCGCGGCTGGCGTTGGACACCTGGATCGTGAATGAGGGCAGTGAAGAGCGGGCCGTTACGTTCACCGGCCAATACGTCTTGCACCGCTAGAAGCCAATACACAAAAAAAAGTGGGAGGGGGCTTGCTCCCTCCCACATTCAGATCGGCTGAGTTATTAAGAGCGGGCCAAGGTCAGCAAGCGCTCACGCCACGCCGCCTTCGCCGGCAACGCCAGGAAAAACGGATTCAGCAACGACGCCCGCGCCGGATAGCTGAACGGCTCGCCACTCAACTCCAGCACCTCGCCGCCCGCCCCTTCCAATACACCCTGGGCCGCCGCCGTATCCCACTGCGAAGTCGGCGCCAGCCGCGGGTAGCAATCGGCACTGCCCTCGGCCAACAGGCAGAACTTCAACGAGCTGCCGATATTCGCCAGTTTCAACTCCCCCAACCCTTCGCTCAAACCGTCCAGCAAACGCTCTTGCTCGGGGCTGGTATGCCGGCGGCTGGCGACCACGGTGAACGCCTCACCCACTGCCGGCGCCTCGCGCACCTGGATCTGCCTGGGCGCTTCGTTCACATCGGAGCGCCACGCCCCCAGGCCAGCACCACCGAAGTAGCAACGGCCACTGGTGGGCATGGACACCACGCCGAACACCACGCGACCCTGTTCGACCAGGGCAATATTGACGGTGAATTCTTCGCTGCCGGCGATAAATTCCTTGGTGCCGTCCAGCGGGTCCACCAACCACCAGCGCTGCCAGCCGGCCCGTACGCTCTGGTCGATGTCGGCGTCTTCTTCGGACAGCACCGGGATGCTCGGGTCCAATGCGGTAAGGCCCGCGAGAATCAGATGGTGGGCGGCCAGGTCGGCCGCCGTGACCGGCGAATCATCGGCCTTGGAGGTCACCGCCACATCGGCGCGCCAGTACGGCAGGATCACCTCACCCGCCTGCCGGGCCAGCTCGATCACAGGGGCGATAAACGGGTGGCCTAAAAACAGTTCGCTCATGGGGTAAACGCTCCACGCTGAATCAACAAATCTCGTACCAGGTACAACGCCGCCAGGGCGCGGCCTTCGCTGAATTGCTCGTTTTGCGCAAGCTGCGACAGCTCGCGCAGGTTGACCCGGTCCACACGCATCGGCTCGGGCTCATCGCCTTCCAGGCGTTCTTCATAGAGTTGGGTGGCGAGCACCACCTGGATTTTCTGGCTCATGTAACCAGGGGACAACGACAGCTCGGTAATGTGTTCCAACTGTCGTGCGCCGTAGCCGGCTTCTTCCTTGAGTTCACGGTCGGCCGCCGCCAGCACGTCTTCGCCGGGTTCGATCAGGCCCTTGGGCAAGGACAGCTCATACTCATCGGTACCGCCGCAGTACTCTTCAACCAGCAACGCATGATCTTCGTCGATCATCGCCACGATCATCACTGCGCCGTAGCCGGCACCGCGGCCCACCAGGCGCTCGTAGGTCCGTTCAACGCCATTGGAAAAGCGCAATTGCACTTCCTCCACGCGGAACAAACGGCTACTGGCGACTATTTCGCGGGCGAGGACGGTGGGTTTCTGGCGCATAAGCGGCTCCTTGGCGTGATCGGGTTACTATACCGTGGCTTTTCCGATTGTCTGTGTCGGATATCTTTACTTACATGAGACCGCACCATGCCCTCTTTGCCCTGGCACGCCATCGACACCGTCCTGCTGGACATGGACGGCACCCTGCTCGACCTGCATTACGACAACCATTTCTGGATGGAACACCTGCCCCAGCGTTACGCCGAACTGCACGGGGTGAGCCGGGCCATGGCCGAGATGGAGTTGCAGCCTCTGTTCGAGCGTAACGCCGGACAGTTGCAATGGTATTGCCTGGATTTCTGGAGTGCGGAACTGAACATCCCGGTGCGTGAGCTCAAGCTGGAAACCGCCGACCTGATCGCCCTGCGCCCGGATGCCGATACCTTCCTGGCGGCGATCAAACAGGCCGGCAAGCGCGTGATCCTGATCACCAATGCCCATCGTGATTCGCTGTCGTTGAAATTGGAGCGCATTGAACTGGCGCCGTACTTCGAGCGATTGATCAGCTCCCACGACTACGGCTTCGCCAAGGAAAACCCGCAGTTCTGGGATGCCTTGCAGGCTGACATCCAGTTCGATCCGGCTCGCAGCCTGTTTATCGACGACACCCTGCCGATCCTGCGCAGTGCCCAGGCGTTTGGCGTGGGGCATTTGCTGGCGGTGAAAGAACCGGACAGCAAAAAGGGGCCGAAGGACACGGCTGAATTTGCAGCAGTCGGTGACTACCGCGATCTCATTGTCGGGCTCTGAACCCTGTGGGAGGGAGCAAGCCCCCTCCCACCTTTTCGCCCGTGTATTACTCAGGAATACGCAGCGTCTGCCCTGGGTAAATCTTGTCTGGATGGGACAACAGCGGCTTGTTGGCCTCGAAGATCTTGTTGTACAGGTTGGCGTTGCCGTACACCGTCAGGGAAATCGCGCTGAGGGTGTCACCCTTTTTCACCACGACGAAACGGGCGGCGGCCACTGCCGGGCCGGTTACGGTGATCTGGTCATCCACACTGGCCACGCCTTGAATGTTACCCAGCGCCAGCAGAATCTTCTCTTTCTCTTCCTGGGTGGCGACTTCACCGGTCACGGTCACTTTGTCGCCATCCACCGTGGTCTGTACATTCGGATTCCCCAGACCCACCTTCGCTACGTGTTCCTTCAACTGCTCACTCGCGTTGGCGTTACCCGGCGTCAACAGGTCGACAATCTTTTCGCCGGCTTCTTTGATAAAGCTGAAAATGCTCATAGTGCGCTCTCCTTGGTAGTTGATTTCCAGATGCCCAAGACTAGACCAGTCCGGCAGACTTGGGTTCCAGCCCGACCAAAGACGCAAACGCGCTAGAATCCCCCCGCCATTGGAATAAGCCCTGGAGCGAAGATGGACATCAAGCAGCTGAAATTCCTCATCGCCCTCGACGAGACCCGTCACTTCGGCCAGGCCGCGGCGCGTTGCCACATCACCCAGCCAACCCTGTCGATGCGCCTGCGCAACCTTGAAGAAGAGCTGGACTTGCCGCTGGTCAATCGCGGCCAGCGTTTCGAAGGGTTCACCGCCCCCGGCGAGCGCGTGCTGGCCTGGGCACGCACGGTGCTGGCGGCCTATGACGGCTTGCAGGCCGAAGCCGCCGCCTGCCGTGGCAACCTGGTGGGTACGTTGCGTTTGGGTGTGGTGCCGTTGTCGAGCTTTGATCCACTGGCGTTGATGCAACAACTGCACAAGGAGCATCCGAGCCTGCGCTTTGAGCTTTCGGCCCTCAGCTCCGAGCAGATCCTCGAACAGTTGGCGAGCAACCGCCTGGACCTGGGCGTGTCCTACCTCGACCGCCTGGACAACGAGCGCTTCGATTCCCTGGCCCTCGGCGAAACCCGCATGGGCCTGCTCTACGACCAGCGCTATTTCAGTTTTGGCGACAAGCCGCTGAGCTGGGAGGCATTGATCGAACTGCCCCTGGGCATGCTCACCAGCGGCATGCACTTCCGTCAGTCCATCGACCACAACTTCCACAGCCGGGGCCTGCACCCGCAGCCGCTGTTACAAACCGACGCCGTCCATCAGTTGTTACAAGCTGTGCATGGCGGACTGTGCTGCGCCGTCATGCCGTTGGACGGCGGCCTGGACGCCCTCACCGAACATTTGCGCCTGCAACCCATCGAAGACGCCCACACCCTGGCGCGCCTGGGCCTGATCATGCGGCGCAGCGCACCGCGTTCGGCATTGGCAGAGGCGTGTTTCGCGCTGTTTCAGAAATCGCAAAAAGAGTCTTGATCGACGTCATCTATCGGTAGATCAGTACTGGCAATTAGACGCGACGCTTTGTCGCGCCTAGTCTAAACACTGATCAATCCGCCGGTGGTACTGCCCCATGAACGCCAAGCGCCCAGTCTGCGCGGCGCCTGCTCCGGAAACGTCCGCGCCCGTCGCCAGCCAGAGCTACCAGTTTTGCAACCTTGAGCACACTGAAGTCGCCAGCACCGCCTTGGCCGAAGAAGTAGCGTTGGCGATTGCCTATAACGACATCAGCCAGGCCGTCATGCTGGTCACCCCGACGGACCTTGAAGATTTTATTGTCGGGTTCAGCATCGGCAGCGGCATTATCGCCGACGTCAGCGATATTTATGATCTCAAACTCAGCGGTTCGGGTTCGGCCCAATACGCTCAGGTGCAGATCTCCAGCCGTGCGTTCTGGAACCTCAAGCAGCAGCGCCGCCAGCTGGCAGGCACCAGCGGCTGCGGCCTGTGCGGAGTGGAAGCGCTGGAGCAGGCCCTGCCGGACCTTCAAGTGCTGCCCGGCGCGCCCTTGCCGCCTGCCGAATGGCTCGACGGCCTGCGCCAGCGCATCAGCGCGTTCCAGCCTTTGGGCCAGTACAGCGGAGCTGTGCATGCGGCCGTGTTCATGGATAACCAGGGCGAATTGCTGATGGGCCGTGAAGACATCGGCCGGCACAACGCCCTCGACAAGTTGATCGGTGCGCTGATCCGCCAACGAATCCCCACCGACGGCGGGCTGGCGATTGTCACCAGCCGTTGCAGCCTCGAATTGATCCAGAAAGTCCTGCGCGCGGGCATCCAGACCCTGGTCAGCCTGTCGTCGCCCACCGGCCTGGCCCTGCAATGGGCTCGCCGGCATAACCTCAATCTCATCCACCTGCCGCAGAAAAGTGCGCCGCGGGTCTACAGCCCTGCGATGGAGAACCAGCCGTGAGCAATCATCATCAAGCCGACCAAACCCCAACCCCGCGCTACAAGCCTTACAAGGGCCCGGCTGGCGGCTGGGGCGCGCTGATCAGCGTGGCACAGGCGTGGCTGACCAGCGACAACGCGCTGAAAAACCTGCGCATGATGCTCAAGACCAACCAGAACGGCGGCTTCGACTGCCCGGGCTGCGCCTGGGGCGACTCGCCGGAAAGCGGCATGGTCAAGTTCTGCGAGAACGGCGCCAAGGCGGTCAACTGGGAAGCCACCAAGCGCCGTGTTGACGCAGCATTTTTCGCCAAGCACAGCGTCACCGCGCTGCTGGAGCAAAGCGACTATTGGCTCGAGTATCAGGGCCGCCTGACCGAGCCGATGCGCTACGACGCCGAGACCGACCGCTACACCCCCATCAGCTGGGAAGCGGCCTTCGACCTGGTCGGCAAGCACCTCAACGCCCTGCCCAGCCCGGACATGGCCGAGTTCTACACCTCGGGCCGTGCCAGTAACGAAGCAGCGTACCTGTACCAGCTGTTTGTGCGCGCCTACGGCACCAACAACTTCCCGGACTGCTCGAACATGTGCCACGAGGCCAGCGGCGTGGCCCTGGCGCAGAGCGTGGGGGTCGGCAAAGGCACCGTGACCTTTGATGACTTCGAACATGCCGATGCGATTTTCGTCTGGGGCCAGAACCCCGGTACCAACCACCCGCGCATGCTCGAACCGCTGCGGGAAGCGGTCAAACGCGGTGCCCAGGTGGTGTGCATCAACCCCCTCAAGGAGCGCGGCCTGGAGCGCTTCCAGCATCCGCAGCATCCGCTGGAAATGCTCACTAACGGCGACAAGCCGACCAACACCGCATACTTCCGCCCGGCCCTGGGTGGCGACATGGCCATCCTGCGCGGCATGGCCAAGTTCCTGCTGCTGTGGGAGCGCCAGGCTCAGGCCGAAGGCAAGGAAGCCGTGTTCGATCACGACTTCCTCAATGAACACACGGCCAACGTGCTGGATTACCTGGGCCAGATCGACGACACCTCCTGGGATGAAATCGTCGAACAGTCCGGCCTGACCCTGATCGAGATCGAGCAAGCGGCACGCATGTACGCCAAGGGCAAGAACGTGATCATGTGCTGGGCAATGGGTATCACCCAGCACCGCCACTCGGTGCCGACCATCCAGGAAATCGCCAACCTGATGCTGCTGCGCGGCAACATTGGCCGCCCCGGTGCCGGCCTGTGCCCGGTACGTGGCCACAGCAACGTGCAGGGCGACCGCACCATGGGCATCAACGAACGCCCACCGGTGGCGTTCCTCGACGCCCTGGAGCGGCGCTTCCAGTTCCAGGTGCCGCGCACCAACGGGCACAACGTGGTGGAAGCAATCCATGCCATGCTTGAAGGTCGCTCCAAGGTGTTTATCGGCCTGGGCGGCAACTTCGCCCAAGCCACGCCGGACAGCCCGCGCACCTTCGAAGCACTGCGCAATTGCGACCTGACCGTGCAGATCAGCACCAAGCTCAACCGCAGCCACCTGATGCACGGCAAGGACGCGCTGATCCTGCCGTGCCTGGGCCGCACCGACATCGACATCCAGGCCGAAGGCCCGCAAGCGGTGACGGTGGAAGACTCGTTCAGCATGGTCCACGACTCCAACGGCCAACTGCAGCCGCTGTCGAAGTTGATGAAATCGGAACCGGCCATCCTCGCCGGCATCGCCGCCGCGACCCTGGGCAGCAAACCGGTGGACTGGAACTGGCTGGTGGCCGACTACAGCCGCATCCGCGACCTGATCGCCGATACCATCCCAGGCTTCAAGGACTTCAACGAACGCCTGAAACACCCCGGTGGTTTCTACCTGGGCAACTCCGCCGGTGCACGCCGCTGGAACACGCCTTCGGGCCGTGCCAACTTCCGCCCGAACATCCTGCCCAAGGACCTGATCCACGAGCGCACCCACGCCACGGGCCACGTGCCGGACCTGATCATGCAATCGATGCGCTCCCACGATCAGTACAACACCACCATTTATGGCCTGGACGACCGCTATCGCGGGGTCAAAGGCCAGCGTGACGTGCTGTTCGTCAACGAAGCCGACATCATCCGCCTGGGCTTCAAGCCGGGGCAGAAAGCCGACATCGTGTCGTTGTGGGAAGACGGCCGCGAGCGTCGGGTGAAGGGCTTCACCTTGCTGGCGTTTGATATTCCAGCGGGGCAGGCTGCGGCTTACTACCCGGAAGTGAACCCGTTGGTGCCGCTGGAAAGCACCGGGGATGGCAGCCATACACCAACGTCGAAGTTCGTGGCGATACGTTTGGAAGCTGCCAGTGACAATGGGCTGATCATGGCGCGTTCGGCCTGACTGATCATTTCGGGCACAAAAAAGGCCGCTTTTGCATAAAAGCGGCCGTTCCGAAGTAGCTAAAGACTCGCAAAAACTACTTAAGTTCCCTAGCTAAAACAGTAACTTAGAGAATTGTGTACAACTCGTGTTACTGGTCGGATTTCTATTGTAACCATGTCAATACAGCCTCAGGATCGCGCCGTCATCCTCTTGAGGTCTCTCTATGAAGCTCTCCTCGATTCTCTTGTTGTCCCTTGGCCTGGTCAGTGGCGCAGCCATGGCCGGTGGCACCACCGAAGCCGGTGTGGGCGGCGCATTGGGCGGGGTTCTAGGCTCGGTTGTCGGCCAGCAGTTGGGCGGCAACACCGGTTCGACCATCGGCGCGGCCCTGGGCGGCGCAGGCGGTAGCGCGGTCGGCGCAGACAAGCGCAGCCGCGGCGAAGCAGCCATTGGCGGCGCATTGGGCGCAGCCGGCGGCAACGTGGTGGGCCGCAGTGTCGGCGGCAGCACCGGGGCACTGATCGGTTCAGCGGCCGGCGGTGGCGCGGGTGGTGCACTGGGCAACTACATGGGCAACAAGAGCGATGACGATGATCGTCGTAGTCGTGATAGCCGCCGTTATGACCGCGACGACCATCGCGGCCGCGGCCATGCCTACGGGCATCGCAAGAACAAGCATCACTACCGTCACCGCTAAGCGCTAAAGAACACTGCAAAACCAATGTGGGAGGGGGCTTGCCCCCTCCCACATTGGGTTCCGTGGTGCCTGCAACGCCGAAGTCAGACCACCAACCGCTGCAACGCCTCGCGCAACATCCCCGGAATCGTCACCGGCTGGTTCGTCCTCCGATCCACGAACACATGCACAAAGCGCCCCGCCGCACAGGCCTCCTCTTCGCCTGCCTTGAATACCGCCAACTCGTACTGCACGGAGCTGTTGCCCAGCTTGCCCACCCGCAGGCCGATGTCCAGGCGATCGGGAAAGGCAATCGACGCGAAGTAATCGCACGCCGAACTCACCACAAACCCCACCACCTCACCGTCATGAATATCCAACCCACCCTGTTCGATCAGGTAGGTATTCACCGCTGTGTCGAAGAAGCTGTAGTAGGTGACATTGTTCACATGGCCGTACACATCGTTGTCGTGCCAACGCGTGATGATCGGCTGGAAGTGACGGTAATCGGCGCGTTGCGGCATTGAGTCAGGCATGGGCACGTCTCATGAAAATAGGATTACAGATCATTCAAATGGGCCTGGGCCCACTCACGCACGTCGGCGTAGGGGTAGTCTTCCAGTGCTGCGAAACCGGGAATGCCCCGCGCCTTCAACTTGGTAAACAACGGCACGCTGATACCCCCCAGGAACCGTGTCAGCCGCTCAGCGCCCGGCAATTGGCCGGTGTGCTCATGATGCCTGTGGATAAAATCACCGCACAGCCCCATGAAGTTTTTATCCACAAGCGGTGGCAGGCTCGGCGGCGCCGGCAAATGCGCGACATGGCCGTGGCACACAGAGCAGTGCCCGCAGCGCTGCGGTGCATTTTCATCACCAAAGTAATGCGCCAGGCGCCGCCCCAGGCAATGTTCGGTGGCGAACAGATCGAGCATGGCGTGAATCCGCGCCACCTCCGTCACCTCGTGCTGCTTGAAGGCTGTGTATAACTCGGCGCTCAACACCTGTGGATCAAACTCGGTATCCAGCAGGCTGTAGACCTCCGTCATCTGCTTGCTTTCCAACTCGATCAGGCCTTGCTCCTGGAAGTAATCCAGGGCCTTCACCACCCGGCTGCGCTCGGCACTGTGTTGTTGATAAAGCGCGTCGAAATCCACAGTCGCCCAGGTTTTCGCGCGCTTGCACACCTGGATGATCGCCGCGACAAACTGCTGGCGCTCGCCGGAAAAACGCGCCAGCAGGGCCTCGGGCTCGACCAGGTACTTGAAGCGGTATTCGGCATAAAACGCGTAGCGCGGCGCGATCACGCCCTTGAGCTCCAATTGCACCAACAGTGTCTTCAGTGGCAGTTCGCGGATGTTGCTGTGGTCCGACAGCGACCTCAGCAGGAACTCCCACTGCCCTTCACTGCGCGCTGCCTGCAACTCTTCCAGCACCCGCCGAATACCGTCCTGCTCCGGCGTATCGCCGTACACGAAGTTTTCCAGCACATTGAGGCTGTCGCGGTTGGCCAGCACCAGGCAGTCCGAGGGCTGCCCATCACGCCCTGCGCGGCCGATTTCCTGGCTGTAGTTCTCGATGGATTTGGGCAGGTCAAAATGCACGACATTGCGGATATCGCTCTTGTCGATCCCCATGCCAAACGCGATGGTAGCGACGATGCAATTGGAGCGCCCGTCCATGAATCGCTGCTGGATGCCCTCACGCCTGTCGTGGGGCAAGCCGGCGTGATACGCCTCGGCCTGGATACCGTTGCGGTTCAGGTGCTCGGCAATCTGCTCGGCGGTTTTCTGCAAGGTGACGTAGACGATGCTGGGCTGGTTGGCCCGCTCGCTCATCCACTGCACCAGGCGACGACGCTTGTCCGCACCGGCGACCGGCTCCACCAACAGGTTGAGGTTGGGCCGGTAGAAGCCCGTGGTGACCACGTCATCCGGCGCAATGGCGAACTTGGCCTGCATGTCGGCAATCACCTTGGGCGTGGCTGTAGCCGTCAGCAGCAGCGCTTGTGGGATCTTGAACTGGCGCTGGTAGTCCGGCAGCTTCAAATAATCCGGGCGGAAGTTGTGGCCCCACTCGGAAATACAGTGCGCCTCATCCACCACCAGCAGCGAGATCTGCACACTTTGCAGGAAGTGGCGAAAACGCTCGTTCTTCAAGCGCTCCACGGAAATCATCAGGATTTTCAGCTCGCCCGACCGCGCGCGGGCCATCACGTCATTGGCGTCCTCGCGGCTTTGCGCCGAATCGATACTGCCCGCCGAAATACCGTGGCGTTGCAGGAAGCCCAACTGGTCCTGCATCAACGCCAGCAACGGCGACACCACCAGCGTCAGGTGCGGCAGCAACACCGCAGACAGCTGATAACACAGGGACTTGCCCGACCCCGTAGGAAAAATGGCCGCAGCCGAACGACCGGCCAGTACGGCGCTGACCGTTTCTTCCTGGCCCAAACGAAACTGTGGATAACCAAAGACCTGCTGGAGGGTGTCGTGCATAGGCTGTCACTCCATTGACCGCTGAAGGTGGCTTAAAAACGTAGCCCAGTAAGCTCAGCGAATCGAGAAAGGTCGCATGGAAAAAAGAGACAGGATGATACACAGGGTGGGGGACGGCCTAGGGCCGAAGTAGGAATAAACTGAGGAGGTAGCAGGAAAGACACAGATCCAAATGTGGGAGGGGGCTTGCCCCCGATGGCAATGGATCAGTTACCAATAACTGACTGACCCACTGATATCGGGAGCAAACCCTCTCCCACATTTTCAGACCTGCGCTACAGCTGAATCAGCGATTCTGCACCCGCTCAATCGCCGTGTCATACACCGGGTTGGCCTTCTGCTCCTTGGCCAACTGGTAGTGACGCAATGCATCCGGGAACTGCCCCGCCGCTTCGTAGATCCGCGCAATGTTGTAATAGGCACCTGCACGTACGGTGGCAGCATTGGCGCCGGTGGCGAGGGCAATAGCCTTGCGATTGGCCCAGATCGACTCGGCAGTGTTACCGGCTTTCTGATACGCCAGGCCGAGGTTGCCGTAGGCCTTGCCGAAGCCATTGTCCAGCTCGATAGCCTGGCGGAACAGGTCGATGGCCTGGTCCAGCTTGCCGGCCTGGTAGGCCGCTTCACCCTGCAGGTTCAGACGCTTCGCATCGGTTTGTACGGAAGAACTGACGGTGACGGCGGTGACCGCCACGCTATCATCCAGCAGCGGTTTGACTTCGTTCAGCACATTCGCGGCATTCACGGTCACGCCGCTGAAAGTGTTGATGTCCTGGAAGTCGCCGCTGCCGGTCATGCGGAACACCGTCCACAGGTTGCCGCTGCGGTTCTTGGGCACGTAGTAGGTACGCACCAGCGATTGGCCCATGTACACGAACACCTTGGCTTCGCTGTCGGATAACTGGCGCGAGCCTGGGTTGCCGCCATTGCTGTAGTCATGCACGGCATAGACGTAGCTTTCGCCGTAGTGTTTTTTCTGCAGGGTGATGGTTTCCGGGCCGTAGCTGTCGGTGTCATCCACATCCAACTCGGCATCGGTACCCTTCTGGTTCTCGAAGTAGATGTTATTGCCGGGGAAAATCATATGGGAGTCGAGGTCACTCGGCGTCTTGCCCCAGGTCAGCACCACACGCAGGCCATCGAGGTTTTCCATCACCGGGCTGATGGCGTAGGTCATGCCCGCGCATGGGCATTTCACCACCAGGTTGGAGTAGCCAGGCTTCTTGATGATCAGCAGGTTGCTCCCATCATCGGCGGCCTCACTGGTCAGCGTCACTTGGCCCTGGGCGTTGGTGCGGCCCACCACGTTCTGTGCGCCGTTACGTTGCAGCAGCACTTCGGCATCGGCGATTTTCTGGTCCTTGACCACCGCACTGAGCACTTCGATCGGCAACTGCCCGGCCTGGACCGAAAAAGCCACCGCACACAATGACATCGCCGAAGCAACACGAAGCAAACCCATGCCTAACTCCCTTTAAGTCGCGGGCGGAAATCGCCCTGCAAGATTTTGCGGTGAAACATACGCTGAATTCCGGGTGTCGGCGGACTTTTTATACAAAATGTGACGTGGTTTTTATCCCGCCTGCCCATTGAAGCATTGCGCTACAATCAAACCTTGCTACCCAGGAGTACGCTGCGATGAGCGAACTGACGTTTGAGCAAAAACAGGATCATTACCACAAGATCCGCCGTTCCAATTACCTGGCCAGCCTGCGCCTGGAAGGGTTCGACACCCAGCCGGCCGACGTCGACAAACCCCTGCCGACCCGCGAAGCCGTCCTTGCCAAGTACCGCAACACCCCACGCTGATGCTCGACAAATACGGGGTGGGCCAGGATCCGTACTGCTATCCCGGTAGCAGCGTCCTGCGCAACCGCCTCGATTTGCTCGACGAAGTCCGCCTGCACCAGGCCGAGCGGGAATTATCCGAAATCGCCGTAGGCAGCCTCCCTCTCTTCCCCCCGCCCTACGACCTCGACCGCCTGCAACACATCCACCGCACGCTGTTCGGTGACATCTACGAGTGGGCCGGTGAGTTGCGCAGCGTGAACATCCAGAAAGGCGACACTTTGTTCTGCACCCCGGAGCGCATCCCCCCGGAAGCCGCGAAGATCATCCGGCAGATGGAAGAGGCAAACTGGTTTGTCGGTGCCAGCCAAACCGAGTTGATAAGCAGGATTGCCGAAGCCTATGGCGACCTCAACGTCATCCACCCCTTCCGCGAGGGCAACGGCCGGGCGCAGCGGATTTTGTTCGAACAGATCATCGTCAATGCGGGGTTTTCAGTGAACTGGTGGCTGGTCAAACACGCGGCATGGATACCAGCGAATATCGATGCGGTGGCGTGTGATTATCGGGGGTTGGAGGCGATTTTTGAGCGGTGTGTCAGCAGGCCTGCAGGGCAGTGATCGTTCCTCACGCTCTGCGTGGAAATGATCTTGATCAACGGCGAGGCGATGGACCAGAAGAAACAGAGCGCCCTTGAGTTTTTCGCGAGCAATCTCGCTCCTACAAGCACTGCCAAGCCACAAATGCCGGAAACCGTTGTAGGAAACCTCCAAACACCGCGACATCCCCTTCCCAAACTGCTCCAAACACCCGCTTGACCCTCTACAGAAGTTACCCGTAGCTGAATGAAAATAGCGCGGTCTCAACTTTCTCGGCAGAAACCTGTGAACATCGAAAGGGCTCAACACATCGGCCACTATGGCGTCATCTTCACAGTGAATCGCTTCACTGTTGTGCCTGACAATCGGCATGCTTTGGCCAATCTATGCCTGCTTGAAGCAAAAACGGTGGCGCGGTCAACACTCTCAATGCATGTCTACTCGGACGGGTCTTAGTGACATGGCCCTTTACCTTCAATTCGCCTCCTTTCTCCTTATCTATTTGATGCTGCACTACCAAATCACAGACCCAATGCTCAGAAAGCACTTCGCAGTCACATTTCTTACAACAGGCCTTATTTTGACGGTCCTACTACCCTATGTAGCGGTGATCCTCAGAATGCCCCTCCTACCTGTCTTTGTATTCTTGATAGGCTTGGCGCTCTTCATCACTCGAAACAAATACCGCCTCCAACGCAACCAGCCCCTTCATCCACTCCTGCGTGCCCCCACCATGAACCTCGCCCCCAACTTCCCCGAAGACCCCGTGATGCAGCAACTCCTGCAACTGCTGCACGAAGAAATCGGCCTGCCGAAACACAAGACCATCCGCCTGCAAACTTCACTCAATTTCGACCTGGGCTGTGACGGCAGTGAAGCCAAGCAACTCATGGAAGCGCTGGAGCAGGAGTTCGCCCTCGACCTCGGCGACTACGACACTTATCGTTACTTCAACCCACCGGTCTTTGACGTGTTCCTCAAGCGTCGGGGCAAGGGGCATGGCGACAAGGTGCCGCTGACCATCGGCATGCTCTACCTGGCCATCAAGACCCACAGCTGGGACACCCAGACACTGGAAAACCTGAGCTGAACGAAGATCAGCTCCAGGCACACCGCAACTCAAAGGTGGAGGGGCAATGATTCTGCCTATCGTCGACTAACCCTTCGCGCACAAAAAAGCCGCCCACTAGGGGCGGCTTTTTAACAGCGACCGAGTTACAACTTCGGACCCGCAGCCTTGATCGCATCACTCACTTCAAACTTCTTGAAGTTCTCGATGAACAGACCAGCCAGCGCCTTCGCTGCTTCATCGTAAGCCGCCTTGTCTGCCCAAGTGTTACGTGGGTTCAACAGGCCGGTCTCAACGCCCGGTACGGCCAATGGCACGTCGAGGTTGATGGTGTCGAGGTGTTCGGTTTCAGCACCGATCAGAGCGCCGCTCTGGATCGCTGCGATCACGCCGCGCGTGGTCGGGATGTTGAAGCGCTTGCCAACGCCGTAGCCGCCGCCGGTCCAGCCGGTGTTGACCAGGTAGACCTTGGAGCCGAAGCCGCGGATGCGCTTGATCAGCAGCTCTGCGTATTCGCCGGCCGGGCGTGGGAAGAACGGCGCGCCAAAGCAGGTGGAGAAGGTCGACTTGATGCCGCTGCCCGAACCCATTTCGGTCGAGCCCACCAGCGCGGTGTAGCCGGACAGGAAGTGGTAGGCCGCTTGTTCTTCGCTGAGGATGGACACGGGCGGCAGTACGCCGGTCAGGTCGCAGGTCAGGAAGATCACCGCGTTTGGCTCGCCGCCCAGGTTCTTCTCGGAACGCTTGGCAACGTGCTCCAGCGGGTAGGCGGCGCGGCTGTTCTGGGTCAGGCTGACGTCGGCATAGTCGGCGTGCTTGGCCTCGTCGATCACGACGTTTTCCAGCACGGCGCCGTGCTTGATGGCTTTCCAGATCACCGGCTCGTTCTTCTCGGACAGGTCGATGCACTTGGCATAGCAACCGCCTTCGATGTTGAACACCACGCCCTCGCCCCAGCCGTGTTCGTCGTCACCGATCAGGTAACGGCTTTCGTCGGCGGACAGGGTGGTCTTGCCGGTGCCCGACAGACCGAAGAACAGGGTCACATCGCCTGCTTCGCCAATGTTGGCGGCGCAGTGCATCGGCAGTACGTCGGAAGCGGGCAGCAGGTAGTTCTGCACCGAGAACATGGCTTTCTTCATTTCACCGGCGTAGCGCATGCCGGCGATCAGCACTTTTTTCTGGGCGAAGTTGAGGATCACGCAACCGTCGGAGTTGGTGCCGTCACGCTCTGGCACGCACTCGAAGTTGGCCACGTTGAGCACTTGCCACTCGTCACGACCGGCCGGGTTGTACTGGGCCGGGTTGATGAACAGGCAACGACCGAACAGGTTCTGCCAGGCAGTCTGGGTGGTCATTTTTACGGCCAGGTAGTGGTCTTCGGAGGCCCCTACGTGAACGTGGGAAACGAAATGCTCTTGCGCGTTGTTGAAGGCCTCGACGCGGGCCCACAGGGCATCGAACTTGTCGGCCGGGAACTTGCGGTTGATCGGGCCCCAGGCGATGGAATCCTGGGTGGAAGGCTCTTCAACGATGAAACGGTCGACTGGCGAACGGCCGGTACGGTGACCGGTTTCCACGACCAGCGCGCCGGTATCGGCAAGCACGCCTTCACCGCGCTGCAGGGCTTCTTTGACCAGATCGTCAACACTCAGATCGGTGTATACGGCGTTATTGGCTTGCGTCATGAGGTTCCCCGTCGGCCTGTGGCCGAGTGCTCCAAACGTTTTGTAGTAGAAAGTTGCGCACTACTACCGCGAAAAAAGTGGGCCGGATTATGCCAGAAAAGCCCAAAAATAGTAGGGCCCTCCCGTCAGAACGCCTCTAATCCGGCATTTGACAGGTGATTTACCTGTGCTTAAACGTTTTAGTGACGGGTGTCGGAAGGCGTGTCGATGCCTGCGCCAGCGAACAATTGCGCTACATCGGCAGCGTCGAACAGGTAGCGCTCGTTGCAGAACTGGCAGTCGATCTCGATATTGCCACCGTGTTCCACCACCAGGTTCTGCGCATCTTCCAGGCCCAGGCTGACCAGGGCGTTGCCCGAACGCTCGCGGGAGCAGCTGCAGTGGAAGTGCAAGGTCTGCGCGTCGAACAGGCGCACGGGGTCTTCGTGGTACAGGCGGTGCAGGATGGTTTCGTTGTCCAGGCCCAGCAGTTCTTCGGCTTTCAGGGTATCGGCCAAGGCAATGCAGTGCCGCCAGCTTTCAGCGCGATCTTCGTCGTCCTTGATGCGGTCGGCCGGCAGTTGCTGCAGCAACATGCCACGGGCGCGCTTGCCGTCGGCGTTAAGCCAGAACTTGGTGCCCACTTGCTGGGACATTACGAAATAGTTGGTGAAGCATTCCGACAGCGTTTTGCCGTCGAGGTCGACAATGCCCTGGTAACGCTGGCCTGAGGTCGGGTCGACGGTGAGCGCCAGGACGCCGTTGGGCATCAGCTCGACCAGGCTGGCGTCCGGGGCAATCTGGTCGGCTTCATAACGGGCCAGGCCTCGGATTTCGCGCTCGCTGGAGCACTCGATCATCAACAGCGGAATCGGCCCTTCGGAACGGGCTTGCAGGATCAGCAAACCGTCGAACTTCATGGTGCCCACCAGCAACGCAGCAGCGGCCATCAGCTCACCGAGCAGTTGTGCGACCGGCTCCGGATAGGGGTGCTTGGCGAGGACTTCGGCGTAGCTGCGCTCCAACGAAACCATTTCGCCGCGGGCGTCGCTCTCGTCGAAGATGAAGCGTTGGGTGAAGTCGGTATCCGGTAGATCAGTCATAGGTCTGGGTATCTGAATTGATGACAAATTGGTTACAAGGTTTATAAAATTAAACGCTTTAGCACCATCTTGGTGCGGCTTTCTCCTGGAAACAGAGAGCTTATATAGAGCGAAGAGGGACAGTTTATGAACAATCCGGGTTTGTTCCAAGCCAAGTGGAACCTCCGGCGATGGGCTCTGTGCAATCTACTCGCTATCGGGCTGCTGTGTTTTTGGCTGTGGCCCACGGGGCAGATGCTGTGTGTGATTTTCGACGAGTGGCTGTTTCACCTTCTCAACGACCCGCTGGCGAGCAACGCGACATGGCTGCACGTGTGGGCCGTGGCCAGTCTGCGGCCGTTTGATGCGGTGGTCGGGGTGATCCTGCTGATGCTGCTGATTCGCGGCGACTGGGTGTTCAAAGCCGCGCAGGTACGCCAGGCCCTGTTAGGTTTTGTCGGTATTTTGTTGCTCTTGCTGTTTATCCGCATGCTGTTTTCCAAACTCGCGGCGCAGATGGGCTGGCAACACAGCAGCCCGTCGATGGTCATCGCCGGGGCGATCCAGATGAGCGACTATTTCCCGGGGCTGGAGAAGACCTGGGAGCTGAAGGACCGCTCAAGCCAAAGCTTTCCGGGGGATCACGCCTCGGTGTTGCTGATCTGGGCAATGTTCATGAGCGTGTTCGCCAAGCGTATCGGCCAGGTGCTGGTGATCTGGGGCCTGGCGCTGTTGTTCATGATGCCGCGGCTGGTGGCGGGCGCGCATTGGGGGCAGGACGATTATATCGGCGGGGTGCTGCTGGCACTGTTGGCGTTGGGCTGGGGTTGTTACACACCGTTTGCGGCGAAGGTGTCGGCCGCTTTGTTACACGTGACGACGCCGATCTTCAGGTTACTTGGCAAGCTGCCAGTGATCAGTGGATTGAGCATCGTGCGCACCTCCCCTTAACGCTGCAAGCCCCCTCCCACATTTGAATGGGCCGCTGCGCAATCAGCCATCATTGCCACTGCCGCGAAACTTGAACAGGTCGCGGCGCTGCTTCTTGCTCGGCTTGCCATCGGTGGTCATCCCCGTGGCGCCCGCCTTGCGCAGGGCAGCCGCATTTTCGCGCCTGGCAATGCTGGCTTCGGTTTCGGTGTACAGCGCCTGTGCTTCGGGGGCGCCACGGCGCACGATGGAAAGTGCCTGGACCACGACGGTCTTTTCGTCAAAACCTATCCGAATCTGGAGCTCATCACCGACACGTGGCTCTTTGCCTGGTTTACAGCGCTCGCCTCGATGATGCACCTTGCCGCTCTCAATCGCGGCCTTGGCCAAGGCACGTGTCTTAAAGAAACGCGCCGCCCAAAGCCACTTGTCCAGACGGACCTTTTCTTCCTCTTCCTGCTTTTGAGCCACTTGAATTCCTCGCTCTGACAAATGTCGCAACTGTAACGTTGAAACCCTTCGACGCATAAACCTCAAGGCTCACCTAAGATACGCCAGGTAGCACCCTGTTTTCGCGAGGATACGCCGTGACCGACTTTCCTACTTCACTCACCTCGCCTGAACAGCGTTGCGCAGGCTGCCAGCAAAGCGAGCCCCTAGGTTTCGAGTTTGCTTTCGCCTACCAGCCTATCGTAGACCTTCGGGACCATTCGATTTTTGCCCACGAAGCCTTGGTGCGCGGTACACAGGGCGAAGGGGCGATGTCGGTACTGGAGAAGGTCAATGACAGCAACCGCTACCGCTTCGACCAGCGCTGCCGCACCCAGGCGATTGCCGGTGCTGCAGCCTTGGGGATGCAAACCCGCCTATCCATCAACTTCATGCCCAACGCCGTGTACCGCCCGGAGTTGTGCATCCGAAGCACCCTTGAGGCGGCTCGCGCGCACAATTTTCCGCTGGACCAACTGATTTTCGAGACACTGGAAAGCGAGCATGTAGATAACTATCGCCATTTGACGAATATTCTGCGTGAATACCGCGAGTTCGGCTTCAAGACCGCCATCGACGACTTCGGCGCGGGCTATTCGGGGCTGAATCTGCTGGCCGATTTCCAACCCGACTTGATCAAACTCGACATGGCACTGATCCGCGATGTCGACCAGGATCGTGCCCGACAGGTGATCGTCCAGGGAATTGTCACAATCTGTGAGCAGTTGAACGTTACTGTCATCGCCGAAGGCATCGAAAGTGCCGGCGAGCGCGACTTTCTGTCTGACTGTGGAATATTTCTGATGCAAGGCTACTGGTTCGCCAGGCCTGCATTCAAAGCCCTGGCCGAGGTTTCTCCTCAGGCGTGGGCGAATTGACCGGTTACCCATATTGAAGACATTTGACCATTTGACCGTTGTAGGTCTGCGTGAATGGGTGGCACTTCCCGACTTGGGAGTGGCAGGCCTGCGTGCCAAGATCGACACCGGTGCCAGCACCTCCAGCCTGCATGCCACCGACATCGAGCCGTTTGAGCGCGACGGCGAGAAGTGGGTGCGCTTTACCGCGCACCTGGGCAGCGTCGTGCAACTGCGTCACCGCCGCTGCGAAGCGCCCCTGGTGACGATGAAAACCATCAAGAGCTCCAATGGCCATGCGCAGGTGCGCTACGTGATCAGCACCACCCTGGCAATGGGTGATCGGGTATGGCGGGTGGAGTTCACCCTGGCCTGCCGCAAAGCCATGCGTTATCGCCTGTTGCTGGGTTCCAAGGCGCTGATTGACGGCCACCTGGTGGTCAATCCCGGCGTCAAGTACGTTCAAGACAAGCCGGTGTTCCCGGTCTCTACTATTTCTGCCCCAGGTGCTGCATGAAGATTGCTGTGCTGTCGCGAAACCCGCGTCTGTATTCCACCCGCCGCCTGGTCGAGGCCGGCACCGAACGTGGCCACGAAATGGTGGTGATCGACACGTTGCGTGCCTATATGAACATTGCCAGCCATAAGCCGCAGATCCATTACCGCGGCAAACCGCTGGAGGGGTTTGATGCGGTAATCCCGCGTATCGGCGCCTCGGTGACGTTCTATGGCTGCGCGGTGCTGCGCCAGTTCGAAATGATGGGGGTCTTCCCCCTCAATGAATCGGTGGCCATTGCGCGATCGAGGGACAAATTACGCTCATTGCAACTCCTGTCGCGCCGGGGCATCGGCCTGCCGGTCACCGGCTTTGCCCACTCCCCCGACGACATTCCCGACCTGATCGAAATGGTCAACGGCGCGCCGCTGGTGATCAAGGTGCTCGAAGGCACCCAGGGCATCGGTGTGGTGCTGTGTGAAACCGCGACAGCCGCGGAATCCGTGATCGAGGCGTTCATGGGCCTCAAGCAGAACATCATGGTCCAGGAGTACATCAAGGAAGCCGGAGGCGCGGATATCCGCTGCTTCGTGGTGGGCGACAAGGTGATCGCAGCCATGAAGCGCCAGGCCAAGCCCGGAGAGTTCCGCTCCAACCTGCACCGTGGCGGCAGCGCCAGCCTGATCAAGATCACCCCGGAAGAACGCATGACCGCGTTGCGAGCGGCCAAGGTCATGGGGCTGGCAGTGGCGGGTGTGGATATCCTGCGCTCCAACCATGGGCCACTGGTGATGGAGGTGAACTCGTCGCCGGGCCTGGAAGGGATAGAGACCACCACTGGGAAGGATGTGGCGGGGATCATCATTCAACATCTGGAGAAGAATGGTGGACCGAATATGACCAGGACCAAGGGTAAGGGCTAAACGCGCGGCTGCCAGCTTCAAGCGATAAGCCGCAAGAAAGGGCAAAAGCTGTCTGCCCTCCTCTTGCGGCTTCAAGCTTGAAACCTGCAGCTGTTTCTAGACCGCGTCCCTTGGCAGCATAAGCCCAAGCGGCAAACGTACCCGCGCCTCAAGGCCACCGCCTTCGCGGTTACGCAACTCGACATTGCCGCCGTGCATCGACGCAATCCGCCGCACGATCGCCAGCCCCAAGCCGGTCCCCTTGCCACCCCGGGCACGGTCGCCACGGGTGAAGGGGTTGAAGATACCCTCCAGTTCGTCCGGATCGATGCCCGCTCCCCGGTCCATCACACTCAGCACAACGTACGGCGCAGCACTGTCGCCAGACACATACGCAGCCACTTCAACATCCGAACCGGCATGGTGCAAAGCGTTGCCGATCAGGTTGTTCAGCAGGCGCTTCATCGACACCCGACGCAACGCAAACGGCTGGATCGGCTCAAGGCGCATGCGCACTTGCTCGCCATTCTGGTTGTAGGGCGCGACAACCTCACGCACCAGGTCCGTGAGATCGACTTCCTCCACCACCTCGTCACGACCATCGCGGATAAACGCCAGGAACTGGTCGAGAATCGCGTCCATGTCTTCGATGTCGCGAACCATGTCGTCGGTGAGATCGCTATGGTTGCCCATCAGCTCCAGGGACAGGCGCAATCGCGTCAAGGGCGTGCGCAAGTCATGGGACACCCCCGCCAGCATCAGCTCGCGCTCGCGCCCAGCCTGTTCGACATCCTCCGCCATCTGGTTGAAGGCGCCATACACCTCGGTCATTTCACTGGGCGTATCGCTGACCGGCAGGCGCACGCTGCGCCCCTGGCCCAATTGGCGGGCGGCAAACACCAGGCGCTTAAGTGGTTGGTTAAGCTGGCGAACGAAAATCCACGCGGACGCTGTGGAAAGCAAGCCGATGGCCAGGAACCAACCCAACACGTTCCAGATCTTCTGCCCCCGCAAAGGGTGCGGATACAGCGGAACCTTGATCCAGGCATCGCCAAGGCTCGGCGCCCTTACCCACAGCGCAGGTGAAACATGCATGCGCAAGCGCACCTCGGTGTCCTCGCCCAGCTCGGCCTGCATCTGGCGCTGGTAGATCTCGCTGTAGGGCCAATGCTGCTCACCCTCGGGTACACCAGCCCCGTCAACGCGGGTCAACGTCGAGGCCTTGGCTACCTTTTCGCGGTTCTCAGGGTCTACAGCCCAGTAACCACGCAGCGTCAGGGCGACACCGTGGCTGTACTGCCGGTCCACCAGCACGTCTTCGTTCATCAGCAGATAAACCAGTGTCAGCGCCTTGGAAAACAGCACGACGATCAGCACCAGCCAAAGGGTGCGGGAGAAGAAACTTTGCGGGAACCACAGAGGGGTTTTCATAGAAGACAGCTGGACACCTTGCAGGAACGAGCGGCGCTCGCAGAATTGCAGACGCCGGGCATCCCGTCGACCCTCATGGAGTCAAGCGCCAGGATGCCCGCCCTGCAAATCATCGGTCACTTGGTTGCGGTGCCATCCGGCACAAACACATAGCCCACACCCCAGACAGTCTGGATATACCGAGGTTTGGACGGGTCCGGCTCGATCATCCGGCGCAGACGGGAAATCTGCACGTCGATGGAGCGCTCCAGGGCGTCCCATTCGCGACCGCGTGCCAGGTTCATCAGTTTGTCGCGGGTCAGCGGCTGACGCGCGTTCATCACCAGGGCCTTGAGCACGGCGAATTCACCGGTGGTGAGCATGTGCACTTCGTCGCCACGCTTGAGCTCGCGGGTTGCCAGCGACAGTTCGTAGTCGCCAAAGGTAACGCTTTCGTCTTCGCTGCCCGGCGCGCCCGGTACCGGCGGTGCCTGACGACGCAACACGGCTTTGACCCGCGCCATCAACTCGTCTGGGTTGAAGGGTTTGGCCAGGTAGTCATCGGCGCCCAGCTCGAGGCCCTTGATGCGGCTCAGCTCATCGCCCTTGGCGGTCAGCATGATGATTGGAATCTGGTTGTTCGCGCCGCGCAGGCGCTTGCAGGCGGTGAGGCCGTCTTCGCCGGGCAGCATCAGGTCGAGTACGACCAGGTTGAATACTTCACGCCCCAGGAGACGGTCCATCTGCTCGGTGTTCGGCACCGCGCGGGCACGATAGCCCTTGGAGTTGAAGAAACGCTCCAGCAGGCTGCTAAGCCCCGGATCATCATCAACGATGAGAATTTTTTCGCCTTCAGCAGTTTGTGCAGTGCTGCTCATTGGATGCTCCTCTTATCTCGGCGCGCATTATGGCGTAGCTGCCGTTATACGCACCGTGTGCATTGTTAGCAGATTTTTCCTCTACTGCCAGCGAACCCGCGCCTTCCAACCACTGGCGCAGTACCCCCCAAGGGCAGAACGCTGGTTATAATGCGGCGCCTTCGTGCAGGGCAACGTCAGATCGTTGCCGTTTACTGCCGGGCTTTTTTTCCCGCTTGTGGTGATTTTTTCGATTTCGAGGGTCAATAGGCTGCCTCTTGACCCAGGTAGCGGCGCCGGTCGGGCCGCTCAACCAGCCGCGCAAGGCCTTGTTTTCCGGGCCTGCGAGCTGCTTTTCAGAATTTCAGGTGGTTTTATGGACAGCATCAACAGCCGCATCGCCGAAGAACTCGGCGTACGCCCACAACAGGTCGAAGCGGCCGTCGCTCTACTGGATGAAGGCTCCACGGTGCCCTTCATCGCCCGTTACCGGAAAGAAGTGACCGGCAGCCTCGACGACATCCAGTTGCGGCACCTTGAAGAACGCCTGCGCTACCTGCGAGAACTCGACGAACGGCGTATCAGCATCCTCGCCAGCATCGAGGAGCAGGGCAAGCTGACACCTCAGCTTGAACGCGACATCAAGCTCGCCGACACCAAGACCCGCCTCGAAGACCTTTACCTGCCGTACAAACAGAAGCGCCGCACCAAGGGCCAGATCGCCCTGGAAGCCGGCCTGGGCGAACTGGCCGACGGCCTGTTCAACGACCCATCGCTGACCCCGGAGACCGAAGCCGCGCGCTTCATCAACGCCGAAAAAGGCGTTGCCGACGTCAAGGCCGCCCTCGAAGGCGCCAAGTACATCCTGATGGAGCGTTTCGCCGAAGACGCCAACCTGCTGGAAAAACTGCGCAACTACCTGAAACAGGAAGCCACCCTCAGCGCCCGCGTCATCGCCGGCAAAGAGGAAGAAGGCGCCAAGTTCCGCGATTACTTCGAACACGACGAACCGCTGAAAAGTATGCCGTCCCACCGTGCGCTGGCGATTTTCCGTGGCCGCAACGAAGGCATTCTCAGCTCCGCGCTGAAAGTCGGTGACGAACTGCCGGGCACCATGCACCCGTGCGAAGGCATGATCGGCCAACAATTCGGCATCCAGAATCAGAATCGTCCTGCGGACAAGTGGCTCGGTGAAGTCGTGCGCTGGACCTGGAAGGTCAAGCTCTACACCCACCTGGAAACCGACCTGCTCGGCGAGTTGCGCGACGGCGCCGAAACCGAGGCGATCAACGTATTCGCCCACAACCTGCACGACCTGCTGCTGGCCGCCCCGGCCGGTCCACGTGCCACCCTGGGCCTCGACCCGGGCCTGCGTACCGGCTGCAAGGTCGCCGTGGTCGATGCCACCGGCAAGCTGCTGGACCATGCCACCGTGTACCCGCACGTGCCGCACAACAAGTGGGACCAGACCCTGGCGATCCTGGCTGCGCTGTGCGCCAAGCACGCCGTGGACCTGATCGCCATCGGCAACGGCACCGCCAGCCGTGAAACCGACAAGCTGGCCGCCGAGCTGATCAAGAAATACCCAGCCATGAAGATGACCAAGGTGATGGTCTCCGAAGCCGGGGCTTCGGTGTACTCGGCGTCGGAACTGGCCTCCAAGGAATTCCCGGACCTCGACGTGTCGATCCGTGGCGCGGTGTCCATTGCCCGTCGCCTGCAGGATCCGCTGGCAGAGCTGGTGAAAATCGATCCTAAATCCATCGGTGTCGGCCAGTACCAGCACGACGTGTCGCAGCTGAAACTGGCACGCGGCCTGGATGCGGTGGTGGAAGACTGCGTAAACGCCGTGGGCGTGGACGTGAACACCGCCTCCGTGGCGCTGCTGGCGCGTATCTCCGGCCTCAATGCCACCCTGGCGCAGAACATCGTCACTCACCGCGACGAAAACGGCGCCTTCAAAACCCGCGCCGCGCTGAAAAAAGTCGCGCGCCTGGGTGAAAAAACCTTCGAGCAAGCCGCCGGCTTCCTGCGCGTGATGAACGGCGACAACCCGCTGGATTCGTCAGCTGTTCACCCGGAAGCCTATCCGCTGGTGCAACGCATCGCCGCCGAGACCGACCGCGATATCCGCTCGCTGATCGGCGACGCCGCGTTCCTCAAGCGCCTGGATCCAAAGAAGTACACCGACGAAACCTTCGGCGTGCCGACCATCACCGACATCCTGCAAGAGCTGGAAAAACCTGGCCGCGACCCGCGTCCCGAGTTCAAGACCGCCGAGTTCCAGGACGGCGTGGAAGACCTCAAGGACCTGCAACTGGGCATGATCCTCGAAGGCGTGGTCACCAACGTGACCAACTTCGGCGCGTTTGTGGACATCGGCGTGCATCAGGACGGTTTGGTGCACATTTCCGCGCTTTCGGAGAAGTTCATCAAGGATCCGCGCGAAGCGGTGAAAGCCGGTGATGTGGTCAAGGTCAAGGTCATGGAAGTCGACATCCCACGCAAACGCGTTGGCCTGTCGATGCGCATGGGCGACACCCCCGGCGAAAAAATCGACGGTGCCCGTGGTGCACGTCCTGGCTCGGCACCGCGCCAGTCGCAGAACCGCTCCGAAAACAGTCAACCGCGCAAGGAAACCGCCACCGCAGCGCCAAGCAACAACGCCATGGCCTCGCTGTTCGCCAACGCCAAGCAGTTGAAGAAACGCTGATGGAAATCCCCGCCGGTTTGACCCAGAGCGCGTTCAGCGAACTGATCGGCTGCCGCCTGCAACGCCTCGAAGAAGGCGTTGCCGAAGTGGCCCTGACCCTGGAGCCGCACCTGCGCAACCGCGCGGGCAAGCTCCATGGCGGGGCGATTTTCAGCCTGGTGGACATCACCATGGGGCTGGCCTGTTCCAGCGCCCATGGGTTTGACCAGCAGAGCGCGACCATCGAATGCAAGATCAACTACATCCGCGCCGTGGAAGACGGCAATGTGCTGTGCACCAGCCGCGTGATTCACGCCGGCCGGCGCACGCTGGTGGTCGAAGCCGATGTGTATCAGGACGAAAGACTTGTCGCAAAAGCACAGGGCACGTTCGCTGTCCTATAGCTCCCCGCCCCCGATTTGAGTTAATTTCGGCGCTGCGATAACAGCGTCGGAATTTTCTTGCTGCGCTATAGCCCAATTCATGGAGTGAAGTAGGCTTTTTTAACGCGGGTCAAATCGACTCAAAACCAGGCGATCACGCCAGTTTTAACTTCACCCTTGTAGACCGTCCTGCCCACCCCCATATTGGGGCGACTGACGCGTGAAGGAATCCAACTTGAGCGAACTTCTCAACCGCCGCCTGGCCCTGCTCGGCAAGCGCGAACACCTCTCCCTGCTAGAGCAGTGCTTGCACGGCATCGAGCGTGAATGCCTACGTGTCACCGGTGAGGGTCGCCTGGCGCAAACGCCGCACCCCGAAGCGCTGGGCGCCGCGTTGACCCATGAACAGATCACCACCGACTACTCGGAATCGCTGCTGGAGTTCATCACTCCGGCCCTGCCCAACCCGGCCGACACCCTGAGCAGCCTGGACAAGATCCACCGCTTTGCCTACACCAAGCTCGGCAGCGAATACCTGTGGAGCCCCTCGATGCCGTGCCCGTTGCCGGCCGAGGAAGACATTCCGATTGCCTACTACGGCACCTCCAATATCGGACAGCTCAAGTACGTGTACCGCAAGGGCCTGGCCCTGCGTTACGGCAAGACCATGCAGTGCATCGCCGGCATCCACTACAACTTTTCCCTGCCGGAACAGCTGTGGCCGCTGCTCAAGGAGACTGAAGGCTTCGTCGGCACCGACCGCGACTATCAGTCCACGGCCTATATCGCGCTGATCCGCAACTTCCGCCGCTACAGCTGGCTGCTGATGTACCTGTTCGGCGCCTCGCCGGCCCTGGACGCGGGTTTCCTGCGCGGTCGCTCGCACCAATTGGAAGTGCTCGACCCCGACACCCTGTACCTGCCGTATGCCACCAGCCTGCGCATGAGCGACCTGGGTTACCAGAGCAACGCCCAGGCAGGCCTGACGCCGTGCTACAACGACCTGGCCAGCTACACCGACAGCCTGCGCGAAGCGGTGGCAACGCCCTACGCGCCCTATGTCGAAATCGGCACCCACAAGGACGGTGAGTGGGTACAGCTCAACACCAACATCCTGCAGATCGAAAACGAGTACTACTCCAACATCCGCCCCAAGCGCGTGACCTACACCGGCGAGCGGCCGATCCAGGCGCTGATGGCCCGTGGCATCCAGTACATCGAAGTGCGCTGCCTGGACATCAACCCGTTCCTGCCGATGGGCATCGACCTGCCGGAGTCGCGTTTCCTCGACGCATTCCTGCTGTACTGCGCGCTGAACGACAGCCCGCTGTTTGCCGACAACGAGTGCGGCAACGCCACGTCCAACTTCCTCAGCGTGGTCAAGGAAGGCCGGCGCCCGGGCCTGCAATTGCAGCGCAAGGGCCAGGCCGTGGACATGAAGGAATGGGCCACCGAGCTGCTGGAGAAGATTGCCCCGCTGGCTGCGCTGCTGGATGAAAGCCACGGCATCACCGAACACAGCCAGGCGCTGGACGCCCAGCTGGCCAAGGTCAAGGACCCGTCCCTGACCCCTTCGGCGCAGGTATTGGCGGCGATGGCCGAGCGCAAAGAGAGTTTCGCGCAGTTCTCCCTGCATCAGAGCGAGGTGCACGCCGAGTACTTCCGCCGCGAGCCGTTGCCGGCTGAAGAGCAGGCACGCTTTGAAGAGCTGGCGCGCACGTCGCTGGCGCAGCAGGCGGAACTGGAGCAGAACGAAGTGGGCGATTTTGATGTGTTTGTCGGCTCGTACCAGGCGAGCATTCTGGCGATCAGTAACTAAGACCGAACTCGGTCCATGGTGGGAGGGGGCAAGCCCCCTCCCACATTTGCCCTCATCAAGCTCAAGATTCGCTTCAACCTTTCGCCCATAAGCTAATTCGAAAATGTTATTTATTTTCGAATTCTTAGATCATTTAGTCTCCTCACACGCCGACCCTCGGCCGCCTGATTGAGGAGCTTCCCCTTGAAACTGTTAACCCCTCTGCGCCTCCTGGCCGCGTTGTCCCTGGCCGGTGCCAGCCTGTTTGCCCAGGCGGCGGATGTAACCATCGCTTACCAGACCACCGTAGACCCGGCCAAAGTTGCCCAGGCCGACGGCGCGTATGAAAAAGCCACAAACGCCAGGATCGACTGGCGCAAATTCGACAATGGTGCCGACATCATCGCCGCCATCGCCTCCGGCGACGTGCAGATCGGCTACCTCGGTTCCAGCCCGCTGACCGCTGCGATCACCCGCAAGGTGCCGGTGGAAACCTTCCTGGTTGCCACCCAGATCGGCGGTGCCGAAGCCCTGGTGGCGCGCAATGGTTCCGGAATCAACAGTCCCCAGGACCTGATCGGCAAGAAAGTCGCCGTGCCCTTCGTGTCCACCGGCCACTACAGCCTGTTGGCCGCGCTGAAGCACTGGAACATCGACCCATCGAAAGTGACCATCCTCAACCTCGCACCACCGGCGATCATCGCGGCCTGGAAGCGCGGTGACATCGACGCTACCTACGTATGGGACCCGGCCCTGGGAGTGGCCAAGGAAAACGGCAAGGTGCTGATCACCTCCGGCGAGCTGGCCAAGTTCGGCGCGCCGACCTTCGATGCGTGGATCGTGCGTAAGGATTTTGCCGAGAAGCACCCGGAAATCGTCACCGCCTTCGCCAAGGTCACCCTGGATGCCTACGCCGCCTACCGCAAAGACCCACAAGCCTGGCTCGCCGACACAGGCAACGTCGACAAACTGGTGAAACTCTCCGGCGCCAAGGCCAGCGACATCCCGCTGCTGCTGCAAGGCAACGTCTACCCGCTGGCCGCTGACCAGGTGACCCTGCTGGGCGCACCGACCACCAAGGCCGTGACCGATACCGCTGCGTTCCTCAAGGAACAAGGCAAGGTCGACGCCGTGCTGCCGGACTACGCCCCTTACGTCAGCGCCAAGTTCATCACTAACTGATTCAAGGAGTTCATCGCGATGGCCTTGCTACAACTGGAGCGCATCAGCGCACAGTACCCAGGCGCCACAGAACCGGTACTGTCCGACATTTCACTCGACCTGGGGCCCCAGCAATTGCTGGTGGCCCTCGGCCCGTCCGGCAGTGGCAAGACTTCGCTGTTGAACCTGATTGCCGGCTTTGTCGAACCGTCCGCCGGGCGCATCACCCTCGATGGCGTGCCGGTCAAAGGCCCCAGTGCCGAACGCGGCGTGGTGTTCCAGGACGACGCCCTGCTGCCCTGGCAGGACGTGCTGGCCAATGTCGGTTTCGGCCTGGAACTGGCCGGCGTGCCCAAGGCGCAGCGCGAAGTGCGCGCCCGGGAAATGCTCGCGCTGGTGGACCTCGCCGGCTTCGACAATCGCCGCATCTGGCAACTCTCCGGCGGCCAGAAGCAACGCGTCGGCCTGGCCCGCGCCCTGGCCGCCGACCCGCGCGTGCTGCTGATGGACGAACCCTTCGGCGCCCTCGATGCCTTCACCCGCGAACAAATGCAGGAACTGTTGCTGCAAGTCTGGCGACGCACGGCCAAGCCGGTGTTCCTGATTACCCATGACATCGAAGAAGCGGTGTTCCTCGCCACCGACCTGATCCTGTTGGCGCCCAATCCGGGCCAGATCGTCGAACGCCTGCACCTGGACTTCGGCCAGCGCTACGCCGCCGGTGAGTCGGCGCGGGCGATCAAGTCCGACCCGCGCTTTATCGAAACCCGCGAACACGTGCTGGGCAAAGTGTTCTCGCAACGGCAGGTGTCCGCATGAGCAGCTACGAACTCCCCGCCACCGCTGCCAAGCCGGTGGCCCACACCGTTATCCCGGTGCGGCGCAGCCTGAGCACACGCTGGATCAGCCTGTCGACCCTGGTCGCCTTGCTGGTCCTCTGGTGGGCCGTCACCGCCACCGGCCTGATCGAACCGTTGTTCCTGCCACCGCCCTCGGCCGTGCTGCAAAAAGGCTGGCTGCTGGCGACCACGGGCTATATGGATTCCACCTTGTGGCAGCACCTGGGCGCGAGCCTCAGCCGGATCGGCCTGGGCCTGGGCTTCGCGGTGCTGACCGCCGTGCCGGTAGGCATTGCCATCGGCGCCAACCGCATCGCCCGCGGCATTCTCGACCCGCTGATCGAGTTTTACCGGCCGATTCCGCCCCTGGCTTACCTGCCGTTGATCGTGATCTGGTGCGGTATCGGCGAGCTGTCCAAGGTGCTGCTGATTTACCTGGCGATCTTTGCGCCGATTGCCATCGCCACCGCGACCGGCGTACGCACCGTCGACCCGGCCAAGCTGCGGGCGGCGCAGTCGCTGGGTGCCACCCGTGCGCAGCTGATTCGCCATGTGATCCTGCCGAGCGCCCTGCCCGACATCCTCACCGGGGTGCGCATCGGCCTGGGTGTGGGCTGGTCGACCCTGGTCGCCGCCGAACTGATCGCGGCCACCAGCGGCCTGGGTTTCATGGTGCAGTCGGCGGCGCAGTTCCTGGTGACCGATGTGGTGGTGCTGGGGATCCTGGTAATCGCCCTGATCGCCTTCGCCATGGAAATGGGCCTGCGCGCCCTGCAGCGTAAGTTAGTGCCTTGGCATGGCCAGGCACATTGAATGAGAACAGCATGAGCAGCCTGACCGTTACCCCCTTGAGTACCGCCCTGGGCGCCCAGATCAGTGGCGTCGATATTACCCGGCCGCTGAGCACCGAACATCGCGATGCCATCGAACAGGCGTTGCTCAGCCATTCGGTGCTGTTCTTCCGTGGCCAGCCGATCACCCCGCAGCAACAGGCGCGGTTCGCGGCGAACTTCGGTGACCTGCACATCCATCCGATCTACCCCAACGTGCAGGAACAGCCCGAAGTGCTGATCCTCGACACCGCCGTCACCGACGTACGCGACAACGCCGTATGGCACACCGATGTGACCTTCCTGCCCACCCCGGCCCTCGGCGCGGTGCTCAGCGCCAAGCTGCTGCCGGCGTACGGCGGCGATACGCTGTGGGCAAGTGGTATCGCGGCGTACGAGGCGCTGTCCGAGCCGTTGAAGCGGTTGCTCGATGGGCTGACGGCTACCCACGACTTCACCAAATCCTTCCCGCTGGAACGCTTTGGCAACAGTGCCGAAGACCTGGCGCGCTGGGAAGAAACCCGCAGGAAAAACCCACCGCTGTCGCACCCGGTAGTGCGCACGCATCCGGTGAGCGGGCGTAAGTCGCTGTTTGTCAGTGATGGGTTTACCACCAGGATCAATGAACTGGAACCGGCGGAAAGCGAGGCGATCCTCAAGTTGCTGTTCGCCCACGCGACACGCCCGGAATTCACCCTCCGCTGGCGCTGGCAGGAGAACGACGTGGCGTTCTGGGATAACCGCGTGACCCAGCATTACGCGGTGGATGACTACCGGCCGCAACGGCGGGTGATGCATCGGGCGACGATTCTTGGGGATGTGCCGTTCTAAACCACACTGCAAATCAAATGTGGGAGGGGCTTGCCCCCTCCCACATTGACCCGGCGCTATCAGGTTATTCCGCGCTGGATGGCTTTTCCCACAAGTTGATTCCACCTTCCTGCGCAAACCGATCGATCTCCGCCAGTTCTTCCGCACTGAAGCTCAAGTTCTTCAACGCGCCGACGTTTTCGATGATCTGCTCCGGCCGGCTGGCGCCGATCAGCGCGCTGGTCACCCGTGGGTCGCGCAAGGTCCAGGCGAGCGCCAATTGCGCCAGGCTCTGACCACGGCGCTGGGCGATTTCGTTCAGCGCACGTACGTGGGCAAGGTTGGCTTCAGACAGGTGCTTGGCCTGCAACGAACCACCCCCCGGACGGTTGACCCGGGCGTCGGCCGGTACGCCATTGAGGTACTTGTCGGTGAGCAAACCCTGGGCCAGCGGCGTGAAGGCAATCACCCCTGCGCCGAGCTCTTCGGTGGTGTCCAGCAGGTCTTTTTCCACCCAGCGGTTAAGCAGGTTGTAGGCCGGTTGGTGGATCAGCAGCGGGACTTTCCACTCTTTGAGCAGCGCGGCGATTTCGCGGGTTTTCACCCCGGAGTAAGACGAGATACCGATGTACAACGCCTTGCCCTGTTGCACGGCGGTGGCGAGGGCGCTGGCGGTTTCTTCCAGGGGCGTGTCGGCATCAAAACGGTGGGAGTAGAAAATATCCACGTAGTCGACGCCCAGGCGTTGCAGGCTCTGGTCCAGGCTGGCCAGCACGTATTTGCGCGAGCCGCCGCCCTGGCCGTAGGGGCCAGGCCACATGTCCCAGCCGGCCTTGCTGGAGATGATCAATTCGTCGCGGTAGTGCTTGAAGTCTTCGCGCAGCAAACGACCGAAGTTGATCTCGGCGCTGCCGTAGGGTGGGCCGTAGTTGTTGGCCAGATCGAAGTGGTTGATGCCCAGGTCGAACGCGGTGCGCAGCAGGGCGCGCTGGGTGTCGATCGGGGTGCTGTCGCCAAAGTTGTGCCACAGCCCCAGGGACAGTGCCGGCAGCACCAGTCCACTGCGGCCTACGCGGCGATACGGGATAGATTCATAGCGGTTTTCGGCAGCAATGTAAGTCATCGAATCCTCTCTTGGACGTAGGCAAATAAGGCCTGGGAATAACGATATTCCCAGGCCTTTTAACCAGCTGAATCGCTTAAGTCTGCCCTTCCGTTTTACAGCAATTTCCTACCAGAGTGGAACGACATAGCTGACATAGAAGCGGTTTTCATCCTGCACGGTGGCACCGGTGATGTCCGGACTGGCATGGGCGTTTTTCCACGTGACGCCAAGGCCTTTGAGGGTACCGGTCGGCACTTGATACGCCACCGCCACGTTTCGCTCCCATTCGCTGGTGGTGCCCTGGGCGGTGCGGATGTCATCGCCGTGGGCGTAGGCGGCGGAGAAGGTCAGGCCGTTGAGGCCGAGTTTGCCGAAATCATATTTGTACTGCGCCAGCCAGGTGCGTTCGCCGGCATGCTGGAATTTGTTCAACTGCATGTTGGTCAGCGCCGGGGTATCGGCACCCGAGCCTGGGCCTTGGCGAGCGTCACCGCTGTTAAGGCCGGAGTCGAGGTACGGGAAGTCGCTGTCGCCGCTGTTTTTCTGGATGCCCAGGCCGACGGTATGGCCGTCCAGGCTGTAGCTTTCCAGCAGGCTGACGGTGGACTGGTTGATGCGGCCCTTGTTCACGCCATCGCCATACAGGCCCGCTGCGGCAAAGTCCTTGTCGCCGTCGGCGTTGCCGCCCACACCCAGGCTGCGGAACACGCGCACGTCGGTATCGATCGCACCGACCGACAAGGCGTCATGGCGCTTGGCACCGAGGAAAAACTGCTGGTAGTAATCCTCAAGGTTGGAGTACCACAGGCTGACGGTGGTGTTCTGTATGCCGGTGTAGTCCGCACCACCGAACAGGAAGCGGTCGCTCTCTTTGGTCCCGCCGGCGGTGATCATGCCCTGGTCGCCGGTTTCGTTGCGGATCTTGGTCTTGAAGATATCGCCGCCGGTGAAGGTGAAGTCGTTGAGGTCCTTGGACACCAGTTGCACACCGGTATTGGTCTGCTGGTACAGGCGCCCGTCGGTGTTGGCCAGCACCGGGTTGTTGCCGTACAGCGTACCGACGCGCAACTCATCCTTGGCAAAGCGCATCTTGAACGTCGGGCTGAGCACGCCGAACTGATCGGCGGATTTGCCGTTGTCCAGCGGGAACATGCTGCCGGGGTAGCGGCCCTGGTGATCCTTGTCGTTGAGGTCGCCGCCGGAATCCAGTTTCAAGCCGTAGAACGCCTGCAGATCGAGGCCGAAGCCCACCGGCCCCTCGGTGTAGCCGGACTTGAAGTTGAACTCGAACCCCTGGCCCCAATCCCGAATGCTATGGGCCTTGGCATTGCTGCCCACCACGTCCCGTCCCTGCTGGTTGAGATAGCGGTTGAGCAGGGTCACGTCGGCGTGGCTGTCATCGATAAAATCGGCGTGGGCGGACAGCATAAAGCTCGCCATGGCGGCACCCACCATAGGGCTTATCAACGTCTTCATTGTTACCGTTCTCCGTCACTGTTCTGAAATGAAAGCGTCAAACGCTTCACACAATTACGCAGTGACCAGATGACAGTTACGCGTCAAAACCCGATGTAGACGGATGAAATTAAATTTATGAAAGCCTTTAACTACGCGGGTTAGCGGGCGTTTTCGAAGATTTCCGCGAGCCAGTCGACGAACACACGCACCCTCGGCGACATGTGTCGGTTCTGTGGATAAAGCACCGACACCGGCATCAAGGGCGGCGGTGTTTCCTGCAGAATTTCGCGCATCACGCCCTGCTCGATCAGATCGGCCATGCGGTAATGCGGGCATTGGATAATCCCCAACCCCGCCACCGCACTGGCGGAGTAAATCTCCGCGCCGAACACCGACAGCGCACCGTCGATACTCACTTCCTGCAACTCGCCATCGACCATAAACTCGAACGGAAACAGCTTGGCCGTGGTGCGTGAAACGTAGTTCACCGCGCGGTGTTTACTTAACTCGGCCAGGCTCTTGGGTTCGCCGTATTTGCGCAGGTAGGCAGGGCTCGCGCACGTCACCTGGCGCAGGTTGGCGACGCGCCGACCAATCAACGCGGAATCCCCCAGGGTGCCCGCACGCAATACGCAATCCACGCCCTCGGCGATCAGGTCGACAAAGCGGTCCGCCTCACTGATGGACAGCTCGATATCCGGGTATCGCGCCATGAATTGCGGCAGCGCCGGCACCACAAAATACTTGGCCAGCGTGCCGTGCAGGTCCACGCGCAAACGCCCCTTGGGCGCCACGCTGCGGAACGCCAACTCGGCTTCTTCCAGCTCCGCGAGTAGCTGCACGCAGCGTTGGTAGTACGCCTCGCCATCCAGGGTCGGGCGCACACGCCGAGTGCTGCGTTCCAGCAGGCGCGTACCCAGCCAGGCTTCAAATTGATTGAGGGTGTGAGTCAGGGTCGCACGGGGCAGGTTCAAGTCATCAGCCGCCAGCGTGAAGCTGGAACGCTCGTAAATACGCACAAAGACCTTCATGGCTTTGACTTGATCCACGCTGTACTCCTACACCCTTATTGTTGGCGATTATTGAACAGTCAAGGCAACTCTGGCGCATTTATCGGCCAGGGTAAACATGTGAATCTGCTTCCAGACCCCCGTTCAAGGAACCCAGATCATGACGACTCAAGTGGCAATCATCACCGGCGCTTCCCGTGGTATTGGTGCCGTCATCGCCAAACAACTCGCCGCCGACGGTTACGCCGTGGCCATCAACTACGCCAGCAGCGCCGCCGAGGCGTCGAAGCTGGTGGTGGAACTGCGCCAGGCGGGCCATAAGGCCATAGCGATCCAAGGCGACGTCGCCAAACCCGCCGACATCAAGCGCCTGTTCGACGAAACCGAGGCGCAATTGGGCAAGGTCGATGTGCTGATCAACAACGCCGGCATTCTCAAGACGCTGCCCCTGGCCCAGCACAGCGACGAACTCTACGACCAGAACTTCGATATCCACACCCGTGGCACGTTCAACGCCCTGCGTGAAGCCGACACCCGCTTGAACGACGGTGGGCGCATCGTCAATTTTTCCAGCAGCACCGTCGGCCTCAACCTCCCCGGCTACGCGGTGTACATCGCCAGCAAGGCGGCAGTGGAGTCCCTGACCCAGGTGTTTGCCAAAGAGATGCGCGGGCGGCGCATTACCGTCAACGCCGTGGCGCCAGGCCCGGTCGCCACCGAGTTGTTCCAGCACGGCAAGAGCGAAGAGCAGATCCAGGGCATGGCCAAAATGCCGCCGCTGGAACGCCTTGGACAACCGGAAGACATCGCCCGCGTGGTGGCGTTTCTGGTGAGCCCGGCCGGTGGCTGGATCAATGGGCAAATCCTGCGCGCCAACGGCGGGCTCGTTTAAACCACCCACCAAAAATAGGGAGTCGTGCTCATGAACTCACTCGACCGTACTAATCACACTCGCAGTCAATCCAAGTGGATGTTCAACCTGATAACAGCCATCGCGGCGACCACTGCCGCCGTGGCGGCAGGCACCAGCGGGATGCTGACCTTGCCCGTCTGGGCGATGTTTGTCGGCTGGGTCGCCTTCTTCAGTCGCGGCCTGACCCTGCGCGACGGCCTGGCCAACCTCGGCTGCGTATTGCTTGGGATTGTGTTCGGCATGTTGGCGGCCAGGAGCATCGCTGTCTTGGCTCCGATTCTCGGCGTATGGGCATTACCTGCCGTCGTGTTTGTCGTGGCCATGGTCGTGGTTTCCCTGAGGGCCGTACCGGTGATGAACAACCTCGTCAGCTACTTTCTCGGTCTGATCACCTACTTCGCCTCGCACCTCGAGCCATCGTTGGAAACCTTCGCCGAACTGGGCGGTGCCAGCAGCCTCGGGGCCCTCGCCGGCTGGTTCTCCCACGCCGTGCAGCAACGTTTCCACCGCCACGCCTAAGCCCACTTCCGACGAGGTCACCCCCATGAAATCGATCATCCTGATTACCGGTGCGTCCAGCGGTTTTGGCGCGCTCACCGCCCGCGCCTTGGCCGACGCCGGCCATACGGTCTACGCCAGCATGCGCGAAACCCTGGGGCGCAATGCGCCGCAGGTGGCCGAAGTGCAGCGCTATGCCCACACGCATCAGGTGGACTTGCGCAGTGTCGAGCTGGACGTGGCCTACAGCGATTCAGTGGAGGCCGGCGTTGCCAGGATTGTCGCGGACTGCGGACGCCTGGATGTGATCATCCACAACGCCGGACACATGTCGTTCGGCCCGGCCGAAGCCTTCACGCCGGAGCAATTCGCCCAGCTGTATGACATCAACGTATTGAGCACCCAGCGGGTCAACCGCGCCGCACTGCCGTATTTGCGCAAGCAGGGCAAAGGCCTGGTGATGTGGGTGTCGTCCAGCAGCGCTCGTGGTGGAACACCGCCGTTTCTGGCGCCGTACTTCGCGGCCAAGGCGGCGATGGACTCCTTGGCGGTGTCCTACGCCAGTGAGCTGACCCGCTGGGGCATCGAGACCTCGATCATCGTGCCCGGCGCATTCACCAAGGGCACCAACCACTTCGTCCACTCCGGCAAGCCCGCCGACCAGGCGCGGGTGAGTGAGTATGAAGACGGCCCTTATGCCGGTGTGGCGCAAGCTGCCCTGCACGGCCTGGCGGCGCTGGAGCCCGCGGATGCTGATGTGGCTGAAGTCGCCCAGGCCATCGTCGAGATCGTCGACTTGCCCTTCGGCACACGCCCTTTGCGTCGGCATATCGACCCGTCCGAAGACGGCTGCGAAATCGTCAACGGTGTGGCCGACCGGGTACGTGCCGAGTTGTTCTGGAAAGTCGGTCTGCAGGACCTGCTCAAGCCGGTCAACCACTGAAAACACGGAGGCTCGCCATGACCTTGTTGATCCCCGCACTCGCCCCGCTTTACCGCTTCGCCGAACCCCTGGCCTACACGCTGCTGCGCGCAGGCTTTGGGGTGATCATGGTCACCCACGGGCTGCCCAAATTGCTGGGCAACGCCCATGGTTCGATGGCAGACCCGATGGCGGCCTCCATCAACCTGATCCAGAACCGCCTGCACTTGCCGCAGGCGGAGCTGATCGGCCTGCTGGTGGCCTTGCTGGAAGCGGTCGGTGGATTGCTGTTGATCCTCGGCCTGGGCACACGGCTGGTCGCGGCCATGCTGACCGTGCAGATGTTGACCATTGCTTACTTGCTGGGGCCGACGTGGCCGTGGATCGACCGAGGCATCGAGTACCCGGTGCTGCTGGCGCTGCTATCGTTGTACCTGGTGTTTCGCGGTGCAGGCCGCTATTCCCTGGACAACGCGCTGGGCAAGGAGCTCTGAACATGCACACCACCCTGGTGATCACCGCGGGCTTGATGCTGCTGGCCCTGATGCTGTTGATCGGGCAGAAGCTTGGCGTCAGCCGACACATTCTGGCCTACAGCTTTGTGGCGATCTGGTTGGGGGTGGCAGTGATCAATGGCGCCGTGGGGATGGTCACTGCCGGCCAACCCCTGGTGTCGGAGCTGGTGATCGGCAGTGGCGTGTTTGGCGTGCCCTTGGTGTCACTGGCCCTGTACCTCAGGGCCTGAGCCTCAACGCACCAAGTGCAGGAACTGCAGGTGCCGCTCGTACTGGTCGAGGATATCGTTGATGATCTGCTCCTTGGTGTAGCCCACCAGGTCGTAGTCCTGGCTGCCCTCGCTCAAGTGCACTTCCGCGCGGTAGTAGCGGCGATTGTTGAGCTGCTTGGACCCCATGCCGCCGCGTGCAAATGAGGGCGTGAAATAGCCGCGCATCTGCACCTGGTACACGAACGGATGCTCTTCGCCGTGGCCGATTTCCAGGCTGACGCTGTCGTTGGACGGGTCCGGCTGGGTGACGACGTTGAGGCCTTTTTCGACAAACACCGCCGTCACTTCTTCGATCGCCGGACGCACCGTGGCCTCAAGGAAACGGTACACCTCGTCCCGCGACGGGAAATGCACGGCCTGGCTCAAACGCTGGCGCCAACCGCCGGTGCCCTTGCGGGAGCCCGACACCGGCGCCAACGAATGCAACTGCGCAATCTGCTTTTGCGACTCGAGGTAGAAGGCCTTGTGCAGCCCCCACATCATCAGCAACAGGATCAGCGAGAACGGCAGCGAGGTCAGCACCACCGCCGATTTCAGCGAATCGATGCTGCCGGCAAACAGCAAGGCACTGGTGACCAGCGCGGTCATCGCGCCCCAGAACACCCGCAGCCATTTCGGCCCGTCTTCGTCGGCGTTGCCGCCCTTGGACGACAGGGTCGAGAGCACCACGGTGCCGGAGTCGGCCGACGTGACGAAGAACACGAAGCTGATAAACACCGTGACCGCGATCACGGTTTTGCTCCACGGGTAGGTTTCCAGCAGCAGGTAGAGGCTCATCGACGGATCATCGATGGCCGACTGGCCGAGGGCGGCCATCCCGTGGTTGAGCACCTGGTCGATGGCGCTGTTGCCGAAAATCGACATCCACGCCAGGGTGAAGCCCAGCGGGATCAGCAGCACGCCGAACACGAATTCGCGGATGGTCCGGCCACGGGAAATGCGCGCGATAAACAGGCCTACGAATGGCGACCATGCAATCCACCAGGCCCAGTAGAACACCGTCCAGCCGCCGAGCCAGTCGCTCGGTTTGTCGTAGGCGTACACATCGAAACTCTTGGTCGGCAACGCGCCCAGGTAATCACCGATGTTCTGGATCAGGGTGTTGAGCAAGTGCTGGGTCGGCCCGGCGAACAACACGAACAGCAGCAGCGCGCAGGCCAGCAGCATGTTGATGTCGGACATCACCCGCACGCCCTTGTCGACGCCGGCCACGGCGACCAGGATCGCCGCGCCCATCATCAGGGTGATCAGGCCGACCTGGATCCACTGGGTGTGGGCAACGCCGAACAGGTAGTCGAGGCCGGAATTGAGGTGCAGCACGCCAAAGCCCATGTCGGCCCCCAGGCCGAACACCGTGGCAATGATGCCGAAGCCATCCACCGCATAGCCGATAGGGCCGTTGATGCGCTTGCCGATCAGCGGGTACAGCGCCGAGCGCAACGCCAGCGGCAGGTTATGCCGGTAGGCGAAATACGCCAGCGCCATGCCGACAAACGCAAACACGCCCCAGCCGTGCAGGCCCCAGTGCAGGAACAGCACCTGCATGGCCTGGCGCGCGGCGTCGGCATTCATGGCCTCGCCCTGGGGCGGTTGCACCAGGTGCGTCAGCGGCTCGGACACGCAGAAGAAGAACAACGTGATGCTGATCCCTGCGGCGAACAGCATGCCGGCCCAGGACAGGTAACTGAATTCGGGCTCGTCGTGGTCGGCACCGAGTTTTATCTTGCCGTAGCCCGATAGCGCGGTGACCACCACGAAGACCAGATACAGGGTCATCGCCAGCATGTAGTACCAGCCGACCGTGTTGGCCGCCCAGTTTTGCGCCGCCAGCAACCAGGCACCGGCCTGTTGCGGGATAGCGATGACAGTGATGCCGAACAGCAAGATGAAGGTGGCGGCAAAGTAGAAGACCGGCGCATTCATGCGCACCAGGCCGCTGGATGGGGTGGACGATGCACTCATGAACGATGCACCCCGAGGGTGAGGGATGTGGCTGTATAAAACGGACTCAGCAAAGGTAAGCCTCCTGTTGTGAGCGGGCAGCGAACCACCGGGTTTAACTTGAACGAACGTTCAAGTTAAACATGAATAGGCGGTTTGGGGCTAATCGCAGGGCTGAGTGGTATGACGGGTGAGCAAAGGAAATCGTTCAGCGACTGCTGACTGAAATACGGGCTCCGTGTGGAATGCCGTCAAAATGTGGGAGGGGGCTTGCCCCCGATGGCGGTGGTTCAGCCAATTCATTTTTGACTGACACTCCGCTATCGGGGGCAAGCCCCCTCCCACAGGGTTTTGTGTGATTTTTAAGACCGGCGCTATTTTTGCGCCCCATCATCATGCTGCAGATTCGCCTGCGTAATATTCGCCCCCGCCGGCACACTGCGGGTCAGCCACACATTGCCGCCAATGGTCGAACCCTTGCCGATGGTGATGCGCCCGAGGATCGTCGCCCCGGCATAGATCACCACGTCGTCCTCGACAATCGGGTGGCGCGCATGGCCCTTCTGCAACTGCCCATCTTCATCCGCCGGGAAGCGCTTGGCCCCCAAGGTGACGGCCTGATAAATGCGCACCCGCTCGCCGATGATCGCGGTTTCGCCGATCACCACGCCCGTGCCGTGGTCGATGAAGAAACTCGGGCCAATCTGCGCGCCGGGGTGGATATCGATGCCGGTGGCCGAGTGGGCGATTTCCGCGCTGATCCGTGCCAGCAGCGGCAAGCCGGCGCGGTACAGGTGGTGGGCCAGGCGATGGTGAATCACCGCGAGGATCCCCGGGTAGCACAGCAGCACTTCATCCACGCTGCGCGCGGCCGGGTCGCCGTGGTAGGCGGCGAGCACGTCGGTGTCCAACAGGCTGCGCAAGGACGGCAAGGCCAGGGCGAAATCCTGGATCAGCCGGATGGCATGGGCGTCGATCTGGCTGTCATCCTCGCCGCCCTGGCGCGCGGCATAGCGCAACTCCAGGCGCGCCTGGGCCAGCAAGGCATTCAGCGCAACGTCGAGGGTATGGCCGACGTAGAAATCTTCACTTTCTTCACGCAAGTCCGCCGGCCCCAGGCGCATCGGAAACAGCGCACCACACAGGGCTTCGAGAATCTGGGCAACGGCTTCACGGGACGGCAATTCGCGACCGCCATGCTCGCCGCTCAAGCGGCCATTGCGTGTTCGCCACTGGTCACGGGCGCTGCGCAGTTGGCTGACGATGGTCTGTAATTGCCAATGGCTGGAACGCTCACTCACGGTATTCACTCCTGACGTAATGGCCATCACTTTACGGTATCCACCCTGGCCGCCCTTAAGAACCAATGGTGCGATGCTAAGAACCATCAGGCATAAGCGATTGACGGTTGCCCGATGAAAAGTGCCTGCCTATAGTCGCTCCATCCCTTAGCCACCGTGCGTAGCCATGATCAAGCAACAGCTCGACCGTTTTAACCGCCTGGAACTGCTCGGCGGCGCCACCGCCCTGGAAAAACTCGAACGGCTGTCGACCTGGTTGGGACGCGACATCTACGTCAAGCGCGACGACACCACGCCACTGGCCATGGGCGGCAACAAGCTGCGCAAACTCGAATACCTGGCAGCCGATGCCATCGCCCAGGGCGCCGATACCCTGGTGACCGCCGGCGCGATCCAGTCCAACCACGTACGCCAGACCGCCGCCCTCGCCGCCAGGCTCGGCCTCGGCTGCGTCGCCCTGCTGGAAAACCCCACCGGCACCGAAGACCCCAACTACCTGGGCAACGGCAACCGCCTGCTGCTGGAGTTGTTCGACGCCAAGGTAGAGTTGGTGGAAAACCTCGACAACGTCGACGACCAACTCAACGCCCTTGCCGATCGCCTGCGCAGCAACGGCAAGAAGCCATACCTGGTTCCCATCGGCGGCTCCAATGCCCTCGGCGCCCTCGGCTACGTACGCGCCGGCCTGGAGCTGGCCGCACAGATCGAAGACAGCGGTATCGAATTCGCCGCCGTGGTGCTGGCCTCCGGCAGCGCCGGTACCCACAGTGGTCTGGCCCTGGCCTTGAGTGAAGTGCTGCCGCAACTGCCCGTGATCGGCATCACCGTATCGCGCACGGAAGAAGCGCAGTTCCCGAAAGTCCAGGGCCTGGCCGAGCGCACGGCCGAGTTGCTCGGCGTGGACATCCCCGACGCGTTCAAGGTGATCCTGTGGGACGAATATTTCGGCCCCCGTTATGGTGAACCGAACGCCGGCACCCTTTCGGCGGTCAAGCTATTGGCGAGCCAGGAAGGCCTGCTGCTGGACCCGGTCTACACTGGCAAGGCCATGGCCGGCTTGCTGGACGGTATCGGCCGCCAGCGCTTCGAAGATGGCCCGATTATTTTCCTGCATACCGGTGGGGCACCGGCGTTGTTTGCCTATGACTCGGTTTTCAACTGAATAAATGCGGGCTAAATGTGGGAGGGGGCCTGCCCCTCCCATATTAGACTCGCCAAATATTCCTAAATAGAATATCAAATAAGATTTATATTATTTTCAAGTCTTAAAACCCGGCTTTATCATCGCGCCGTAGGCGAAGACGCGCTACGCGCTTTAAGGCAGGATACGACTACCGCGTCACCTGCTTCGCTCAACATAAAAAACACAGGGGCTCTTCATGACTATTTCTGTATTGCGTCGCACGTTGCTCGTTGGCACTTTGGGTCTGGCGCTCGGTGCCGGTTGGCTGGGCCAGGCGGTTGCCGGCGAGCAACTGGGCAACATCAAAAAGGCCGGCGAGATCAAAATCGGCCTGGAAGGCACCTACCCGCCGTTCAGCTTCGTCGATGAAAGTGGCAAGCTCAGCGGCTTCGAAGTCGAGCTGTCCGAGGCCCTGGCCAAAGAGCTGGGCGTGAAGGTCAAGCTGCAAGCCACGCCATGGGACGGCATCCTCGCCGCCCTGGAATCCAAGCGCCTGGATGCGGTGGTCAACCAAGTCACCATCTCCGAAGAGCGCAAGAAGAAATACGACTTTTCCACGCCCTACACCGTGTCCGGTATCCAGGCGCTGGTGCTGAAAAAGAACGTCGACACCATCAAGACCGCCGACGACCTGGCCGGCAAGAAAGTCGGGGTAGGCCTGGGCACCAACTACGAACAATGGCTCAAGGACAACCAACCCAAAGCCATTATCAAGACCTATAACGATGACCCGACCAAGTTCCAGGACCTGCGCATCGGCCGTATCGACGCCATCCTGATCGACCGCCTGGCCGCCCTGGAATACGCCAAGAAAGCCCCGGACACCGCCGCTGCCGGCGACGCCTTCTCCCGCCAGGAAGCCGGTATCGCCCTGCGCAAAGGCGAGCCCGAGCTGCTTGAAGCGGTGAACAAGGCCCTCGACAAGCTGCGCGCCGACGGCACCTTGAAGAAGCTGTCCGAGAAGTACTTCAACGCTGACGTCACTCAATAATGGAAGCAGGTTTCCAACTCGCGCTAGACTCCGCGCCCTTTCTGCTCAAGGGCGCGTATTACACGGTGATTCTCAGCCTTGGCGGGATGTTTTTCGGCTTGCTGCTGGGCTTCGGCCTGGCCTTGATGCGGTTGTCGCGCTTCAAACTGCTGAGCTGGACAGCCCGCGTCTACGTGTCGTTCTTTCGCGGCACGCCCTTGCTGGTACAGCTGTTTCTGATCTACTACGGCTTGCCGCAAGTGGGCATCGAGCTGGATCCGATCCCGGCCGCCATGATCGGCTTTTCACTGAACATGGCCGCCTACGCCTGTGAAATCCTGCGGGCCGCCATCGCCTCCATCGAGCGTGGCCAATGGGAAGCCGCTGCCAGTATCGGCATGACCCGTGCACAGACCCTGCGCCGGGCCATCCTGCCACAGGCAATGCGCACCGCCCTGCCACCGTTGGGCAACAGCTTTATTTCGCTGGTCAAGGACACCGCGCTGGCCGCCACCATCCAGGTGCCAGAACTATTCCGCCAGGCTCAACTGGTGTCTGCGCGCACCTTCGAAATTTTCACCATGTATCTATCCGCCGCCCTGATCTACTGGGTGCTGGCCAGCATCCTGGCGCATTTCCAAAACCGCCTGGAAGACCGGGTCAACCGGCATGACCTGGAGTCTTGAAGCATGATCGTGGTTGAAAAACTGACCAAACAATTCAACGGTCAGGTGGTACTCAACGGCATCGACCTGGAGGTCAAGGAAGGCGAAGTCGTCGCCATCATCGGCCCCAGCGGTTCCGGCAAGACCACCTTCCTGCGCTGCCTGAATTTCCTCGAAGAACCCACCAGCGGCCGGATCAAGGTGGGCGACATCCAGATCGACGGCAGCAAACCGCTCAACCAGCAACAAGGCCTGGTGCGGCGCCTGCGCCAGCACGTGGGTTTTGTGTTCCAGAACTTCAACCTGTTCCCCCACCGCACAGCGCTGGAAAACGTCATCGAAGGGCCGACCGTGGTCAAGAAGATGCCCCGTGAAGCCGCTGTTGCCCTTGGGCGCAAGCTGCTGGCCAGGGTTGGCCTGGCGGGCAAGGAAGACGCCTACCCACGGCGCCTGTCCGGCGGCCAGCAACAGCGCGTGGCAATTGCCCGCGCGCTGGCCATGGAACCGGAAGTGATCCTGTTCGACGAACCCACCTCGGCGCTGGACCCGGAGCTGGTGGGCGAAGTGCTGGCGACCATCCGCAGCCTCGCCGAAGAAAACCGCACCATGGTCATCGTCACCCACGAAATGAGCTTTGCCCGCGATGTGGCCAACCGGGTGATCTTCTTCGACAAGGGCGTGATCGTGGAGCAAGGCGAAGCCAAGGCGTTGTTCGCCAACCCCAAGGAAGAACGCACCCGGCAGTTCCTGAGCAAGTTCCTCGCCCACTGATGTGGCGAGGGAGCTTGCTCCCTCACCACACAATCGGCTCCTACAGGAAATCCTCGCCATCCACGCGTAAACCCGCCGTCTCCCCGATCCAAAAATCCCCCGCCCAGTCAGACCCTTCTGAATCTGCTCCAACCCGCCGTTTAGCCTTTTGCCGCCATTGACGCTCCTTGGCCAACCCTCTTATCTAGCGTCCAGAGGATTGGATCCTATCCCGGCTACTCACTGAATCGTTCCTTTCAGCCCACCTGCGCACCCGCGCCGCGAGGCTGGAACGATTGCTGCTGGCTGCATCAAGGAGATTACTTATGACGCGCACTGCAACCCCGGCCCTGCTCACGGCCCCCACCTTGCCCCAGGCTAACCGGCACGGCATCAACGCACTGGCGGCCAGTCAACTGCAGGTGGACATCGCGCCTTACCCCGGCATGGATGAGGGCGACCTGATCGAACTGTTCTGGAACAACTGCTTTGCCGCCTCACGCAGGGTGAGCGCGTGCAAGGTCGGCTCGCCGACCCATCTGCGGGTGCCGGAAAGTTTTGTGCTGGACGGCCTGGCCCAGGTGCATTACCAGGTCATGCAAGTCGGTCGTGCACCTGCCCGCTCGGCCGTGAAAGGTGTGTGCGTAAAGACCCGATACCCCGGCGGCCAGCCCTCCCCCCTGTACAGCGACGAAAACCACAACCTCGCCCCCGTCGGTTTGCCCGAGACCATCCGTCGCTACGGCGTCAACGGTCGCCAGGTGCGACGGGGTATTCCGCTGACCATCGCGCCTTACCTGAACATGGCCACGGGCGATGCCATCACCCTGCGCTGGGGAGACGTACGCATGGACCTGCCCAGGATCCAGGCCAAAGCCGTCGGGGTGGTCGTGCAGGTGTGGGTGCCTTCGACGGTGATTGTCGAGGCCGGTGACGACAGCCGCCTGGAGGTGACGTACTGCATTCTCGATCGTGTCGGCAACAATTCGCGCTGGGCGCCCACGCGTACGCTGCGCATTGCCGCCTGCGCGCCGAGCCAGCCGGCCGGGACCGCGTGGGTCTACCAACCACGGCCCCTCGGCTCACCCTGTGAACCGGGGTGACAGACCTTCTATGCATATTCCCAAAAGTTAGTTTATTTAAATATTTAACACGCTTAGGGTATATACACCGGACCACCGGACATCTCTGATTTTTCTGTTTTTATTTCATTGAATGCGAGGTCGGTATGGTCAGAATTACCCCGGTGCATAACGCCAGGGCATTACGTGCAGCCAAGGAGCGGCGCTGATGTCTAACTTGGCTCTAACACCCCCCCAGAGTGATCTGGACGTTGCTCCCCTGCTGTTGCCGGCCACCGTGCTGCGCAACGATGCAGAGGCGCTGAAGGCTGCCCACGAACTGGCCCAGGCCGCGCGCCTGCACGCCGCCCAGCGTGACCAGCAACGCAAGCTGCCGTGGGCGCAGATCGAACAATTCACCCGCAGTGGGCTGGGCAGTATTTCCATCCCCCGCGAATACGGCGGCCCACAGGTGTCGTTCACCACCCTGGCCGAGGTGTTCGCGATCATCAGCGCGGCAGACCCTGCCCTCGGGCAGATCCCGCAGAACCATTTCGGCATCCTGCAGGTGTTGCAGGGCGCCGCCACCGAGCGCCAGAAAGAGCACCTGTTCCAGAGCGTCCTCGACGGCTGGCGCATCGGCAATGGCGGACCTGAACGCGGCACCAAAAACACCCTGGAGCTCAAGGCGCGCATCACCGCCCAGGGCGATGGTTACGTGATCAGCGGCCAGAAGTTCTACTCCACCGGCGCACTGTTTGCCCACTGGGTGGCGGTGAAGGCGCTGAACGACGACGGCAGGCAGGTCATGGCGTTTGTACGCCGTGGCACCGCAGGGCTGCGCATCGTGGATGACTGGTCGGGCTTCGGCCAACGCACCACCGCCAGCGGCACCGTCTTGCTTGATCGTGTCCCCGTGGATGCCGAGTTGGTCGTGGAAAACTGGCGCATCGGCGAAAGCCCGACTATCCAGGGCGCCGTTTCGCAACTGATCCAGGCCGCCATCGACGCCGGCATCGCCCGTGGCGCGCTGGATGACACCATCGCCTTCGTCCGTGAGCGTTCGCGCCCGTGGATCGACGCCAAGGTCGAGCGCGCCAGCGATGACCTCTACGTGATCGCCGATATCGGCAAGCTGAAGATCGAACTGCACGCCGCCGAAGCGCTGTTGCGCAAGGCCGGGCAAGTGCTGGACCAGGTCAGCGCCGCTCCGATCACCGCACAGTCCGCCGCGCGTGCGTCGATTGCCGTGGCCGAAGCGAAGGTGCTCACCACTGAAGTGTCGTTGCTGGTCAGCGAAAAGCTCTTCGAACTGGCCGGCAGCCGCGCCACCCTCGCCGAATTCAACCTCGACCGTCACTGGCGCAACGCCCGGGTGCACACCCTGCACGACCCGGTGCGCTGGAAGTATCACGCCGTCGGCGCCTATCGCTTGAACGGCACGTTGCCGGCTCGCCATTCCTGGATTTAACCGACCAGACCTCTGGAGAAACTCATGACCTTTTCTCACCGTGTCGCGGTTATCACCAGCGACGAACAGGCCCTTGTTGTCGCCAGCGACCTGGCCGAAGACTTGTGCCGCGACAGCGCCCAGCGCGACCGCGAACGCCGCCTGCCGCTGCCCGAGCTGGACGTGTTCTCGCGCTCCGGCCTGTGGGGCATTAGTGTGCCCAAGGCATTTGGCGGCGCCGGGGTGTCCAACGTCACCCTGGCCAAGGTCATTGCCCTGATCGCCCAGGCGGATGCCTCCCTGGGCCAGATTCCGCAAAACCATTTCTACGCCCTCGAAGTGCTGCGCGTGAATGGCAGCCCTGAACAGCAACAACGCCTGTACGCCGAAGTACTCGCCGGCCGGCGTTTCGGCAACGCCCTGGCGGAACTGGGCACCAGGACCGCCCATGATCGCGTCACCAAGATCACCCGCGACGGCGACGGCTTCCGCATCACCGGCCGCAAGTTCTACGCCACCGGCGCGATCTACGCCCAGCGCATTCCTACCTCGGTGGTGGATGAACACGGCATCCAGCAACTGGCCTTTGTCCCCCGTGACAGCGAAGGCCTGACGGTCATCGACGACTGGAGCGGCTTCGGCCAGCGCACCACCGGCAGCGGCTCGGTGGTGTTCGATAACGTGTGGGTTGCGGCGCAAGACGTGATCCCGTTCCAGAGCGCTTTCGAGCGCCCGACCACGGTCGGCCCGCTGGCGCAGATTCTTCACGCCGCCATCGACACCGGCATCGCCCGCGCCGCCTTTGAAGATGCGCTGCACTTTGTGCGCACCAAGACCCGCCCGTGGATCGACTCCGGCAACGACAAGGCCACCGAAGACCCGCTGACCCTGAAGAGCTTCGGCCACCTGAGCATTCGCCTGCACGCCGCTGAAGCCTTGCTGGAACGTGCCGGTGTTTACCTCGACCGCGCCCAGGCCGACAGCAATGCCGAGACCGTGGCGGCAGCGTCCATCGCCGTCGCTGAAGTCCGCGCCTTGAGCACCGAGATTTCCCTGGCCGCCGGCAGCACCCTGTTCGAGCTGGCCGGCAGCCAGGCCACCCTCGCCGAGCACGGCCTCGACCGCCACTGGCGCAACGCCCGCGTGCACACCCTGCACGACCCGGTGCGCTGGAAGTACCACGCGGTAGGCAATTACTACCTCAACGCTGAAAACCCGCCACTGCGGGGGACCATTTGATGGCAAAGAAAAAGATCCTGCTCAATGCCTTCAACATGAACTGCATCGGGCATATCAACCACGGTATGTGGACCCATCCACGGGACACGTCCACCCAGTACAAAAGCATCGAGTACTGGACCGACCTCGCGCAAACCCTGGAGCGCGGGCTGTTCGACGGTTTGTTCATCGCCGATATCGTCGGCGTGTATGACGTGTACCAGAACTCCATCGATGTGCCGCTCAAGGAGTCGATCCAGCTGCCGGTCAATGACCCGCTGCTGCTGGTTTCGGCGATGGCCGCCGTGACGCGGAACCTCGGCTTTGGCCTCACCGCCAACCTCACCTATGAGCCGCCGTATCTGTTCGCCCGGCGCATGTCCACGCTCGACCACCTGAGCCGTGGCAGGGTCGGCTGGAACATCGTCACCGGCTACCTCGACAGCGCCGCCAAGGCCATGGGCCTCACCGAACAGGTCGAGCATGACCGGCGCTACGACCAGGCCGATGAATACCTGGAGGTGCTCTACAAACTCTGGGAAGGCAGCTGGGAAGACGACGCGGTGCTCAACGATCCGCAGGCGCGGGTCTATGCGCAGCCGGGCAAGGTGCACAAGGTCGAGCACCATGGCGAGTTCTACCAGGTGGAGGGTTATCACCTGTGCGAGCCGTCGCCGCAGCGTACGCCGGTGCTGTTCCAGGCCGGCAGTTCGGACCGTGGCCTGTTGTTCGCCGGGCGCCATGCCGAGTGCGTATTCATCAGCGGCCAGAACAAGGCCGCGACCAAGGTGCAGGTGGACAAGGTGCGCGCCAGCGCGGTCGAGGCCGGGCGCAACCCGGATGACATCAAGGTGTTCATGGGGCTGAACGTGATCGTCGGCGCCACCGAAGAACTGGCCTGGGCCAAGCATGCCGAGTACCTGAGCTATGCCAGCGCAGAGGCCGGCGTCGCGCACTTTTCGGCGTCCACCGCGATTGATTTTGCCCAATACGAACTGGACGAACCGATCCAGTACGTGAAGAGCAACGCGATCCAGTCGGCCACCAAAAACCTGCAAAACAACGACTGGACCCGGCGCAAATTGCTCGAACAGCACGCCCTCGGCGGGCGCTATATCACCCTGGTCGGCTCCCCCGAACAGGTCGCTGACGAGCTGGAATCCTGGATCAGCGAAACCGGGCTGGATGGTTTCAACCTGACGCGCATTGTCACCCCGGAAAGCTATGTGGACTTTATCGACCTGGTAGTGCCGGAGTTGCAGAAGCGGGGGTCGTACAAGACTGAATATGAGAGCGGCACGCTGCGGGAAAAGGTCTTCCACGGCAGTGCTCGCCTACCTGAACAACACACCGGCTCGACCTACCGCCACTGAACAGAAATCTGCATTGTTTGCCCTAATACCTTATGACTGGAAATCCACTATGAAAAAGACATTCCTCAATAACCCAGTCAAAGCACTGGCCCTGGCCTTCGGGTTGTTCAGCTCGGCGGTGTTCGCTGCCGATGCACCGTTGAAAATCGGCACCACCGCCGCCTTCGCGATTCCCCTGGAAGCCGCCGTTGCCGAAGCCGGCAAGCAAGGCTTGAAAGTCGAGCTGGTGGAATTCACCGACTGGATCGCGCCCAACGTCAGCCTGGCCGCCGGCGATATTGACGTGAACTACTTCCAGCACATCCCGTTCCTGGAAAACGCCAAGGCCGCCGCCGGTTTTGACCTGGTGCCGTACGCGCCGGGCATCATCAACAACGTCGGGCTGTATTCGAAAAAGTACAAAAGCATCAACGACCTGCCCCAGGGCGCCAGCGTGGCGATTGCCAACGACCCGATCAACAGCGGTCGCGGCCTGCAACTGCTGGCCAAGGCCGGCTTGATCACCCTCAAGCCGGGCGTGGGCTACAAGGCCACCGAAGAAGACATCGTCAGCAACCCGAAGAAGATCAAGATCCTGCAAGTCGAGGCCGTGCAACTGGTGCGCGCCTATGACGACGCGGACCTGGTGCAGGGCTACCCGGCCTACATCCGCCTGTCCAAGACCTTCGATGCCGAGTCGGCGCTGCTGTTCGACGGCCTCGACCACCCGGAATACGTGATCCAGTTCGTGATCCAGCCAAAAAGCAAAACCGACCCGCGCGTGATCAAGTTCGTCGACATCTACCAGCACTCGCCGGTGGTGCGTGCCGCCCTGGATAAATCCCTCGGCAAGCTCTACCAAGTCGGTTGGGAAGATAAAAAATGACCGCCGCCCACGCTCGACTGCGCGACCTGGGCTCACCGCCCAGGGACGCCGAACAGACAGAACTGCATCCGGACCTGAACCGCGCGCACGTGCGCTTTATCAACCTGGGCAAGACCTACGACGGCGGCGTGCATGCCTTGCAAGGCATCGACCTGGCGATCCAGCGCGGTGAAGTGTTCGGCATTATCGGCCGCAGCGGCGCCGGCAAATCCTCGCTGATCCGCACCATCAACCGCCTGGAACAACCCAGCAGCGGGCGCGTGCTGATCGATCAGGTGGATATCGGCGACTTCGACGAAGACCACCTGGTGGCGCTGCGCCGGCGTATCGGCATGATCTTCCAGCACTTCAACCTGATGTCGGCCAAGACCGTGTGGCAGAACGTCGAATTGCCGCTGAAAGTCGCCGGCGTGCCCAAGCCCCAGCGTGAGCAAAAAGTGCGCGAGCTGCTGGAATTGGTCGGCTTGCAGGACAAGCACAAGGCCTACCCAGCGCAACTGTCCGGTGGGCAGAAACAGCGCGTGGGCATTGCCCGCTCGCTGGTGCACGACCCGCAGATCCTGCTGTGCGACGAAGCCACCTCGGCCCTCGACCCGGAGACCACCCAATCGATTCTCGGCCTGCTGCGCGAGATCAACCGGCGCCTGGGCCTGACCATCGTCTTGATCACCCATGAGATGGCGGTGATCCGCGACATCTGCGACCGCGTGGTGGTGCTGGAACACGGGCGCATCGTCGAGCAAGGTCCGGTGTGGCAAGTGTTTGGCAACCCACAGCACGAGGTCAGCCAGACCCTGCTGGCGCCGCTGCAACATGGGCTGCCGGAAGAACTGCAAAGCCGTTTGCACCCCCAGCCTGAATCGCCGGACGCCGCGCTGGTGCTGCGCTTGCAGTTCACCGGCAGCGCCAGCGATGAACCGGACCTGGCTGCGCTGTTCAGCGCCCTCGGCGGGCGGGTGCGTCTGCTGCAGGGCGGTGTCGAACGGATCCAGGGGCATGCCTTGGGGCAACTGCTGCTGGCGGTGAATGGCTCACCCCACGGCACTGAAGAACTGCGCAACCGCGCCGCGAACTGGGCACAACAGGTGGAGGTGCTGGGCTATGTGGTTTGATCGTTTAGTGCAGGGTGCCATCGACACTTTGTTGATGGTCGGCGTGTCGTCGTTGATCGCCTTGCTGGTGGGGATTCCGCTGGCGGTGTTTCTGGTGACCAGCGACAAGGGCGGCATCTACCAGGCGCCGACGCTGAACCGGGTGCTGGGGGCGTTCGTCAATCTGTTCCGCTCGATTCCGTTTTTGATCCTGATGGTGGCGTTGATCCCGTTCACGCGGCTGATCGTCGGCACCACCTATGGGGTGTGGGCGGCGGTCGTCCCGCTGACCATCGCCGCCACGCCGTTCTTCGCGCGGATCGCCGAAGTGAGTCTGCGCGAGGTCGACCACGGCCTGATCGAAGCCGCCCAGGCCATGGGTTGCCGGCGCTGGCACATCATCTGGCATGTGCTGTTGCCCGAGGCGCTGCCGGGGATTGTCGGCGGGTTCACCATCACCCTGGTGACCATGATCAACTCGTCGGCCATGGCCGGGGCGATCGGGGCCGGTGGCTTGGGCGACATTGCCTATCGCTACGGCTACCAGCGTTTCGATACGCAGATCATGCTCACAGTGATTGTGCTGCTGGTGATCCTGGTGGCGGTGATTCAACTCGGCGGCGATCGCCTGGCGCGAGTACTGAACAAGAGGTGAGGTATAGTCGGGCCATCTCAGCGCCCGGTATTCATCACCATGCCCCTCAAGCCCGACGACCTCGACCAGATCACGTCCACCACCCTCGGCCACTACAACAAGGTGGCCGAGGATTTCCGTGAAGGCACCCGCGATCACGATGTGAGCCAGAACATCGACGCGCTGCTGCGGCATATCCAGGGCTCGGCGCCCTTTACCGTGCTGGATTTCGGCTGCGGGCCGGGGCGGGACTTGCAGACCTTTACGCGCCTGGGGCATATCGCCGTCGGCCTGGATGGCTCCGAGCGGTTTGCGCAGATGGCGCGCGAAGACAGCGGCTGTGAGGTGTTGCAGCAGGACTTCCTCAAGTTGGATTTACCCGCCGAACGCTTTGACGGGATCTTTGCCAATGCGGTGCTGTTTCATATCCCCAAGCAGGAACTGCCCCGTGTGCTCAAGCAACTGCATGGGGCGTTGAAGCCCGGCGGTGTGCTGTTCAGTTCCAATCCACGGGGTGAGAACCAGGAAGGCTGGAACGGGCCGCGCTATGGTTCCTATCACGACCTCGAGGCGTGGCAGGCACTGCTCACCGCCGCCGGCTTCGTGGAACTGGAGCATTACTACCGACCCGCCGGGTTGCCTCGACCGCAGCAGCCCTGGTTGGCCAGCGTTTGGCGCAAGGCTTGAGTCAGCCCACATTTGGAATGCATGCCCCTGTGGGAGGGGGCTTGCCCCCGATGACGGACTGATACACACCCCTACTGCACCTGATACACCACCGATGTCCCATCCACCACCGCTGTCACACTCCTCGCCGCAAACCCCTCTCTCGCCCCCGTGGAAAAATTCGCCACCAACCGCGTGCCATCGGCAAACGTGGTTTCCTGCACCTGCCGATCCGCCGTCAGCCAGCGAAACCCGGTCATCGCCTGGGTGGCCAGGCGCTCATGCAGCGGTCGGAAAAATCGATCCTGGCGCTGGATCAGCGACAGCCGCGCCTTGAGCGTCGCAGCACTCAGGTGATACAGCGGCGGCACGTTGTAGAGCAGTTGGGTCAGCTCATTTTCAGCCCGTACATTGCTCAGCTTGAGGCTGTCGAACAGCCAGTGATGGGTGGTGATCACCGAGCCATGGAACACCGCCTGATACAGCGGCAGGCGCAGCGTCGGGTCGAAGTAGAGGGTGCGAAACGGCTCGTTCAGCGGCACCGATTTGAAGAACACCGCCGGTTGCTCCGGCGGGTACCAGTTGCCCACGTAGTAGGGCGACTGTTTGTCCTGGGTCATGTCGCGATCCCCCCAGCCCAGCACCGGGGTTTGCATGCCATGGGCGAACAGGATGCCCTGGGCGGTGATGGCGCTGCCGTCTTCGGAGCCGGTCGGCAATTGCAGTGTGGTGTTCAGCCAACGGGCTGCATCGATATTGCCTTCGGCGTTTTGCGCCTGGGTCATCGGTGCGTTGGTGCGGTAGCTGTCGAACAGCATGCTGGTGGCGTACGCATCGAGAAACCAGGCGTTGAAGCCGGCCTTGGCCTGCACGGCTTTCACCCGCGCCTCCAGCAGAGGCCGCACGCAGCGCGGGTCGGTGTAGTGGCCGGACTGCTGGAAGCCGGTCTTGAGCGTGCCGTCCTTCAACACGATGGCGCAGTCGCGGTAAGCCTGGCTGCCCAGGTGGGCGGTGGTCCAGTCGGGGTTTTCGGTGGCGGACAACGCGGTTTGGTAGGAATCGTAGGGCGCCATCAGGTAGCCGGCGTCGACACCGGCGCGGATGGTCTCGGGGTGCCAGAGGCCGCCTTCCCAGCCTTCGCCCAGGGTCAGCATCAAGCGTGGCAGCCCGGCGTCGCGCAGCGTCTGTACCACCTGGCTGCCCCAGGTGCCGGGGCTATCGCGCAGGGCACCGGCAAAGTCCACGGCCAATTCGCGACGCAACTCGCCGTAGCGGGCGGCAAGACGGGTCATATCGGGCTCGTCCACCTGCCAACTCTGCCGGGCCTTCCTGTTGATCGCGGCATTGAGGCCGCGTAACAGCACGCTTTGCTCGTAGCGATTCAAGGCGCGGGGCTGCGCCAGCACCGCTGCGGACTCCTTGTCCAACAGGCCTTTGAGTTCATGAGCGCGCAAGCGCTGGAGCAACAGCGGCCAATCACGCACATCCTCCGGCGCCAGCAGGTCATTGCCCCACAGGTAGACATGGCTGGCGCCCAGCAGCTTTTCAGCCCCAGGGGTTTGCCGCAGCTTGTCTGCCAGGGGCTCATAGCGACCCTGCGCGACCAACCATTGGCGATAGCGCTTGGCCCCGGCCAGCGGATCGCTTTCGCCCAGGTGCAACAGCAGTGTCATGGGGGCGGCAGGCCCGAGCGAGGTGAACTCATGGGCCAGCGACAACGCCTGGCCCCGCCAGCGCAGGCGGTTGTTATAGGGATTGGTCAGCAGCCAGTTGAGGGTAAAGGCGCCGTGATCGACGCCCCACAGCGGCAGGCTGAGGTCCTGGGTGGTGTTGATGTCACCCTGCGCCACCAGGAAAGCGTTCCACATGGCATTGCCGGCCGGCACGTAATGCCCCTCGGCCAACGGCCATATCAACCCTCGGCCCATGGCGCTCGGCGGTTGCAGAAGAATCGGCAGCTCACCGGCTTCCCGCGCCGTGATCGACAGCAGCAGGTCGCGCTGCTCAAGGCTGGCAGTCACGCGATAGGCACCGTCGTCCCATTGCCAACTGACCTGTTGCGCGTTTTGTGCGAGTTGACTGACGGCACGCGCCGCTACGCCGTTGGAGGCCTGCACCTGCGGCTGACCACTGGGTGTCACACGGATGGCGAGGGTGGCCGGGTCGAGTTCGACTCGCCACAACGGGTTTTCCAATACGGTGCCGGCAAAGGCCAGGGGCGACAGGAAGCAGCAGATCAGCAAGGTAAGACGCAGACGGTTCATGGCAGGCGACCGTTGAGAGGTGGAGGTCGAAGGGTAAAGCGCTCAACGGTTGGCCAGGGCAACAAGTGTCGCTTTCGGAAGTTTCCCACGGATCAAATGCCCAGCTGAGATCAAATTGTGGGAGGGCGGTGCGACGATTCGACTTGCCCCCTCCCACATTTTTAACCGTGTTGGTCCTGTTGTTCCTGCTTTGGTTCGCGGATCTTGTACCAGGCCACATACAGCGCCGGCAGGAACAACAACGTCAGTAAGGTGGCGATGATGATCCCGCCGATCATCGCGTAGGCCATCGGCCCCCAGAACACTTCCCGGGCAATCGGGATCATGCCCAGGCTCGCCGCCGCCGCCGTGAGCAGGATCGGCCGGCGCCGATGCTCGGTGGCTTCCACTACCGCGTCCCACGGCGTGTAGCCGGCCACTTCATATTCGTGGATCTGCGTCACCAGGATCACCGAGTTGCGGATGATGATGCCGATCAGCGCCAGGATGCCGAGGATCGCCACAAAGCCCATGGGCGTGCCCGTGGGGATCAGCGCCAGCACCACGCCGATCAGCCCCAGCGGCGCGACACTGGCCACCAGGAACATCTTCTGCACGCTGTGCAGCTGGATCATCAGGAACGTCGCCATCAGGAACAGCATCAACGGCACCACGCTGGCAATCGGGCCTTGGGCCTTGCCGCTTTCTTCCACGGTGCCGCCGGTGGCGACCTTGTAGCCCACCGGCAGGCCGGCGCTGAATCTGTCGATCTCCGGCTTGAGCTGCTTGACCAGGTCGGTCGGCTGCATCTCATCGCGCACCGAGGCCTTGATGGTGATGGTCGGCTTGCGGTCGCGACGCCACACCAGCGGCTGCTCCAGCTCATAGCGCACAGTGGCGAAGGCCAGCAGCGGGATCGAGGTGCCGTTGGGCGTGACGATCTGCAGGTTCTGCAAGGTTTCCGGCGTACCGCGTTCGGCGTCCTCGGCACGGCCGACCACGCTGATCAGGTAGATATCGTCGTGCACCTGGGTCACCGAGGCGCCGCTGACCACGCTGTTCATCAGTTGCGCCACGTCTTCGGAGGACAGCCCGAGCTGGCGCGCCTTGTCCTGGGCAATGTCGATGCGCAGCACTTTGCCCGGCTCGTTCCAGTCGTAGATGATCTCGCCCAGGTGGGTGTTTTTATCCAGCAGGGTCGCCAGTTCGATGGCGTGTTTACGCACCTGGTCGGTGTCTTTTCCGGATACGCGGTACTGGATCGGCCGCCCCACCGGCGGGCCCATTTCCAGCGGCTGCACGAAACTGCCGATCCCCACGAAGTCGTCGCGCAGGCGCTTTTGCAGGCGCGCAATCAGGGCGCCGCGCTCTTCCAGGCCTTTGCTGACGATCACCAATTGCGCGTAGTAGGGGTTTTCCAGTTGCTGATCGAGGGGCAGGTAGAACCGGATCGCACCCTGGCCAATATAAGTGCTCCAGCGCGTAATGTCCGGGTCGTCCTTGATGATCGCTTCGAGGCGGTCGACGGCCTTGCGCGTCTCGTTGATCGAGGCGTTTTGCGGCAGGTTGAGGTCGACGAGGATTTCCGGGCGGTCCGACGACGGGAAGAACTGGTTCTGCACAAACTGCATGGAGAACACCGACGCCACGAACAGGCCCACGGTGATGCCGATCGCCCACCAGCGGTTGCGCATGGCCCAGAGCATGCCGCCATTGAACGCGCGGCCGATGCGCCCCGGCTCGGCGCTGTGAGGTTTGACCTTGGCGCTGAGGATATGCACGCCGATCACCGGCGCAAACAGCACCGCCACCACCCACGACACCAGCATCGCCACGGCAATCACCGCGAACAGGGTAAAGGTGTACTCGCCTGCCGAACTGGCGTTGAGGCCAATCGGCACGAAACCCGCGACGGTCACCAAGGTACCGGTGAGCATCGGAAATGCCGTGGAGGTGTAGGCGTAGGTCGCCGCCTGCTCCTTGGTTTCGCCTTTTTCCAGGCGCGTGATCATCATCTCCACGGTGATCATCGCATCGTCCACCAACAGGCCGAGGGCGATGATCAACGCACCCAGCGACACACGCTGCATGGTGATACCGCTGTATTCCATGAACACGAATACCAGCGCCAGCACCAGTGGAATCGAGCACGCTACCACCAGCCCGGCGCGCATGCCGAGGCTGATAAAGCTCACCACCAGCACGATGATCACCGCTTCGAACAGTGCGCTGGTAAAACCGCCGACGGCCTCTTCCACCACTTCGGCCTGGTCGGAGACCTTATGCACACCGACGCCCACCGGCAGGTCGGCGGTCAGTTCGTCCATGCGCGTGTGCAGGGCCTTGCCGAACGATTGGATATTGCCGCCCTTCTGCATGGCGATGGCCAGGCCAATCGCCGGCTTGCCGTTGAAGCGGAACATCGGCCGCGCCGGGTCGACGTAGCCACGGCTGATCTCGGCGATATCCGCCAGGCGATAGAAGCGGTCATTGAGGCGCAGGTTGACGTTGGCCAGGTCTTTCTCCGAGGCGAACTGCCCCGAGGTACGCACCGAGATCCGCTCCGGCCCGGCCTCGATCACCCCGGCGGGGGTCACCGCGTTCTGCGATTGCAGGCTTTGCACCACCTGGCGCTGATCGATGCCCAGGGCCGCCAGTTTGCGCGTGGAGAAGTTCAGGTAAATCACTTCGTCCTGCTGGCCGATCATCTCGACCTTGCCCAGCCCCGGCACCGAACGGATCTCGGCGCGCACCTGCTCCACGTAGTCGCGCAACTGGCGCATCGACAGGCCGTCGCCGGTAAAGGCATACACCGAGCCGAACACATCGCCGAATTCGTCGTTGAACGACGGCCCCTGCAAGCCCTGGGGGAAGGTGCCGCGAATGTCGTCGATCTTCTTGCGGACCTGGTACCAGATCTCCGGAATCGCCTTGGCGCTGGTGGTGTCCTTGAGGAACACGAACACCGTGGATTCACCCGGTCGCGTATAGCTTTTCACATAGTCGAGGGCGTCGAGTTCCTCGAGCTTTTTCTCGATGCGGTCGGTGACCTGCCTGAGGGTTTCTTCCTGGGTCGCGCCCGGCCAGCGGGTCTGGATCACCATGGTCTTGATGGTGAACGAGGGGTCTTCCTCGCGGCCCAGGTTCATGTAGGAGAACACGCCCATCAGCAGCGCGACGAACATCAGGTACCAGACGAAGGACTGATGCTTGAGGGCCCAGTCGGATAAGTTGAAGCTGCCTTTCATCGCGGGCTGTCCTCGTCGATTTTGACTTTCTGCCCGGGCTTCAGGCTGTTCACCCCGGCGGTGACGATACGCTCGCCGGGTTTGACGCCGCCGTTGAGCACGGCGCTGTCAGCGTCACGGCTAAGCACCGTGATATCGCGCGGTTGCACGGTCTGGCTTTGGGTATCGAGGATCCAGATGCGGGTCTTGCCGTCGACTTCCTGCAAGGCGCTCAGGGGCAACTCGATGCGGGGGGCGATGGCCGAACTCAAGGTCACGCTGATCGCCGTGCCAAGGCGGAATGCGGGCGGCGTTTCAGCCAGGGTCAGGCGCGCGCGACGGGTGCGCGTGGCGCTTTGGGCCTGGGGTTCGATCTCGCGCACGGTGGCGGTGGTGTGGACGCTGGGGTCGAGTTGCCCGGCGACGAGGAACACCACGTCCGCCGGCAGGCGCTCTGCAAGACCGGCGGGCAGGTCGATCACCGCCTCCTTGATGTCCGGGCGCGCCAGGGTCACCACTTGCTGACCGGCGCTGACCACCTGGCCGGCCTCGGCATTCCAGGCGGTGACGATGCCGGCGTGGTCGGTGCGCAGCTCGGCGTAGTTGAGCTGGTCCCTGGCCTGGTTGACCGACGCCTGGGCCTGGTCGAGGGAGGCCTCGGTGGTTTTCAGGTCGGTCTGGGCCACGTCCAGTTGGGCCTGGGCACCGACGCCACGGTTGAACAGCTCCTGCTGGCGACGGGCATTGGCCTGGGCGTTGATGAACTGCGCCTGCACCCGCGCCAAATCGCCTTGGGCGGCGCGCAATTGGTTCTGTTGATCGGTCGGGTCGAGCACGGCGAGCAAGGCGCCCTTGTCCACTTCGGCACCCACATCCACGGCACGTCGGGCGATGCGACCGGGGACCCGGAAGCCCAAGTTGCTTTCGTAGCGCGCCTGGATGGTGCCGGCGAAACGGCCGAGGGTTTCCTGGTCCTCGGACTTCACTTCCATGGACAGCACCGGGCGCACGGGCTCGGGCGCCGGATCTTCCTTGGAGCAGGCCATCAGCAATAGGCTGGCGGCGAGTACAACCGTCAGGCGCTTCATGGCTGGGCTCCTGGCTGGGCGATCTCGACCAGCATGCCGGGGTGCAGCAATTGCCCACCGGCCACCACGACTTTTTCGCCGCCCTTGAGGCCGTCGCCAACAATCACTTTGCCTGTGAGGTAACGCGCCACCGTGACCTTGTGCAGTTGCGCCTTGCCCTCGCCGTCCACCAGCCATACGGCGGGCTCGCTGAGGTCTTTGGTCAACGCCGACCAGGGCAGCTCGATACTCGCCTTGGCCGGGCCATTGGCGGTGGCACTGACCACCGAACCAAGCCGCATGCCTTCGGGCAACGACTGCAGGGCGATCTTCACTTGCACCGTGCCGGTATTGGCGGCCACGGCAGGTGTGACTTCACGCACTTTACCCACGGCCTTGATGCTCGGGTTATCCAGCAGGCTGACGGTGATCGGCGCATCGGGCGGCGGCTCAACCAGCAGTGACTCATAGACGTTGAACACCGCATCGCGCTCGCCATCGCTGGCCAGGCTGAAAATCGGCACGGTGGCCTGCACCACCTGACCGACTTCGGCCTGGCGCGCGGTGATCACCCCCGGCGCATCCGCGATCAGCGCGGTATAGCCAAGTTGTTCACGGGCGTTGGCCAACTGCGCCTGCGCGGCGGCCAGGGCACTTTGGCTGCTGCGCAGCGCGGCCTGGGCGGAATCGTATTCGCTGCGGCTGGTGTAGCCCTTGGGCAGGAGCTTTTCCTGGCGCACAAACGCAGCGGCGGTTTGCTTGACCCGCGCCTGCTCGGCCACGACCTGGGCCTGGGCGGAATCGACGTTGGTCTGCAAATCCTTGGGATCGAGCCTGGCCAGCACCTGTCTGGCTTTGACGCGATCGCCTACATCCACCATGCGCTGGATGATCTTGCCGCCGACGCGGAAGGACAAATCGGTTTGCACGCGGGCCTGGATATCTCCGGTCAGCGTGACGGCCGCGGCGAAATCGGCGGGTTGTACGGTTTGAACAAAAACCCGCGAATGGGCCTTGGGCTCAGCTTTTTCCTGGCCACACGCGCTCAGCAACACCACTAAACCCAGACCGACGATACAGATGGAAATACGACCGCCCATGCAGACTCCTTGTGCGCGATGCGATGTGCCAGTGTGTATGCGACTGTGAGCTTAGTTCAGGGTTCCTTATCTGCATGGGGCTCCCGCACCCCGAGGCTTCGCAGGCCGGCCAGACCTGTGAGTTCTAACAGTAGACGGCCGCCGCCAACCCTCGTAAATATTGGCTCCCGTCTTGCTGCGCGGACATTCCCACGCGCTGCCGTGCAAGCACCTCACTTACCCGTACTGAGGTAGACCCAATGAGCAGCCAAAAGACAAAAAAACTTCCGCCCCTGCAAATCAAAGAGGCCAAACCACCGATTCCCCCCTCAGACTACTGGTTACTGTCTTTGAAGGATGTGCCCCCCGAGGGAGCAACCGCCGTCATTCAGCCTACCGACATAGGCACAAGCAATGATCGCCTGCAGATTTACATCGATGGCGAAGTCGTGGTGGACAAAGAGTTCAACAATAAGCCGCCGCGGGAGATTCAGGCATTCATTCCCAGGGATACATTGCTGAAGAACAGTGGCCAGCGGCAAATCCACTACATGATCCGGATCGGCCAGGGAAATGGCGAGATGGGCGACTCCGAAAAATTCCACATCACCCATTGAACAGGGGCCTGGATCATTGACGATCGTTCCCACGGAGTGGGAACGATCAGCTAGGAATCAGCCCTGCCACTTCCCGCCTTCAACGATCACGCTTTCAGGCTTGGTGTCATCGCTCAGCTCCTTGCGCACATATTGGTCATACAGCTTGAGCAGGAATTTCTCCTCACCCAGCTTCGCCAACTCGGCATTCACCCAGTCGCGCAGTTCGATATTGCCCTTCTTCACCGCCGGGGCAATCGGCGCTTCGTCACCGAGCTTCTGTTCCAGCACGCGGTAGCCCGGGTTCTGCTTGGCCCAGCTGAACAGCACCAGGTTGTCTTGCGCATAAGCATCGCCACGCCCGGCCGACAGCGCTTGCAGCGATTCGGAGTTTTTCTCGAACTTCAGCAGTTTCCAGTCCGGGTGGTTCTTGGTCAGCCAGATATCAGCAGTGGTGCCGGTGGTGACGATGGTGGTGCGGGTGGCCAGGTCATCCAGGCTTTTCACCGCGCTGTCCTGGGGCACCAGGGCCTGCACCGCGACTTTCAGGTTGGGGTTGGTGAAGTCCACTGCTTCCTTGCGCTCGGGCGTCACGGTCATGTTGGCGAGGATCAGGTCGACCTTGTCGCTTTGCAGGAACGGAATACGGCTGGCCGGCTCGACGGCGACGAATTCGACTTTGTTCTCATCGCCCAACAGGTCCTTGGCGAATTGGCGGCCGATGTCGGTATCGAAGCCGACATAGCGGCCCGCTTCGTTGACGAAGCCAAACGGTGGCTTGTCGGTAAACACGCCGACGATCAGCTTGTCCCGCGCCTTGATCTTGTCGAGGTAGCTCACGGCAGCGGCCGCAGGCTTGGTGGGCTCTTCGGCCTTTTTATCGCAGCCGGCCAGTAAGGCGACAGCCAACAGTGGCAGCAGTAACTTTTTCATAGCAGCTCCAGTTCCTTGGTTTTCTTGGGCAGTGTTGAGACAAAGGAGAACTTCTCCAGGAACTGCTGCGCGCGTGCGGTTTGCGGGTTCGTAAAGAATTCTTCGGGGGTGTTGTGTTCGAGGATGCGACCGGCCTCCATAAACACCACGCGGTCAGCAACGGCGCGGGCGAAGGCCATTTCGTGGGTGACGATCAGCAGGGTCATGCCATCGCGGGCCAGGCCCTGGATCACCTCCAGCACTTCCTTGACCATCTCCGGGTCGAGGGCGGCGGTGACCTCATCGAACAGCATGACCTGAGGGTTCATGCACAGCGAGCGGACGATGGCGATGCGTTGCTGCTGGCCGCCGGAGAGCTGGCGCGGGAAGGCGTCGCGCTTGTCCGCCAGGCCGACGCGCGCCAGCAGTTGCTCGGCCTGCGCGCGGGCTTCGCGCGGTTCGCGTTTTTGCACTTTCAGCGGGCCGAGCAGGATGTTGTCGAGCACGCTCATGTGCGGGAACAGGTGGTAGCTCTGGAACACCATGCCCACGTCCTGGCGCACCTGGCGCCAGTCGGTGGTTTTATCCAACAACTCTTTGCCGGCAAACCGCAGGCTGCCGCTATGGGCCACTTCCAGGCCGTTGAGGCAGCGCAGCAAGGTGCTTTTGCCGCAACCGCTGGGGCCGAGGATTACCACCACTTCGCCGCTTTGCACACTCAAGTCGATGCCCTTGAGCACCTGCTGGTCGCCGAAGAATTTGTTGAAACCCTGGAACTCGATCAATGCGCTCATGCTTGGGCCCAGCGCCGTTCCAGCACCTTGGAGGCGGCCGACAACGGGTAGCAGATAAAGAAGAAAAACAGGAACAGCGCGCCGTAGATCAACACCGACTCATAGGTGCGCTCGATGATTTGCTGGCCGACCTTGATCACGTCCACCACGCCGATCAGCACCGCCAGGGAACTGGTCTTGATGATGCGCGTGTAGACGTTGATGGTCGGCGGCGTCATGCGCTTGAGGGCCTGGGGCAGCAACACGTAGCCGTACAACTGCGGGTCGGACAAGCCAATCGACAGGCCGGCTTCGCGCTGGCCGCGGGGCAGCGAATGCAACGCGCCGCGTACCACTTCGCCCACTTCGCTGGCGCCCCACAGCGACAGCACCAGCACCGCGCACCAGAAACTGGGGATGCTCAGGCCAAAGAAGATCGGCAGGCCAAAGAACAGCAGATACAACCACACCAGCACCGGAATCGCCCGGAACAGCTCCAGGTAAACCCGCAGCACCGCGTTGACCAGCCTGTTGTTCAAGGTGCGCAGCACGCCATACAACACGCCGCCGACCGTACTGAAGGCGATGCTCAACAACGAAATCGACAGGGTCTGCGCAGCGCCCTTGCCCAATTGCGGCAACGACACCCACAACAACTCAAGACCCGAACTGGCCATGCTGGAGCCTCCTTTCCAGGCGGCTGAGCAGCAGCGACAACGGCAAGAACAGCAGCACGCAAATCAGCGTCAGCACGGCGAGCATTTCGTAGGTCTTGTAGTAGAGGGCGATGTAGCTCTTGGTGGTGTAGAGAATCTCCGGCACCGCCACGGCAGAGACCACGGTGGTCTCCTTGAGCAGGAAGATGAAATTGGCGAACAACGCCGGCAGGCTGAGGATGCCGGCCTGGGGCAGGATCACGTGGCGCAGCAGCTGCCAGTCCGACAGGCCGATGGACTTGCCCGACTCGATCTGCGCCAGCGGCACCGCTTCCACACCGGCGCGCAGCACTTCGGTGAGGTAGGCACCGCCGAGGAACGTCATGGTGATGATCGCCGCCCAGAACCCGGAGATATTCAAACCCAGCGCCGGCAAGGCGAAGTACACGAAGAACAGCTGGATCAGCAGCGGTGTATTGCGCGCCAGTTCCACATAGAGCGCCACCAGGCGCGACAGGTACGGCGTGCGAAACACCAGCAGTGCGGCGTTGATCAGCGCCACCAGCAACGAGGTGGCAATGGCGATCAGGCCCACTTGCAGCGTAACGCCCACGGCATTCAAAAACGCCGGCAGGGTGCTGAGGATAAAAGCGAAATCGAAGGTCATTGTGAGTCCATGACGCCGCAGGGGTAATGCGGCGAGCGTCGTCCGATCCGGCGTGGGTAACGCCGGGTAGCGCGAACTTTAAAGGTATAAAAAGTAAAATTTAAATACCGAAAAAGCATATTGATATCACCCAAAAAGATAACCGACGGATTCGCGGGTTTTCCAGGTGACGGCTATGGTTGGGGGGTCTGTGTTTCGAGGGAATGAACAATGAACAAAGCGAAACCGATTGATCCGCAGGAGCTGGTGAAATGGTTGGTGGCGTTGCGCAGGGCGATCAATAGCCGCGCGCTCTGATACGCTGAAAATCCACTGTGAGATGAAGATCAAATGTGGGAGGGGGCTTGCCCCCGATAGCGGTATGTCAGTCACAGATGCATTGACTGAACCACTGCTATCGGGGGCAAGCCCCCTCCCACATTTTGATTGCATTCCAGATTCCACACATAAAAAACGCCGACGCTATGTGAGCCGTCGGCGTTGAAACCTTGAAGGGGGTTTTGGCTTACATCAGAACGCGGGCACGACTGCACCGTTGTACTTCTTCTCGATGAAGGCTTTGACTTCCGGGCTGGTCAGGGCCTTGGACAGTTTCTGGATAGCGTCGCTGTCCTTGTTGTCCGGGCGCGCCACCAGGAAGTTCACGTACGGCGACTTGGCATCTTCGATGATCAGCGCGTCCTTGGCTGGGTTCAAGCCAGCTTCCAGGGCGTAGTTGGTGTTGATCAAGTCCAGGTCAACCTGGTCCAGGACCCGTGGCAGCAGGGCCGATTCCAGCTCCTTGAACTTCAGGTTCTTCGGGTTGCTGGCAATGTCTTTCGGCGTGGCCAGGGCGTTGGTCGGGTCTTTCAGGGTGATCACACCGGCTTTCTGCAGCAGCAACAGGGCGCGGCCGCTGTTGGAACCTTCGTTCGGGATGGCCACGGTGGCGCCATCCTTGAGCTCGGAAATATTCTTGATCTTTTTCGAGTAACCGCCGAAGGGTTCAACGTGCACGCCAACCACGGTGACCAGGTTGGTGCCCTTGCCCTTGTTGAAGTTTTCCAGGTACGGCAGGGTCTGGAAGTAGTTGGCGTCCAGGCGTTTCTCGGCAACCTGTACGTTTGGCTGTACGTAGTCGGTGAAGACTTTGATTTCCAGGTCCACACCTTCTTTGGCGAGGGTTGGCTTGACCAGCTCAAGGATCTCGGCGTGCGGGATCGGGGTGGCGGCCACCACCAGTTTCTCGTTGGCCTGGGCGAAGCTCGCAGTCAGGGCAGCCGCCAATGCGGTAAACAACAGAACCTTTTTCATGCAGTGTCCTTATCGAAATTCCGGGGCGTCTCTGACGACCGTTTTTTATGTGGTGTGCCAGCGAAGTGCTATCGCGGCGTGGAATGGACAATACCTAGATTTTTTATTCCCGAACAATATCTTTTATTCACGTTGATATTCCATTTTGCTCATGTAGCGGCTTGTTCCTGTAAAAAGCTGCGCAAGGTTTCCCGCTCAGCCGGGCTGGCATTGGCGAAGATGCGCTGCACTTGCTCCAAGGGCGACCCCGCCACCGGCAGGTTCAGGTGTTCGGGCAGAATTTCGTCGCCGCTGCTCACCAGCAAGGCGAAGTGGATGACGTTCTCCAGCTCGCGGGTATTACCCGGCCAGCTGTGGTGTTCGAGGACGCGCTGGGCCGCATCGCTGATCAGCGGCACCGGCAGGTCCAGGCGCTGGCTGTAGATGCCGAGGAAGTATTCGGCCAACGACAGGATGTCCCCCACCCGCTCACGCAACGCCGGCAGATCCAGCTGGCCTTCGCTCAGGTAATGGAACAGCCGCTCATGAAACTTGCCGGCGGCCACGGCCTGGGCCAGGTCGATGCTGGTGGCGGCCACCAGGCGCACGTCCACCGGGCTCGGCTGGTGGGCGCCCACGCGGGTGACTTCATGGTTTTCCAGGGCCGCCAGCAGTTTCACCTGGATCGGCAGCGGCAAGTCGCCGATCTCATCCAGATACAAAGTGCCGCCATTCGCCGAGCCAAACCACCCGGCCCGGCTGCTGGCCGCGCCACTGTGGGCGCCGGCGGCGTAGCCGAACAGTTCGGCGTCGGCGTAGGTTGGGCTGATGGCGCCGCAATTGACCGAGACAAACAAACCGGAGCGGTCGCTGCCCCGGTGAATATGCCGCGCCAGCAACTCTTTACCGCTGCCGGTCTCACCCCGAATCAATACAGGCAAGGCGCGCGGGGCCAGGTTTTCAAGGTCTTCGCGCAGCTTGCGCGAGCGCGGGTCGACAAACACCAGCGCCTTGGCGCGGATGCTCAGCGGGCTTTTTTCGGCGTCGGGGAAGGTCAGCAGTGGCTGACCGAAGGTTTCATGCAGACTCATGGCAGGCTCCCGCCCCAAATCCACTCAGGGACGGGGCGTTGAAAAAATATCAGGCGGTGCGCCGGGCGTGATGCTCGAGGCGGCTTTGCAGGCGATACAGGTAGGCGAACCCCTGCTCCCAGCGCTGGTGACCGGACTTCACGTTGATATGCCCGGCCCCCGACAGGATGCCGGCTTCGGCCCCCCAATTACGCGCCAGCTCCAGGGCCCGGGGGGCGCTGACGGCGCTGTCGTTATCGGAACTGACCACCTGGCTGGGAAACGGCAGCAGGTCGGTCGGGATCGGCGCAAAGTTGCGCAACGCCGGCGAGCAGGCTGGCCGTTCAACGTCCGCCGGAGCCACCAGCAAGGCCCCGCGCACCTGCCGCAGGAACTGCACGGGTGCGGTGGCAGCCCAATGGGCCACGGTGATGCAGCCCAGGCTATGGGCGATCAGAATTACCGGGGTGCTGTCGGCGGCAATCGCCTCGGCCAGTGCAGCCACCCAGTCCTCGCGGCGCGGCGTCAGCCAATCGGCCTGCTCCACCCGTGCGCTGTTGGGCAGGCTGTTCTGCCAGTGACTTTGCCAATGATCTTCTGGCGATCCTTGCCAGCCCGGCACGATCAGATAACGAATCAACTCGCTGTGCATGGGTGTGCCCTCCTGCAGCGTTTAACGTTGTAGGACAGTATAGGGACGAGGGTTATATTCGTTAAGGAATAAGAAGCTATTTATTAATAACCAAAAACTCAAGCATTCATGAAATTCAAATGTGGGAGGGGGCTTGCCCCCGATGGCGGTGGGTCAGTGACATATTTATCAACTGACCCACTGCTATCGAGGGCAAGCCCCCTCCCACATTGACTCGATTTCACATTCAATTTGCAGTGGTTTTAGATGACGTGATTGGTACGAGGCATGCAGTCGATGGTGCGATCCACCACGGTCTTGGCCATTTCCAGCAAATGCCACACCGCATGGACTTTCGCGCGGTCGTGCGGCTGCAGGTGCTCACAACAGTCCCATACGGTGGCCGATGCGCTGTGGATCAGGTGAGCGATATAAAGTTGGGCGTCTTCGAAACTGAGGTTTTCGTTGGCGACAAGGCAGTCAACGGGTGGGTCGGGAAGTGCTTTGGTCATGGTGTAACTCCTATTGAACACGGGAGCGACCACTAACACTGCTAAACGATAGGTGGCAGCTGTACGCGGGTTAGCAGACTGGCCAATAGGAACACCAGCGCACCCGAGGGTGCCCCACGCACAGCCACCATAAACGCGGATGTGAACCGTGTGCCTATTGAACTCAGGCTGCTAAACCCGATCGCTGAAAACCAGCGACGGGCCGAAGACTAGCCATCCATTCCAACAGTCACAAGGCGGCGGGGATTGTCTCGGAAACGTCCTGCAATTTAAAGGGACACGGCTGGCTGGCCCTTTACAAACCATGACGAAATGCCAGCATCGATCACCTGATGAACTTTCTTGTAGGAAATATCTTCCATGACGGTTTTTTATGGCTCCGCTGACGACTTTTCGCTTTTCCGGAGAGTGGTGAGGTTAGTTAAATATTGACTCCAACCAACCCCGTAAAAAATCGCAATGAATATAAGTACTTTCCACCACGAAACTTCTAAAGTCAGGCTTTCTAAAACCGCATTCAACGAACTACTGAGCGCAAAAGCCAGCTCCGAACCGGATGATCAAACTAATCGATTCGATGCAAAGCCTGCTTACATCGCCCCCCATCACTCGCAGACCCTCAGCGCAGAACTGCGCAATATACGAAAAATCGTTGATCACGAAAAACACGTCCTTATCCTAGATGGATTTAAAGTCGATGATCTTGCAGGTTTCAAATCTTTTATATGGACGTTCGGCTCTTTGCTGGGAGCGCCAATGGTGCAGAACCATCTTGGCCATAGGGTTATTGAGGTGTAGGTACTTCCGCGTCTATATCGAATGGGCCCACATCAAAGCGGGAGCGCCATTAACCCTGGCGCAAATACATGCATTGGATTTTCTAGATACAGTCCTTTCAATCTTCAGTTCAACATCGAGTGCTGCTTGAACCAGGGCAGGTTCTTATTTCAGCTGACAACAAGTTTCTCCATACCCGAACGCATTTCATCGATAAGAGCGCTCCGCGCTTAGAGATTGATGACGCAGTCTCTTTGAAAGATCTCAATCGATACATGTTACGAATGTGGTTGCGCAAACGATGATCCCTCGCCGGCCATAAGGCACAACTTCATATTCCCATCACAAGCCGAGCCCCATGGACAACTCCAACATCGCGATCACCCTTGTTTTGATCTCCGCCTTCATGCACGCCACCTGGAACGCGGTCGTCCGGGCGGGGAGCAGTCGCTTCATGACCTTGGCCATGGTCGATGGTACGGCGTTGCTGATCTGCCTGGCGGCGCTGCCGCAGGTGAATACGCCAAGCCTGCAGGTGTGGGGCTACGTGCTGGTTTCCGTGGTGCTCAACACGGCCTATCGATTGTTTCTGATCAAAGCGTATGAAACCGGCGACTTTGGGCAGGTCTACCCGGTCATGCGCGGGGTGCCACCGGTTCTAGTCGCGCTGTTTTCCTATTTCCTGCTGCACGAGCAGCTATCGTTTCATGCCATGGCGGGGGTGTTGCTGATTTGCGTAGGCATTATCAGCCTGACATTCGTGCGCAGGATGTCCGCGCGTATGTTCAAACCAATTCTGATGGCGGTGTGCGCAGGTGCTTTCATCGCGTCCTACACAGTAGTGGATGCCAAAGGTGTCAGAGCCAGTGAGACGGTGCTGCAATACATCATCTATCTGACGGTATTCCAGAGCATTCCGATTCCGGCGCTGGCGTTTTTCAAGAAACGTCTGGAATTCGCAGAGGCCATTCGCAACCATTGGAAAGTCGGCGTAATGGGCGGCGTTTTTTACCTCACTTCCTACGGCCTGGTGCTGTTCGCGCTGTCGCTGGATGCGGTGGCCAAGGTCTCAGCGTTGCGGGAAACCAGTGTTATTATCGGCGCCATTATTGCCGCGCTGTTTTTTCACGAGCGGTTCGGCTGGCGGCGGATGCTTTCGGCGTTCGTCATTGTTTGCGGGATCATCCTGATCAAAGTGAGCACCTGATGGGCCAACGTCCGCCACCTACACCCATGCTGCAAGCCTTTGTCAGTGCTGCACGAACAGGCAGTTTCGCCCGCGCAGCATCAGAGTTGAGCCTCACCGCCAGTGCCATCAGTCATCAGATCGCAGGTCTGGAAGAGTGGTGGGGCGTTCAGTTGTTCGAGCGCCATTCGCGGGGCGTCAACCTCACAACCGCCGGGCAGGCTTTGTTGCCGGTGACCGATGATTTTTTCAAAACCCTTGAGACGGTGTTGCACTCGCTGAATCCGCGCAAATCTCAGCCCCTTTATCTTTCGTGCACTTCGTCCCTGTGTTCGACCTGGCTAATCCCCAGAATGCATGGTTCCCACACCGACACTTCATTCAATCTCGACCTGGTATTGACCAGTGCGGATATGAATAGCGCCAATCTCGGTGCCCATCAATTCGATGTTGCGATTGTGATGGGGTACGGCGACTACCCGGATCATCATGCCGAGCTTCTGATGCGCGATGCCGTGTTCCCGGTTTGCTCACCGGAGTTTCAACGCATGAATGGCGATATTTCGCTGACGGATATCGCGCGGTATCCACTCATTCACCGTGTGGACGATCAAGTGTGTCCAGGGTGGGAAAGCTGGTTTGCGTTCCAGGGCCTGGCAGCTGCGCCTTATCACCATGGGCCGCGCTTTCCGGACTCAAGCCTGGCAATCAGTCTGGCGGTGAAGGGTGGCGGGATTGCGCTGGCCAGGACAGCGTTGGTGTATGACCAGTTGGAAGAAGGTGCATTAGTCACCCTAGGCGGCCCGCTGATGATGTCGCCGGCGGCGTACTACGTTATTTGTAGGAATGGGCGGCAGTCGGAACCTGATATCGCTCGGTTGATTGACTGGCTTAAAGAGAGCGCTAGAAAGTTTCAGCAAGAAGTTGAAATCCGGTATCCGCAAATCGCTGGGGTTGGCGCACTTTGATCGTGTGATGTTACTGAAACGGAGGCAAAAAAAAGGCCGCACCCTGCCAAGGAAAACGGCCAAAAAATTGTCGAGGCTTTTGCAACTAACGTGCGGTAATCACCGACAGCTTGGTAATCCCCGCGCGCTCGATAGACGCCATGGCTCGCGCCACTTCGCCGTAGTTCACACCATCGTCAGCCTGCAGTTGTACCCGCACATCGGGGTCCTTGGCCTTGGCCGCCTGCAGGTTGAATTCCAGCAGGTCCGGCTGGATTTCGTCCTTGTTGATAAACAGTTTGCCGGCGCCGTCGATGCTCACCACCAGCGGGTCCTTCTGCTCCACCGGGGCTACGGCCTCGGTCTTGGGCAGGTTGATCGGGATCGCATTGGTCAACAGCGGCGCGGTGACGATAAACACCACCAGCAGCACCAGCATCACGTCCACCAGCGGCGTGACGTTGATCTCGCTCAGTACCTCATCACTGTCTTGCGTGGAGAAGGCCATTTCAGGACGCCTCCTTCACTTTTTGCGGGTTGCCCGGCGCATGTTTAGTCAGGGCAGGATGCAGCAGCACACGGAAGGAGTTTTTCTGCGCCAGGCTGTAGAAGTCGTGGGCAAAGTCATCCAGGTCAGCCGCCGTGAGCTTGAGGCGACGCAGGAAGTAGTTGTAGACCAGCACCGCCGGCACCGCGACGGCGATCCCCACGCCCGTGGCGACCAGGGCGGCACCGATGGGGCCGGCCACGGTTTCGAGGCTGGCGGAGCCGGCGGCGCTGATGCCCTTGAGCGCTTCCATGATCCCCCACACGGTACCGAACAGGCCGATAAACGGCGAGGTGCTGCCGATACTGGCGACCACGGCCAGGCCGGTTTCCAGGGAGCGGCGCTCACGTACGATCTGCTGGCGCAGGGCACGCTCGAGGCGGTCCTGGTGGTTGATCGCCTGGCTCAGGTCGGCCGCATGCGGCGCTTCCCCGACCTGGATCGCGGCGTAACCGGCCTGGGCCACACGGGCAGCGGCGCCGGGCTGGGTTTCGGCCAGCTCGGCGGCCGAGTCGAGACTCGACGCCGCCCAGAACTGTTTGTGGAACTTGCGATCCTGCGCTTTAAGGCGACCGAACTGCACGCCCTTGAGCAGGGCTAGGCCCCAGGTGGCGACCGAAAAGACCACCAGCAGCCAGATCACCGCGCTTTCGATGGATTCAAGTGGAGATGCTAATGCCATGATGTTTTCCCTCTGTACTAGTCGCGGCGTGTGCTGCACACCGCAGCGCAATAGTTAGTGAATCTTGAAGTCGATCGGTACGCTGACCCAGCCGTCCTGGGCCACATCGCCCTGCTTGGCCGGCACGAAGCTCCACCGCTTCACGGCGGTCAGTGCGGCGTCGTCGAGTTGCTGGCGACCGCTGCTTTTCTGGACCTGGATTTCGCCCGGCTTACCGCTGGCCAGTACATGCACCCGCAATAAAACCGTGCCTTCCCAACCGCGACGCTGCGCCAGTGACGGGTACTCCGGCGCCGGGTTCTTGAGGTACGCGGCGTTGGCCGAAGCCGGTGTCACCGGGGCTGGCGCGGGCGGAGCGGGCGCGGGGGCCGGTGGCGCCGGTTGCGGTGGCGTGGGCGCCTGCTCGACCGGTTTCGGTGCGGGCTTGGGCTCAGGCTTTGGCACCGGCTTGGGCTTGGGTTTTGGAATCGGCTTGGGCGGCGCCGGCTTGGCGGCCAGCTCATCCACCACCGGCGGCGGTGGCTCGACAACAGGCGGTGGCGGTGGTGGCGGCACAGGCGGTGGCGGTTCCACCACGGGCGGTGCCGGCTGGGAAAATTCGATGGTCATCGGCGGAATTTCCGGCGGCACAATCGGCAGCACCGGCGTGGGTTTCTGGCTGACCCAATAAATCACTGCACCGTGCAGGGCCAGTACCAACAAACCGAGCAGGATCCCTTCGCGGCGGCTGGAGAAGCGCTTCGGGGTTTGCTGCGTCCGCAATTGCCCCAACGGCGCGCGGTGCGGCCGGCCAAGGTCGACCAACTCACCACTCGGTGCCTGGCGCCATTGCGCCTCGGGTGCACTGGCGGCGGTCTGGACATTGCCCATTGATTGACTCCCTACGGTTTCGAAACAAAAAAACCGACGGGCCTGCGTGGAAGGCCGTCGAGGGCTGAATCATCGGGGCCAGACGCTTATCTCTTAAAGTAATCTTTGAAGTTATAGATAGATCAATTTTGAATAAACGAATACTCTGCAAACGCCAAAGCCCCGGCCCACGTGGCCTGGCGCCGAGGTGGTTTTTTTTGATGCTTTTCAGGCATACAAAATATTCACTTAAGGCATGGCTCAACGGGGCTGTTTGCACACAAATCGAACAGCTCAGCCTGCAAGCACTGCCCCGCGGCACTCAGGCCATGACGGGCATACAACGCCAGGCGCACGCCCTGCACCACGGGCAAACCGCTGTCCGGCCCCAGTTCCACATGCCCTGGCTGCACGACCCGGCGCGGCAACAGACTCACACCCAACCCCGCCGCAACCGCCGAACACACGCTGGCCAGGCTGGCACTGGAATAACCGATACGCCAGCGCCAGCCGCCTACTTCCAGGTGGTGCAGCATTTCATTGCGGTACAGGCCGCCCACCGGGAATGCCACCAACGGCAGAGGGTCGCGCCCCAGGCACGGCGTGCTGCGGCTGTCGACCCAACACAGCGGCTCGGGCCACGAGGCCAGGCAGTCATCGCTGCTGCCCATCTGCTTGACCAGCAACACGTCGAATTCACCACCGCGGTATTGACGCTGCAACTCGGGGCCGAGACCGCTGGTGACCTCCAGGCGCACCCGTGGATACGCCAGCACAAATGCCGACAGCAACGGCATCAGGCGCTCGGCGGCAAAGTCTTCCGGCACCCCCAGGCGCAGCACGCCGTCGCTCTGTTGGTTGATCAACACATCGGTGGCTTCTTCATGCAGCGCGAGGATGCGCCGCGCATAGGCCAGCAAGCGTTCGCCCTCGGCGGTGGCGACCACGCGGCGCTGGTCGCGGTCCAGCAACTGGCACGCCACCGCCTCTTCCAGGCGGCGGATCTGCTGGCTCACGGTGGACTGGGTCAAGTGCAGGCGCTCGGCGGCGCGGGTGAAGTTGCCGCAGTCCACCACGGCGACAAAGCTGCGCAACAACACGGGATCGAACATCAGCGTCACCATTCTCTTTGCCACTGGTTGGCATGGTTATATTTAATTTCAGAATACATTGGGTGCTGGCCATACTCACGCTTCATTTGCCGACTGCAAGAGCGTTGTATGACCCTGAACAAATCCCTCGCCGGCTGGGGCCTGCTGGTGGTGCTCGGCCTGAACCTGCGGCCGATCCTCAGTTCCATCAGCCCGTTGCTCGGCGAGATCCGCCAGGCCACCGGCCTGAGTTTCCAGAGCAGCGCCCTGCTGACCAGCCTGCCGGCGGTGTGCATGGGGCTGGTGGCGCTGGTGGGCGTGCGCGTGGAAGCCCGCCTCGGCGAACGGCGCGGCATCGCCCTGGGCCTGATGATGATCCTGCTGGCGTGCCTGGCACGCTGGCTGATGGGCCAGGCGTCGGCGCTGCTGGTCACGGCGTTGCTCGGCGGTGCGGGGGTGGCGCTGATCCAGGCCTTGGTGCCGGCGATGATCAAGCGCGAATTCCGTCATCGCGTGCCGGTGGCGATGGGTGTGTACTCGGCCTCACTGATGGCCGGCGGCGGGCTGGCAGCGCTGCTCAGCCCGCTGGTGGCCACGCATTTCCAGGAATGGCAGGCGGGGTTGGGGGTGTGGCTGCTGCCGGCGCTGGGTGCCTTGCTGCTGTGGGCCTGGCTGCCACTGGGCGCGGCCAGAAATCCACAGGTGGTGCCGGCCTTCAAGGACCTGCGCAATCGCCGCGCCTGGTTGCTGGCACTGTATTTCGGCCTGGTCAATTGCGGCTACATGAGCCTGGTGGCGTGGCTGCCGGCCTACTATCAGCAACTGGGCTGGGGCGTGCTGCCCAGCGGTTCGCTGCTGGCGTTCATGACCATCTTCCAGGTGATCGCCGCGCTGTTGATGCCGGTGCTGGCGCAGCGCGGTATCGACCGTCGGCCGCTGCTGGGCATCGCCCTGCTGGCCCAGACCGTGGGTTACCTCGGCCTGATCGTCGCACCGCAGGAATATCCGCACCTCTGGGTGGCGTTGTGCGGCTTCGGCCTGGGCGCGTGTTTCGCCCTGAGCCTGCTGCTGACCCTCGACCACCATCGCGACCCACGCCAGGCCGGGCAACTGGCGGCCTTTGTGCAAGGCGTGGGCTTCTTGATCAATGCGGTGTCGCCGTGGCTGACCGGCTGGCTGCGCGGGCTGACCGGCAACTTTGTCAGCGCCTGGGTGGTGCTGACGGTCACGGCGGTGGCGATGCTGGTGGTGACGCGCGTGTTCAGCCCGGCCACCTATCGCACGGGGCTAGAAGTCATAGCGCCCGGTCACCCCTAGCGTGCGCGGCGTACCGAGCAGGCCTTCGTAGCCGCCGTTCCCCCCCGTCCACAGCGTGGTGTAGTAGGTCTTGTCGAAGGCGTTTTTCAGCCATAACGACACGTCCCACTGTCCCTGCTCATAGTTGCCGCGCAGGCCGGTGGACAGGTTGACCACGGCGTAGGCAGGAATCTGTCCATAGTCGGAGTCCTCCACCGTGCCCACGGCCTTGGAGCGGAACGCATAGCTGGCGGTGACGTAGGGTTCGAAGCCGTTATCCAGGTTCCACTTGTATTCGCCGTTGGCGTTGGCGATCCACTTCGACGCCCCCACCACTTGATGCCCGCTCAGGTCGCAGGAGGCCGGCGCACCGGGACGCAGACTGACTTCCGGCGGGCACGGCGCATCCTTGTAAGACAGGTAACTCACATCGTTGAACGAGCCGTTGAGGTTCAGCGTCAGGCCCTTGATCGGCACCAGGGTGCTTTCCACCTCGACGCCCCGCGAGCGCACCGAACCGGCGTTGGTCAGGTACTGCACACGGTTGTCCTGGTCATAGGCATTGGTCTGGTAGCCGTTGACCTGGGTCCAGAACAGGTTGGCATTGAGCTGCAGCCGCCGGTCCCACAGGGTGCTTTTGAAACCCAGTTCGGCGTTATTGGCGCGCTCGGTGCCGATCAACAGCGAGTCGGCCCCGGCCGTCGGTGCCGAGCCTACCGCCAGGTTGACCCCGCCGGACTTCTCGCCATGGGACAACGTCGCGTAGCCCAGCAGGTTTTCGTTAAAGCGGTAGCTCAGGTTGAGCAAACCCGAGGGGCTGGTGCTGTATTGCGTGAGGTCACCGGAATCGTACGCCCCCGCGCGGCCGCGTCGAGCCGTCGCGGCAGCACCGGTGACCGCCGCACCCCCAAGGGGAGTGTTACGCGTGACCCAGGCACTTTTTTCTTCGTAGGTGCCGCGCAGGCCGGCGGTGAAATCCAGGCGCTCGGTGAGGTGCCAGGTGCCCTGGGCAAACAGTGCAAAACTGTCGGTGCGAATGTGCCCGTTGCCGACGCTGCTGACGTTGGCCAGTGCGCCGGCTGGCGTGCCGTTCCAGATGTCGGCCTGGGGCCCGTAATAGGCGAAGGACTTGTTATCCAGAGAGTTGCCGAAGTAGTAGGCACCGAGCACGTAATCGAAGAAACCGCCGGTGGGCGACGCCAGCCGGAATTCCTGGGACCACTGCTTATCTTCCACCGACACCCCGGCGTTGTACGACGCCGGCACGTTAAGGCCGTCGTCGTTACGCGGGGTGAAATTCCAGAAGCGATAGGAACTGACCGAGGTCAGGGTGAAATCACTCGGCAACGTCCAGTTGGCCTCCAGCGACGTACCGCCCTGGAACACGGTGACGTGCTGGTCGCTGTCCAGGTTGACCTTGCGGTGGGTGCCATCGACCAGGGTCGCGCCTGCCGCGTTGGCCCGCGACTGGTAGAGGTTGGTGCCGTTGATGGTCGGCCCGGTGCTGTACAGCACCCGGGTGCCGGCGCTGGAATCCTCTTCGTTGTAATCGCCGATCCAGCGCAGGTTGAACACCTCGCTGGGCTTGTACAGCAGTTGCCCGCGAAAGCCCTGGCGCGAGCCGCCGTTGAGGTCATGGCCGTTGTATTCGTTCTTGATGTCGCCGTCGCTGCGGGTGCGATAGGCCGAGAAACGCCCCGCCAGGTCATCGGTGAGCGGGCCGGAAATCGTGCCCTTGGTCTGGAAGTAGCCGTCCTCGCCCAGCGAGGTTTCAATGCTGCGCTCCGGGGTAAAACTCGGCGCGCGCGTGCTGATGTTGATCACCCCGGCGGTGGTGTTTTTGCCGAACAAGGTGCCTTGCGGGCCGCGCAAGACTTCAAGCTGCTCGATGTCCATCAGGTCGAACACCGCCATGCCCGGCCGCCCCAGGTACACGTTGTCGATATACAGCCCTACGCTGCCTTCCAGGCCGTCGCTGGCCGGGTTGTTGCCAAGCCCACGGATCGACACGCTGGACTGGCGTGCATGCATATAGGCGACGTTGACGCTGGGCACCAGTTGCTGCAGATCCTGAATCCGATACACCCGCTGGCTCTCCAGCGCCTGGCCGCCGATCACGCTCATGGGCGTCGGCACTGCCTGAGCGCTTTCGGTGCGCCGCCGGGCGGTGACGGTGACCGTCTCCAACTCGCCGCCGGCGCTCTCGCCCTTGCTTACCGGCGCGGGCGTTTCGGCGGCCTGGGTCGGCGACCAACTGGAACTGCCGGCCACCAGAATGGCCAGGGGCAAGGACTTCAACAGACTCATAAGCGGCTCCGGAACCCGGAAATATCCATCGAGAGATATTCCTTTAGGTTATTTATTTATGTTTTTACGAACATTTACTGCATAAGAGATAGCCTTTATAAGGAGTCGACCTAATGCATAGCCAATGCATTTCCCGGATATTTTTGATGTGAAAAATGCATATCGATCTGCGCCAGCTTCGTCACTTCATCGCCCTTGCCGAACAACGCAGTTTTGTCGCCGCCGCGTTGACGGTGAACCTGTCGCAATCGGCGTTCAGTCGCAGTATCCAGGCCCTGGAACACAGCGCCGGTTGCCAGCTGATTGACCGTGGCCGCAAAGACCTGGCGCCGACCAAACAAGGCCAGGTATTGCTGGAGCACGCCCGGCGCCTGGTCAGCGGCGCACAGCAACTGGCCAATGAGATCAGCCAGTTCAATGGCCTGGAGGCGGGGGAATTGCGTTTCGGTTGCGGTCCGGCACCGGCCGGCGGCCTGATCCCCCGCGCCATCGGCAGTTTTATCGGGCGCTACCCCAAGGCACGGGTGCAGTACCAGGTGGACGACTGGCAAAGCCTGAGCAAACGTCTGCTCAGTGAAGAGTTCGAGTTTTTCGTCGCCGACACCCGCCACTTCGAAGCCAACCCGGACTATCACACCCACCGCCTGCGCCCGCGCCGCTGGTATTTCTGCTGCCGCGCCGGCCACCCGCTGGCCCTGCGCGACAGCGTGAGCGCCGCCGAGCTGATGAGTTACCCACTGGCCGTGACCATCCGCCCGCCCAACCTGCGCAAGGTCATCGTCGACCTCAGCGGCCGGCCCGATTTCCTGCCCAATGTCGAATGCGAGAACGGCTATAGCCTGATGGGCGTGGTGCTGCGCTCCGACGCCATCGGCATCGTCAGCGCCAACAGCGATGTGCTGCACATGGCCCGGGGCGAACTGGTGTGCTTGACGATCGAGGGCCTGGCGGAGGATCTGGAGGAGCGTTACACCCGCTACGGCATCGTCAGCCGTGCGGGGTATCGCTTGTCGCCGCTGGCGGAAGCGATGATCGAGCAGATCAAGCAGGTCGATGAGTTGGATGAAGAGGTGTACGCGCTGGAGAACGTCGCGGTCTAGGCCATGCATCCACTGCATCAAAGCCAGTCCCCAAATGCACTTGCCAGCCCCCCACCCGAACGGCGAAAAACCTCACCTGTCCTCCGTCTGGTGAAGCCCCATGTCCCACCCCCAACCCGTGCGTAACGTGCTGTACATCATGTGCGACCAACTGCGCCGCGATTACCTGTCGTGCTACGGCCACGCCCACTTGCACACGCCGAACATCGATCGCCTGGCCGCCGCCGGTGTGCGCTTCAGCCGCGCCTATACCCAAGGCACCATCTGCGGGCCCTCGCGCATGTCGGCCTATACCGGGCGCTACGTGAGCAGCCACCAGGTGGCGTGGAACGCGGTGCCGTTGCCCCTGGAAGAACTGACCCTCGGCGACTACCTGCGCCCCCACGGCATCCGCACGGCGCTGGTCGGCAAGACCCACGCCACGCCCAATGTGGACGCCTTGCAACGCCTGAATATCGACCCTGACAGCAAGCAGGCCGAGCCGTTGAACGAAGTCGGCTTCGAGGCGTACCTGCGTCACGACGGCATCTACCCCGACAGCCCGCTGTTCGAGGATAAACGCGAGTCCGCGCCCTACACCCATTACCTGCGCGAGCAGGGCTACAGCGGCGCCAACCCGTGGCACGAATGGGCCAATGCAGCAGCCGGTGAAAACGGCGAAGTGCTCAGCGGTTGGCACATGCGCAATGCAGGCCGCCCCGCGCGCGTGGCCGAAGAACATTCGGAAACCGTCTACACCACCGACCGCGCCATCGACTTTATCCGTGAGCAGGCCGAACAACCGTGGTGCCTGCACCTGTCCTATATCAAGCCACACTGGCCCTACATCGCACCGGCGCCCTATCACGCGCTGTATGGCGCCGAGCATATCCAGGCACCGATCCAGCCAGGGGAAACCAGCGATCACCCGGTGTACCAGGCGTTCCGCCAGCACCAGGAGAGCCTGAACTTTTCCCGTGACGAGGTGCGGCTCACGGTGATTCCCACCTACATGGGCTTGATCAAACAGGTCGACGACCAACTCGGGCGCCTGTTCGATTTCCTGCAAGGCAACGGCCGTTGGGACGACACCCTGATCGTGTTCACCAGCGACCACGGCGATTTCCTCGGCGATCACTTCCTCGGCGAAAAAGAGTTTTTGCTGGAACCTGCGGTGGGCATTCCGCTGATCGTGCGCGACCCACGCGCCGCCGCCGATACCCGCCGTGGCACGGTGGACGCGCATCTGGTGGAAACCATCGATGCGCTGCCGACCTTCCTCGACGCCCTGGGTTTGCCAGCGGCCGAGCATCGCCTGGAAGGCCGCTCGCTGATCCCGCTGCTGCACGGTCAGGAAACCAACTGGCGCCGCTACGCCATCGCCGAGTACGACTACGCCTTCCAGGCCCCGGCCCGCGAACGCCTGGCGCAACCCATCGACCGTTGCCGGATGACCATGGTGCGCAGCGACCGCTGGAAATACCTGGCGTATGACGGCTTTCGCGCACAGCTGTTCGACCTGGAAAACGACCCGCAGGAACTGCACGACCTGGGCAACGACCCGGCCTATGCCGAAGTGCGCGAAACCCATTTGGGGTATCTGTTCGAATGGCTGCGCGGGCTGAAGCGGCGCACCACCATCAGCCACGCAGAGATCGATCTGCGTGGCCAACGGTTTCGTTACGGTGAGCCGGAAGCGGAGAAAGTGGTGCAGATCGGCGTCTGGTAAACCACCCATCGGATGTGGGGGTCCCACTGCCTCTTCGAAGTAGCGCTCTCGCGCAGCAAACGGGTACCTCTGTGGTGAGCGGGCTTGCCCCGCGTTGGGCTGCGCAGCAGCCCCAGAACCAGGCGCAGAGGAGTGCCTGATACACCGCATTCGTCTTCATCAGGGGCGCTTCGCACCCCAACGCGGGGCAAGCCCGCTCACCACAGGTACGGTGTTCGCCCTTAACTAACTGGCCTTGGGACTTGCCCCCTCCCACATTTGAAGCGTTGTCAGCTCAGAGACCTTTGGTGGTCTGGCTGCGCTGCCCGTGCACGCCCACCGGCACATCGCCTTTGAGCGTCACCCGGCGCACGATGCGTTCCTGGGTGCCGTAGTCGTCCACGGCGTAATGCTGGGTGGCGCGGTTGTCCCAGATCGCCACGTCGCCGGTGTTCCAGCGCCAGCGCACGGTGTTTTCCAGGCGGGTGACGTGGCTTTGCAGCAGGTTGAACAGCTGGGTCGAGTCCGCCTGGGAATAACCTTTCAGGCGCTTGACGAAGTGCCCCAGCAGCAGGGTTTTCTCGCCACTGACCGGATGCACGCGCACCACCGGGTGCTCGGTCTCGTACACCGTCGAGGTGAACACCTTGCGGTATGCCTCAAGCCGCTCGGCCGACACATCCGGCTTGAGCGCGGCGTAGTCGTATTCGTTGCTGTGCACCGCCCACAAGTTATCCGCCAGGGCGCGCAGTTCGACGCTGAGGTCGTTGTAGGCGCTTGAGGTGTTGGCCCAGACCGTGTCGCCACCGGACTTGGGCGCCAGTACCGAACGCAGCACCGAGGCTTTCGGGTAGGCATCGACGAAGGTCACGTCGGTGTGCCAGGAATTGGCGCGCTGCCCACGGGTGCCGTCCAGCTCCATGAGGAAGCGCGTGCCGTCGCGCACCGGCACCGTCGGGTGGGCAATCGGCTCGCCGAGCAGATGGGCGAAGGCTTCCTGGCTCTGGTCATCGAGGTGAGTCTGCTCGCGAAAGAAGATCACCTTGTACTGCACCAGCGCCTGCTGGATGGCTTCGACCGTGGCGGCATCCAGATCGCCGGACAGTGTGATGCCGCGGATCTCGGCGCCGATGCGGCCGGCGACCGGGTGAATATCCAGCGCCTGGGCGACGGGTTGAACAGCTAATGCGGCGTTGCTCATGGTGGTGACCCTCTTGTGCCTGCTGATGGGGACGCTTTCCGACAACGCTCTATCCATATGCAATTTAGGTCTAGCAAATGAACTAATGCTTCATTGACGGAATAAGAGCTTGCATTTAAAACCTCTGCTCCCGTGGTCGCAAATGCCTTCGACCTATTTTTAAGATGCAGGGAAAGCATATGGATCTTCGCCAACTGCGCTACTTCATCGCCCTCAACGAACACCGCAGTTTCGTGCGTGCGGCGGACGCCATGGGCATCACCCAACCGGCGTTCAGCCGCAGCATCCAGGGGCTGGAACAGGAGTTCGGCTGCGTGCTGGTCGACCGTGGCCATAAGGACCTGCGCCCCACGCCGGAGGGCCAAGTGGTGCTGCAACATGCCCTGTCCCTGGTGCACGGCGCCGCGTTGCTGAGCAGTGAAGTGACGCGCATGACCAAGCTCGACGCCGGCGACCTGCGCTTCGGCTGCGGCCCGGCACCGGCGGTGAAACTGGTGCCGGACGCGGTGGCGCGCTTTATCAGCGCCCACCCGAAAATCCGCACCAGTTTCCAGGTGGATAACTGGGAAAAACTCAGTCGTGCCCTGAGCCGTGAAGAGATCGAATTCTTTATCGCCGACATCCGCCAATTCGAAGCCGACCCGAATTTCCAGACCCGCGCGCTGACCCCCAAGCGCGGGGTATTTTTTTGCCGACCGGGGCACCCGTTGCTGGCCAAGGACAGCCTGTCGACCAACGACATGTTCGACTACCCGCTGGCGTCGCCGCTGATCTCACAGGGCATTCGCAAACTGTTGGCGAACCTGAGCGGGCGCATGGATTTTTCCCCGAGCATCCAGACCGAACATTTCCCGGCGCTGGTGAAGATCGTGCTGCAGTCCAATGCCATCGGCGTGGGCACCGAGGAGGCATTCGCCGAAGACATCGCCCACGGCACGCTGAAGCTGCTGCACTGGCGCAACCTGCCGCAGAACATGGAGACCATGAGTGCCCGCTGCGGGATTGTCAGCCGCACCGGTTCGCGGTTGTCGCCGGCGGCGAAGGCGATGATCGAGACGTTGGTGGAGGTGGACAGGCAGGAGGTGAGTGTGGCGGTTTGACGGGCCTCATCGGGGGCAAGCCCCGATGGCCATGAGTATCTACACAACTTCAATAGAATAGTGCGTAGCAGCTGTCGAGCCCCGGCCAGGCTACGTCGGCCGCGACTCG
>NZ_FOZO01000008.1:0-253353 GCF_900116055.1 Pseudomonas sp. NFACC42-2
CCCACCCCCGTAGCAGCTGCCGAGCGCAAGCGAGGCTGCGTCGGGCGCGCTGCCCAGCACATGCTGTACAAACCGTCCCGCCAGGCCTTCGCTGACCAGCGCCTCCCCCAGCGTCCAGCCATACCCCGGCCCAGCCATGCGCAGGCAATGATGCACCTCATGCACCACATGCCGACTCATTGCCCCGCCTTCGAGGCTCGTGGCGAAATTTTGGTTGTCGGGGTCCAGGGTCAGGGAGAACATCGTGCTGCGATAAGCACGGCCAACCAGGCCCAACTCCGGGATGGTTTCGCCCGGCAACCTTTGAATCAGTACATCCAATCGTGGTGGTGGCATCACTTGGGAGATCCCCCGGTAGGCAACATCGAACGCTTGCATCAATGCCTTGCGATTCGTGGCCAACGAGCCCGATGCCTCCAACCAGTGCAGTGTCCATGCGTCCATCCTCACCTCTCGTCATCCCAACGTCGTGTCGTCACCCCAGTGGCTCATCATACCCACGGGCTGTCACATTGGCAGGTCAGATTAAAAGCGGCGCAGCAAAATCCGCCCACTAACCTTTCGATTCGATCCAAGTGCGGGCACAATGCGTGTCCTTTTTTGGCAGGCACCGCCGCAGGCTCTCAAAAATGATCAAAACGCCGTACTACCTCATCGATAAACAGAAGCTTCTGGTCAACATGCAGAAGATTGCTTACGTGCGCGAGCAGTCCGGCGCCAAGGCCCTGCTGGCGCTCAAGTGCTTTGCCACCTGGTCGGTGTTCGACCTGATGCAGGAATACATGGACGGCACCACCTCGTCGTCGCTGTACGAATTGAAGCTCGGCCGCCAGAAGTTCGAAGGCGAGGCGCACGCCTACAGCGTGGCCTGGGCCGACGATGAAATCGAAGAGATGCTCGATAACTGCGACAAGATCATCTTCAACTCCATCAGCCAGCTGCAGCGTTTTGCCGAACGCAGCGAAGGCAAGACCCGCGGCCTGCGCGTCAACCCGCAGGTAAGCAGCTCCGACTACCTGCTGGCCGATCCGGCGCGTCCGTTCAGCCGCCTGGGCGAATGGGACCCGGTGAAGATCGAAGGCGTGATCGAACATATCTCCGGCTTCATGTTCCACAACAACTGCGAGAACGGCGACTTCAACCTGTTCGACCAGATGCTCAATACCATCGAAGAACGCTTCGGCGCGCTGCTGCACAAGGTCAACTGGGTCAGCCTCGGCGGTGGCATCCATTTCACCGGTGAAGGCTATGCCATCGACGCCTTCTGCCAGCGCCTCAAGGCGTTCTCGCAGAAGTACGACGTGCAGGTCTACCTGGAACCCGGCGAAGCGGCGATCACCAACAGCGCGTCCCTGGAAGTCACCGTGCTCGACACCCTCTACAACGGCAAAAATCTCGCCGTCGTCGACAGCTCCATCGAAGCCCACCTGCTGGACCTGCTGATCTATCGCCTCAACGCCAAGCTGGCGCCGAGCGAGGGCGAACACACCTACATGGTGTGCGGCAAATCCTGCCTGGCCGGGGACATCTTCGGCGAGTATCAATTTGATCGTCCGCTGGCCATCGGCGATCGGCTGTCGTTCATCGACACCGCGGGCTACACCATGGTCAAGAAAAATTGGTTCAACGGCCTGAAAATGCCGTCCATCGTAGTGAAACAACTCGACGGTACAGTCGAAGTGGTTCGTGAATTTGGTTACGACGACTACCTGTCCAGCCTTTCGTAAGCTGGCGGATAAAGGAGAGATAAAGCAATTGAAAAAGAACGTTCTTATCATTGGTGCAGGAGGTGTCGCCAAGGTGGTGGCCCACAAGTGCGCGCAGCACAACGACGAACTCGGTCGTATTGCTATCGCGTCGCGCAACATCTCCAAATGCCAGGCCATCATCGACAGCGTCAAGGCCAAGGGTAGCCTCAAGGTTCCCGCCGACATCCAGGCCTTCGCGCTGAACGCCCTGGACGTGGAAGCGACCAAGGCCCTGATCCGCGAGACCGAATCGCAGATCGTCATCAACGTGGGTTCCGCGTTCCTCAACATGTCGGTACTGCGTGCCTGCATCGACACCGGCGTCGCCTACCTCGACACCGCCATCCACGAAGAGCCGGGCAAGGTCTGCGAGACCCCGCCGTGGTACGGCAACTACGAATGGAACCACCTGGAAGAGTGCAAACAGAAGAACATCACCGCCATCCTTGGCGTGGGCTTCGACCCGGGTGTCGTCAACGCGTACGCCGCGCTGGCGCAGCAACAGCATTTCGACCGCATTGATTCGATCGACATCCTCGACGTCAATGCCGGCTCCCATGGCAAATACTTCGCCACCAATTTCGATCCGGAAATCAACTTCCGCGAATTCACCGGGCAGGTGTGGAGCTGGCAGAACAGCCAGTGGACCAGCAACACCATGTTCGAAGTCAAACGCACCGACGACCTGCCGGTCGTGGGTTCGCAGAACCTCTACCTCACCGGCCACGATGAAGTGCACTCGCTGTCGAAAAACCTCGACGTGCCCAACGTGCGTTTCTGGATGAGCTTCGGCGAACACTACATCAACGTGTTCACCGTGCTGAAAAACCTCGGCCTGCTCTCCGAGAAGCCGGTCACCACCGCCGAAGGCCTGGAAGTGGTGCCGTTGAAAGTGGTCAAGGCCGTGCTGCCCGACCCGTCTTCCCTGGCCCCGGGCTACACCGGCAAGACCTGCATCGGCGACCTGGTCAAAGGCACCAAGGATGGCCAGCCGCGTGAGATGTTCATCTACAACGTGGCGGATCACGAAGAAGCCTTCGCCGAGACCGACAGCCAGGGCATCTCCTACACCGCAGGCGTTCCACCGGTAGCCGCCGCGTTGCTGGTCGCCCGGGGCGAGTGGGATGTGAAACACATGGCCAACGTCGAGGAACTGCCGGCGGAGCCGTTCCTCAAGGCGCTGGACGTGATGGGCCTGCCGACTCGGATCAAGGACGAGCACGGTGATCGCGCCTGGGATGCAATGGCCTGACAGGTCATAGTGAACCGAACAGAATGTGGGAGGGAGCTTGCCCCCGATAGTGGTGGATCAGCAAGCAGTTGCTCGCTGACACACTGCCATCGGCGGCCAGCCCCCTCCCACATTTGCATCTACATTGCCGGTTATTCCAGGTTCCGCGCCGAGTTGCTCAGTGCCCTGGAGCACTGCAACAGCGCCGGCGCCAGCTGCTTCTCCGCATCCGCCCTGCTCCACCGACTGGTCGGCGCCACCACATGCACCGCCGCCACCGGCCGGCCATTGGCGCCCAGCACCGGCGCGCCGATGGTCATGTCGCCGAGGAACAGCTCCTGGGCATTCACCGCATAGCCCTGCTCGCGCACCTGCTGCAACGATTCCAGAATGCCCGCCACGTCCGTCAACGTCTGGCTGGTGTGTGCCACCCGCTGGCTGTGCTCGATCAGCGCCAACGCCTCCTCCTGCGGCAATGCACTCAAATACGCCCTCCCCGACGCCGTACAGTACATCGGCACCCGCGAGCCGATCGGCATATGCACCGGTACAAAACCCGCGCTGACAAAGCGCGCGATATAGGTCATGTCGTAGCCCGCCGGCTCGGTCAGGCACGAGGTCTCGCCGGTCAGCCGGGTCAGTTCCGACAGAAACGGGTTGGCCACCTCGATCAATGAATGCGCATCCAGGTAGCTGAACCCCAACTCCAGCACCCGGGGGGTGAGTTGGTAATGCCGTGTGCGGGAGTGTTTCCGAAGGTAACCCAGGCTTTCGAGGGTAAACACCATGCGCTGGGCCGAGCTTTTGGTCATGCCAGCGGCCTCGGCCACCTCTGCAAGGCTCATGCTGCGGCGCTGGGCGCTGAATGCCTTGAGCACCGACAGGCCTTTTTCCAGGGATTGGTTGTGCAGACTGTTGCGTTCTTCGGACATGGCGGACTCGCGGTCAGGTGGATCAGGCGTGGCGATATTACTACCCCAAATCACAAAAACAGACCACTAAATATCGCATAGCGATACGAATGGTTCATTTTATCGATTTTATATAGCGTGATTCGATTTATTTGAATCGAAATGGCACAGAGCTTGCGATTTCATCGGTAACCGCTCGCGGTACTGACTTTCCGTTTTCCTTCTGGAGTAGCCCGATGAACAGTCTTTCGCCCTTGTTTCGCCGCCTTGCCTTCGGTGTGTGCGCCACACTCTGCGTCAGCGCCGCGCACGCAGAAAGTGCGTCCACGTACAAAGTCGGTGCAACCGCCAGTGGGTCGCCGTTCACCTTCCTCGATATCAAGACCAACAGCATCCAGGGCGTGATGGTCGACGTCGCCGAGGCCGTGGGCAAGGCCGGCGGCTTCACCAGCCAGATCGAACAGACCAACTTCGCCGCGCTGATCCCCTCCCTCACCTCCGGCAAGCTCGACTTCATTTCCGCCGGCATGCTCAAGACCGAAGAGCGTACCAAGGTCGTCGACTTCAGCGCCCCGGTGTACGCCTACGGTGAGGGCCTGATCATCAATGCCGACGACAGCGCCGCCTACCCCGACCTCACGCCGCTCAAGGATCAGGTGGTCGGCGTACAGGCCGGCACGGTGTTCTACGACCAACTGAATAAGCTGGGGATCTTCAAGGAGATTCGCACCTACGACTCCATCGGCGAGATGGTCCGCGACCTGTCCCTGGGGCGCATCAAGGCGGCGGTCGGCGACCAGCCGGTGGTGGCCTACCAGATTCGCCAGAAGCTGTTCAAAGGCGTGAAGCTCGCCCCCGACTACCAGCCCACCAACGTCGGCGAAGTCTGCCTGGTGGTACGCAAAGGCGATGCGCAAACCCTCGGGCGCCTGAACACCGCCATCGCCGGCATCAAGGCCGACGGTACCCTGGACAGCATCCTCAAGAAGTGGGGACTTGATACCCAGGTGCGCCCATGAACCCGGCCGAGTTCCTGCAAAACGCCCGGGACTTCCTGCCGATTCTGCTGCAGGGCGCCTGGGTGACGATCCAGATCACCGTGCTGTCGTTCCTGCTCAGCAGTGCGATCGGCCTGGTGCTGGCGCTGCTCAAGCTGTCGCCGATTCGCACGCTGTCATGGGTGGCCAGCACCATCATCAACGTGATCCGTGGCCTGCCGATCATCGTGCAGCTGTTCTACATCTACTTCGTGCTGCCGGACATGGGCGTGCACCTCACGGCGTTCTACGCCGGGGTGATCGGCATGGGTATCGCCTACTCGGCATACCAGGCCGAGAACTTCCGCACCGGCATCATCGCCGTGGAACAGGGCCAGCGTGAAGCCGCCGAAGCCCTGGGCATGCGCTCGGCGCTGATGATGCGCCGGGTGATCCTGCCCCAGGCGTTTCGCATCGCCCTGCCGCCCTACGGCAACACCCTGGTGATGATGCTCAAGGATTCGTCCCTGGTCTCCACCATCACCGTCGCCGAGATGACCCGCCAAGGCCAACTGATCGCCTCGTCGACCTTCCAGAACATGACCGTCTACACCCTGGTCGCCCTGCTCTACCTGCTGATGAGCCTGCCGCTGGTGTATGGCCTGCGTCGTATGGAGCAGCACCTGGGGCGGAGGAAAAAAGCATGATCGAGATTCGTCAGTTGCAAAAACATTACGGCAGCCACCGCGTCCTGCACGGCGTTGACCTCGACGTGGCCAAGGGCGAAGTGGTGTGCCTGATCGGCCCCTCGGGCTCGGGCAAATCCACCCTGCTGCGCTGCATCAACGCGCTGGAAGCCTACGATGGCGGCCACATCAACGTGTTCGGCGAAACCGTGCAACGCGGCAGCAAAACCGTGCACGCGCTGCGCAGCCGCATGGGCATGGTGTTTCAGCGCTTCAACCTGTTCCCCCACCGCACCGTGCTGGAAAACGTGATGGAAGGTCCGGTGTATGTCAAAGGCGAACCGCTCAAGCAGGCCCGCGAAGAGGCCCTGGTGTTGCTGGACAAGGTGGGCCTGAGCGCCAAGGCCGACGCCTACCCCGAACAGCTCTCCGGCGGCCAGCAGCAACGCGTGGCCATCGCCCGCGCCCTGGCGATGAAACCTGAAGCCATGCTGTTCGACGAACCCACCTCGGCCCTCGACCCTGAACTGGTGGGCGATGTCCTGGCGGTAATGCGCACCCTGGCCGACGAAGGCATGACCATGATCGTGGTCACCCACGAAATGGGCTTTGCCCGCGAAGTGGCCGACCGCGTGTGCTTCCTGCATGGCGGCTACATCGTCGAGAGCGGCCCGGCCGAGCAGGTGCTGGGCGATCCACAGCATGCACGTACCCAGGACTTCCTGCGGCGCGTGCTGCACCCCACCGGCAACACGCGGAGCCTGTCATGAAATCATTGTGGTCGGCGACGGCGCCCTCCGTGGTGCCGACGCCTGCGCTGGGTGAGTCGGTGAACGTGGATGTGGCGATTGTCGGCGCGGGGTATACCGGCCTGTCGACAGCCCTGCATCTGGCCGAGCGCGGGGTCAGCGTGTGCGTGCTGGAAGCCAATGAGCCCGGCTGGGGCGCATCGGGACGCAATGGCGGGCAGGTCAACCCGACGCTCAAGTACGACCCGGAGCAACTGGTGCAGATGTACGGACCGGAGCAGGCCGAGCCGTTGATCTCGACAGTGTCGAACTCGGCGGACCTGGTGTTCACGTTGATCGACAGGCACGGCATTGATTGCGCGCCGGTGCGCAAAGGCTGGATGCAGGTGTCGTACACGCAAAAGGGCGTGGCCGGCCTGCATGCGCGAGCCGAGCAATGGGCGCGGCGCGGCGTGCCGGTGCAGCGCCTGGATGCGGCGGCGGTGGCATCGCGCATGGGCAGTGAGGCATTCGCCGGCGGCTGGCTGGATGGCCGCGCCGGGGCGATTCAGCCGCTGGCGTATGCCCGTGGGCTGGTCGGGGCGGCGTTGGCGGCGGGTGTTCGCGTTCATGGTCACAGCGCAGTGACAGGGTTACAGCGCCAGGGCCCGGGATGGCAACTGCAGACCGCTGGCGGTGCGCAGGTGATGGCCGATCAAGTGGTGCTGGCCACCAATGGCTACAGCGGCAACCTGTGGCCGGGCATGGCGCAGAGCATCCTCGCGGCGAACAGTTTTATCGTCGCCACCAAACCGCTGCGTGGGCGTGCGGCAGAGAGCATCTTGCCGGGACAGGAAACCGTGTCCACCGCACAACGGCTGCTGCTGTACTTTCGCAAAGACAGTCATGGGCGCTTACTGATGGGCGGACGCGGGTTGTTCAACGACCCCACGTCACCGGCCGATTTTGCCCACCTGGAGCGCTCCCTGGCGCTGCTCTTTCCGCAATTGGGCCCGCTGGAATTTGAGTACCGCTGGGCCGGGCGTATCGCAATCACGCGGGACTTCATGCCCCATGTCCACGAACCGGCACCGGGGCTGACCTTGGCGCTGGGCTGCAATGGCCGCGGCATCGCATTGTGTACCAGCCTGGGGCAGCAACTGGCCGGGCGGTTGTGCGACAGCCAAGCTGAATTTGCCTACCCGGTCACGCCGCTGCAACGCTTGCCGATGCACGGATTGCAGCGGTTTTACATTGGTGCGGGGGTGGCTTGGTACAGCTTGTTGGATCGGCTCAATATCAGCTGAGTCCTAATTGCAGGGGCGCCGAAAACCGTTATCCCTCACAGGTCCTTTGGTACGCAAAACCCGCTAGGCTTAGCCATGGATTGGCTGACCTGCGGGTTTGCGGTCTATTCATCCTGTGGGAAAGGCATGCTCATGCAACTCGACAACACTCGCACCGCCCGTGTCATCGGGCTGGTGTACAGCACCTGCTGCTATTTGGCGTTCCTATTCACGTGTTTGTATTTGATCGGGTTCGTCGGCAGCGTGGCGGTGCCCAAGAACATCAACGACGGGCCCCTCCTCGCTTGGCCAGCCGCCGTGCTGATCAACTGCGCGCTGATCCTGCTGTTCGGCGTCCAGCACACGGCCATGGCGCGCAAAGGCTTCAAACAGTGGCTGGCGGCAGTCATTCCGACCTCCGTTGAACGCTCCACGTATGTGCTGCTCAGCAGCCTGGTGCTGGTGCTGATGTTCTGGCTGTGGCAACCGATGCCGCTCACCGTCTGGAAGGTTGAAACGACGTGGGCCAAGGCCCTGCTGATTGGCCTGTTCTGGCTGGGCTGGGGCATCGCTTTACTGGCAACCTTTTTGATTGACCACTTCGAACTGTTCGGGCTCAAGCAGGCCATCGACCGTTGGCGCAAAACCACACCACAGGCGCCAGTATTCAGGACACCGCTGTTTTACAGGATCGTACGTCACCCGCTGTATCTCGGCTTCCTGATCGCCTTTTGGGCAACGCCACACATGACGGCCGGGCACCTGTTGTTTGCGACAGGGATGACGGTTTACCTCTTCATTGGCGCCAGCTTTGAAGAAAAGGACCTGGTGGTGTTGTTTGGTGAGCGGTATCGGCGCTACCAGCAGGAGGTGGGTATGATTTTGCCGGGGTCGAAGACGCGCAAAAAAGGACGCTGAATAGGCGTTTTGTGGCGAGGGAGCTTGCTCCCGTTGGACTGCGCAGCAGTCCCATTTTTGGGGCCGCTTCGCGGCCCAGCGGGAGCAAGCTCCCTCGCCACAGGATGTAGCGTCTGGCCATGAGTTCCTTAGGACTTATCCCACGACTGTTTCAGGTTGTCGCTCGGAACTTCGCTGACTAACCTCTGTGCCGTCGCTGCCAATTCAGCGACCGGATTTGACCGTCCGGCCTTGTTAACGAACTGCTACGCCCTGCACCTATCCCAGGCGTTTTTTTTGTGCCTGAGGTATCGTGTCGCGGCAGTTGTGCGCGGGATACTTTCGGGTATGCCGGGTTCGTTGACAACCGGTCGGTCAACCCGCGTACAGCTGCCACCCTCTTCGTTTGACCGCGAACGCTGGCGGCTCCACTTGTCGACGGAGTTCCACCATGATTAAAGACACCCCAAATCCCCCAGAAAAACTCTTCACCGTGCGCCCCGACCTGGGCACGGAGACCCTGCTGGTCAACGCCTCCCAGGATCTATCCTCCATCACCGATATCACCACGCACCTGGCCTTTGAAATCGACGGCGCCCAACGCAATGTGGCGTTGGGCATCTGCCGAATGCTGGAAGGTGTGCAATTGTTGGTGGACAAAGCATTGGATGACGCCCATCCAGCGGCATGACACTCAGATGATCGTTCCCACGCGCGTGGGAACGATCTCAAAACACCGACCACCCAATCCGCTCACTCAACAACTCCAACGCCTTGATCCCCGCCAGCGAGTTGCCCGCCGCGTTCAACTCCGGCGACCACACGCACACCGTAAACTGCCCCGGCACCACCGCGACAATGCCGCCGCCCACACCGCTCTTGCCCGGCAAGCCCACGCGGTAGGCAAAGTTGCCCGCCTCGTCATACAGCCCGCTGGTGGCCATGATCGAGTTGACTTGCTTGGTCTGCCGCGCGGTGAGGATCTGTTCGCCGCTGTGGGCACTGGTGCCCTCGTTGGCGAGGAAGCTGAACGCCTTGGCCAGGTCCAGGCAGCTCATCTGCAGGGCGCAGTAGTTGAAGTAGCTGTGCAGCACCGCGTCCACATCGTTGTGGAAGTTGCCGAAGGACTTCATCAGGTAGGCCATGGCCGCGTTGCGTGCGCCGTGCTGGGCTTCGGAGTCGGCGACCACGCTGTTGACCAGGATCTGCGGGTTGCCCGACAGGCGCCGCACGAAGTCGCGCATCGACAGGATCGGCACGGCAAAGCGTGATTGGTTGATGTCGCAGATCACCAGCGCGCCGGCATTGATGAAGGGGTTACGCGGGCGGCCGCGTTCGAATTCCAGTTGCACCAACGAGTTGAACGGTTGCCCCGAAGGCTCGTGGCCCAGGCGTTCCCAGATGGTTTCGCCGCCGTGGTCGATGGCCTGCACCAGGCTGAACACCTTGGAAATGCTCTGCACCGAGAACAGCGTATCGGCGTCACCGGCGCGGTAGGCCGAGCCGTCATTGCCGTACACCGCGATGCCCAGTTGGTTGGCCGGTACATCGGCCAGCGCGGGAATGTAGTCGGCGACTTTGCCGAGGCCGATCAGGGGGCGCACTTCGTCGAGGATCGACTCCAGCAGCGCCTGCATGTCTTGTCCTGTCATCTGTCTTTGAATCGGTGGAAAGCGGGGTGCGGAGGATACTTCAATGGGCGCGGAAGCCCCACACAATCTCTACCACCCGCTCGGCCACCACCAGATAAACCAGGATCAGCAACAGCTGCAATGCCAGGTGATAACGCAGCTTGGCCAACCGGCGAATGCCATCGCTGACGTTCAACAGCATCAGCACTGTCGACAGAAGGATCAGCCCCCACCCCGCCACGCTGGAGGCGAACACCCCGATAAACAGGTCCTGCTGCCCCACGAGGGTATTGGTACCCGCCGCAAACAGCAGCGCGCACACCAGCAGGTTTTTGACGTTGTCGAAAACTTGCGTGCTCAGGTCGTTTTCCAGCAGGGCCACATACCGCTTCCATAACGTGCGCATGAGTCATTACCGGTTAGGGATCGCTCGTCAATCAAAGTAGTCCATATGCCCGTACACTGCACCGTTGCGCTTACTCCACGAGGACTTTGCATGAAATTGATAATTGGCCTGGCCGCTTTACTGCTGGTATCGGCCTGTACCACGACCCCACCCGCCCAGGACGCTGCGGCGTCCACCTGCCTGGCAGGCGGCGGTACCATGAAGCAAGTCGGCAAGCTGCAGAGCTGGAAATGCATCACCCCGTACAAGGATGCGGGCAAGGCATGTACCGATTCGAGCCAGTGTGAAGGCGAGTGCCAGACCAGCGTCACCACCCAGTCCGGCAACGGTCCGGTGACCGGCGCGTGCCAGGTGGATAACGGCCACTTCGGCTGCTCGGCGACGGTGGAGAAAGGCAAGCTGGGCCGAGCGATCTGCGTGGACTGAGCCATACCACCAAACCCATGTGGGAGCGGGCCCGCGGCCAGACCCGCTCGCACATTTTTTGCTCCACTTTACCCTTCAAAAATGCGCCACATCCGACACCCGCTCATCCAGCACATCCCGCGCCAGTGCCCAGGCCTGGTCCTTGGATTCCACCACCAGCAACGGGTAGCCCCAGGCCTTGCTGAACATCACCGCAAACGGCTTGAGTGCCAGGCGTTTAGCGGCGCTGGGCTCAACTTGGATCATGCCTTTGACGAACATGCGCAGCGCCTGTTTGTTTTTCTTCATCCAGATCGACGCCTGCTTACGCTCTTCGTGGGAGTGCTCATGGTTGTTTTCATCCACGGATTTTTCGTGCAGCAACATAAAGGCCTGCTCCCTCGCCAATAGTCCTTCAAAAGCCAGGAAAGCATCCTCCGGCCCACCCTCGCTGGGCGCATCGAAGACGATTTTCACCACAGGGAACGTTGTACTGTCGAGTCGCATGGCAAAGCTCCTTAATGAGAGTGGATCTCAATATAAAGCTCGAGCCCCTGGACGGCATTGCACAGAATAGCCAGACTGTTTCGCAATCCGGCCAACCTGCGATCTCCGCCATGAAGCACCACCGTCTTGATCTGCTCGAACCGTTGATGGGCAAGGACGCCGACCTGTTTCCCCGCGCCGTGGTGGCGGTGGGCGCAACCAGCACGTCGGACACCTGGGAACATGCCCAGCACGCCCACCGCAAGGGCCAGTTGATGTACACCCTGCGCGGGGTCATCCACTGTGAAATCGAAGCGGGAATCTGGATCGTGCCGCCCCAGTGTGCACTGTGGATTCCCGGCGGTACGCCCCATGCGGCGCGTGGCTCTGGCGAGGCCGAGGTGTATTGCCTGTTGATCGACCCCGACGCCGCCCACGCCCTTCCGCCGCAATGCTGCACCCTGGCCGTGTCCGGGTTGCTGCATGAGCTGATCAGCAAGGCCGTCAGCTTCCCGCAATTCTATGACGAGGGCGGCGCCCAAGGCCGCTTGATCAACACCTTGCTGGATGAACTGGCCGCCGCCCCGGTCGAAGCCCTGCACCTGCCCATGCCCCAGGACGCACGCTTGCGCCGCCTGGCCAACAGCCTGCTGGCCGACCCGACCGACAAAGCCACCCTCGGCCAGTGGGCGGTGCGCATCGGCATGAGCGAGCGCAGCATGACGCGCCTGTTGCTGGAGGAATTGGGCCTGAGTTTCGGCCGCTGGCGCCGGCAGTTGCATGTGATCCTGTCCCTGCAACGGCTGGCCAAGGGTGAAAGTGTGCAACGGGTGGCCCTGGAACTGGGTTATGAAAACGCCAGCGGCTTCATCACCATGTTCCGCAAGGCGGTGGGCCAGCCGCCCGCGCGTTACCTGGCGGACCGTGCCGGTGTCTCAAGTACGACCACCCAGGCCATTGCGCTGAAAGACGCCCACTGACTACCAGTTTTCGCCCAACCCCAGCAGGCCCAGTATCTGCCGCCGCAGGTCCACCAGGTAAGGATCGTCCCGGTGCCGTGGATACGGCCTATCGATGCTCAACTGTGCCTGGATCTTCGCCGGGCGGTCGCTGAACACAATCACCCGGTTGGCCAGCAGCAAGGCTTCTTCCACATCGTGGGTCACCAGCAGGGCCGTGTAGCCCTGGCGCTGCCACAGGTCGATCAGCTCTTTTTGCATGGTGATGCGGGTCAGGGAGTCGAGTTTGCCCAGGGGTTCGTCGAGGATCAGCAAACGCGGCTGGTTGACCAGTGCACGGGCCAACGCCACCCGCTGGGCCATGCCGCCGGACAACTGCCGGGGATAGGCACGGGCGAACGGGCCAAGGCCGACCTTGTGCAGGGCCTCATCGACCTTGGCCGAATGGGTCTTGAGCAGGCCCTGGGCTTCGAGGCCGAGGGCGACGTTGTCCCACACGCGACGCCATGGGTACAGGGTCGGGTCCTGGAACACCACCACGCGGCTTGGGTCCGGGCCGGCGATGGGTTCGCCATCGGCCAATAGCCGTCCGGAGTCCGCCGGTTCCAGCCCCGCCACCAGGCGCAGCAAGGTGGACTTGCCGCACCCCGAAGGCCCGAGCAATGCCACAAACTCTCCCGGCGCCACGTCCAGGGACACCCGCTCCAACACCGGCAAATGCCGGCCGTCCAGCGCAAAACCATGGCTGAGGTTTTCTATGCGCAGCGCCAATCCTTCCGAAGCCGATACCGCGTGTGCCAGGGCTACCATTTCATCGCTCCTTTCTGCCAGGCCAGCAACCGATCACGCACCAGGAACAACCCGGTGATCAACCCCGAACAGGCCAGCGCCATGATCAGCAGTGCGGCGTACATGTTCGCGTAGGCCGCCCAGCCCTGGGCCCATTGCAGGTACCAGCCGATGCCGGATTTGACTCCCATCATTTCCGCCACCACCAAGGTTGAGAATGAGGCGCCCAGGCCCATGAACAGGCCGACGAAGACGTGGGGCAGCGCGGCGGGAATCGCCACCTTGAAAATCAGAAAACCCGGCCGGGCGCCGAGGGTGCGCGCCACGTCGTAATAGGCTTTATCGACGCTGGCCACGCCGGACCAGGTGAGCACCGTGACCGGAAACCAGGTGGCCAGAGCAATCAAAAACACACTCGCACTCCAACTGCTCGGAAACAGGAAAAAACACAGCGGCAACAACGCCGTCGACGGCACCGGGCCGAGGATGCGCAGCACCGGGTGCAGCCAGTAGCCGATCCGCGTGGACCAGCCAATGGCAACACCGGCGACAAACCCGGTGGCCGCGCCCAGCGCCACCCCCGAGCCCAGCAGCAGCGCCGAATGCAGCAGGCTGTCGGCCAGGCGTGCGTAGTCTTCGATGTACACCGCGAGCAAGGCTTGGGGCGGCGCGAAGAATGGCACCGGCAACAGCGCAAGCTTGGCGGTGAGCAATTCCCAGAGGCCCAAAAGCACCGGCAAGGCGATCAGCCAGGGCGCGGCCGTGCGCAAGCGCAGCGCGAGTGTCGACAGCCTGCGCCCCAGCAGGCTCAGCACAATAAACAACGCCGCCACGCCCACACAGAGGTTGGCCAGGCCCTGGGTCATCGGCCAGTTGCGCACCGCGTTGGGCCAGTAACTGATCAGCAGCGCGACGGCCACCCAGGCCGTCACCACCGCCGCGCCTTGCCACCCGAGCTTGAGCGCCACAGGCGGGTTGAGGATGCTTGCGTCAGTTGAAGACATCGGCGGTGATCTCCTGGGCAAACGCGATCGGGTCGGTGCCTTTGCTGATCACTTCCACGGTTTTCAGGTCGGTGACGTAGGTGGTGATCTCCTGGGTCAGCGCTACGCCGACCGCGTGGTGGCCGTGGGTGTGGTCGTGGAGGATGGCCTGGACTTCTTCGGTGGAGGTGTTCAGTGCGTAGGCCTGGAAGCCTTTGGCAACGTCCTCCGGGTGCTGCACGGAATAGTCATGGGCCTCAAGGATCGCCTGGGTCAGCGCCGCGACCACGCGCTTGTCTTCACGCACCAATTTGCCGGTGACGCCGACCACGCAGCAACTGAGGTTGGCGTATTCCTCCACCAGGTTGGTGGACAACTCACGCGCCACGCCGGACTTGATCAGGCGGTACATGAACGGGTCACTGCCGCTCACCGCCTGCACTTCACCACGCTCCAGCGCCGTGCCGAGCAGGTCGGCCGGGTACAGGCGCCACTCCACATCGCGCACCGGGTCGACGCCGTGTTTTTTCAGCAGGATCGAAAAGAAATTGCGGTCCGGGCTGGCCATGTCGGTCACGCCAATGGCCTTGCCCTTGAGGTCTTCCAGCTTGCTCACGCCGCCGTTGGCGGCACTGAGCAACCGCAGGCAACCGCCATGGGTGCCGGCGGTGAGCTTCACGTCGAAGCCCTGCTCCAGGGCCTTGAGCCAGCGCAACGCCATGCCCACGCCTGCGTCGGCCTTGCCGGTGGCGATGGCTTCCAGCAAGACCTCGGTGGAGTTGCCGAAGTTGACCAACTCCACGTCCAGGTTGTGCTTGCCAAAGAAACCCTGCCCATGGGCGATCACCACCGGCGCCAGGCACACCGCGTTGAGGTTCACCGCCAGCTTGAGTTTGCGCGGCGCGTCGAGGCGGATGAACTCACCGGTGCCGGCAGGCTCCTGGGCGATGTTGTGGCCGGCATGTGCGTCAGCGGCAAGGCCCAGGCGCGGCAGCGACAGGCTCGCCAGGGTCAGGCCGGCCAGGCCCAGGAGGCGGCGACGGGTCAGGTGATCAAAAGCAGCCATGCGAAGTATCCCTATTGAATGGATCAGCCCGCTTCAGAGAAAGGCCGAATGCGGCAAAAACTCCATTTTAATTATATTAACGACTGACTTTTATGAAAGAACCATATAATTCTATGGTTATGCCCGCTGGGCAGGAAGCGGCTGAAAGCGCCCTAAGCTCAGATCGAAAGAGTATTTATCGAATGGTTTTCAGATCATTAAGCTTGGATCTATTTCGCTGAAGATCGAGCCCACCATGCCCCTCCGTCGTCCCCTCGCCGCTGTATTAGGATTGCTGGCCTTTTCCGTCGCGATCAGTGCGCACGCCCAGGAAACCGTGCGCATCGGTTACCAGAAATCCTCCACGCTGATCACCCTGCTCAAGACCCAGGGCACCCTGGAGAAAGCCCTCAAGGCCGACAACATCGAGGTGAGCTGGCATGAGTTCCCCAGCGGCCTGCCGCTGCTGGAAGCGCTGAACGTCGGCAATGTGGACATCAGCGCCGACGTGGCCGACACCGTGCCGATCTTCGCCCAGGCCGCCCAGGCCAAACTCACCTACTTCGCCCAGGAAGCGCCCTCGCCCTCGGCCCAGGCCATCGTGGTACGCAAGGACTCGCCGATCCAACAGTTGGCGGACTTGAAGGGCAAGAAGATCGCGGTAACCAAGGCCGCCGGCACTCACTATCTGTTGATTGCCGCGTTGGCCAAGGCCGGCCTGGCGTTCTCGGATATCGAGCCGGCTTACCTGTCGCCGGCCGATGGCCGCGCGGCGTTCGAGAACAACAAGGTGGACGCCTGGGTCACCTGGGAACCCTTCCTCACCAGCGTGCAGCGCCAACTGCCGACGCGCACCCTGGCGGACGGTGCTGGGCTGGCGAGCTACAAGCGCTATTACCTGACCGGCACGCCCTACGCCAAGGCGCACCCGGAGGTATTGAAGGTGGTGTATGCGCAGCTGGAAAACGCCGGCCACTGGGTAAAAACCAACCCGCAGGACGCGGCCAAAGTGCTAGGCCCGCTGTGGGGCAACCTGGATGCAGCCACGGTGGAAGCGGCGAATGCGCACCGCAGTTATCAAGTGCAGCCGGTGACGATTGAGCAGTTGGGTGAGCAGCAGAAGATTGCCGATGCGTTCTTCAAGGCGGGGCTGTTGCCCAGGGCGGTGGATGCCAAGGATGTGCAGACCTGGCGGCCTTGAAGGCGGGTGTGATCTCAATGTGGGAGGGGCAGTGCAACGATTCGACTTGCCCTCGATGGGCATGGGTATCTACACAACTTTTCAGACTCTGACAAATATCCCTGTGGTGAGCGGGCTTGTCCCGCGCTGGGCTGCGTAGCAGCCCCAGTAAAGAAGAATGCGGTGTATCAGACACTCTGTAGAGGCTGGTTTTGGGGCTGCTACGCAGCCCAACGCGGGCGGTGCGACGATTCGACAAGCCCGCTCACCACAACAGCCCTATCTGCCGGACGTTCAGTGTTGAGTCAACGTTATGTAGATCCCTATGCTCATCGGCGGCAAGCCCCTCCCACATTTGGTTTGCATATGCGGTTAGAGGAGTGTTCGGGCTAGAGCCTTTTTCCACTCTGAGTAACGCTCCGCCATCGCCGGATCCTCCTGCGGCTCAAAGCGCTCGCGCTGGCGTTCCAACTGCCCCAGTTCCGCATCACTCGCCCACACCCCCAACGCCCGACCCGCCAGGTGCGCTGCGCCCAATGCCGACACCTCCGGCGACAGGCTGCGCACCACCGGGCGTTGCAGCAGGTTGGCGAGGAACTGCATCAGCCAGCGGTTGCGCGTGGCGCCGCCATCCACCCACAGTTCCTTGAGCGGGCTGCCGATGTCTTGCTGCATGGCCTCGAACACATCGCGAATCTGATAGCCGATGGATTCCAGCGAGGCGCGCAGGATATGCGCGCCGGACGTGGCTTCGCTCAACCCGCAGATGAGTCCACGGGCGTCGGCCTTCCAGTGCGGTGCGCCGAGGCCGGACAGCGCCGGGACAAAATACACGCCGCCGTTATCCGGCAATTGCGCGGCCTGTTCGGTCAGCGCATCCAGGGATTCTCCCGCCACCAGCTTCGACGCCCACTGCACGGCAGCGCCGGTATGGACGATATTGCCTTCCATGCCGAAAGTAGGTTGGCTGCCATCGTGCCAGGCCAGGGTGGTCGACAGGCCATGGGTGGAGGCAATCGGCCCGCCCATGGGCGTCATCAAGGACGAACCGGTGCCGAGGGTGGCCTTGACCAGCCCCGGCGCGAAACCGCCCTGCCCGTACAGCGCCGCATGGGAGTCGCCGATCATCGACATCACCGGGATGCCGGCAGGCAAGCCGCCCAACGCGACGGTTTCGGCGAAGAACCCGGCGCTCGGCTGGATCGGCGCCAAGGCCGCAGCCGGAATGCCGAACAACGCCAACAGCTCAGGATCCCAGGCACAGGTGTGCAGGTTGAACAGTTGGGTGCGTGCGGCGTTGGAATAGTCGGTGGCGAACACCCGGCCGCCGCTGAGTTGCCACAACAGCCAGCTATCGACCGTGCCCAGGCAGATTTCCCCGGCAGCAGCGCGGGCATGGCCATCCTCAAGGTGATCGAGAATCCAGCGGAATTTGCCCGCCGAGAACATCGGGTCCAACGCCAGCCCGGTCTTTTCCAGGATCAGCGCTTCATGACCCTGCTCATGCAGTTGCGTGCACAACGCCGTAGAGCGTCGGCACTGCCAACTGATGCACGGCGACAATGGCTCACCGGTATGCCTATCCCAAGCCACCACCGATTCACGCTGATTGCTGATGGCCAACGCAGTGATCGGACGGTCCATCTGGGCCAGGCATTCTTCAATCGCCGCCAACGTGTTTTGCCAGATCAGCAGCGGGTCCTGCTCGGAAAACCCGGCCTGGGGATGGCGAACGCTCAAGGGCCGCGAACCGCGCGCAACCACCTGGCCAAGTTCGTTGACCAGCACCGCCTTGGCATTGCTGGTGCCTTCATCTATCGCCAGGATCAGCGGGGTATTGTTATTCATGGGGTTCACCGCAACCGAGTGGCAGCCGCCACGATCCCAGCCGCGTCGATGTTATGCAAGGCGCGGGTCGGTTCGCGGGCACCGGCGGCGGCGTACTCGCCATCGCCGATACCCAGGCGGATAAGGGCAATGCCCAACCCGGCTTCGGCCAGCACTTCGGCGACCAGGCTGCCGACGCCGCCGTTGATATTGTGTTCTTCCACACTGATGACCGCGCGGGTGCCGCTCAAGGCGCTGAGCAATACATCACGCTGCAAGGGCCGGATCGACGACAGGTTGATCACCTGCGCCTGGATGCCCTGCTCCGCCAGCAATGCCGCCGCCTCCACCGCTTCATGCACCACCGAGCCCAGGGCCACGATGCTCACATCGGCGCCCTGGCGCAGGATGTCTACCTGACCGGGCACAAACTGATAGTCGGCGCCGTGCACGTCGGGCAAGGCTTTGCCGTCGAGACGGATATACACCGGGCCGTGGTAGCGCAGCGCGTAATCGATGATCTGGCGGCACTCGACGGCATCGGCGGGGGCGAAGATCTGCACATTGCCAAACCCGCGCATCACCGAAATATCGTCGAGGCTGTGGTGGGTGCTGGCGAGCGGGCCATAACTGGTGCCGGCATTCAGGCCGAACATCTTCACGTTGGCCTGGTTGTAGCAAACGTCCACCTTGATCTGCTCATTGGCCCGCGAGATCAGGAACGGCGCCGCGTTGCAGGTAGCGGCGATCTTGCCACCCAGGGCCAGGCCCGCCGCGACGCTGACCAGGGATTGCTCGGCAATGCCGACGTTGATCAGGCGCTCGGGAAAGCGCTGGGCAAACGGGCCGATCTTGGCCGTGGAGGTGGAGTCGCTGACCACCGGCACTACGTCCAGCCCGGCCTCGACGGCAGCGATAAACGCTTGCACCATGACGCTCGCCAAATGTTCACTCGCCATGGTTCAACTCCTCCAATGCTGCGTTGATTTCATCACCCTTGGGCACGCGGTGGTGCCATTCGGGGCGGGCTTCGATAAACGACACGCCCTTGCCTTTGATGGTGTGGGCGATCAGCACCTGGGGCGCGCCGGTCTTGGTCTGCATGCTTTCCAGGGCTTCGATCAATTGGCCAACATCGTTACCGTCGCACTCGCTGACGCGAAAGCCGAAGGCCGCCCATTTCACGTCCAGCGGGTCCAGCGGCATGATCTCGGCGGTCAACCCGGCAAGCTGCAGTTTGTTTTTGTCGACGATCACAAACAGGTTATCCAGGCCGTACTTGGCTGCCGCCATCGCCGCTTCCCAGTTGGAGCCTTCGGCCAGTTCGCCGTCGCCGGTGAGCACGTAGATGCGCTTGTTGCTGCCGGACATCTTCGCCGCCAGGGCCAGCCCGACCGCCACCGGCAAACCGTGGCCGAGGGCGCCGGTGTTCAGTTCGATGCCGGGGGTTTTCTGCCGTACCGGGTGGCCGGGCAGGTGCGAGTTGAAGTGCTGGTAGGTGGGCAGCCACTCGGTGGGGATGTAGCCCGCCTGCGCCAGGCAGCAGTACAAACCGCCGACGCCGTGGCCCTTGCTCTGGATATAAATATCGCGCTCGGGGTCTTCGGTGCGTTCCGGGCCGGTGTTGAGGATGCGGAAATACAGGGTGGCGAGGATGTCGGTTTCGGAAAGGTCCGCCCCGGTGTGGCCGCCGGCCGGTGAGTCGGCATTCAGGCGGATCACATGGCGACGGATCAGGCGGGCCTGTTCCTTGATCTGGTGGGCGTCGTACTGGAAGGCATTCATGCAGCGGCTCCTTTGAGGCTGACCACGCGGGGTGAAAGTGTCCAAGGCTGTCTTTGAATATTTATTCAGCAGTGACAATATATTTCTATTTAGACGCCGATCCTCTGGCAGGTCAAGTGAGCGAACCGCCGAAAAATCAAATAAAGCTCGGAAATAGCCCTCGGACAAACGGCCAAAATCCCACGTCGGCATCTCTAGTCCGTGGCTTTGCGCCGGGCAAAAACACCGCTTCAGCGGCAGGCAAGAAAAATTAAGCGCTTGACTTTGACACGGTGCCACTGGAATCTGAATTAACAGTCAGGCACGCATAAATATTCACGACGCCTGAAGCACTCCAAAAAAAATAACTCAGGAGAACACTGTGGACGCCAAAGCTATTGTCCAGCACCCGGCCGAACTCAAGCCGCCACCTCGCCCACGCATTGTCAAACTGCTGCCCAGCAATATCGGCGGCCCGCTGATCGGGCTGGTGCTGCTGGTGCTGGTCTTCTCCTTCAGTTCCGAATTCTTCTTTTCGTTGCGCAATGGCCTGAACATCCTCGATCAGGTCACGGTGCTGGGCATCCTGGCGATCGGCATGACAGCGGTGATCGTGATCGGCGGCATCGACCTGTCGGTCGGCTCGGTGCTGGCCTTCTCGATGATGATGTTCGGCTGGCTGTATCAGGATCAGGCGGTGCCCCTGGGCTTTGCGATTCCGATCTCGATTGCCAGCGGCATGCTCGCCGGGCTGGTCTCCGGCGCGTTGATCACCTACGCCAAGCTGCCACCCTTTATTGCCACGCTGACCATGATGTCCGTGGCCCGTGGCCTGGCGAATATCCTCACCGAAGGCCGGCAGATCGTCGGCTACCCGGACTGGTTCACCAGCCTGGCGACGGTGCGCCACTTTGGTTTCCTCTCGGCCACCGTGGGCCTGTTCCTGGTGATGCTGGTGGTGGCCTGGGTGTTCCTGCGCTTTCGTGCCGGTGGCCGCAACCTCTACGCCATGGGCGGCAGCCCCGAAGTGGCGCGGTTGTCGGGCATCAAGGTGCGGGCGATTACCCTGTGGGTGTACGCCATCAGCGGTGCGCTGGCCGGCATCGCCGCGGTGACCCTGGCCGCGCGCCTGGACTCTTCGCAACCGAGTGCCGGGCTGAGCCTGGAACTGGACGCCATCGCCGCCGTGGTGATTGGCGGCGCCAGCCTCAGTGGCGGCGTCGGCAGCATCGGCGGCACCCTGGTGGGCGTACTGATCATTGGCGTATTGCGCAATGGCCTCAACCTGCTCGGCGTCTCGCCCTTTATTCAACAAGTGGTGATCGGCGTGGTCATCGCCCTCGCCGTCACCATCGACACCCTGCGACGCCGCTCCAGCACTGCCCGTTAACCTGTTCGACAGTTGACACCCTCCAACAATAAAACCAGGAGTCACCGACATGTTCAGCCCCAAGAAATTGCTGTTGGCCACCGCTCTCGCCGCCGCCACCCTTACCGTTGCCGGCACCACCTGGGCCAAGGATTTGACCATCGGCCTGGCCGTGGCCAACCTGCAGGCCGACTTCTTCAACCAGATCAAGCAATCGGTGGAAGCCGAAGGCAAAGCCAAGGGGGTCAAGGTGATCACCGTGGACGCCCAGGGCAACTCGTCCACCCAGGTCAGCCAGATCGAAGACCTGATCACCCGCCAGATCGACGTGCTGATCTACATCCCGGCCGGGGCCACTGCTGCCGGTGTGCCGGTGAAAGCCGCCAAGGCCGCAGGCATCCCGGTGATCGCCGTGGACCGCAACGCCCCCGACGCACCGGGCGACACCTTTATCGCCAGCGACAGCGTGGCCGGCGCCAAGACCCTGGCCGAGTACGTGGGCAAGATCACCGACGGCAAGGGCCGCATTGCGATCCTGCAAGGCCAGATCGGCACCACGCCGGAGAATGATCGCGCCAAGGGTTTTGAAGAGGGCCTGAAAGCCTTCCCGGACCTCAAGGTCGTCGCCCAGCAACCGGCCGAATGGGCCCAGGACAAAGGCTTCGCCGTGGCCCAGGACCTGCTCCAGCGTGACCCGAACATCACCGTGTTCTTCGGCCGTGCCGATGCCATGGCCTTGGGCGCTGCCCAGGCGGTGAAAGTCGGCAACCTCGATCACAAGGTGGTCGTGGTCGGTTTCGACGGTGACGTGGCCGGGCTCAAGGCCGTGCAAAGCGGTGTGCTGAACGCGACCATGACCCAGCAGACGCAGAAAATGGGGCGCCTGGCCGTGGCCTCGGCCATCGACCTCAAAGCCGGCAAGACCCTGCCCAAGGAGCAGTTGTTGCCCACCGTGCTGACCACTAAAGAAAACGTCGCGCCGTTCCTGCAACAGCACCCGTAAGCCTTGGAGGTCGTCATGCAAGCAGCAGCCGTTGACACCGCTCGATCCGACGCGGTGCTGTGCCTGCGCAATATCAGCAAGGCCTACGGGCCGGTGCAGGTGTTGTCGCAGGTCAACGTGGACATTCGCCCCGGCGAGGTATTGGCCCTGCTCGGTGAGAACGGGGCGGGCAAGTCGACCTTGTCGTCGATCATCGCCGGGCTGGTGCAACCGGAAGCCGGGGGCAGCATGACCTGGCTCGGCGCGCCCTACGCGCCGGCTTCACCGGGGGCCGCGCTGGGCGCCGGGATCGGCCTGATCCACCAGGAAATCCGCCTGCTGCCGCAACTGTCGATCGCCGAGAACATCTTCGTCGGCCGCCTGCCCATGCGCCGTGGGCGGGTGGATCGCGAGTACATGGAGGCCCAGGCGCAGATCCAACTCGAACGCCTGGGCCTCAAGGTGCCGGCCTCGCGCAAGGTCGAAGGCCTGAGCGTGGCGGCCCAGCAACTGGTGGAAATCGCCAAGGCGCTGACGCTGAAGGCCAGCCTGTTGATCCTCGATGAACCCACCGCCGCATTGGGTGGCGAGGAAACCGAGCTGCTGTTCAAGCAGGTGGAACGGCTGAAGGCCGAGGGTGTGTCGTTTATCTATATCAGCCACCGCCTGGAAGAAATCGCACGCATCGCCGACCGCGTGCTGGTGCTGCGCGACGGTCGCCAGATCGCCTTGCACGCCACGGCCCAGGTGCCGGTGCGGGAGTTGGTCGAGCAGATGGTCGGGCGCAGCCTGGAGCGGATCTTCCCTGCATTGCAGGCGCCCCAGGAGCAGGTGATGTTGCAGGTCAAGGCGTTGAGCTGCCGTGAGTTTGCCTTGCACGGCATCGACTTCAGCGTGCGTGCCGGCGAGGTATTCGGCATTGCCGGGGTGGTCGGCGCCGGGCGAACCGAACTGGTGCGTACCATTGCCGGCGCGGCCCAGGACATCCAGGGGCATATGCTGCTGGATGGCGAGGTCCGCCAGTTGCGCTCGCCCTTCGAGGCGATCCAGGCCGGCGTGGTGCTGGTGCCCGAAGACCGCAAGCAGCAAGGCGTGGTGGTGGAACACCGTATCGAAGACAACCTGATCTATGGCAACACCGACCTGCTGGATAAACGCGGTTGGGTGTTCCCTGCCCCACTGCGCGAATTCGCGCGCACGGCGGCGGCGCGACTGGGGGTCAAAGGTGCGCCGCAGTCGCGGATCTCCAGCCTGTCTGGCGGTAACCAGCAGAAGGTGATCATCGCCAAGTGGCTGGCGCGCAACCCCAAGGTGTTCATCCTCGATGAGCCCACACGCGGCATCGACGTGGGCGCGCGGGCGGCAATTTATGAAGTGATCGCGGACCTGGCGGCCAAGGGCATGGCGGTGATTGTGGTCAGTTCCGACCTGGATGAAGTGCTGGGCTTGTCCCATCGGGTGATGGTGATGAGCCGGGGACGGCAGATGGGGATTCTGGAGCGTGGCGAGGCCACGCCGGTGTCGGTGATGGAGATGGCCACCGCCTAGGCAACCGGTCCTCACAGACAATGGAGATCCCCCTCCCACAGGGGATCTACTGTGATTTCAAGATTGGAGTTATCCAGGCAACTTGTTAGACGGGGATTCTGGATCGCGGCGAGGCCGTCCCGGTTTCGGTGATGGAAATGGCTACCGCATAACCAAATACCTACAAAGATCCAACTGTGGGAGGGGGCTTGCCCCCGATGAGGGAGTGTCAGTGGATGCATCTGTCACTGAATCACCGCCATCGGGAGCAAGTCGAATCGTCGCACCGCCCCTCCCACAAGGGGTCTACTGTGATTTCAAAAATTGGAGTTAGTCATGCAGCTTTTTAGTCTTCAAGGCCAAGTGGCCTTTGTCACCGGCGCCGGCAGCGGCATTGGCCAGGCTATCGCCGTCGGGCTCGCCGAAGCCGGTGCCGATGTAGCCTGCTTTGATCTTCCGGGCAGCCCCGGCATCGCCAGCACCGTAGAACGCATCCAGGCCCTGGGCCGGCGCGCCCTGGCCTTGAGCGGCACCGTCACCGAGCGGGCCGCCCTGGATGCAGCGGTCGCGCGCACCGAGCACGAACTCGGCCCACTCAGCGTGGCCGTCAACTGCGCCGGCATCGCCAATGCCCAGGCCGCCGAAGACCTGGAGCTGCAACGCTGGCAAACCACCCTGGACATCAACCTCACCGGCATTTTCCTCAGCTGCCAGGCCCAGGCCGCGGTGATGTTGCCGCGTGGCAAAGGCGCCATCGTCAATATCGCCTCCATGTCCGGCAGCATCGTCAACCGCGGGCTGTTGCAGGCGCACTACAACACCTCCAAGGCCGGGGTGATCCACCTGAGCAAAAGCCTGGCGATGGAATGGGCCGACAAAGGCCTTCGGGTCAACTGCATCAGCCCCGGCTACACCGCCACGCCGATGAATTCACGCCCGGAAGTCGCCGACCAGGTGAAGATCTTTGAACAGACTACGCCCATGGGCCGCATGGCCAGCGTGGACGAAATGGTCGGCCCGGCGATTTTCCTGGTCAGCCAGGCCTCGTCTTTCTGCACCGGTGTCGACCTGCTGGTCGATGGTGGTTTTGTCTGCTGGTAAGGAGTTTTGTCATGTCGCAACGTTTCAGCGGTAAAACCATCGTGATCACCGGCGCCTGCCGTGGCATCGGTGCCGGCATTGCCGAGCGCTTCGCCCAGGAAGGTGCCAACCTGGTGCTGGCCTCCAACGACCTGGAGCGCGTGACATTCACCGCCGATCAACTGGCCCGGGAATACAAGGTCGACACCCTGGCCCTGGGCATCGACGTGACCCGCGAAGAAGACATCGAAACCCTCTACCGCGAAGGCCACGCGCGCTTCGGCAGCATCGACGTGTCGGTGCAGAACGCCGGCATCATCACCATCGACCACTACGACAAGATGCCCCGCGCCGACTTCGACAAGGTGCTGCAGGTCAACACCACCGGCGTGTGGCTGGGTTGCCGGGAAGCGGCCAAATACATGGTCAAGCAAGGCAGCGGACGCTTGATCAACACCTCGTCCGGCCAGGGCCGCCAGGGGTTTATCTACACCCCGCACTACGCCGCGAGCAAAATGGGCGTGATCGGCATTACCCAGAGCCTGGCGCTGGAACTGGCGCGGCATAACATCACCGTGAACGCGTTCTGCCCCGGCATCATCGAAAGCGAGATGTGGGACTACAACGACCGCGTGTGGGGCGAGATCCTCAGCACCGACGAAAAACGCTACGGCAAGGGTGAACTGATGGCCGAATGGGTCAGGAACATCCCCCTGCGCCGGGCCGGCAAGCCCTCGGATGTCGCCGGCCTGGTGGCGTTCCTGGCCTCGGATGACGCGGCCTACCTGACCGGCCAGGCGATCAATATCGACGGCGGCCTGATCATGTCGTAAGGGTTTGGTATCCTCACCCGCATTGATGTCATCACTGAGGCCTTCATGAGCCAGATCGAAGAACAGCGCCTGATCACCAAGATCGCGAGCCTCTATTACGAAGACGGGCTCAAGCAGTCCGAGATTTCCGCCCAGCTGGACCTGTCCCAATCCTTTATCAGCCGCGCCCTGCGCCGGGCGCTGCAGGAAGGCGTGGTGAAGATCAGCGTGATGCGCCTGCAAGGCCTGCACCTGGAGCTGGAAAACCAATTGCAACGCCGCTACGACGTGCGCCAGGTGATCGTGGTGGAAGCCACCGAGCCCGGCAACGATGAAAGCATCAAGCAAGCCATCGGCTCGGCGGCTGCCCACTACCTGGAGACCAGCCTGTCGCCCCAGGACCATATCGGCATTTCGTCGTGGAGCAGCACCATTCGCGCCATGGTCGGCCACCTGCATGCCCAGCCGGGCAAACAAGGCGCCCAGGAAGTGGTACAACTGTTGGGCGGTGTCGGCCACAAAGGCGCGTTTGAAGCCACCCTCCTCACCCAGCGCCTGGCCACCCTGCTCAACTGCCCGGCGTTCCTGCTGCCATCGCAAAGCATCGAGCAATCGGTGGAAAGCAAACAGCGCATCGTGCAGATGGAAGAGGTCAGGGAAGTGCTGCAACGCTTTGACAGCATCACCCTGGCGATCGTCGGCATCGGCGACCTGGAACCCTCGCAGTTGCTGCGCAACAGTGGCAACTACTACACCGAGGACATGCTGCGCCTGCTGGCCGAACGCGGTGCCGTCGGCGATATCTGCCTGCGCTACTTCGATGCCCAGGGCAAGCCGGTGCTGGAGGAAGATGAAGAATTCGTGGTCTCGGTGGCGCTCCCCAAGTTGCGCGGTATCCACCGCGTGCTCGGCCTGGCCGGCGGGCTGAACAAGGTCCAGGCCATTCGTGGCGCGCTCAAGGGCGGCTACCTGGACATCCTGATCACCGACCTGGACACCGCACAGGCCCTCAACCAATAACCTTTTTTGGAGATTGCCGCTCATGACGTCCAAACTCGAACAACTCAAGCAATTCACCACCGTGGTCTGCGACACCGGCGACCTGGAAGCCATCAGCCGCCTGCGCCCGGTGGACGCCACCACCAACCCGTCGCTGCTGCTCAAGGCCGCCGCGATCCCGGAATACGCCGAGCTGCTGCGCAATGCCGTCAACCTGGCCAAGGGCGACGTCGGCCTGGCCTGCGACCACTTCGCGGTGTCAGTGGGTGCCGGCATTTTGAAGGTCATTCCCGGGCGTATTTCCACCGAAGTCGACGCGCGCCTGTCCTTCGATGAAGACGCGCTGTGGGCCAAGGCCAACCAGTTGATCGCCCTGTACGACCAGGCCGGTATCAGCCGCGACCGCGTGCTGATCAAGCTCGCCTCCACCTGGGAAGGCATCCGTACGGCCGAACGCCTGGAAAAAGCCGGTATCCAGACCAACCTCACCCTGCTGTTCTCGTTCGCCCAGGCCCAGGCCTGCGCCGACGCCGGGGTGTTCCTGATCTCACCGTTCGTGGGCCGCATCTACGACTGGTACCGCAAGAACACCGGCCTGGACTACACCGGCGCTGATGACCCGGGTGTGCAATCGGTGACGCGCATCTACAACTACTACAAGGCCAACCAGATCAACACCGTGGTGATGGGCGCAAGCTTCCGCACCCTCAGCCAGATCGAACAGCTGGCGGGATGCGATCGCCTGACCATCAGCCCGGAGCTGCTGCGGAAGCTCGACGAAGACCAGGGCACGCTGGCACGCAAATTGGTACCGGTGACCGAAGGCGAAGCGCGCCAGCCAATGAATGAAGCGCAGTTCCGCTGGGCGTCGAATGAAGATGCGATGGCCACGGAGAAGCTGGCGGAAGGGATTCGACAGTTTGCGCGGGATCAGGAAAAACTCGAGGCGGTGTTGTCGGCGCTATGACCCCCGTCCAGCCGCTCGGCCAGTCGCGCACCTTGGTGTTCCTGGCCTACCCGCAAATGGGCCTGCTCGACCTGACCGGTGCCCAGACCGTGTTCTGGGCTGCCACCAAGGCCATGGTCGAGCGTGGCCTGCCGGGCTATGTGGTGCACACCGCCAGCCTGGCGGGCGGCTTGATGCCAACGGCCGAAGGATTGAGCGTCGACACCCTGCCATTGGCGCAATTTGACCCCGCCGCCCTGGACACCTTGATCGTACCCGGCGCCCCCGCCATTCAACAGGCGCTGGCCGCCAACACCGACCTGGTGGTCTGGCTGCGTCACGCCTCCACTCGGGCCCGGCGCACGGCCTCGGTGTGCAGCGGTACCTTCCTGCTGGCCCAGGCCGGCTTGCTCCAGGGCCGACGTGCTGCCACGCACTGGGCGATGTGCGACATGCTCAAGCGCGGGTTTCCCAGCATCGATGTGGACATGGACGCGATCTTTGTCCAGCAAGGCAATGTGTGGACGTCGGCAGGCGTAAGTGCCGGCATCGACCTTGCGCTGGCGTTGGTAGAGGCCGATTGCGGGCGTCACATCGCCCTGCAAGTGGCACGGGAACTGGTGGTGTTCCTCAAAAGGCCCGGCGGCCAGGCCCAGTTCAGCCAACTGCTGCAAGCCCAGACCGACGACACTGCCGGTTTCGACGCCTTGCACCTGTGGATCGCCGACAACCTTAGCGACAGCGAGCTTACGGTGGAGCGCCTGGCAGAACAAAGTCGCATGAGCCCGCGCAACTTCGCCCGGGTCTACAAGCAAAAAACCGGGCGCACCCCGGCCAAAGCCATCGAGTTGTTTCGCGTGGAAGCCGCACGGCGCCTGCTGGAAGACTCCCAGCGCAACATCGACCAGGTGGCGCACCTGTGTGGCTTCGGCGATGAAGAACGCATGCGCTACACCTTCCATCGCCACCTTTCGATTTCCCCTCGCGACTACCGCGCGCGCTTTTCCCGCTGACGGCAGGCCGCTTGGCAGTCATTCAGGGTTTTCTGTCCTACCCGCCAAACCGCGGCGCTCTTAGAGTAGGCCGGTAACGCATTGCGCCTTGAGCAATCGTATCGACCTGGTCCCTGGAGCATCCCCATGAAGCAGCACATCCTTATCATCGGCGCCGGGTTCGGCGGTGTCTGGAGCGCCTTGAGCGCCGCGCGCCTGCTGGATAAACATGATCGCCATGACGTGCAGATCAGCGTCCTGGCCCCACAGCCGGCGCTACGCATTCGCCCACGTTTCTACGAGGCCGACGTGCATGCCATGCAGGCGCCGCTAGGCCCATTGTTTGCGGCAGTCGGCGTGGACTTCATCGAGGGCGCCGCCGACCGCATCGATGAACACGGCAAGCAGGTGACCTACCGCAACGCGGCGGGCATCCCCACTACCCTCAAGTACGATCGCCTGGTGCTGGCTGCCGGCAGTCGTCTCAATCGCCCGCAGATGGACGGCCTCCAGCACGTGTTCGATGTGGACCAGATCGAAGACGCCACGCGCCTCGAAGCCCATATCAAGGGTTTGAAAAACCTGCCCGACAGCCCGGCACGCAACACCGTGGTGGTGGCCGGCGGCGGGTTTACCGGGATCGAGACCGCCACCGAAATGCCCGCGCGCCTGCGCGAAGCATTGGGTGACAGCGCCAATATCCGTGTGATCGTGGTGGACCGCGGCCCGCAGATTGCGGCATCCATGGGCGATGGCATTCGCCCGTCCATCGTCGAAGCCAGCGAACACCTGGGCCTCGAATGGCGATTGAACACCTCCGTAGCCGCGGTGGATGCCGGCGGCGTGACCCTGGCCGATGGGCAACGCATTGAGTCCAGCACCGTGATCTGGACTATCGGCTTTCGCGCCAACCCGCTGACCGAACAGGTCAGCGGCACCCGTGACCCCCAAGGCCGCCTGCATGTGGACGGCAACCTCAAGGTGAAGGGCCAGGCCGATGTTTTTGCCGCCGGTGATGTGGCCTACGCCGCCACCGACGACCTGGGTAACTTCGCCGGTATGTCCTGCCAGCACGCCATCGCCCTGGGCCGCTACGCCGGCAACAACGTCGCCGCCGAACTGATCGGCGTGGCCCCGATGACCTACAGCCAACCCAAATACGTCACCTGCCTCGACCTGGGTGCCTGGGGCGCGGTGTATACAGAGGGCTGGGATCGTCAACTCAAGCTGGTGGGCCAGGAAGCCAAGGAGCTCAAGCAGCAGATCAACACGGTGTGGATCTACCCGCCAGCCGCCGAACGGGCCACCGCCCTGGCGGCGGCTGACCCGCTGATTCCGGTGGCCTGACCCCGACGTCAGCCCTGTGGCGCATTCACCGTCAGGCCACGCGCCACCCACGCCCCCAGCACCCCGCCCACTATCGGCGCCAGCCAGAACAACCACAGCTGCGCAATGTACTCACCGCCGGCAAACAACGCCGGCCCGGTGCTGCGCGCAGGGTTGACCGAGGTGTTGGTCACCGGGATCAGGATCAGGTGAATCAGGGTCAGTGCCAGGCCGATGGCAATCGGCGCAAAACCGGCGGCCGCGCCTGGTGCGGTGACGCGCATGATGATCAGCACAAAGAAGAACGTGGCGATGACTTCGGCCAGCAACGCCGCCTTCATATCGAACAGGCCCGGACTCAGTTCGCCGTAGCCGTTGGCGGCAAAGCCACCCATGTCGAAACCGGGCTGGCCGTTGGCGATCACGTACAGCGCCGCAGCGGCAGCCAGCGCGCCAATGACCTGCGCCGCGATGTAGGGCAGCACATCCCCACCGCATATACGGCGCCCTACCCACAGGCCGATGGTGACGGCCGGATTGAAATGCCCCCCGGAGATGCCACCCACGGCATAGGCCATGGTCAGCACGGAGAGCCCGAATGCCAGGGAAACCCCTGCGAAACCTATGCCCAACCCAGGAAATGCGGCCGCTAGAATGGCACTGCCACATCCCCCGAAGGTCAGCCAGAAGGTACCCAGAAACTCTGCGGTCAAACGTTTTTGCACAGTCGACTCCATTGCTGTTCAAGCGCCGTCACCACAGGCTGTGGGCGGTCCTGGGCGACGGTAGCAATGGGCATCGAGGGGCCCTGTAAGACTTGTCTGGTTCTATTTAAGCTGCGGCGCTTCGCACGTCAGTCCTGCACAACTCCGGTCCCAAACTTGCGAATCGCCAGGCAATACCCGATCAACGCCAGCGCCGCCAGCAACCCGCCCGCCACGCCGACCCAGGCGAAGCCGAAGTGGCTGCCAACCCAACTGCCCATCAGGGCGCCACCGCCAATGCCGATGTTGTAGATGCCGGAGAACATCGCCATGGCCACGTCGGTGGCGTCCGGGGCCAGCACCAGCACCTTGGACTGCATGGCGAGGCCGAAGCCCATGATCGCCATGCCCCAGAACACGCTGAGGATCACCAGGTACGACTCGGCACCGCTCAAGGGCAGCATCAGCGCCAGGCACGCGGCCAGGATAAACACCGCGCCGACCACGAACAGGTGGGGGTTGAAGCGGTGCACCAGGCTGAACAACAGCGAACCGATGATGCCCGCGCCGCCGAACACCAGCAGGATCAGGGTCACCGCGCTGCCGCTCATGCCGGCCACGCCTTCGACGAAGGGTTCGATGTAGCTGTAGGCGGTGAATTGCGCGGTCACGGTCATGGCGGTGAGCACATACAGCGCCACCAGCGCCGGACGCTTGAACAGCAGTGGCAGGCTGCGCAGGGAGCCGGAGTTCTGGCTCGGCAGCAAGGGCAAGGTGCGCGCCAGCCAGAACACCAGGGCGGCGGCGAACGCGCCGATCACCAGGAACGTGGTGCGCCAACCCATGGCTTCGCCGAGCAGACGCCCCAGGGGGATACCCAGCACCATCGCCAGGGACGTACCGGTGGCGAGCAGGCCGAGGGCTTGCACCTGCTTGCCTTCCGGCGCCAGGCGTACCGCCAGGGACGCGGTGATCGACCAAAACAGCGCATGGGACAAGGCAATGCCGACGCGGCTGACCATCAACAGGCCGAAACTGGTGGCCACGCTGGAAAGGATATGGCTGGCGATAAACAGGCAGAACAGCACGATCAGCAGCTTGCGTCGCTCGACGTTACGCGTCAGCAGCATCACCGGCAGCGAGGTCAGGGACACGATCCAGGCATAGATGGTGAGCATCAGGCCGACGCTGGAAACCGGCATGTCGAAGCTGGCGCCAATGGCGCTGAGCAGGCCGACGGGGACGAATTCGGTGGTGTTGAACACAAAGGCGGCCAACGCCAGGGCGATGACCGGTTGCCAGTTGGCTTGGGGGGTTGCGGCTGAAATGCTCATTTACAGGTCGTCGTACTCGGTTTCCGCGCGGGTCAAGGCGGCCCAATGCCGGCCCTTGAGCAGCGCGGAAAAATAGTAACACGGACCTTCAAGGATCGACCTGTGCCATCAGTTCCGGGATTGACTCCGGTCGCTTGGCATAACGCTGGGCCAACGCCGCACAGACCATCAACTGGATCTGGTGAAACAGCATCAACGGCAAAATCAGCACGCCCATGCTCGCCCCGGCGAACAGCACCTGGGCCATCGGCACACCAGTGGCCAAGCTCTTCTTCGAGCCGCAGAACAGGATGGTGATGCGATCTTCCTGATTAAAGCCAAAGGCCTTGCCCAACAGAGTGGACGCCACCAGCACCAAGGCCAGCAACACGCAGCAGGCCACCACCAGGCCGCCCAGTTCCCACAGCGGGATCTGGTGCCAGATGCCTTCGTTGACCGCTTCGCTGAACGCGCCGTACACCACCAGCAGGATCGAGCCCTGGTCGACGAACTTAAGCCAGGCTTTATTGCGCCCCACCCACGCGCCGATCCAGCGGCGGGCGATTTGCCCGGCGATAAACGGCAGCAGCAGTTGCACGCTGATTTTCAGGATCGCATCGACGGTAGAGCTGCCCTCGCCGTGCACATTGAGCAACAGCGTCACCAGCAACGGCGTCAGGAAGATGCCGAACAGGCTGGAGGCCGCCGCGCTGCAGATCGCCGCCGGGATGTTGCCCCGCGCCAGCGAAGTAAAGGCAATCGCCGACTGCACCGTGGCCGGCAAGGCGCAGAGGTAGAGCATGCCCATGTACAGGTCTTTGCCGATCAGCGGCGACAGCACCGGTTTGAGCGCAAGGCCCAGCAGCGGGAACAGTACAAAAGTCAGGCTGAACACCAGCAGGTGCAGGCGCCAGTGGCCCGCGCCGGCGACGATGGCCTGGCGCGACAGCTTGGCGCCGTGCAGGAAAAACAGCAGCGCGATGGCCAGGTTGGTGACCCAGCCGAAGGCCACGGCGGTCTGGCCGCTGGCGGGCAGCAGGGAGGCGAGGATCACCGTGGCGATCAAGGTCAGGGTGAAGTTGTCGGGCAGAAAACGGGGGCGAGTCATAAGCGAATCTTCCGGGGGTTGCCAAGAGCGTCATGGCGACTCTAACGTAACGGCTTGTTACCGACTAACGCCAATGAGCCAGTAAATGCCGCCTAAAGGACATGCCAACACCGTACGCCGCAGTGTGCCTGGGCTTTCCAGCCTGCCACGGCCGGTGTATGGGCGCACCGAATCGCTGCCCAACCGCGCCCTGACCCGCCGGCACAGCCACCCGTGGGTGCAATTGTCCTACGCCATTTCCGGGGTGCTGGAGATCCAGACCAGCGCCGGCCGCTTCGTCGCGCCGCCCCAGCGGGCGGTGTGGATCCCCGCGGGCATGCCGCATCGGGTGTACAGCTCGCCCCACACCGAGATGCGCAGCCTGTACCTCGATTGCAGCGTCACCACTTGGGCCGCCGAACGCTGCCAGGTGCTGGAGGTGAGCAGCCTGCTGCGCGAGTTGATCCGCAGCTTCAGCGAGCTGCCGGTGGAATATGCCGAGGATGGGCCGGATGGGCGCCTGGTCCAGGTAGTGCTCGACCAACTCGCCGCAGCGCCCAAGGTCGACTTGATGCTGCCATTGCCCCATGACCCAAGGTTGCGACAGATCTATCGCAGCTTGAGCCTGCGCCCGGAACAGCAAACTACCCTGGGACACTGGAGCGAGAAACTGGGGGTCAGCGAAAAGACGCTGAGCCGCCTGTTTTTGAAGGACACCGGCCTGACATTTCGGGCCTGGCGCCAGCGTTTAAGGTTGTTGAGCGCCCTGCCCGCCCTGGAGCAAGGCGAACGGGTGACGGATGTGGCGTTGAACTGTGGCTATGAGTCCACGTCGGCGTTTATCAACGCGTTTCGGCAGCAGTTCGATGCCACGCCGGGTGAGTTCTTCCGATGACACTTCAAACGCTGAGTATCAAATGTGGGAGAGGGTTTGCCCTAATGCCGATCAGTTAAGAAGTAGAACGGGTAAAAATTAACCTGTGGCGAGGGAGCTTGCTCCCGTTGGACTGCGCAGCAGTCCCGTTTTTTTCAAACAAAGAGCTGGGGCCGCTTCGCGGCCCAACGGGAGCAAGCTCCCTCGCCACAGGTACGGTGTCCGAACTGAACTGTCTGGCATTGGGGCTTGCCCCCTCCCACAATGTTGACCGTACTTCCAATGGGGATCGACGTTCAGCTGCCGTTACCGCCATGGGCCTCTTCAAAGAAGTAGTCCTTCCAGCTCGCCGCCTTGTTTTTCAGTACGCCCAGTTCCTGCAATTTCTCGGCGTAGATATAGGTACGCTGCGGCACGATAGTGAAATCGATTTCCGGGTCCTGGACGATTTTTTCCACCAGGTCCAACGGCAGCTTGGACTGTTCTACACGGATATACGCCTTGGCCGCTGCCGGCTTGTCGGCCTTGATGATCTGCTCGGCTTCGGCCAGCGCGGCGTAGAACGCCTGGTAGGTCTTGGGGTTTTCGTCGTGGAATTTCTGTGTGGTGTACAGCACGTTGAACGTCGCCGGACCGCCAAGGATGTCGTAGGAACTGAGCACCTTGTGCACATTGGGGTTCAACAGTTCCTGGTACTGGAACGGCGGGCTGGAGAAGTGCGCGTTGATCTCCGAACCACCGGCAATCAACGCGGCGGTGGCGTCGGGATGGGCCAGGCTGATGGAGATGTCATCGAACTTCTTGTAGTTGGCATCACCGAACTGCCTGGCGGTTTCAATCTGTAAGGTGCGCGACTGGAAACCCACCCCGGCGGCAGGCACGGCGATGCGGTCCTTCTCGCTGAAGTCCTTGAGGGTCTTCACGTTGGGGTTGTTGGTCAGCAGGTAGTTGGGCATCGAGCCCAAGGAGGCGATGGCCTTGACGTTCTGTTTGCCCTTGGTACGGTCCCACAGGGTTAGCATCGGCGGCACACCGGCGGACACCACATCCAGGGCGCCGGCCAGCAGCGATTCGTTCATGGCGGTGGCGCCGGAAATGCTGTTCCATTCCACCTGGATGTCCAGGCCCTGGGCCTTGCCGTGTTTTTCGATCAGGTGCTGGTCGCGCACCACATCGAGGATCAGGTAGCCGATGCCGAATTGCTGGGCGATGCTGATCTTGCCTTCGGCCTGGGCACCAGGGCTGAGCAAGACGCTGGCGGCGGCGAGGGACGCGGCCAGGAGGGTCAGGGAGGAACGCTTGAACGTCATGGGGAATCTGCCGCGTTTTCGAGAAGGTGATGGAGCGTAGCCGCGGTTTTTTAGACAGCAAAAGAATATCTGGGTCTATTGTTATGCAAATACCCCTAAAACGGCGCGCGACTGGTATCGTGCCGCGCTTTGAAAAAACTGCCGCACACTGCGAGGAACTGCACGTTGAACACTGACGAAAAAATGACCGGGGACCTGTTCGAGGTGGATAAGCGCCTGTCACTCAAACCCGTGGTGGACTTCAACAGCTACGTGCGCAGCGCTTTCGGCGACGGTCCGTGCACCTGCATTCGTTGCACCGCCAGCGGCGGTGACGAAACCGGTTACGCGTTCCAGCACACCTTCAGCTTCGACGGCAAACCGACCCAGCGCCGCTTTGCCTCCACGGCGGGCAGTGATGTGTTGATGGCGCTGAAAAAGGCCTGGTTGTCCTTCACCAAGGCTGAGCTGCCTTCGAATGGCCCGCTGGCGCTGGAGACGGTGAAGGAATTTGTCGAACCGCAGTTGCACAAGCGCCTGGCGCCGCTGTTCCTCGCCAGTGGGCTGGTCAAGGAGGTGGACGGCGAGTTGCACCTGCAGCCACAAGCTGCGGCCTGAACATAATCGTCAGCGCAAACGGGTGACGGTGAGCGCCACCACGGCGATCCGCTCCACACGCTCATAGCCGGGCTTTTCCAGCTCTTCGCCGAACACATCGGGGTCAAGTTCGCGGTAGGTCCACCCAAAGGCATCGCTGCCCAGCAACGGCGTGACGGCGGCCAGGAACGGGTCTTCCCCGGCGACAATCGCCACGCCGGTGTAGAGCACCAGGCTGCCGCCCAGGGCCAGGCGCCCAACGGCCTCGCCGGCGATGCGCACCGACAGTTGCTCGCCCAGTGCCCCGCCGCCATGCCGGTAGGCCCGCTGGCGGTCGTCATTCATGTAGGGCGGGTTGGCGACGATCAGGTCGAACGTGCCTTCGACGCTGCCCAGCACATCGCTGTGGTACGCCGTGACATTCGCCAGTCCGGCCAGCTCGGCATTCACTGCCGTCAGGCGCAAGGCGCGCGGGTTGATGTCCACCGCCAGCACCTCGGCGTCAGACCGCGCCCGGGCGACCACCAACGCGCCTACACCGGCGCCGCAGCCGATGTCCACGGCGCGCTTGATCGGCTCGAAGCGCTGTTGCATATGGGCTTCGATCAGTTGGGCAAACCGATAGCTGTCAGGCCCGAAAAATACCGCGTCCGCTTGCGTGGTGGGGTACGCCGAGTGGGCAAACAGCAGGTCGTCCAGGCTCGACCAACGCACCGCACTGCGCCACAGCGCCTCGTGTTTTTCGATCACCTCGGCCTGCTGCAGCTCCTCTCGAAACGCCTCGGGCAACAGCTCGCGGTCAAACGGCAGCGACCAGCCGAAGACGTCCCGCAGGTCCTTCGCCAGCGGCCTCCCCTGGCGCTGGAAAAACCGCTCATGGGTCAAGGGCGTTGGCGTGATGAACCGGTAGCCATTTTCCTTTAACCCCCGGCCCAGGTTCAGCAGGGCGCGGTCGGCGAGTTGTTGTGCAGACATGGGTGATTTCCTTAGCGCAGGCGCGCACGCAGTTGGATAAAGCGGCGAGTGGCATACAACCCGGCGGGCGTGCAGTGACGCCGCGCCGACAGCCACGGGATCAGCGCATTGAGCTGCTGCTCATCAGGCAGGTTCCACAGCGAATCCACCAGCGCCTGGGTGTCCGGGTCGGACGGGCGATGCTGCTCGCGGGAGAAGCGGCTGCCGCGTCCGGGCCGCACGGGCGCCACACGTTGAGCGCTGATCCAGTCACCCGCGATCCAGTCGCGCAGCAGCTGTTTCTCATAGCCGCTGAACACGCCGAACATCGCCGCGCCCGCGCCTTCGATCAATTGCCAGAAGCGACTCTCGGCCGGATCCTGGTTGCGCTTGATCCAGCCCTTGTCTTCCAGGGCCTGGAGAAAGGCGCCGATCTGCCCCGGCCGCGCCAGCCATTGGTTGACGGTCTTGCCTTCGAAGCGGCAGTAATCCGAATGCATGTGCTGGCCGAACGTGCGCTTACGTTCAAGCATGGCAACCACTTCGTCATTCAGGTTGAAGTCGTGGATAACGGCGCTGGTCCCCGGGCCGAGGTCATTCAGGCGATACCCATCGGCCACGCGGCGATAGAAGTCCTCCCTGCCCTCCCCCAGCGGCAGCAGGTTCAACACCGACTGCGCGGCCTTGCAGGCGTGGCCGCTGCTGGCATTGTCGATGGTGACGTGGAGGGTGAAGTAATACGGGTCGATGCCCAGTTCGCTCAACTCATACGCGGTGATCAGCAGGTGCAACGGCAACTGCTCATAACCGAGGTTGAAACCGATGATCTCCGGCAGAAAGTCGTCGGCGCACAGGCCCAGCGCCAGTTGCAGGGCGCCTTGCAGGTAATGGTTGTCCTCAAGGCCGGCGTCGCTGTCGGCATCATGCTCACTGAGTAATTTGCGATAGATCACCACATGGTTCTGCGCCGCTTCGCCGTCACCCAGCTCTTCGAGATAGGTGGTGAGCAGGCCGTCGAAGCGCGGGTCGTGCCAATAGCGCAGCAGGCCATTGAGCCAGGCACCGTCGACCTGTTTGGTCGGCGCCACGCGCTGCAGGAAATACAGCGCATGGGCCTTGTTCTGAAAATAACGACGTGGCCGGCCTTGCTGGCGTTGCTCCAGGTAATCGGCATAGGCCTGGGCCACGTCGGCGCAGCGCTGTTCGATCCAGGCCGGCAGTTGTTCGGGCATCTGCGGCAACTCACTGGGCGCGTCGCGCACCTGCGCCAAGTGCGTGCGCAGAAACTCCCGCGCAACCTCTTCAGCGCCAGGGGTTTCGCCATACAGGTGTTGGTACAACCACTGGTACTGACCCGGTTGGGTGATGGAGGCCGGCTGGCCCGACAGCGCTGTGAGAAGCGTCATGATGGCAGTTTCCGCAAAGTCCGATCCAACCAGGCCTCCCGACAAGGAGGCCCCGCAAGCGCGCTCAACAGCACACGCATCTAGAATGCAGAGCCTGCGGGCATGGGGAAAATTCAATCGGGGTTGTGCGGCTGCGGATCAGTGGTCGTCAGTAGCCCACGCCACGTACGCCGCCCGAGGCACGGATCGACTCACCTGTGACCCAATGCGCCGCCTCGGAGGCCAGGAATACGGCCAGCGGTGCAATGTCCTCGGGCTCGCCGAAACGCCCCAGCGGCGTGCCGGCAATCAGCGACTGACCAAATTCGCCGGCGAAGTTGCCATCGGTGGCAGGCGTATGGGTATGGCCGGGCAGGATCGAATTGACGCGAATACCGCGCGGTCCCAACTCACGGGCCAGGGCAAACGTCAGGGTATCCACCGCCCCCTTGGTGGCCGAATAGACGCTGGAGGCCAGGTACGGGTCGGTACTGAGGATCGAGCTGATATTGATGATACTGCCGCCCTGCCCCAGCAACTTGACCGCCTCACGTACCGCCAGCAAGTAGCCCAGTACATTGAGGTTGAACTGCTTGTGAAAGGCCTCTTCGGTCAGGTCTTCAATCATCTGGAACACCGCCACGCCCGCGTTGTTGACCAGGATGTCGAGCCTGCCGTATTCGCTGCGCACCGTGTCGAACAGGCGTGTCACATCGGCAGCCTGGCTCATGTCGGCGCGCACGCCGAACGCAGTGCCACCGTGGGCGTGGATATGGGCGACCACCGCATCGGCGTCAGGTTTGCTGTTGGCGTAATTGACCACCACCGTCGCCCCTGCTGCTGCCAGGGCCTTGGCGATGCCGGCACCAATGCCTTTGGAGGCGCCAGTCACGACTGCGATTTTTCCATTGAGTGTCATAGCTGTTTTCCCAGGTTGAGTGATAGTGCTGACCCCCAGTATTCGGGCAAGGCCTGAAACGGCGGTTGCCGGTTTCTCTTCCATGCTTGCCTATTCTTCGCACGTGGCTTGCTTTACCTTCTGCCAGGGCTCATGGTCAGCGCCATGAACGACAACCTGAATGAACTGCGCCGTCTGGTGATGCGCGCAGAAAACACCTGGACCGATACCGGCCTGCCGCGCGTAGCGATGGTCCAGGCCGAAGCCTGTGCCGATCAGTTGTACCCGCCGATGGTGCACCTGGTGCTGCAAGGCTCGAAAACCCTCTCGATTGGCGATCAGGTCTCGACGTACGGGCCGTCCAGCTATTTTGTGGTGCCGGTGGAGGTACCCGCCACCGGCCAGGTCCACGCCGGCGCACCCGGCCTGCCCTACCTGGCACTCAGCCTGACCTTGGAGCCTACGGTGATCGCGGCCGTGCTGGCGGATGAAGTCCCCCCCGAAGAAAGTCTGGGCGCGCAACGGTTCGCGGCGTTGCAGGCCACCGACGAATTGCTGGACGCCTGGCTGCGCATGCTGCGCCTGATGGATCGGCCCAGCGAAGCGGCTGTGCTGGCCCCCCTGATCGAACGGGAGATTGTATTTCGTGTATTGCAGGGCCCACTGCGCTCAACCCTGGTGCAAATGGCCCGCCCCGATGGGCGCCTGGCGCAGATCCGGCGAGCCACCGCGTGGATTCGAGAGCACTACACCGAACCCTTTCGCGTGGAACCGCTGGCGGCCATGACCGACATGAGCGTCGCGGCGTTCTATCGGCACTTCAAGGCGGCTACCGCAATGACGCCGATTCAGTACCAGAAGCACTTGCGCCTGTTGCGGGCGCGCTGGTTGCTGCTGTTCGACAGCCTGGATGCAGCGTCTATCGCGTTCCAGGTGGGCTATGAAAGCGCCTCGCAGTTCAGCCGCGAATACGCACGACTGTTTGGCCTGCCGCCGATCAAGGACGCGGCCAGGTTCAAGGTCTAGCCCCACCACCAGCACTGCCTGAAGGTTAAAAATCGACGATGCGGGTGCCTGCAATCGTCTGGGCAAAGCCCACGCCAAACAGGTGTGCAGGGCTTTCAAAGCCGCTGCGGCGCTCACCGCCAAGCACCCGCCGCGCGGCTTCCACAGCGGCGAGAGGCGTGTAGCTGTAGCCATTGACGGTCTCGATCACCGAGCGCGCCACGCTGCCATCCGCGCCGGTCACTTCGGCGATGGCGCGGGCGCGATGGGCGTCACGCTCGACCTGCGTGGGGCCGTCGGGCAGTTGTGACAGGTCACCTTCGGGGAAGGCGTCGCCACTGATGTGCACGAACATCGCGATATCCGCGATCGCGGTGGAATGCCAGGCGGTCACCAGGTCGCCGAAGGACAGCGGCACGCACAGCACCGGGCCATCGCCGAAGTCCAATAGCTGGGGCTGTGCGTCCGGGGTCGCGATCAGTTGGCCGTCGACCCTTGCCATAACGCCCGCGCCGATGATTTCGCCCACACTCAGCGCCGAGCCTCGAGACATCGAGCCCGGCACTTGCAGGGCGATGCGCAACGATTGGGGCTGCCGCACGCGCTGGGCGACATGCATGGCCAGACAGTCGGTGGGCACGACGTCCCAGCCGACACCGGGCAGCAACATGACGCCGGCTGCGGCGGCGTCGCTGCCGAGTTGCTCGGCCAAGCGATAGACGTTGATCTCGGCGGTGATATCCAGGTAGTCGACCCCGGCCTTGATACAGGCCTGCATCAAGGTGCCCGCCGTGTGGGCGAAGGGCCCGGCGACATTGAGCAGCACATCGATACCGTCCAGGGCCTCAGCGGTGGGTGCCTGCGCGGTGAAGACGCGGTATTGCACCTCGAGTTGGGCCGCGAGCGGCGCCAGCCGTTCGGCATTGCGCCCGGCGATCACCAGGGCCAGGCCCAGTTTTTTGGCGTGTTCGGCGGCCATGCGTCCGGTATAGCCGGTGGCGCCGTAGATCATCAGGGTTTTCATAGGCTGTGCTGCCAGTTCTTGTAGACGAATTCGAGGCTGTACCCGTCCGGGTCCAGTACGTTGGCGGCGTAGTAGTCGGGGTCGTAGTGCAAGCGGGCGCCGGGTGCACCGTTATCGCGGGCGCCATGGGCCAGGGCGGCGGCGTAGAAACCCACGGAACGCGGGATGTCACTGACTGAAAGAAAGAGATGATCAAGCATGCGGTAGCCTCGCGATTCAAATGATGTAGCCGCCCGCGACCTCAATTGTCTGGGCATTGATCCAACGGCCTTCTTCCGACAGCAGCATGGCGATAACCCGTGCCACGTCTTCCGGTTCGCCTACACGGCCCAGGGCGGTTTGCCCGGCCAGCAGCGCTTCGAACTCATCGTTCAAGCCACCGCCCAGTTCGGTGCGGATGGCGCCGGGTGACACCGCGTTGGCACGGATACGGCGCTCACCGAATTCCTTGGCCATGTAGCGGGTGAGTACGTCGAGGCCGCCCTTGAAGGCGGCATATGGCGCCACACCGGCGGTAGCGACGCGGGTGGTGGCGCTGGTGAGGTTGACGATGCTGGCGTGTTCTTCCAGCAGCGGCAGCAGGGTCTGGGTGAGGAAGAACGGGCCCTTGAGATGGACGTTGAACAGGCCGTCGAATTGCGCTTCGGTCACGCTTTCAAGCGGGTTGAACAGGCCATAGCCGGCATTGTTGACCAGCCCGCCCAGGGTGTTTGCACCCCAGGTGGTACGCAGGGTCTGCACCACGGCGTCACGGAACGCTGCGAATGTCCCGGTAGCGCTGACATCCAGCTGCAACGCCGCCGCCTTGCCGCCGGCCGATTCGATGCGCTGGACCACCGCACGTGCGGCCTCGGGGTTGCGGTTGTAAGTGAGGATCACGCCGTGACCTTGGCGGCCACACAGTTCGGCGGTACTGGCGCCGATGCCACGGCTGCCTCCGGTAATCACGATAACGCTCATGGCTTGCTCCACTGTTGAAAAGCTGAGTCACCACAATAGCCATCGCCCTACCCCCTGACGCAGCCGTTCCTACTCCAATCCTGCCTGTTTCTGCTTTTTGCTTGCGCAAGGTCTGCAGGAAGGCACAGCATGGCCAGCATGAATACTCAATTGATCGAACTGCGTGCCCTGGCCGCCAGGGCCGAAAACCGCCGCACCGAGACCGGTATCCCGCGAGTGGCGATGGTCCAGGGCGAGATTCCAGAGCATATGCTCGCGGCGGTGTATGACCCGATGATCAACCTGATCCTGCAGGGCAGCAAATCACTGACCGTGGGCGACCGCACGTTGCACTACGACCCGGCGACGTATTTTGTGATGTCCATCGAGTTGCCCGCCGTAGGCGTGGTCAACCCGGCAAGTACGGGCGAACCCTACCTGGCGGTCAGCCTGACCCTGGACCCGGCGGTGCTCACCACCTTGCTCAATGACCTGCCCGCGCCAAGCGGTCGCGGCGAACAGGACGCGGGGTTTTCAGTGGCGGCGGTGACGCCTGCGTTGATGGACGCCTGGGTGCGCATGCTGCGCCTGATGGGCGACCCGGTGGCTATCGCGGCCTTGGCGCCGGTGTATGAGCGGGAAATCCTCTACCACGTGCTGCAAGGCCCCCATGGTTGGATGCTGCGGGAAATCGCCGCGCCGGATACCGCCATGGCGCGGGTCAGCCAGGCGATCCAGTGGATACGCCGGGACTATGCCGAACCGATCCGGGTGGAGGCCTTGGCACAGAAGGCGGCGATGAGTGTTTCGGCGTTTCTCCGGCACTTCAAGGCGGTGACCAACTTGAGCCCGTTGCAGTACCAGAAACGCGTGCGCCTGTTAAACGCGCGCATGTTGATGCTGGCCAGTGCGAGCAGCGTGACCAAGGCCGCGTTCGAAGTGGGGTATGAAAGCGCGACCCAGTTCAGCCGCGACTATGCGCGCGTCTTCGGGCTGCCGCCGGCGCGGGATACGGCGCGGATTCTGGCGCAGAGCAAAGGACAGTGAACACAGGCCCGCGCTCTATTTCACTTATACAAGATCGCCTGATGGATATCCTCCAGCGCCATGATGCGTTGGGCAGCGTTGAGCTTGATGGCCTCCTTGGGCATGCCGAACACCACGCAGCTGGCCTCGTCCTGGGCCACCGTGGCGGCTCCAGCCTCGAGCATCTCCTTGAGCCCGCGCGCGCCGTCGTCGCCCATGCCGGTCATGATGATGCCGGTGGCGTTCCTGCCGGCGAACTTGGCCACCGAGCGAAACAGCACATCCACTGATGGCCGATGCCGGTTGACCAAGGGCCCATCAATGACCTGGGCGTGATAATAGGCGCCGCTGCGGGTGACCATCAGGTGCTTGCCACCCGGCGCGATCAGGGCCAGGCCAGGCAGGATGCGGTCATTGTTGCGCGCTTCGCGCACCTCGATCTCGCATACGCTGTTGAGGCGCTCGGCAAACGAGGCGGTGAATTTTTCCGGCATGTGCTGCACGATCACCATGCCTGGGCACACCCTCGGCAATGCCGTCAGAACCGCCTCCAACGCTTGGGTACCGCCGGTAGACGTGCCGATGGCGACGATACGCTCGGTGGTCTGTGCCATGGCATGGCCATTGGCGGCAGGCAGGATCGCATCCGCGGTGAGTTTGCTGGCCGGGGCCGGCGCCGGGCTGGCGCTGCGCTTGCCCAGGTTCCTGACGTTGGAGTTCGCTGCGGCGCGGATCGCGGCCACCAGCTCGGCCGCCGACTCGATCAGGAAACTCTTCAACCCGGTAGTGGGCTTGGTGATGATTTCCACCGCGCCCGCCGACAGCGCCTGCAGGGAGGTTTCCGCGCCTTTCTGGGTCAGCGAGGAGCAGATCACCACCGGCGTCGGCCGTTCGCTCATGATTTTCTTGAGAAAGGTGATGCCGTCCATGCGCGGCATTTCCACGTCCAGCACGATCACATCCGGCCATTCCCGAGCGAGTTTGTCCATGGCGAAAATCGGGTCGGAGGCGGCGCCCATGACGTGGATATCCGGTGTATCGCTGAGAATCGCCAGCAGTACCTGGCGCACCACGGCCGAATCATCGACCAGCAGCACACTGATTTTTTTGGTAGGCATCTTGTTGAATTGTTCCCATTGGTTGGTGCCGGACCCAGACGTTGCCGTTCCACAGGTCGAACATGATCGTGCGGTAACCGGTACTGCCCATGTCCTGGGCCGTCAGGTGCAGGTGATAGTGCTCGGCCAGGGCCAGCGCCGCGCGAATATTCAGGCTGGCCACGTCCTGCTTCGGCAGGCGGCGCAGCTGGGGAAACATCTTGCCGCCGCCGAACAACTTGACCTGGTAATCCTGTGCATGCGTGCCATTGATCTCGGCGTGGCGCAGCAGCAGTTCCAGGGCTTCGTCGGCATATCGGCCGTCCAGGGGCTGATGGTCGCGCACGCGCCCCGGCAGCATGAAGTGACACATGCCGCCGATCAGCCGTTGCGGGTGCCAAAAGGTGATCGCCACGCATGAGCCGAGCAAGGTGCGCAGGCGCGTCGGCCGCGTCGCGAAGCTGACCTGGCCAGGCGCCAATACCACTTCGGCCGTACCGACGGGCTTTTTCATGGCTTGCGGTAAATCGACGGTGCCACCAGCTTCAAGGTGTCGTTGACACCGTGGAGGCTTTCCGAGTGACTGATGATCAGGTAACCGCCCGGCTTGAGCAGCGGCAACAGGCGCGCGACTACCTGGCTCTTGGTCTGCTGGTCGAAATAAATCATCACGTTGCGCAGGAAGATCACCTCGAACTCACCCAGGGCCGGCAGCGCTTCGTTAAGGTTGACCTGGACAAAATTGACGCGGCTACGCAAGGCCTTGTCGATCAGCAAGGTGCCCTCCTGGCGACCAATGCCCTTGAGGCAGTACTTGGCCAGCAGCGGTTGGGGCAATGTCTCGGTGCGTTCCAGGGAGTAATGGCCGGTGCGCGCCTTGGCCAGCACTTGGGAGCTGATGTCCGAGCCGACCACTTCCCAGGGCGTGCTGCCGAGGCTTTCGGCCAAGGTCATCGCCAGGCTGTAGGGTTCTTCACCGGAGGAGCTGGCCGCGCTCCACACGCGAAACACCTTGCCCGGCGCGGCCCGGGGCAGCACGTGCTGACGCAGGAAGTCGAAGTGCTTGGGCTCGCGAAAAAAATAGGTTTCGTTGGTGGTCAGCAAATCCAGCGCAACCTGCAGTTCGCCCTTACGCTGGTCATTCATGATCAGCTTGAAATACTCACCATAGCTGTGCAGCTCATAGTGCTTGAGGCGCTTGAACAGGCGCCCGGCCACCAGGGCTTTCTTGGTCGGCGACAGGTTGATGCCGGCCGCGCGGTACAGCCAGGTCTGGAACTGACCGAATTCATGGTCATCGATGGATACGGTGTCTGGCATGGTCGGGTCTCAACGCGGGTCGAGGTCGAGGGCCGGCGCCTGGCCGGCCTCGGCGAGGCTGGACATCTCATCGATGGACAGCACCTTGTCCACCTCCAGCACGATCACGAACTTGCCGTCGACCTTGGCCATGCCGCTGATGAAATCGGCGCGAATTCGCGCACCGAAGTTGGGTGGCGGTTCGATCTGCGTCGCCGGGATCTCCCGTACCGCAGACACCGTATCGACCAGCAGCCCGATGTCCTGGGCCTGGCCATCTTCGGTACTCGCCTCGATGATGATCACGCAGGAGCGCCGGGTGATCGCCGAGTTGGTCCGGCCAAAGCGCGCCGACAGGTCGACCACCGGCACCACCGCGCCGCGCAGGTTGATCACCCCGCGTACGAACGCGGGCATCATCGGCACCACGGTCAGGCTGCCGTATTCGATAATTTCCTTGATCCCCAGAATGCCGATGGCGAACATTTCGCCGCCGAGCATGAAGGTCAGATACTGCGCATCCTCATCGACCGCTGCTGCGGTCTGCCGAGTCGTCATTGCTGCACCCATGTCACTCTCCCTAGTAGGCCCGTATTGATCGTGGGATCAGAAGCGGGTGAAATCCGCTTCGTCCGGGGCACTGGCCATGGTGTAGGCGAACGCCTTGCGCTGCGCCGGTGGTTTCGGTTGTGGCGCCTGACGGTTGGGCTTGCTGCCCGGGCTGTCCACGCTGTTGCTTTGAACTGCGGCCTTGGGCGCTGAATCCAGCACGAAAAAGCTCATGGCCTGTTGCAGTTGCTCGGCCTGGCTGCTCATTTCTTCCGCCGTGGCCGCCAGTTCCTCGCTGCTCGAGGCATTTTGCTGGGTCACCTGATTGAGCTGGGTCATCGCGGTGTTGATCTGCGCGACACCGGCCGCCTGTTCCTCGGACGCGGCGCTGATTTCCTGCACAAGGTCGGACGTCTTGTTGATGGAGGGCACCATTTCGTCGAGCAACTTGCCGGCCTTCTCGGCCATGTCCACGCTGCTGGAGGACAGTTCACCGATTTCCTGGGCGGCAACCTGGCTGCGTTCGGCCAACTTGCGCACTTCGGCGGCCACCACGGCGAACCCCTTGCCGTGCTCGCCGGCCCGAGCGGCCTCGATGGCGGCGTTGAGCGCGAGCAGATTGGTCTGGTAGGCGATGTCATCGATGATGCTGATGCGCTGGGCGATTTTCTTCATCGCCACCACGGTCTGCTGCACCGATTCGCCGCCCTCGGTGGCTTCCTTGGCGGCCTTGCTGGCCATGCCATCGGTGACCTTGGCGTTTTCGGTGTTCTGATTGATGCTGGCACTCATCTGCTCGACCGACGCACTGGTTTCCTCGACGCTGGCGGCCTGCTCACTGGTGGCCTGGCTCATCGATTGCGCGGTGGCGCTGACCTCCTCGGAGGCGCTGGCCAGGTTATCGGCGGCGTTACGCACCTCACCGATGATATGCGCCAGCTTGCCGACCATGTTGCGCATGGCGTTGAGCACCATGCCGGTTTCATCCTTCCCGCCCGGCTCGATGTGCGCGTTGAGGTTGCCTTCGGCCAATTGCTCGGCGGCGCTCGCGGCCTGGCGCAATGGGCGGGAAATGATCCGCGCGATGAACATCGCCAGGCCCAGGCCAATCAACAGGGCCGCCACCAGTACCGCGATGATCGACACCCGTGCGCTTTCATACAGCACGGAACCCTTGTCACCTGCGGCCGTTGCGCCGGCATCATTGAGCTCGACCATTTTCTGCAGACGGGACGTCACCTCATCGAAATGCCCCTTGGATTCTCCCCTGAGCAAACCGCGCGCCTGGGCTTCCTGGTTCTGGCGAGAAAACTCAAGCACCTGCTTGCTGCTTGCAAGGTAGGCGTCCCAAGCGCTTTTCACACTGGCCAGGAGTTGCCGATCTTCATCGTTCGACAGCAATTGCTCGTAGGTGCCCACGCGGGTTTCGAACTGTTGGCGCGCGTCGGCGGCTTCGCGTTCGGCCTGGGCCTTTTCCTCGGCAATCTCGGTGCCGATGTGGCGGTTCTCTTTCAAGCGATAGTTGGCGGCAAAAAAACGCATGCCTGCCGCGGCACGCATGGAGGGCATCCAGTTGCCCTTGATGTCCTGGGCGGCCTGGTTGACGGCACCGAGCTGGAGGATGGCGAAGCCGCCCATGGCCCCAGTGAGCGCCAGGACCACCAGGAATGAACAGATCAACTTGGTGGAAATCTTAAGATCGTAGAACCATTTCATCGGGGAACCTCCATGGAATTGCAAATGCGTCAGCGAGCGACGGCCGGTGGCGACTGAGGCGCCTGGGCCGTGCGGGCTTCCAGTTGTACGATTTGGTTGAGCAGTACCGGTACATCCAGGATCAGGGCCACCGCGCCGCTGCCCAATATGGTCGAGCCGCTGATGCCACGCAGTGCACCGAACAGCTTGCCCAGGGGTTTGATCACGGTCTGGAACTCGCCGAGCAGGTCATCCACCACCAGCCCGGCCTTATGCTCGGCGTAACGCACCACCACCACATTCTGGCGTCGGGACGCGGGGCCTTCGTGACTGAAGTGGTCGCGCAGGTGCACCAGCGGCAACACCTGGCCACGCAGGTCCAGATAGCCCGTGTCGCGGCTGGACTGGCGCTGCTGTTCATCCAGCTCGATACACTCCTGGACCATGTCCAGGGGAATCACGTAGGTGGATTGGTCGATGCCGACCAGGAACCCATTGATGATCGCCAGGGTCAGCGGCAAGCGAATGCGCACCACGGTGCCCTGGCCGGGGCGGCTGTCGAGGTCGACGGTGCCGCGCAACAGGGTGATATTGCGCTTGACCACGTCCATGCCGACACCGCGCCCGGACAGGTTGGTCACCGCCTCGGCGGTGGAGAACCCGGCCTCGAAGATCAGGTTGTAGATCTCTTGGTCGGTGAGCACCGCACCGCTGGCCACCAGCCCGCGCTCCTGGGCCTTTTGCAGGATGCGATCGCGGTTGAGGCCGGCGCCGTCGTCGGCGATCTCAATGACGATGCTCCCCGAGTCGTGGTAGGCATTGAGGCTCAGATGGCCCTTGGCCGACTTGCCGGCCGCCCGCCGCGCATCGGCGCTTTCGATGCCGTGGTCCATGGCGTTGCGCAACAGGTGCATCAGCGGGTCGCCGATCTTCTCGACCACGGTCTTGTCCAGTTCGGTTTCCGCGCCGCTGATGCTCAGTTCGATGTCCTTGCCCAGCTCCTGGCTGATATCGCGCACCACGCGGCGAAAGCGGTTGAACGTGTCGCCGATGGGGATCATGCGCAAATGCAGGGCGCCATCGAGGATCTCTTCCACCAGCCCCGAGACTGTCGAGGAGGCCTCGTGCAACGGGTCGTTGTTACAGGACCGGGCCAGCAGGTTCGCGCCGGCGCTGGCGATGACCAGCTCACCCACCAGGTTGATCAACTCGTCGAGTTTGTCGGCGTTGACGCGCACGTAATTGCCGTCGCGGCTTTTCGCTTCGCCGGCCGCCAGGCGCTGCGGTGCAGCCGTCACAAGACTTGACTCGGCCTGCGTGCCCGGCTCGCCCGCCGGGGCCTGGGTGCTGTCGGGCGCTTCATCGACGGCACTGATGTGCACGTCACAGTCGTCACGCACGAAATCGAACACCTCGTTGAGGCTGGCGTGGCTGGCGGTCGAGCGCAGGTCGATCTCGAAACCCAGGTAGCAGCTTTCCGGGTCCCAGCTGTCCATGGGCGGGATGCTATCGGTCAGGGTGGCGACCTGTATCAACTGCCCCAAGGTCTCGAGGTAGCGCAGAAATGACAGCGGGTCCATGCCATTACGAAATACGTCCACGCCGAAGCGCAGGGAGATGTGCCAGAGCACTTCGACCGCCGCGTCGTCGGCCACCTCGGCGGTTTCGACGCTGGCAGTGGCGGTTCGCATCGGCTGGTAGGCACTCAGCGCCTCGCGCAATGCCTCACCGCGCTCCAGAGCGGCAGGCGTCGGCACCTCACCGCGGTTGGCGACCACTTCGACCAGTTCGAGCATGTGGTCGCCGCACTTGAGCAGCAGCGCGATCAAGGCAGCGTCCACCGCCACACTGCCTTCGCGCAGGCGGTCAAGCACGTCTTCGACGATATGCGTGAACCCGACGATCGACGCCAGGCCGAAAAGGCCCGCCGAACCCTTGATGGTGTGCGCGGCGCGGAAAATCGCGCCGATGGCATCCTGGTCGCCGGGCTCGCTTTCCAATTGCAGCAGGGATTGCTCCATGGCCTGCAACAGCTCGCGCGCCTCAACGATGAATGTCTGTTGTGCCTGATCGAGATTGATGCTCACCGTGACTTTCCTTGTCTATCAAAAAACCTGGGAAGCGCGGCTATGAGGCCGCGCTGCGACACAGTTGGAGCGCCTGCGTGACCGCCTGGCTCTGGCCGGTCACGCTCAAGGCTATGCCGGCATTACCGGCCTCACGCCGGATGACCGCGAGCAACTGCAAGCCGGCGCCATCCATTTCCGTGACCTCAGACAGGTCCAGCTCCAGGCGTGGCGCCGCGCCCATCTGCGGCAGCAGCGCCGCCGCCAGTTCCGCGACGGTGTAGATCGTAAGCTCGCCGTCAATGCGCACGTGGGCCGTGTCGTCGAGTGTTTCAGTGGTTATCGGCATGGGAGCCTCCCTGGCGCCGGGATCAAGGCAGGATCAGTTTAGACACGGCTGCCAACATCTGCGCAGGCTGGAACGGCTTGACCACCCAGGCCTTGGCGCCGGCGGCCTGGCCCTCGGCCTTCTTCGACTCCTGGGACTCGGTGGTGAGCATGATGATCGGGGTGAACTTGTAGTTGGCCAGCTTCTTGACCTCCTTGACGAAGGTGATGCCGTCCATGTTGGGCATGTTCACGTCGCTGATGATCAGGTGCACTTTCTGCCCGGTCAGCTTGCCCAGGGCATCCTTGCCGTCGCTGGCCTCGATGACGTCGTAACCGGCGCTTTTCAAGGCTATGCCGACCACTTGCCGCACGCTGCTGGAGTCGTCGACCACTAATACATTCTTCGCCATGATGTGCTCCTAAAAGAAGGTGATGTCTTGAGAATTCTGCTGTACGGCCGCCTCTCCATGATGGAGGCGCCGCTGCTCGTCGGTGGCGTAGGTGGCTTCCATGCGCGCCAGCCATTGGCGGGCGTCGACGGCCACCGGCTGGTCCGGGGCCTGGCTGGCCTGCAGGAGGTGCTCATGCAGGGCGTGCATGTTGTCGCGCACGTGGCTGAGGATCTGGCTGACACGGTCCTGGAATTGCAGGTTGACCAGCACCTCGGTCATCTCATCCCGGATACCGTAGCTTTCCTGCTTGAGCAGGTCGGCGGATTCGGCCAGGCGCCCGGTGATGTTCTGGAAGCGTGCGAGCACCACTTGAATACTGTTTTCGGACTCGGCCACCGAATGGCTGTCCTGGTCGGCACTGCTGGACGCGGCCTGGACCAATTGCGTAATGGCGTTGTTGATGATGTCGACCTTGGCCGACATCTGCTGGCCGGTTTCACTGGATTTGCTCGACAGGCTGCGCACCGCGTCGGCCACCACCGCAAAACCGCGCCCGGCCTCACCGGCACGCGCCGCCTCGATGGCTGCGTTGAGGGCCAGCAGGTTGGTTTGCGCGGCAATCGCCGCCACATCGGCGGCCATGGTCCGCAGTTCGCCGGTATAGGCGGTCAGGCTGCGGACCTGGGCCAGGGTCTGGTCACGGCTGGTTTGGGTGGCCTTGAGCGAATTGATCACCTGGCTCAGCTCGCTGTCACTGCGTGCCAGCACCTCAAGCGCGCCGTCGGCGGCCTGCCCGTCCAGTTCGCCGGCCGCGTGCTGCGAGGCTTGTACCGTCTCCTGCAAGCGTGCGGCGATCCCGGTGAAACGGTTGGCCAGGCTCACGATCGCTTCTTCGGTCTGATGGCGCGAGCTTTCCACCTGCTTGGCCCAGATGGGCATGGCGCCCAGCAATACCTCATCGAGCTGGGCACGAGAGGCCATGCCGTCGTGCGCCGCGTGCGCATCTGACTGTTCCGCCAGCGCAAGCGCTTGCTGCATTGCGTTGCGCTGCGAACTCGCGCTCCAGGCACAGGCACCGAGGCCGATCAGCACCAGTACCGTGCAAGCCAGCAGATTGGCCGGCGAGGTTGATTGCACAAGTATCCACAACACGGCCGGCACGACCGGGATCAAAGCGAACCAGCGAAAACGTGGATAAACGGGAAGAGGCAGGCGACTGGATTGGCGCTGGGGCATGAGTTCGATCCTTGAACGTTGTTGCGGATGTAAGTGACATAGTTGTTATCTGCGCTGTAACTCGCAACTTGAGGTGACTTGAGTGCCTTCCGTCTGGTTTATGACCGCAGGGTGACAGATCGGTCAGTTCTGGATTCTTGTTCCTGAAGGATCAGCGGTGGTTTACCGAACAGGGGGTTGTCGCAGCGCTGGTTAGCGAGTCTGTCTTTCAGACTGAGAAATCTCCTTGTGGTGAGGGAGCTTGGTTCCGTGGCGGCCTCTGGGCCGACCATGTCGTTGGGTTTGACCGAGTACATATCCATTGCTGCGGTAACGGCTGCCTACGGTTCCGCCCTTACGGCGGGTCACTTTGGAAAAGCCCCAAAGTAACCAAAGGGCTCTTGCCCCACCACTCGGTACCTCGCCTAGGCTCGGTATGCCCGAACGCAGGCTTGAATCCGTGGGCCGCCGTCATGGGGCGCCTAGGATCAAAAGCCAGAGCAAAAGCAGAGCAAAAGCAGACCGAGTTCTAGCTGATATGTGGAGATCCAAATGTGGGAGGGGGCTTGCCCCCGATTGCAGTGGGTCAGTACCAAATCCACCAACTGACACTCCCTCATCGGGGGCAAGTCGAATCGTCGCACCGCCCCTCCCACATTTTTAACCCAGTACACCAGACCCAACTCCGGTCGGCTCTAAGGCCGCCGCGCTTTGGCTCTTGATCTCAAATCGCCCCGTCAAACACGCTGGCCGAACGCAGGCTTTGGAGCGTGGGTAACCCGGCAGGACGCCGGGTTAGCCGCACTGGGCCAAGGATGGCCCATTGCGGCGGCCCACGCTCCAAAGCCTTCGTTCGGGCACACCGAGCCTAGGCGAGGTGCCGAGTGTTGGGGCGAAGACCTTTTGCTTACTTTTGGGTCTTTCCAAAAGTGACCCGCCGTAAGGGCGGAACCATAAGTGGCCGTTACCGCAGCAACGGATATGTACTCCCCCCCAAAAAAAGCGATCGGCCCGAAGGCCACCACGGAAGCAAGCTCCCTCGCCACAGACCACTGAAAATTGTTTAGACACCCATACTCAGAATTGCCTGACCAACGCGCGTCATCGGTCACAGAGCTACGCCTTTATGTTTGCGCCAAAACAAAACGGCACCTGGGTGCCGTTTTGTGTTCCACGCCCAGGCACGTTTACTTACGCGCTGCCTCCCACTGCTTGAGCAGGTCGCCATAGGCCACGGTCTCGCCTTTCGGTTTCTCGTTGGCCAGTTTCGGTTTCGGCGCACCCGGTTGGTCGAACCAGTATTGCGCGTCACGCTCGGGGTTCATTTTCGGGCCGCACACCGGTTGCACCTTGGAGCGTTCCAGGCGCGTCATGATCGCGTCCTGCTCCTTGGCCAGGTTGTCGAGGGCCTGTTGCGGGGTTTTCTCGCCGCTGGCGGCGGCGGCGATGTTGCTCCACCACAGTTGCGCCAGGCGTGGGTAGTCCGGCACGTTGGTGCCGGTCGGGGTCCACTCGACCCGCGCCGGGCTGCGGTAAAACTCCACCAGGCCACCGAGTTTCGGCGCCATGTCGGTCATGGCCTGGGAGTTGATGTCGGACTCACGAATCGGTGTCAGGCCGACGATGGTTTTCTTCAGGGACACGGTTTTCGAGGTCACGAACTGCGCGTAGAGCCAGGCCGCGAGTTTCTGTTTCTCCGGGGTGGACTTGAGGAAGGTCCAGGAACCCACGTCCTGGTACCCCTTCTTCATGCCCTTTTCCCAATACGGCCCGACCGGCGACGGCGCCATGCGCCATTTCGGCGTGCCGTCGGCATTCACCACCGGCAGGCCCGGCTTGGTCATGTCGGCGGTAAACGCGGTGTACCAGAAGATCTGCTGGGCGATGTTGCCCTGGGACGGCACCGGGCCGGATTCGGAGAAGGTCATGCCCGCCGCTTCCGGTGGCGCATAGGCTTTCATCCAGTCCACGTATTTCTGCGTGGCGAACACCGCCGCCGGGCCGTTGGTGTCGCCACCACGGGTGACGCTGGAGCCCACCGGGTGGCAGTCCTCCACGCGGATGCCCCACTCGTCCACCGGCAAGCCGTTGGGCAGGCCCTTGTCGCCGCCGCCGGCCATGGAGAACCAGGCATCGGTGAAGCGCCAGCCCAGGGACGGGTCTTTCTTGCCGTAGTCCATGTGCCCATAGATGCGCTTGCCGTCGATTTCCTTGACGTCTTCGCTGAAGAATTTGGCGATGTCTTCATAGGCCGACCAGTTCACCGGCACGCCGAGGTCATAGCCGTATTTTTCCTTGAACTTGGCTTTCAGCTCCGGACGCTCGAACCAGTCGGCGCGGAACCAGTAGAGGTTGGCGAACTGCTGGTCGGGCAACTGGTAGATCTTGCCGTCCGGCGCGGTGGTGAAGGAGATGCCGATAAAGTCCTTGATATCCAGGGTCGGCGAGGTAAAGGCCTTGCCTTCGTTGGCCATCAGGTCGGTGATGGATTCGGTCTTGCCATAGCGAAAGTGCGTACCGATCAAGTCGGAATCGTTGACCCAGCCGTCATAGATATTCTTGTCGGACTGCATCTGGGTTTGCAGTTTCTCCACCACGTCGCCTTCCTGCAGCAGGTCGTGGGTCAGCTTGATGCCGGTGATTTCGCTGAAGGCCTTGGCCAGCACCTTGGATTCGTACTCGTGGGTGGTGAGGGTTTCCGACACCACGTTGATCTTCATCCCACGGAACGGTTCGGCGGCCTTGATAAACCACTTCAACTCCTCAAGCTGCTGGTCGGCCGTAAGGGTCGACGGCTTGAACTCGCTGCCGATCCATTTCTTCGCCGCATCTTCATACGCATCAGCCCAGGCCGAAGCGCTCAAACCGCTGAGGGCCAGTACGGCGGCCAATGAAATGCTATGTCGCAGCTTATTGTTCTTATTCAACATAGAGACCTCCTGGTTAATTTCAAAAAGGACTACAAACGCCACAACCCCCTGTAGGAGCGAGCTTGCTGTGGCGAGGGAGCTTGCTCCCGCTGGGCTGCGAAGCGGCCCCAGACTGAACACTCGAGTTACATCAGTTGCAAATCGGTGAACGGATTGGGAGTGCTACGCACTCCAGCGGGAGCAAGCTCCCTCGCCACAGCAAGCTCGCGCCTACACAGGTCATGTCTAGCCCCAACGCATCACACTCAACAGCCATACCAGGGAGAGCGCGGACGCTACCCAGATGCTCCAGTCGGTAACGCCGATCACCAGCAAATGCAGGTAGGCGCTGCCGAGAAGACCGATAAACAAACGATCACCACGGGTGGTGCTGATCGGCAGGACGCCGCGCCGCGGGATGCTCGGCGAGCGCAGCTCCCAGGTGGTCATGCCCGCCAGAATCAGGGCAATGCCGCCAAAGAACAGTGCAGTGGGGGTGGTCCAGGCCATCCATTCCATCATCGACTCCTCAGACCCGGCCCAGGGCAAAGCCCTTGGCCACGTGGTTGCGAACAAACCAGATCACCAGCATGCCGGGCAGGATGGTCAACACCCCCGCCGCTGCCAGCACGCCCCAATCGATACCCGAGGCCGACACCGTGCGGGTCATCACTGCGGCGATGGGCTTGGCGTTGACCGAGGTCAGGGTGCGCGCCAGCAGCAGCTCGACCCAGGAAAACATGAAGCAGAAAAACGCCGTCACACCGATGCCGGAGCCGATCAGCGGGATAAAAATCTTCACGAAGAACTTGGGAAAACTATAGCCGTCGATGTAGGCGGTTTCGTCGATTTCCTTAGGCACCCCGGACATGAAGCCCTCCAGGATCCACACCGCCAGCGGTACGTTGAACAGGCAGTGGGCCAAGGCCACGGCGATGTGCGTGTCGAACAGGCCGATGGACGAATACAGCTGGAAAAACGGCAGCAGGAACACCGCGGGTGGCGCCATGCGGTTGGTCAGCAGCCAGAAGAACAGGTGCTTGTCACCCAGGAAGCGGTAGCGCGAGAAGGCATAGGCCGCCGGCAACGCCACGCTCAGGGAAATCACCGTGTTCAGGCTGACGTAGTACAGCGAGTTGAGGTAACCGGTGTACCAGCTGGGGTCGGTGAAGATCACCTTGTAGTTGGCCAGGGTGAAATCCTGCGGAAACAGGGTCAGCCCGCCGAGGATTTCGGTGTTGCTCTTGAAGGACATGTTCAGCAGCCAGTAGATCGGCACCAGCAGGAACAGGATGTAGATCAGCAGCGGAATAACCTTGCGCTTGCTCATGTTGGCGGCCTCAGCGGTTGGCGTCGGAGTGGGTCATGGCGGTGTAGAACAGCCAGGACACCAACAGGATGATCAGGAAGTACACCAGGGAAAACGCCGCCGCCGGGCCCAGGTCGAATTGGCCTACGGCCATCTGGGTCAGCGTCTGACTGAGGAACGTCGTGGCATTCCCCGGCCCGCCCCCCGTGAGGACGAAGGGCTCGGTGTAGATCATGAAACTGTCCATGAAGCGCAGCATCACCGCGATCAGCAGCACGCTTTTCATCTTCGGCAACTGGATATGCCGGAACACCGCCCACGCCGAAGCCCGATCGATACGTGCGGCCTGGTAGTACACATCCGGGATCGCCCGCAGCCCGGAATAACACAGCAGCGCCACCAGCGAGGTCCAGTGCCACACGTCCATCACCAGCACGGTGACCCAGGCGTCCATGGTGTTGGCTGCGTAGTTGTAGCTGATGCCCAGGGCGTTGAGGCTGTAGCCCAGCAGGCCGATATCGGCGCGGCCGAAGATCTGCCAGATGGTGCCCACCACGTTCCACGGAATCAGCAGCGGAATGGCGAGGATGATCAGCACCAGCGACGACCAGCGGCCCTTGGTCGGCATGGTCAGGGCGATGGCGATGCCCAGGGGAATTTCGATCAGCAGCACGCAAGCCGAATAGATGAACTGGCGCAGCAGCGAGTCATGCAGGCGCGGGTCGAGCAGCACCTGCTTGTACCAGTCGGCGCCGACAAAGTAGCGGCTGGACTGGTCGAAGATGTCCTGCACCGAATAGTTGACCACCGTCATCATCGGGATCACCGCACTGAACGCCACCAGCAGGAACACCGGCAGCACCAGCCACCAGGCCTTGTTGTTCTGCACCTTGTTCATGGCTGCACCTCCAGCAGGTAGTCGTCGGCATACACCATCAGCCACTGCGCGGGAAAGCTGATGGACGCCCTGCCCTCGGGCACCGGTTTGTCTTCGGCCAGGCGCACCTTGAGGGTGGCGCCGTCGAGGTTGAGGGTCATGATCTTGTAGGTGCCGAGGTCTTCGAGGTGAGTGACATCGGCTTGCAGGGCGTCAGGGTTGTACTCGTCCCATACGTGAATGAATTCCGGGCGGATCCCCACCTGCAGCGTCTTGTAGTCGCTGCCGGCAATGCGTTGCTGCAAGGCCTCGGATAACGGCAGAAGCGTGCCGGCAAAGCGCACACCGCCGGCCTCGGCCTGCACCTCGATCAGATTCATCCCAGGGCTACCGATGAAATAGCCGACAAAGGTGTGGCTGGGTCGTTCGAACAACTCACGGGGCGTGCCGAACTGCACGATCTGCCCGCCGTACATCACCGCGATCTTGTCGGCGAAGGTCGAGGCCTCAAGCTGGTCATGGGTGACGTAGACCATGGTGATATTGAACTGCTCATGGATCTGCTTGAGCTTGCGCCGCAGCTTCCACTTCAGGTGCGGGTCGATCACCGTCAGCGGTTCGTCAAAGAGGATGGCCGACACGTCATCCCGCACCAGGCCACGGCCCATGGAGACTTTCTGTTTTTCGTCGGCGGTGAGGTTGCGGGCTTTTTTGCTCAGCAGGTTTTGCAGGTCGAGGACTTCGGCAATTTCCTGCACCTTGCTGTGAATTTTCGCCTCGGCCATGCCCTGGTTTCGCAGGGGAAAGGCCAGGTTATCGAACACGGTCATGGTGTCGTACACCACCGGGAACTGGAACACCTGGGCGATGTTGCGTTTTTCCGGGGTGAGGTCATTGACCACTTTGCTATCGAACAGCACCTGCCCTTCGGACGGGCTCAGCAGGCCGGAGATGATATTGAGCAACGTCGACTTGCCGCAGCCCGACGGCCCGAGCAAGGCGTAGGCACCGCCCTGCTCCCACACGTGGTTCATTTCCCGTATCGCGTAGTCCTCTGGCCCGTTCGGCGTAGGACTGTAGCTGTGCGCCAGGCTCTGCAAATGGATCTCGGCCATCAGGCAACCCTCGCGACGCGGCGCCCGGGGGCCTGGACCAAACAGCCCTGGCCATCGAACACAAACAGTTTATGGGTGGGGATGTACACACGGATCGGCGCGTCGACGTCGTACTCATGCACCCCCGGCAGGTGCAGCACCAGCAGGAAGTGCTCGCTGCGTACATGCAGGAAGGTTTCCGAACCGCTGATCTCGGCGACTTCCACGGTCACTGCCAGTTCGAGGTCGTCGTCGTTGCTCGGCACCAGGCTGATATGGCTGGGGCGTACACCAAAACGGAATTCGCCTTCGCCGATGGGGCGCAGGTCGACGTTCAGCGGGAAGTGCACAAAATTGGCGAAGCTCACCTCATTACCGCTGATACGCCCCGGCATCAGGTTGATCGGCGGCTCGGAAAACAGCTCGGCGGCCAACACGGTCTGCGGCTGGTGATACACCTCGGCGGCCTTGCCGCTCTGGATCACCCGGCCTTCGTGAAGAATGGTGGTGGTGCCGCCCAGGGCCAGGGCCTCGTTGGGCTCGGTGGTGGCGTAGATGGCAATGGTGTGCCGCGCCTTGAATAGCTCGCGCATTTCCTGACGCAGCTCTTCGCGCAGTTTGTAGTCCAGGTTCACCAGCGGCTCGTCGAACAGGATCAGTTCGGCGTCTTTCACCAACGCGCGGGCCATGGCCGTGCGTTGCTGCTGGCCACCGGACAGCTCCAGCGGGTGACGTTGCAGGAATTTCTCGATGCGCAGCATCCGCGCGGTTTCCAGCACCTTGCTCTGGATCAGCTCGTCGGACACACCGGCCTGGCGCAATGGCGAGGCGATGTTTTCGAACACGGTCATGGTCGGGTAGTTGATGAACTGCTGATACACCATCGACACGTTGCGCAGGCGCACCGGTTTGTGGGTGACATCCACGCCGTTCATCAGGATGCGCCCGCTGTCGGGCTTGTCCAGGCCCGCCATCAGGCGCATCAGGCTGGTCTTGCCGGACAGGGTGCGACCAAGCAGGACGTTGAAGGAGCCGGCTTCGAAGCGCAGGTTGGCGTCGTCGATCCAGGTTTGACCTTCGACGACGCGGGAGACATGTTCCAGGGTCAATGACATGACACGACCTTTTTATTATTGGAATGAATCTGGCCAGTCGTCAGAGCGAGTTTCATGCCAAAAACGGCAGGTGCTTGATCCGCAAGGAAATGGGTTGAACGTGATGTTCAGGAGCGAACAGAAATGAACAGATCAGGCTGAACAACTGAACAATCCTGGGGTTGACAATGAACAGTTATGAACAACACTCTTTGAACCCGATTGATCTGGTTACATCCGCTGGATTGTGCAAGACCCCAAAACAATAAAAAGAAGGTCGCCCCATGGCCGAACCCCTGGCTCACGACACCCTTATCCAGGAATCCTGGCGCCGTTGCCGCGCCTTCGGCCTGGACCACCAGAGCACGCCCAGCTTCGATCAACTGCCCGCCGAGGGCATCAGCCAATTGCTGGAAAGCCAGCATTCCCTGGTGCAGACCACGCACCAGGAAGTCCTGCCCTACTACGAAAACATCCTGAGCAATTCCAACTGCCTGATCATGCTGGCCGACAACCAGGGCCAGGTGCTGACCAGCTGGGGCACCCAGCGCTTTATCGAGCCCAAGCTGGCCCGGGGATTCAGCGCCGGCGCCAGTTGGATGGAGCGTTCCAGCGGCACCAATGCCATCGGCACCGCGCTGGCCTGCGCCCAGGCGGTGCATATCGAACATGACGAACACTTCCTCAAGGCCAACCGCTTCATGACCGGCTCGGCAGCACCGATCTTCGATGCCCAGCGCGAAATCATCGCGGTGCTGGATGTGTCCAGCGACAGCTACCTGCCGCCCTCCCACACCCTGGGCATGGTCAAGATGATGAGCCAGACCGTGGAAAACCGGCTGATCCTCAACCTGTTTCGCGGCGAACACTTCCAGCTGACCTTCAACACCGGCCTGAGCAACCTCGACAGCCAATGGGCGGGCCTGCTGATCTTTGATGAGAGCGGCCAGGTGCTCTCGGCCAACCGCCGGGCCGACAACCTGTTGGGCATCAGTCTGTCGCGGGTGATGATCGACAGTTTGTTCAAGGTGTCGCTGCTGGAGTTGCTCAATCAGCCGGAGGGCCTGCCCTTTTCGTTGCAGGCGGCCGGACGCAATCGCTTCCAGTGCCTGCTGAAGCGACCGAAGCAGATGCCGGTGCAGGCCCGCGTGTTCAGCGAACCCGTTGCGCCAAAGCCTGCCGCAATTGGCTTGAAGACCTTGCACTTTGGCGATGTGCGCGTGGAAAAAGCCGTGCGCCAGGCCGAGCGCCTGCTGGAGAAGGACATCCCGCTGCTGATCCACGGGGAAACAGGGGTGGGCAAGGAAGTCTTCGTCAAGGCCCTGCACCAGGCCAGTTCCCGCAGCCAGCAGGCGTTTATCGCGGTGAACTGTGCGGCGATTCCCGCCGAGCTGGTGGAATCGGAACTGTTCGGCTACGAAAAAGGCGCGTTCACCGGCGCCAACCAGAAAGGCAGCATCGGCCTGATCCGCAAGGCCGACAAGGGCACGCTGTTCCTCGATGAAATCGGCGATATGCCACTGCCGACGCAAGCGCGCCTGCTGCGGGTATTGCAGGAGCGTTGTGTGCAGCCGGTGGGCAGCAGCGAGTTGTTCCCGGTGGATTTGCGCATCATCTCGGCCACTAACCGGGCCTTGCGCGAGCAGGTCCAGGCCGGGCGCTTTCGCGAGGACTTGTACTACCGCATCGGCGGCCTGACCCTTGAATTGCCGCCGTTACGCGAGCGCAGCGACAAGCGGGCGCTGTTCCAGCAGCTGTGGCAGCAACACCGGGAGCCAGGCCAATGGGCCGGGCTCAGCGCCGAGGTGCTGGCACTGTTCGAACAGCACCCCTGGCCCGGCAACCTGCGCCAGGTGAGCAGCGTGCTGCAGGTGGCGCTGGCGATGGCCGAGGAGCAGCCGATCCGCCCGGAGCATCTGCCGGACGATTTTTTTGTCGATTTGAACCTGACGGCGCCACTGCCCGCCAGTGAACACCTGGATGCCAGCATCGACCTGACCCAGCGCTTGAAGGCCGCCGGCGGGAATATTTCCCACCTGGCGCGGGAGCTGGGGGTGAGCCGCAATACCCTGTACAAGCGCCTGCGCCAGAACGAACGCTAGCGCGGCTTGACCACCACCAGCAGGTCGGTGAAGTACTCCACCTGGATCGGCAGGTTATCCGCCAGGGTCGACAGCGCCGCCGCCGTGTCATCCAGCTTGAACACCCCCGTCACCCGCAGGTTCTGCAAGGCCTGGGGGTCGAAGCGCAGCAGGCCGTGGCGGTAGCTGGCCAGGGTTTGCAGCACTTCGCTCAGGGGTTGGTCGTTGACCTTGAGCAGGCCACGGGTCCAGGCGTCCGGGTCGGTGTCGTCGGTGGCCTGGGGCGGTTGGGCGCGACCATGGTCGAGGATCGAACGCTGGCCGGCAGTGACCTTGACCCCTTCGCTGCGGTCCCCTTTGACCGCCACGGTGGACTCGATCACCGTCACCACCGTCGTGCCGTCTGGGGCGCGCTTGACCAAATAACGCGTGCCCAGTGCCGTCGCCGTGCCTTGGTCGGTACGCACCACGAAGGGCCGCGTCGCATCCTTGGCCACGTCGACCCAGAGCTCGCCTTGCAGCAGTTCGATCACCCGTTGGTGGCCGTCGAATTTCACGTCCACCGCCGAGTTGCTGTTGAGTTGCAACTGGCTGCCGTCTTCAAGGGCGATCTGGCGCCGCTCGCCCACGTCGGTGCGCTGATCGGCCATCCACACCGGCAGGTGCGTAAGGCCCAGCCAGCCGCAGAGCAATACGCCGAGCACGCCCATCACCTGGGCGCCGCGCGCGCGACGCGGGGCAAATGCGCGGTTCAGGGCCACGCGTGCGGGTTGTGCAGGCAAGGTATCGAGGCTTCCCCACAGCGCGCGCATGCGGTCGATGGCGACGGCGTGACGAGGGTCGGCCTGGCACCAGGCGTTGAAGGCCTGACGCTCGGCGTCGCTGACCTCTTCGTCGTGCAGGCGGGTCAGCCAATTCGCCGCTTGCTGGATGATCTGTTCGGAATTCATGCCAGCGGGTCTGCCGCGTGCAGGCTGTGGTAGCAGTGCACCAGGGCGCTGGAGATGTAGTTTTTGACAGTGCTGGCGGACACGTCCAGGCGCGTGGCGATTTCGCTGTAGGTCAGCCCGTCGAGGCGACTCAACAGGAAGGCTTCGCGGGCCTTGGCGGGCAAGCCGGCAAGCATTTCGGCGATGCGTTCCAGGGCTTGCAGGGCGATATGGATCGCGGCCGGGTCGGGCATGCCGGCATCCTCGCTCTGGATCACCAGGGCTTCCATGTAGGCTTTTTCAATGCGTCGACGCCGGGCGCCATCGATCAGCAAACGCCCTGCCGTGGTGGCCAGGAATGCCCGGGGCTCCTTGATATTTTGCGGCTCGGCCAGCATCAGCACGCGGATGAAGGCATCGTGGGCCAGGTCGGCGGCGTGCTGGGAACACCCCAGTTTTCTGCGCAGCCAGCCCTGCAACCAGCCGTGGTGCTCGCGGTACATCGCCGTAAGGGTCTGCTGACGCACTGAATCGCCCAGCGCGGCCGGAATGTCATGCATGCGCAAAAGAGTCTCAAATGGGAAGAGTTACCAATTGCGCAAACAATGCCAGTAAAACGATAGTAGGGCAAGGGGCGCGCACAAGCGCTGAAAGCACCATGAATCAACAAGGGGGCTTGCTCCCGATAGAGGGTGGGTCAGCCAGCTTATCTGTCGCTGATACACCGCTATCGGGGGCAAGCCCCCTCCCACAGTTTGATCTCCATGCAGCAGGTAACTGTGTGTCCTCTTAGCGCCAGCTCCATGAAACACCGGTATAGATCCCGCGACCATCGGCCGGGGTTGAGCGTGCGACATCAAGGCCCTTGTCGTCGTAGCCCGGCGTGACGGTGTTGGCGTAGCGACGGTTGGTGAGGTTGCGCAGGTCGACCCAGGCTTGCCAGTCCTGCTTGGGTGCGTCGTAGCCGAAGGTCGCGCCCAGAAGGGTGTAGGACGCGGCGTAATAGGAATTGGCGTAATCCACCGCCACCCGCGAGGAATGCTCGGTATTGAGGCTGGTGTAGAAGCCCGTCGGGTGGCCGTAGCGCAGTTGCGCCTGATAGTAGTGCTGGGGGATGCCCGGCAAGCGGTTGCCGCCGAAACGGTCGTCGTCGCGGTAGTGGAAGTCACTGAAGGTATAGGCCTGGCGCAGGTCGAGCTTACCGCTGCGGCCGCCGTCCCACAGCGGGCTGAGCAGGCCCAGCTCCACGCCCTGGTGCACGGTGGGGCTGGCGTTGGACTCGGCGAGGATGGCATTGCTGGTCGAGGTCTGGGCCTGGGTTTCCACGGTGAGCAGTTCGTGGCGCACTTCGGAGCGGTACAGCGCCAGGTCCCACTGGCCGAGCCATGCTTCGCCACGGCCACCGATTTCCAGGGTGGTGGCAGTCTGGTTTTTCAGGCTGACGCCTTCGCGCTGTAATCCAGTGGCCGGGCCGCTGCCCGCTGGAAAGTATTTGTTGGAACCCCAGATCATCGACCACGCATGCGGCGGCTCGACCGAGCGGCTCAGGTTGCCGTACACCTGCAACTGCGGGGTGAAGTCATAGCGCAGGCCAATGCGTGGTGCGTAGTCCCAGTCATGCTGGCTGAGCGGTGCCTGGCCTTCGGGATAGGTGACCTGGGTTTCACGGCGGGTGTAGATCGCGGCCAGGCCGGTGGTCAGCCACAGGTCCTGGACCAGCTCCAGGTCGTTGCCGATATGCAGCACGGTGTCGGAGCCCAGGTAGCTGTAGTCGCGGGTCTTGGTGCCGGGGGCGTAGGTTGCGGTGTTGCCGGCGGGCGTGCGCACGTATTCCGACGTGCCGTTGTTGGGCATCGCCTGGGTGGTGCGCAGGCCGAGGGTGGTTTTGCTGTCGTGGCCGAACAACGTGTCCTGGCGGATGTAATTCAAGGTGCTGCTGATATCGGTGTAGGCCACCTTGAGGCGGTTGGTGCCTTCGCGCAGGTCCATCGGGTAATCGTGATAGGCCAGCCCGACTTCCAGGCGCGAACTGTCGTCCAACTGCAAGGTGGTCTTGTTGGCGATCCAGGTGGAGCCTGGTTGCAGGCGCTTGGAATCGCGGGCAGCGTTGAGACTGTTGGCGGCACGCGGGTCGTGGCTGATCTGGGCGCGGGTGAGTTTGCCGGGGGTGTCGTTGGTGGTTTCGCGGTAGCGGAAATAGAAGCGGGTTTCCAGGTCCGGGTTGAAGCGGTAGCCGAAGTTGGCGGCCATGCCCTTGCCGGTGGCGGCGCTCTGGCGCTGGTAGCCGTCGGATTCCGAGTCGGTGAGGCTGATGTAGTAGTCGGCATCCCCCAGCACCTGGCCCGAACTGATCTCGCGCTGGGCATAGCCACGGCTGCCGGCTTCATAGCGCACTTGCAGCTTGGGCGCATCGTAGCCGGTATGGGTCACGTAGTTGACCGCGCCGCCCAGGGCCAACGCGCCTTGATCAAAACCGTTGGCGCCACGCAGCACCTCCACGCGGCTTTGCCACAGCGGGTCCTTGAGTTCATAAGGGGTACCGCCGGGGCCGGTCAGCGGCAAGCCATCGAACATTTCGTACAGCCCTGAAGCATGGGCGCCCGGGCTGCGGTTCAGGCCCGAACCACGAATGGACAGCTTCACCCCTTCGTTATTTGCCGCCTTGGCATACACACCCGGCTGATACTTGAACACGTCTTCGTTGGTGCTCACCCGCCCCTGCTGCACGCTGTTCATGTCGATGTAATTGGTGGCGCCGGGCACGCTTTTGAGCTGCGCCTGGGCGACTTCGCCGGCGCCGGCCTCGGGCGTGGTGACTTCGACCGGCGCCAATTGCAGGTCTTCGGCGTGCACCAGGGAGCTAAAGGTCAGGGCGGCGAACAGGAACGGAGGTGGGCGCAGCAGCATGGGCGGATCCTTGGAATTCAGGGGCGTGAAAGGCTGGGCCGTCACGCGAACAGTGATGGGAAGACAACGATGCCCGCCAAGTCACGCCTTGATAACGGACCAGACGCTTCCCACAACAGCGTCGGACCGGATTTATTTTTTAAGTCCAAAATCGAATTAATACATGCAAACTCAGTATTTAAAGAAATAACCAGTACGCATTACTGTGGAGCCATCGAGTCACCTACGAGATCGCCTCCCATGCCTGCATCCGCCACCGTCATCGACTTTACCCTCCACCGCAAACGCCGCCAGGCACGTGCTGCGGCCGAGTTGATGTGGGCGATGTACGCAGCGCGCGCAGGGTTGGCGGTGTTTACCACCCACGCCGCAACGCCCAGCGATACACGCCGGGCGTAGGCCAGTGAATTTCCTGCATGTGATTCCCGAACCGCCCGAACCGCTGCCCAAGCCCAACACCGATGACGATGTGATCAGCCTGTGTGTGGCGCATAACCTGCAACGCCTGCGCAGCAAACGGCACTTGTCACTGGACGCCCTGGCACGCGCCTGCGGCGTCAGCCGGGCAATGCTGGCGCAAATCGAATCCGGGCGCAGCGTGCCGTCGATCAAGGTGTTGTGCAAAATTGCCAAGGGCTTGAAGGTGTCGGTGGCGGCGTTCCTGGAAGATCGCGCGTTCGAAGGGGTGGAAGTGTTGCCGGCGCAGCAGAGCAAGCGCCTGGTGAGTGCCGATGGTGCGTTTATCAGCCGCGCATTGTTTCCCTACGATACGGCACGCCAGTCCGAGTTCTACGAGATTCGCCTGCGTGCGCTTGGGGAGGAAGTATCCCAAGGCCATGGGCCGGGCATCCAGGAAAACCTGGTGGTGGCCCAAGGCGTACTGGAAGTCAGCGTCAATGACGAGCGCTACCTGCTGTCCACCGGCGATTCAATCCTGTTCTACGCCGACCAGCCCCACCGCTACCGCAACCCGGCGGACAGCGAAGCCGTGGCGTTCCTGGTGATCACCTATCCCGAGCGGCTGGATTAATCACGGCAAAAAAAACGCCCCGACTTTATCGGGGCGTTTTTTCATCGCGCGGGACCTGTCAGCAGGTGCAGCACATCATCGGCATGCCGTTGCAGCTCATCATCATGGGCATGGCGCAGTCGTTCATCATTTTGTTCATGAGCATGCAGCAGTTGTTCATCATGTCCATGCTCATGCCCGGCATCGGCATCATTTTGCACATCATGCCGTCGGCCATCATGGTGCATTCCATGACGCACTTCATCATCGGCATCGGCATGCCCATCATCGGCATCATGTTCATGCCGGTCATCATGGCCATGGCGTCGGCCGACATGCACATCATCGACATATTGGCGCACTGCATCATCATCGGCATGCCGCAGTTCATCATCATCGCCATCATTTCGGCATTGGTCTTGAACTGGGCCATGTCCATGCCGGCTGCCGGCTTCATGGTGCACATCATGGCGTCAGCGGCCATTTCGCATTTCATGGTTGCCATCATCATCGGCATGCCCATCATCGGCATCATTGGCATGGAGGTGTTCATCGGCATCTGCATTGCATTCATCATGTTCGAAACTCCGTAATCGACAGGAAATGGCTAGGTTCTGGCGCCGATTCTAGAGAGGCCGGAGGGCTGCGCAAGACGCCGGCAGAGCAGCAGGAATGGATGTTCCCAGGCACGCTTGGTCGAACAAGACAGCTGTATTTGGCGTGATAACAGTGATTTGGGTGCTATTGCGTTAGTTACATCCGTTACCTGGCGGCTATAGACGTTATGGATATTCGATTGAGGAATCTCGTCCAATCTTAAGGAAATAAACGGTCTAACGGATGAGCCTAGCCGTCGGGCTTTTCCAGCGACTGCATCAATTCATCGGCCTCCGACCCCGGTGGTAGCCTGAACCCATGCATTTCATCAGTGGCCAGAATTTCATCCAGGGCGGCGAGCAACTGCGCTTCTGTCGGCGAGTCCCGCAGCAGTTTATGCGCGGGGAGCAACAACTCGGAGGGAACGCCCTGGACGCTGGCAGCGTCGATCACAGCGAAGAGGATAAAGCGCAGGCGTATTTCGCGGTCCGTCGGCCAAGCCGTTTTTCGCTTACCCAAGGTAGGGCCTCGTTTTTTCAGAAAAATCCGAGGCTATTGTGCACAGGGAGGTGTTTCAAGCATCGGGATGCAAGATAGGCAAATTCCTACATTCAAAGGAGAAACAGCATACCGAACAACCCAATTACTGCACCGGCAGGAAATTCATCAACAACAGGCTTTGTGCATAGTTAAGCCCAATACGGCGGTAGCGTTCGTCGAGCATCTGGGTCAACAGGTCCAGACGCGCAACAATCTTGCCGAACTCGACGGCGAAACTCAGGTTGCTGCCCTCCTCCGAGATCTCGTTGGAAAACAGGAGCAGGACACCGTTTGCATCCTGACGCTTGCTGAGCAGCCAGGTGGCCTTCTCGATATTGCGCGCGGCATTGCTGACGAACTGCGGGTTGATCGAGTCGGTAATGTAGAACTCGGTACGCCCACCGTGGGCGGTCACGATCATGCTGCCGATGGCATAGATAAACGCCCCGACCCGATCGCCCTGAAACTCAGGGCTCAAGGAGTAGCTCAGCGCTGCCAGGTCGCGACGCTCCCCGAGGGCAGGCAATGAGCGGCGCTGCTCAATGGCCAGGCGGATCTCCCGCGCAGCGCTCACCGCATCCGGATAACCCGACTGGCGCCACTGGTTGGGGTTGCGCAGGTAGAGCTTGTTCATGAGCAAATACAGGCTTTGCAAGTTGTCGCGCATGCCCAGGGTCGCCATGCGATCGACACTGGTCTGGAAGAATTCATCGGGTTTGCCATCACTGAACTGCTTGGCGATGTCCCGCCCCTGCTGCTGGGTACAGCCACTGGCACAGAGTATCAACACCACGGCCAGCCAAAGGGGCCGAGGCACTCGTCGAGTCTTGAATAAAAGTAACGTGCGATCCATCGGCACCCGATCTGGTTCTTTTGCCCACGCGGGAAATCGGCAGGGCTGGGACAAAGATAGATTGGATAAATGAAAAAAAGTGCGATGGGCTGGGCAGATAGTTGTAAGCAGAGCCTGCCGGGGGACTGAATCGGCCCAATCGTGAAAGATTCGTTTCAGGGCCTATACTCAATGGAACAGTTGCGAGTGTTGTTGGCGATCCAGGGAGGATCTACATCGCGTACGACACTTCCCCCCGCAGCTGTACAGGAGGGTCGCACAGATGAAACATCCCATTCGAGCTCAGATTTTTGTCCAGGTGATTTGCCTGCTTTCGGTGGCTCAGCTTTTCTGCTGAGCCATGGGTCACTGCCTTTAAGATCAGCTGCGAGTGTGGCTGGGGCAGTTTTCGCCCTGTATTTGGGCCCATCAACTTAAATGCCATTGCTGCCGCAGTAGCGTTCGCGCGGGTTTCAAGCGCGGACGGCCCGACACTACGAGTCTGGTATTAACGCGAATGTTTCATTTATCCAGATTCACCAGTTCGTGCATCCGCGCCCCTATCATTCCCCGCAACCATTCAGCGTGAAACGCCATTTCGTCCAGAGAGATACCCTCACCCAACTGATATTCGAAAACCTTGTCCTTGGGTCCCTGACCCACGAGGTGGAAATGCCCATAGCGATCAAACCGGGCGAGGACGTAGGGGCAGACGTAAATGATGTTGCTGAATGGCACCCGCACTTCGTAGGGCCCGCGGCCACGACGGATAACCGTGAGGCTAAGCAGTTGCTGGTTTTCATCGAACGTAAAGGCCTCCACATGAGGCGTAGAGGCCATCCAGGCAAAGATCGCACCGATGAGCACTGCGGTACCGAGCATGAACAGGATGAGCGTCGACGTCGTAAAACTCGATTCAGCGCTGGGCGGCGCGCCCTGCAGCGCTCCGAGCCCGGCCAGGAGCAACATCGCCAGCCCGTAGCCCGGCAACAGCATCAGTAGCGCAATGTAGAACCCCAGGATCCCCCGACCACTGCCGCCAACGCTCGGTAGATCCGGGCCGTAATACCAGGTGGGTGGGTGCGCGACAGGGCTTCCAGTGCTTGGCGCTCCGGGAAGGGTGGCGACGAGGTGAGGTGGGTCTTGACGGTTCATCCAACAGGCTCCAGGGGTTGCAGCGTTCAATAATGGGCGAAAAGCCAGGAACCTTTGCGTTCCCCTCAAACCGTTAGTTGGACGCCCGCCTACGGGCAGCCTTACTTGAGCAGGGCAATCACCGCGCAGACGATCATGATCGCCAGCGCCGGCCACTGCATGGGCATGAAAAAGAAGTGATGGCGCACGCCACCTTCATGCACCTGCCGATTCAGGACAAAGCCCAGCACGGTGTTGATGGCCGAGCCAATCCCCACCCCCATCAACAGTTGCATCAGTGAGGTATTGCCGGGGTTGACGCTGGGGTCGGGCCACACCCCCATCAGCAACAACACCATGGCCACCGGTGTGAACAGCGTCAGCCAGCCTGCGCCGCGATAGATCATCGTTTAATCCTCATGAACGACACGATTGGCTCAAGCCGGCTCGCGTGCTTGCTCTTCAGCCGCAAACACGGCATCGAGTGTGTTGAGGAACAGGTCATGGCTCAGAATGCCGGTGGCGATGGTCGACAACACGGGTTTGCCGCTCTCGTCCTTGATCACCACCTTTTCGGTCCAGGCGTTGAGGTCGACGGTACGCAGCGACGACATCGGCACCTTGCGGCCCTGGTATTCGAGGAGATCCTGGCTCACCACAATCGGCGTCGTGGTGATTTTGAGGAAGTTGCCGCTGACGCGCTTGCCCCAGACCTGCCCGGAGCTGATGCAATTGAACCTAACCGCCCCACCCGACTCCAGCGTCGCCATCACCCCCGGCAGACGTGCACGTACGTGCAGCTCACGGACCAACTGCTGGAAATCGTGAAAACCCTTGAGGCTCTCGATCACTCGATGAAACGGCTCGGAGGCATTACGACGGTAAGCCACGTTGGTGATCATGCCGGTCAGCACGGTTTGTCCGGAGCCAAACAGATACAAGTCATCAATCTCGGCAAAGGCGGTGTATTCGCGCTGATCGTTGATGATGCGCTCGATACCATGTTCATACACGTCGTAAAGCGGCGCACGCAATTTCCTGTGCCAGGCGTAAGCGGCAAATACACCCAGCCCGAGAACCGCCAGCAAAGCGCTGGTGGCGTAAATCAAGGTATGGGGGCTGCTGAAGCTGAAGGCCATGCCACTGGACGTCTGGAGGCTGACCGGCCCCTCATTGCCCGGTGGCAGGATCGTACCCAGATACAACACAAACCCGGCGAGACCTAACAACACAACGCCAAATATCAAACTGAAAATCAGAAAACCCTTGCCGTGACGGAAACTGGCGATCAGTTCGCCGGTGGCGGAAGGCGCTTGGGAGGGGGATGACTGCATAAATCTTGCGTCCTTGTAATGGGGTAGCGCGCCGCGGTTTACGCGGAGCCGATTGAGCCGTGCCCCCACTGGGCAGGCTTGGCACGGCAGGTTGGAACATGGCCCATTAACATCGTTCCCTGTGCATATGGGTTAATGCCAACGGGTTCACAACGTTCGCGACATTGGGGCCGGAAACACGAAAGCCCCGCTAAGGCGGGGCTTTGGTTTAAGTCCTGGCGGGAAACCACGCCTGGGACCCTCGTCATCTTTCGGACAATGCAGCGCTTGTTTCACCAGCTGGCAAAAGACGTCCCCGGACGTGGAATCATTATCGGGCTTGGCGAAGCACAAGCTCCGACAGACGGGTCTTAACTCGGAAGCAGAACTCACGAATTTGAAATTGATAAGCGGGCATAACCATGTAGTTTAAATCGGGACCCAATGAGTCTTTAATTTCCATGTATTTGGCAGTCTTGGCAGCAATGGCCTGGTATTGCGCCTCGTATTTATCATAAGACGCTTTGTTGTAGACCTTTAAAACATCCAGTTCTTTACGGCATTGCTCAGCGCGATTTTGGTTCAAGTTTGTTTCTGATTCTGATTGAGCCGCCTCCGGAGAAGTTGCTTTCGGGGCGTCAGCACTGGCGTTCGCAGGTGCAGCCTCATATCGCACAGTCCACTTTTCTGGTGTCGAAGGTGCGACTTCAGGCGGTGCTTCCTGGACGACGGCAGGAGGTGGAGTCACATCAGGTTTTTCGGGAGTTTTCGTAGCGCATCCAGAGAGGGCAAGCCCTACCACTACAACGATGCCACACATTTTATCCATCGGTTCCACCAAGAGGTAATTACGGATGGCTGAGTCGTTAGGTTCTGGGTAAAAGTAATAACTCATTCAATGGTCGAGTGTAATTTTTCTACCAGCCTCAAGGCGCTCAGCCTCTCTTCCTTGAGTGCGCAGATGAACGATAGTAGTAAAAAAACAAAGAGATGACGAGCAAAAGCTGACTGGAAAAACCACAAATTTAATGAGCCAGTTGAAGTGGTTTCAGTTGCTTGATTCAGGTCCCGGGCGGCATCGGCAATCATCAGTATTGGCTGCGCGAGTCTGCTACAGGACACAGTAAGCAGAAGATCGCCAAACCCCAGAAACGCAAAAGCCCCGCTTTCGCGAGGCTTTCGTTTGAATCTTGGCGGGAAACCAGGGATTCGAACCCTGGGAACGCTATTAACGTTCGCCGGTTTTCAAGACCGGTGCATTCAACCACTCTGCCAATTTCCCTTGTGCATCACAGGATTAGGATAGCCCATCCTGTCTCAGCGGGCGCCATAATACCCGAATGAAACACACTGTCAAACTCTCGCCATCGCTTGTTACAGAGCGTCTGTTATGATCTTTGCGACTGAACGTTTCAAAACCGAAGGAGTGTCGCCATGCGCGAACAGAATTACGCAGTGAATGGTAACGCGCAGGCTGAGCAGCTTGAAGTCAGCCGCGTGTTGCGCAACACCTATGGACTGCTCGCCCTTACCCTCGCATTCAGCGGCTTAATGGCGTTCGTGGCCCAGCAGATGCACGTCGGCTACCCGAATATCTTTGTCGTACTGATCGGTTTCTATGGCCTGTTCTTCCTGACCAACAAGCTGCGTGACTCGGCCTGGGGCCTGGTGTCGGCGTTTGCCTTGACCGGTTTCATGGGCTTTATCCTCGGCCCGATCCTCAACCGTTACCTCGGCATGGCCGGCGGTGCGGAAGTGGTCAGCTCGGCGTTTGCCATGACCGCCCTGGTGTTTGGTGGCCTGTCGGCCTACGTGCTGGTCACCCGCAAGGACATGAGCTTCCTGGGTGGTTTCATCACCGCGGGCTTCTTCGTGTTGCTGGCGGCGGTGGTGGCGGGCATGTTCTTCCAGATCAGCGGCCTGCAGTTGGCGATCAGCGCGGGTTTTGTGCTGTTCTCCTCCGTGTGCATCCTGTTCCAGACCAGCGCCATCATCCACGGCGGTGAGCGTAACTACATCATGGCGACCGTCAGCCTGTATGTGTCGATCTACAACCTGTTTATCAGCCTGTTGCAGATCTTCGGAATCATGAGCCGCGACGACTGATTTACTCACTGCATAAAAAATGCCCCGTATCGAAAGATGCGGGGCATTTTTGTTTTCGGGGTATCAGTACTGGTTGGGTTCCATTTCCAGCTCGACCTTGAAACGCTGGGCGATATCCCGCTGGATACGCTGGGCCAGGCTGGCAATATCATGCCCTGTGGCGCCGCCATAGTTGACCAGCACCAGCGCCTGCAGGGCATGCACGCCGGCATCGCCGTCACGAAAGCCCTTCCAGCCGGCCTTGTCGATCAGCCAGCCAGCGGCCAGCTTCATCTGCCCATCCGCCTGGGGGTAAGCCACCAGGTCCGGATACTGCGCCTGTAACTCTTCAGCCAGGGCCTTGGACACCAGCGGGTTCTTGAAGAAGCTGCCGGCATTGCCAAGGACTGCCGGGTCGGGCAATTTTTCGCTACGGATGCTGCAAATCGCGCGACTGACATCGCTCGGTGTCGCCTCGGTGATCCCCTGCCCTGCCAGGCGCTGCTGCACTGGGCCGTAGTCGAGCTTGAGGTGGCTGGCGCGGCTCAGGGCAAAGCGTACCCGCAGGATCAGCCAGCGCCCGGTTTCGTGCTTGAACAGGCTGTCGCGGTAGGCAAAGTTGCATTCTTCCAGGCTGAAATCGCGCAACTCGCCCGTCTGGCGATCGAGGGCGGTCAAGCCGGCAAAGACGTCCTTGATCTCCACGCCGTAGGCACCGATGTTCTGCATGGGGGCGGCACCGACGGTGCCGGGGATCAGGCTGAGGTTTTCCAGGCCGCAGAAGCCCTGCTCCAGGGTCCACAGTACAAACGGGTGCCAGGCTTCGCCGGCTTCGGCTTCGACCACCACCTGCATGCCATCATCCTGAAGCACCCGTATGCCCTGGGTGGCCATACGCAACACCAGGGCAGGAATGTCCTGGGTCAGCAGCAAGTTGCTGCCACCGCCAATCACCAGCAAGGGCAACGCCTGGGTCGACGCATAGGCCAGTGCCTCGCGCACATCGGCGTCACTGCGGGCCTCGGCGAAGAGTTGGGCACGCACATCAATGCCAAAGCTGTTGAATGGCTTGAGCGACACCTGCGCCAGCACTTGCAAGGTCATAACCGCCCCTTCAATTCGATCACCAATAAATCACACGCCTGCTCGATCAAGTCCAGGACCCGTTCGAAGCCTTGTTCGCCTTCGTAGTAGGGATCCGGCACCTCGTCCACTTCAGCCTCATAGCGCCGCAGGAACAGGTCCAACTCCGCCTTGCCCTGGCCGGGCTGCATGGCCTTGAGGTTGCGCAGATTGCTGTGGTCCATGGCCAGGATCAGGTCGTACCGTGCAAAGTCGGCGCGGGAGACCTGCCGGGCCCGCTGGGCCGACAAATCGTAGCCGCGCACCAGCGCCGCACGTTGGCTGCGCGGGTCCGGCGGGTTGCCGACATGCCACTCGCCGGTGCCGGCGGACGCTACGTCGACCGGCCCCGCCAACCCGGCTTCGCGCAATTTATGGCGCAGTACGCCCTCAGCGGTGGGCGAGCGGCAGATATTGCCCAGGCAGACAAACAGAACCTCCATCAGGCCCCCAGCAGGCGACGGACGCGCTCAAGGTCTTCCGGGGTATCGACACCCGCAGGCGGTGCTTCCAGGGCGTCCCCCACGTGGATACGTACGCCGTGCCAGAGGGCACGCAGTTGCTCCAGGGATTCGGTATTTTCCAACCAGCACGGCCCCCAACTGACGAAGTCATGCAGGAAACCGGCACGGTAGGCGTAGATGCCGATATGGCGACGGTACGGCACGCCTTGCGGCAACAGGTCAGGGTGCCTGGCGAAGGCGTCGCGCGCCCAGGGCAAGGTCGAACGGCTGAAGGTCAGCGCCAGGCCGTTGACATCACTGACCACCTTGACCACGTTCGGATTGAACAGGGTGTCGATGTCTTCAATCGGCTCGGCCAGGGTCGCCATACGCGCTTCACCATGGGCAGCCAGGTTGGCGGCCACCTGGTCGATCACGCCCGGCGGGATCAACGGTTCGTCGCCTTGTACATTGACCACGATGGCGTCTGGCGCCAGGCCCAGCTGCGTAGCCACTTCGGCCAGGCGGTCAGTGCCGGAGTTGTGATCTTCACGGGTCAGCACCGCTTCGGCGCCGAACCCTTTGCAGGCTTCGATGATGCGCTGGTCATCAGTGGCCACCACGACACGCTCAGCGCTGCTTTTGCAGGCCTGCTCCCACACCAGCTGGATCATCGGCTTGCTGCCGATCAGTTGCAGTGGCTTGCCCGGCAGGCGTGTCGAGGCGTAGCGGGAAGGAATGACAACGGTAAAGGCTGTGGTCATTTATCCAGGCGCTCGTCGGTGGTCAGGGTGCGGGCTTCGCTTTCCAGCATCACCGGGATGCCATCACGGATCGGGTACGCCAGGCCGGCGCCCTTGCTGATCAGCTCGGTTTTATCGGCGCTGAGCTTGAGCGGGCCTTTGCAGATCGGGCAAGCGAGGATGTCGAGCAGTTTGGTGTCCATGAGTGTTTCCTGGATAGCAGCGTTTAAGGCAAAAGACGGGCGGGCAGCAGGCGCATCAGCTGCGTGTCGAACCAGGCGACGAACGCCGGCGACGGCACCGCATCCACCGCAAGGTACCACCAGTCGGGCTGGGCAAAGGCGCGGCACTTCACCGCGTCCTTCTCGGTCATGACCAGTGGCAATGACGGGGTAAAACTCAAGACCTCGGCACTGTAGGGCGCGTGGTCGGCGAAAGCATGGGGAATCGGCTGCCAGTGTAGCGTTTCGAGGGTGTTGAAGAAACGTTGCGGGTTGCCGATACCGGCAACCGCGTGTACCGGCTGCCCCTCAGGAAAATACGCCAGCGACTGGCGCTCGCCGCTGTGCAGGTTGACCAGTGCGGTGGGTTGCAGGCGAAACCCAAAGCCATCGTCGCGATCCGAGCCGGCACCGTTGTAGAGCAGCGCATCCACACTGTGCAGACGCTCAACCGGTTCGCGCAATGGCCCGGCAGGCAGGCAACGGCGATTGCCCAGGCCCCGGGCGGCGTCGATCAGCACCAGTTCCAGGTCACGGGCCAGGCGGTAGTGTTGCAGGCCGTCGTCGGAGAGGATCAGGTCGAGGGCCTCGCTGGCAAGCAGGGCCTGCACCGCACGACTGCGATCAGGATCGATCATCAGGGGTACGCCGCAGCGCTGCACGATCAGCAAAGGCTCGTCACCCGCCACCGTGGCGCTGTGGCTGGCCTCGACGCGCCAGGGCAACTGCGGTGGCTTGGCGCCATAGCCGCGACTGACCACACCGACGCGCAGGCCACTGCGTCGGCAGTGTTCGATCAACCACAGGATCAACGGCGTCTTGCCGGTGCCGCCCACGGTGATATTACCGACCACCACCACCGGCACCGGAGATTGATAGATCTCGCCCTCTCCCGCCAGGAACCGTGCGCGCTTGCGCTGCACCACCCGGCGATACAACGATTCCAGCGGACGCAACAACGCCAGCGCCGGATGGCCCTCGTACCAGGCCTTGAGCAAACGATCGGACATGGCCATCAGGGTTGGCTCGCCGCCTCGACAGTGCTCATGCGCAGATGGCTGAAACCGAGCTTGCCGGCGGCGTCCATCGCCGTGATCACGGCCTGGTGCTGGGTCTTGCCATCGGCACTGATGGACAACGGCATCTTGGTATCGCCGCCGGACTCTTTCTCCAGGGCCGCCATGAGGCTGGCGAGGTCGTTTTTCTCCAGCACCTGGTTATTCACCGAAAACGCCCCGTCGGCGCTGATAGCGATGTCCAGTTGCTTGACTTCCTGGTCTTCGGCCGGCGAACCACTCACGGCTTCCGGCAGGTCGACGCGCAGTTCGGTCTGCCGGGTGAAGGTGGTGGTGACGACAAAAAACAGCAGCAGGATAAACACCACGTCGATCAACGACGCGAGGTTGATGTCGACATTTTCCCGTTGCTTGCGGCGAAATTTCACGCTTTGCCCCCAACCAGGTCCACATCACGGTCACCCTGCACCACTTCCACCAGCTTGATGGCTTCCTGCTCCATACCAACCACCAGTTCATCGATGCGCCGCTGCAGGAAACGGTGGAAGAACACCGAAGGAATACCGACCATCAGGCCCGCCGCCGTGGTAATCAGGGCCTTGGAGATGCCGCCGGCCAGTACGGCCGCGTTGGTGGTCATGCCCGAGCCCATGAACGAGCTGAAGATATCGATCATGCCCAGTACCGTCCCCAGCAAGCCGAGCAACGGCGCCATGGCGGCAATGGTGCCGAGGGCGTTGATATAGCGCTCCAGTTCATGGATGACCCGGGCGGCGGCCTCTTCGATGCACTCCTTCATGATCTCGCGACCATGCTTGGAGTTGGCCAGGCCGGCGGCGAGGATTTCACCCAGGGGCGAGTTGGCGCGCAGTTCCTTGAGTTTGTCCTTGTCCAGCTGCTTGTTCTTGATCCAGTTCCAGACCTGCCCCAGCAGATGCTCGGGGGTGACGCGACTGGCGCGCAGGGTCCACAAACGTTCGGCAACGATGCCGAGTGCGGCGATGGAGCTCAGGATGATGGGCAACATCATCCAGCCACCAGATTTGACCAATTCCCACACAGTGAATATCCCTTCGAAAAAGTGCGCCACTTTACCATATAGGTTCGGCGACGGGGTTCATCGACCATGGACCCGTCTGTCCCAGGCGCCGGTCTTTGGCATGGCCGGCTCAGGGTAACGTTTCGCGCCAAAAACGGCGTTGACTACGCGCAACAGTCGGTGGCTGGAAAGCCCCTAATTGCACACGCACCGCGCCCTGCTCGGCACTGTCGTATATCTGGCTGCCCAGTCGCTGGTAGCGCTCCACCACCTGCGGGTGAGGATGGCCGAACGCATTGCCACGCCCACGGGAAATCAGCACCGACGTGGGCGCCAGCCGCTGTAGAAAAGGCCACGACGACGAACTGCGGCTGCCATGGTGAGGCGACTGCAGCCAATCGGTGCGCACGGCCAGCGAAGACGCGAGAAATGCTCGCTCGGCAGCCCGATCAATATCCCCCGTGAGCAGCAGCCGCTCACCGTTGGCCTGGACCTGCAGAACACAGGACTTGGGGTTGCCATCAATCGCATCAGGCCACTGCCACAGCTCGAATGCCACACCGTCCCACTCCCACCGTTCGCCGCTGACGCAGGGCTGGGTGGCGAGAAACGCGGGCAACCCTTCGGTTTCACCGCCCACGACACGCCGGATCGGCAACCCTCGGGCAACAGCCGACGCCCCACCGGCATGATCGGCGTCGGCGTGGCTCAGCAGCATCATATCCAGCGTCCCGACGCCGAGTTTTTTCAACGCAGGCACTACCACACGGGCACCAAGGTCAACCGTCCCCGAACGCGGGCCGGCATCGTAGAGCAACGTGTGATGGCGGGTACGCAGGATCAAGGCCTGACCTTGCCCGACATCCAGTTGCACCACCTCCACCCGCCCATGGGGCACGAGCTCGCGGGGTGGAAACACGGCCAACAACAGCAGCGGCAAGCCCAGGGGCCGAAACGGCACGCCGCTGGGCAGCAGTAACAGCACCGCGCCGACCAGGCTGATCAGCCAGTAACCCAGGGGCACCTCGGCCGGTATCCAGGCAGGCATTTGCCCAGCGAGCCATGCCAAGCCCCGGAACAACCCGTCAAGCGCCCCACCCGCCAGCCACAACAAGCCCTCACCCGCATACGGCAGCGGCAACAATGCGCTCCCCAGCAACGCCAGGGGCAACACCACCAGGCTGATCCACGGCACGGCAACCAGGTTGGCCAGCGGCGCACTGACGCTGACGGGCAAGCCGAGCACCAGCAACACAGGAAACAGACCAACGGCAATCAAGCACTGGGGACGTGTCCATGCCTGCCAGACACTCCACGGCCCCAAGCGCCCACCAAATCCCAGGACCAGCACCGCGACAGCCATGAAGGACAGCCAGAATCCGGGTTGCAGGCTGGCCAGTGGCTCCAGGATCAGCACGCCATTGAGTGCCAGCAACAACGGCCACCAGAATCCCAGATGACGAAAGCGCAGGCGCCACAACAACACCAGCCCCACCATGACGCAGGCCCGTTGCACCGGCACGCCAAACCCTGCCAGCAGGCCGTACCCCAGCGCGGCGGCAAACGCCAGGCCGCACGCCCACGGCAGCCACGGCCAGGTGCGGGGCCAGCAGCCATAGCGCGCAAGTAGCGCGACCAACCCGTAGATCAACCCCGCCAGCAAGCCAATGTGCTGGCCGGAAATCACCAACAGGTGCACCGTGCCAGTGTCCTGCAACACCTGCCAGTCTTCGGCCGCCAGCCCGGAGCCATCCCCCAGCACCAAAGCCGCCAGGCCCGCCTCGCGGCCTTGGGCGTCCACCGCCATCAGGCGTTGGCGGACCGTGTCACGCCAGGCATGACGCGCCGGCGCCAGGCGCTCACCATCCTTCACCGAGCCGGTGGCGCCAATGCGCTGGGCCAGCAGCCAGGCCTCCTGATCGAAACCGTGAAAATTGAGCAGCCCGGCAGGCCGTTTCAGCGTTACGGCCAGACGCCAGCGCTCGCCGCTGCGTATCGGCGGCCCGCCGTGCCAAAACACCCGGATGCGCTTGGGCAACCGGGCGTTGCGCGCCTGGCTGTCGGCCAGCTCAAAACGCACGCCCTTCCCTGTCTGCTGCGGCAACCCGGTTACACGGCCTTCCAGCCATCGCGTCTGGCCATCCAGCACCGGCCGTAGTCGATCATCCAGCGCCCACTGCGCGCTGATGCAGGCCCAGCTCAAGCCCAGCAGGAAAAATGCCAGTGGCGACGTACGAAAAGACAATAGCATCAATGCCAGCACCAACATGGCTATCAGCCACCCCGTCGACGGCAACGCCGGTAGAAAGCGCAAGGCAAGCAACCCAAGCGCGAGCGCGAACATCCCTGTCTTCATGAACCATCCTTTTCAAGTGATCCACTCAGTCTTAGACGAGGGCCCAGCGTGTCCTATGATGTTTTGTCACAAAGTCTGAATTTTCTGTTTATAGAATGCGGGCATACTTGCCCCTCGAACTGACCTGGACCCCCTATGCCTCGGCGCTTATTCAAACGGTACATGCCCGACCCCACCAGTATCAGGGAACACAAGTCATTACAGTTTCTTGGCACGTTGCTGCACGACCCGAACCTCTGGCACCTGAACCGGCACTCCGTGGCACGCGCCATGGCCGTGGGTTTGTTCGCGGCGTTTATCCCGATCCCGTTGCAGATGCTGCTGGCGGCAGTGCTGGCGATCACCGTGCGCGGCAATATGCCCATCGCCATCAGCCTGGTATGGCTGACCAACCCGATCACCATGCCGGTGGTGTTCATCTGCACCTACATGACCGGCGCCTGGCTGATGAATGTGCCACCGCGCAGCCTGCCCGACGACCTGACCTGGGAATGGATCAGCGGCCAGTTGAGCACCCTGTGGCAGCCCTTCCTGCTGGGTTCGGTGGTGTTGGGGCTGGTGCTGGGCGCACTGGCCTACTGCCTGACCATGGGGTACTGGCGCTGGTGGGTCGCGCACCAATGGAAAAAGCGCAAGCAGCGCCGAGGCTGAGACCTATCGCGCCGGCAATCGCAGGTGCACACGCAAGCCCTGGCCGGTATTTTCCGCCCACAGGCTGCCGTCCTGACGTTGCACGGCATTGCGCGCGATGCTCAGGCCCAGCCCGAAGCCACCATCGCCGGGTCTTGAACCGTCCAGCCGCGTAAACGGCGCAAAGATTCGCTCCAGATCCTGCTCATCGATTCCCCCGCCCTGGTCTTCCAACCAAAGGTGCCAATACTCCCCCTCGCGGCATCCATCCAGGCACACGACGCCCTCCGCCGGGGAATGGCGTATGGCGTTGCGCAGGATATTCTCCAGGGCCTGGGCCAAGGCATTCAGGTTGCCCCGCACCCAACTGTCGGCGCCCAGAAGGCAGGGCAGCCGCGATGCCGGCCAAGCGCTTTCAAAGCACGCGTTCTCGCGCAGCATGTCCCACAGCGCCTGCACCTGAATATCTTCTTTGGGCAGCGGCGCCCGCTCGGTATCCAGCCAGGCCAGTTGCAGGCTGTCTTCCACCAGGCGCTGCATGGCGTCGATCTCCCGCCCCAGCCGCTCACGCAGGCGCGCAAGATCCTGCTCACTGTCACAGGCCACCCGCAAACGGCTCAAGGGCGTGCGCAGTTCATGGGACATGTCCCTTAACAGCTGCTGTTGCAGCATCACCGTACCCTGCAAGCGCTCGGACATATGATCAAACGCGCGCCCCAGCTCGCCCAATTCGTCCTGGCGGCTGGTGGCGTCGTGGGACATCCGCGTATTCAATTGATCGGCACGCCATGCATTGGCCTGCTCGCGCAGTTGATTGAGGGGCATGATCAGCAACCGATAGAGGCCGACGCACAGCAACAAGGTAAAGAGGCCGGGAATCACGCCGTTGGTCAGCACCCGCCAGAACAGTTGGTAGCGCCCCGGCATAAAGCGCTGCGGCAGTTCAATCACCAGCGAACCGGCGCCCGGGTCCACCGCAAACGGGATCTTCAACCACGGCAACCCCTTGACGTGGCGGCTGACCGGCCAGTCCAGGCCCCGCAGGAAGGTCAGGCGCTGGCTTTCCGTATCGGTCAGCGGGTAGCTGCTCAACGACTGCAAGTCATTGCCGATCACCCCGATCCACGTGCTTTCGCGCTTGCCCATTGCCTGCAGCCACGCATCGACGCCGGCATTGCCGCCCTGGTTCCAGGCCTGCTCGGCGCCTGCCGCATAACCACTCAAGGTGCTCCTGGCCTCATCGGACAGGTAGGCGTTCTTTTGCTCCATGTACCGGCCCCAGGACCAACTGAGCCAGATCATCAGCAAACAGAAGGCGATCAGCAGGCAGGCAAGTTTCCAGAATAACGAGTGCCTGCCCGGCAGCCGTTTCAGCGACGCCTCAAAGCCCATCGTCGTGACCGCTCAGCACATAGCCCTTGCCCCACACCGTGCGTACCTCACGCTCGGTGTAGCCGATGGCCTTGAGCTTGCGGCGGATCTGGCTGATATGCATGTCGAGGCTGCGGTCATGGGGCGCATAACCCCGTTGCAACACGTGCTGGTAGAGGAAGGCTTTGCTGAGGACTTCTTCAGCGTTGCGATGCAGGGTTTCCAGCAGGCGATATTCGCTGCGGGTCAGGCCCGCCCAGTGCTCCTGATGAAAAACATCGCACAGCTCATCGTCGAAACGCAGCGTGCGGGTATCCTCGCGCACGGGCGCAAGCGTCGGCAACGGGCGCCGATCCAGGGCCACCCGCCGCAGGATGGCTTCGATACGCACGCGCAGTTCAACCATGCTGAAGGGCTTGGGCAGGTAATCATCGGCCCCCAGGCGAAAACCGCTGACGCGATCGGTTTCAGCGCCCAGGGCCGACATCAGGATCACCGGAACCGAATGGCTCCGGCGCAAATGGGTGAGGATCGACAAGCCATCCAGGCCCGGCAGCAGAATATCCATCAATACCACGTCGAATGCCTGGTCGCGCGCCATCTCCAGGCCCTGCTGACCGTTCTGGCACCAGGTGACCTGGAAGCCACAGCGCCCCAAATGCTCGTGCACATAGGCACCCAGCACGGGGTCATCTTCAATTGTGAGGATACGGGGTAGGCTAACTGCCGCGGGATTCATTAGCGTCTGCAAGTCATTCTCAATCACTGATTATTCAAGATAACCCCGCCGCAGGCAATCGCCACACGGTGCCCAACGGCCCGAAGATTGCCCTCTGTCATTAATTTGCAAGATTCCGGGCCGCGCAAATGGCTACACTGCGCAGGTGGCGCGGGCCGGATGCCGGCGCGGAAAATTGATATCAGTGTGGTAGCAGGAGAGTGGCGTGCTTAAAAGAATGGGGATAAAAGGCCGCGTACTGTTGCTGACCTTATTACCGACCAGCCTGATGGCCTTGTTGTTGGGAGGGTACTTTACCTGGATGCAGCTCTCGGAGTTGCAGGCCCAGTTGCTGCAACGCGGCGAAATGATCGCCGAGCAGCTGGCGCCCCTGGTGGCCCCCGCCATGGGCAGCAGGAACACCGACCTGCTGGAGCGTATCGCCACCCAATCCCTGGAACAGACGGACGTGCGCACCGTGGCGTTCCTCGCGCCGGACCGCACGCCCCTGGCCCACGCCGGCCCGACCATGCTCAACCAGCCGCCGGTCGGCAACAGTTCCCACCTGCTGCAGCGCACCGGCAACGACGCCACGCGCTACCTGCTGCCGGTGTTTGGTCGCCATCGCAACCTGGCGGGCGATTTGATCCCCGATGAAGCCGATCGCCTGCTTGGCTGGGTCGAGGTGGAGCTGTCCCACAACGGCATGTTGCTGCGCGGCTATCGCAGCCTGTTCGCCAGCCTGCTGCTGATTGCCATCGGCCTGATCTGCACCGCGGCCCTGGCCCTGCGCATCAGCCGTACGATCAACGCGCCGCTTGGCCTGATCAAGCAAGCGGTGGCCCAACTCAAGGACGGCAACCTGGAAACCCGCCTGCCACCCTTGGGCAGCCAGGAGCTGGATCAGCTCGCATCGGGCATCAACCGCATGGCCGAAACCCTGCAAAATGCCCGGGAAGAATTGCAGCACAGCATCGACCAGGCCACCGAAGACGTGCGCCAGAACCTGGAAACCATCGAGATCCAGAACATCGAGCTGGACCTGGCGCGCAAGGAGGCCCTGGAGGCCAGCCGCATCAAGTCCGAGTTCCTGGCGAACATGAGCCATGAAATCCGCACGCCGCTCAACGGCATACTCGGTTTTACCCACCTGCTGCAAAAAAGCGAGCTGACCCCGCGCCAGCTTGACTACCTGGGCACCATCGAAAAATCCGCCGACAACCTCCTGGGCATCATCAACGAGATCCTCGATTTCTCCAAGATCGAGGCCGGCAAGCTGGTGCTCGACAGCATCCCCTTCAACCTGCGGGATTTGCTGCAAGACACCCTCACCATCCTCGCCCCCGCCGCCCATGCCAAGCAGCTGGAACTGGTCAGCCTGGTGTACCGCGACACGCCGCTGGCGCTGGTGGGCGACCCGCTGCGGCTCAAGCAGATCCTGACCAACCTGATCAGCAATGCGATCAAGTTCACCCGCGAAGGCACCATCGTGGCCCGGGCGATGATCGAGGACGAGCAGGAAGACAGCGTGCAACTGCGCATCAGCGTGCAGGACACCGGCATCGGCCTGTCCAGCCAGGACGTGCGGGCGTTGTTCCAGGCGTTCAGCCAGGCCGACAATTCACTGTCGCGCCAGCCCGGCGGCACGGGGCTGGGCCTGGTGATTTCCAAGCGCCTGATCGAACAAATGGGCGGTGAAATCGGCGTCGACAGCACGCCGGGCGAAGGCTCTGAATTCTGGATCAGCCTGAACCTGCCCAAGACCCGCGACGACGTCGAAGACCTGCCCTGCGCGCCGTTGCTGGGCCATCGCGTGGCGGTGCTGGAAAACCACGACCTGGCGCGCCAGGCCCTGCAACACCAATTGGAAGACTGTGGCCTGGAAGTGACGCCGTTCAATACCCTGGAAAGCCTGACCAACGGCATCACCAGCGCTCACCAGACCGAGCAGGCCATCGACCTCGCGGTACTCGGCGTGACCGCCAACGATATCCCCCCCGAGCGCCTCAACCAGCACCTATGGGACCTCGAACACCTGGGTTGCAAAGTGCTGGTGCTGTGCCCTACCACCGAACAGATGCTGTTCAACGAGTCGGTACCCAACCCCAACAGCCAGTTGCAGGCCAAGCCGGCGTGTACCCGCAAGCTGCGCCGTGCGCTGTCCGACCTGATCAGCCCGCGGCCGTCACGCAGTGAACCGGGCGAGCCGTTGTCCAGCCGTGCGCCGCGTGTGCTGTGTGTCGACGACAACCCGGCAAACCTGCTGTTGGTGCAAACCCTGCTGGAAGACATGGGCGCGCAGGTCCGTGCAGTGGAAAGCGGCTACGCAGCGGTCGACGCGGTGAAACAGGACACCTTCGACCTGGTGCTGATGGACGTGCAAATGCCCGGCATGGACGGGCGCCAGAGCACCGAGGCGATCCGCCAGTGGGAAAGCGAGCGCCATGGCACGCCCTTGCCGGTGGTCGCCCTCACCGCCCACGCTATGGCCAACGAGAAGCGTGCGTTGCTGCAAAGCGGTATGGACGACTACCTGACCAAACCCATCAGCGAACGGCAACTGGCCCAGGTGGTGCTGAAATGGACCGGCCTGGCCCTGCGCAACCAGGTGCCGGAGCGCGCCGTCGAAGGCTTGGGCCCCGGGGTGCAATTGCCGGTGCTGGACCACGAGGAAGGCCTGCGCCTGGCCGCCGGCAAGACCGATCTGGCGGCCGACATGCTGGCCATGCTGCTGGCCTCCCTGGAAGCCGACCGCCAGGCCATTCACGTCGCCCGCGAGGCCAAGGACAACCTGGCCCTGATCGAACGCGTCCACCGCCTGCACGGCGCCACCCGCTACTGTGGCGTGCCGCAACTGCGCGCCGCCTGCCAGCGCGCCGAAACCCTGCTCAAGCAGGACGACGCCAAGGCCATGACCGCGCTGGACGAGCTGGACATGGCCATTGCACGGCTGGCCAGTGAAGCGCGGGTCAGCGCCTGAACTCATCAAAAAGGACGCCTGTGATGCGCGTGATTCTTTTCAGCAGCCAGACCTACGACCGCGACAGTTTCCTCGGCGAACCCTTGCCGCGCGGCCTGGAACTGCAATTCCAACCCGCCCGGCTCAACCTCGACACCGTCGCCCTGGCCGAACACCACGAGGTGGTCTGCGCCTTTATCAACGATGACCTCAGCGCCCCGGTGCTGGAACACCTGGCCAAGGGCGGCACGCGGTTGATCGCGTTGCGTTCGGCCGGTTACAACCATGTGGACCTGCCTGCCGCCAAACGCCTGGGCCTGACCATCGTGCGCGTCCCGGCCTATTCGCCCCATGCGATCGCCGAACACGCGGTGGCCCTGATCCTCGCCCTCAACCGCCGCCTGCATCGCGCCTACAACCGCACCCGCGACGGCGATTTCAGCCTGCATGGCCTCACCGGCTTCGACCTGGTGGGCAAGACCGTCGGCGTGGTCGGCACCGGCCAGATCGGCGCCACGTTCGCCAGGATCATGGCGGGCTTCGGTTGCCGGCTGCTCGCCTACGACCCGTTCCCCAACCCCCAGGTCCAGGCCCTCGGCGCTGACTATGTGAGCCTGCCGGAGCTCCTGGCCCAGGCCCAGATCATCAGCCTGCACTGCCCGCTGACCGCCGACAGCAAGCACCTGATCAATGCACGCTCCCTGGCGCGGATGCAACCCGGCGCCATGCTGATCAACACCGGTCGCGGTGGCCTGGTCGACACGCCGGCGCTGATCGAAGCACTCAAGGACGGCCAACTCGGCTACCTGGGGCTGGATGTATACGAGGAGGAAGCCCAGCTGTTTTTCGAGGACCGCTCCGATCTGCCCTTGCAGGACGATGTGCTCGCGCGCCTGCTGACCTTCCCCAACGTGATCGTCACCGCACACCAGGCGTTCCTTACCCGCGAAGCCCTGGCGGCGATCGCCGACACCACCTTGGCCAATATTGCGGCATGGGCGGATGGCCGGGCACAGAACCTCGTCGAAGGATGATCAGCGGTCACATACCAGGCTCATGATGATCAGGCACCCGTGATAGGATGCCGCGCCTATTTGGAGGATCCATGGCCGAACACGATTTCCGCTTCAGCTTGCTGAGCCCGCAACACACCCTGATCGAATGCCGCGCCCTGGTGCCGGGCCGTTACCAGGTCACCGGCAACGGTGGCTCGATCAAGCATGACGACGTGCTGATCGTCACGCTGCGTGGCAGTAAAACCTTGTCCATGCGCCTTACCGTCGAAGGTGACGCGCGCTACTCCATCCGCCCTGCAGGCCAGTGGGTCGCCATGGCCCGCGGGCCGAAGTTCGGTGAGCTGGAGATTCACACCTGGAAGGTCAACTGCGACAGCTGCGACACTGTGCTGGAGTTTGAATTCGCGGTGGAAACCAAGCTGACCAAAGAGCCGCTGCAACCGGCCGCCAACGCGCGCATTGCCGAGTTGGGCTGGGCCAGCGAAGGCGACAAGCACCGTTGCCCGACATGCCAGAAGGCCGGGCAATGAAAGGCCTGGTTCTGCTCGCCGCCGTCGGTGCGGCCCTGAGTGGCTGCGCCGGTGACGCGGCCAAGCTCAAGCAGGATCACAGCTACGTGGTGGAGTGGATTGGTGAGCGGCCGTTGATGGATTACGCGCACCTGACCGTCACCCTCGGCGCCGATGGGCGTGCCTACGGCAATGGCGGCTGCAACCACTGGTTCGCGCCGTACACCCTTGAGGGCGACAGACTCAGCTTCGGCAAACTCGGCAGCACCCGCAAGCTCTGCGCCGAGGCCCTGATGGAGCAGGAACAGCGCTTCTTCCAGGCCCTGCAAGGCGTACAGCGCTGGGACATCTCGCCGATCGAGCAGACCCGCTTCTGGCCGGCCGAAGGCAAGCCGATTCGCCTGTGGCTCGAAGAGGGCTGACTCCACCGATCTACAGATTGGTGAGATTTAAATGTGGGAGCTTGCCCCCGATGACGGTGTAACAGTCACTGATGTATTGACTGACACACTGTTATCGGGGCAAGCCCCCTCCCACATTTGATCGAGGACAATACTCTAGCCGCGCAAGGCCTTGAGCTTGGCCAGCACCCCTTCCGCCGTCTGCTCACCCATCAACTGCTCGCGCACCTTGCCCTTGTCATCGATGATGTAGGTCACCGGCAACGCTTCGCTGCGCGGAATATCGAAGATCCCATCCGGGTTCTGCGCCAGCACGGTGAACTTGATCCCCAGTTTGTCGCTGGCCTCCTTCAGCTCCGCCCCCTGCACATTGTCGAAGTTAACCCCGAACACCCCCACGCCCTGCCCCTTCAACTGTTCTGCCAGGGCGTTGAGTTCGGGGATTTCCGTACGGCATGGGCCACACCATTCCGCCCAGTAGTTGACCACCAGCCACTGTTTGTCCAGGCGCTCGGCCGCGACCTTCTGACCGTACTGGTCAACGCCGTAGTCATTGCCGCAGCCGCTGAGCAGCAGGGTTGTGATGATCGCCAATGCACCGATCAGTCGCCTTGTCATGGGGTAATCCTTCGCAAAAATGAACGTTGGCTGCGACCTATCGCCTCTTACGGTTTAAGGACAGGACGCCGCGCAGGTAGAATACCCGCCACCTTACGCAAGATGCGACCCGCACATGACCGATCTGACGCTTTATCACAACCCGCGCTGCTCGAAATCCCGCGGTGCGCTCGAACTGCTGGAAGCCCGAGGCCTCGCCCCCACCGTGGTGCGTTACCTGGAAACCCCGCTGAATGCCGCGCAATTGAAGGCACTGCTGGCCAAGCTGGGCATCAGCGCCCGCCAACTGCTGCGCACCGGCGAAGACGAATACAAGGCCCTCAACCTGGCCGACGCCAGCCTCAGCGAAGCGCAGTTGATCGCCGCGATCGCCGAACACCCCAAGCTGATGGAACGCCCGATCCTGGAAACCGCCGATAAAGCCATCATTGGCCGCCCGCCGGAGAACGTGCTGGAGATCCTGCCGTGACTGCGCCGTATGTGCTGGTGTTGTATTACAGCCGCAATGGCTCGGTGAGCGAAATGGCTCGGCAGATTGCCCGGGGCATCGAGCAAGGCGGCATGGAAGCGCGGCTGCGCACCGTACCGGCGATCTCCACCGAATGCGAAGCCGTGGCGCCGAGCATCCCCGACGAAGGCGCGCTGTACGCCAGCCTCGATGACTTGAAAAACTGCTCGGGCCTGGCCCTGGGCAGCCCGACGCGCTTCGGCAACATGGCCGCGCCGCTCAAGTACTTCCTCGATGGCACCAGCAACCTGTGGCTGACCGGTGCGCTGGTCGGCAAGCCGGCCGGGGTGTTCACCTCCACCGCCAGCCTGCATGGCGGCCAGGAAACCACGCTGATGTCGATGCTGTTGCCGCTGTTGCACCACGGCATGCTGATCACTGGCCTGCCCTACAGCGAACAGGCACTGCTCGACACCCAGGGCGGCGGCACACCGTACGGCGCCAGCCACCATGCCGGTCCGGATGGCAAGCGCCTGCTCGACCCGCATGAAATTACCCTGTGCCGGGCCCTGGGCCTGCGCCTGGCCAAGACCGCCACGCTGCTGGAGAACGGCCGTGGCCAGGAAGCCTAAGGTTCTACCGCCGCAAGCGTGGCTGGAGCCACGGGTCAAGGCGGCACGCGCGTTAAGCCTGCTGGCGTTTTTCGCCCTGGTGGGTTTGTTGTGCGGGTACTACCTGTTCGTCGCCGACCTGCACGGCGCACGCCCGTGGGTGATCCTGCTGATCGAACTGGTGCCGCTGCTGGTGCTGGCGCCGGGGATGATCATCGGCAGCACGCGCGGGCATTCGTGGATGTGCTTTGCGGTGAACCTGTATTTCATCAAGGGCGCACTGGCGGCGTATGACCCGAACCGGCAGTGGTTCGGGGTACTGGAGATGCTGGCCAGCCTGGCGGTGTTTTGCACGGCGCTGCTGTATGTGCGCTGGCGGCACCAGTTGAACCGCCGGTTGGCCACACCCTAGAACCCGGTCAGTGATTCACCGTATAGGCCAGCATCATCGACAGCTGGCACATCGGCCGCCCACTCTCGGCATGCCACTGGTTGAACGCAGCCTGCACCGTGGCCAGGTCGCGCAGGCTGGTGGGTGCCTTATCGACAATCTTCTGCGCATTCAATGCCGCGACCACGTCATAGCTCGGCACAAAGGTATCCTTGCCCACCATCCGCAAAAAGCGCGGGGCCGACAGCCCGCCCAATTGATGACCGTGCTTGCTCAGGTATTTCCATAACCCGACGATATCGGTCACCGGCCAGTCGGCGATAAATGCGCCGAAGCTGCCTTTTTCCTGCTCGATATCCAGGATCATCTGCGCATTGCGCGGCACGCTCTTGAGCTTGCCCAGGTGACGGATGATGCGCGTGTCCTGCATCAGCCGCTCCAGGTGCTCGGCCCCCATCAGCACGACTTTTTCCGGGTCGAAGCCGAAGAACACCTGCTCGAAGGCCGGCCACTTGGCATCCACCACGCTGTGTTTCAAGCCGGCGCGAAACACGCGCAGCGCCAAGGTCGACAGGTAGCGATCATCACTGATCTTGCGTAACTGCGCCGGGGTCTTGGGCACCGGCAGGTGGGCGTCCAGCTCGGCCGCTGAACCGAAGCGGTTCAGACAATATTCGTGCAGCCACTTGTAATCGCGCATGCCCTCTCCTGCTGTTGAATGCTGGCAATAGAATTGAAAACGGCGCCCGCGAGCGCCGTGTGTCAGAGCGTTGAATGAGCTCAGAGGTTCACAACATTGACGAAACGCGGCGCGGCGCTCTCATCGATTTTCAGGCTGATGAAGTCGAACAGGTTGCGGTCGGCCAATTGCGACGGCTGCACGTTCTGCAGGCTGCGGAAAATACTTTCGGTACGCCCCGGGGTCTTACGCTCCCAATCCACCAGCATGTCCTTGACCACCTGGCGCTGCAGGTTTTCCTGGGAGCCGCACAGGTTGCACGGGATGATCGGGAATTGCTTGAAGTCGGAGTAGGCCTGGATGTCCTTCTCGTTGCAATACGCCAGCGGGCGGATCACCACGTTGCGCCCGTCATCGGCACGCAGCTTGGGCGGCATGGCCTTGAGCGAGCCGTTGAAGAACATATTGAGGAAGAAGGTCTCGACGATATCGTCGCGGTGATGACCCAGGGCCATCTTGGTCGCCCCGATCTCATCGGCAAAGGTGTAGAGCGTGCCACGGCGCAGGCGCGAGCACAGCGAGCAGGTGGTCTTGCCTTCAGGGATCAGTTCCTTGACCACCGAATAGGTGTCTTTTTCGACGATGTGGTACTCGACGCCCAGTGCCTTGAGGTAGGCCGGCAGCACGTGCTCGGGGAAGCCCGGTTGTTTCTGGTCCATATTGACCGCAACGATCTCGAACTTGATCGGTGCGACCTTTTGCAGGTGCAGCAGCACGTCGAGCATGGTGTAGCTGTCTTTGCCGCCGGAGAGGCAGACCATGACCTTATCGCCGTCCTCGATCATGTTGAAATCGGCGACTGCCTCACCGGCCAGGCGGCGCAGGCGTTTTTGCAGTTTGTTCTGGTTGACCGTAAGAGTGCCCATGGCGCTTGGATCCGCTGGAGGTGTGTGACGAAAAGCCGGGTATTTTACGCAAAAAAAACAGCTAAAGGGCTAACCGTAAAAGACCCCGCCGCGATTAGGCCCCCTGTTTACAGCGCAATTTGCTCTAAAGGCCCTACGGTTATTCCGGTCATCCCTTCCTATACTGCGACTTGAGGTCGCACACATATATCCAGACCTTTGTGGCCATTTGGCCCGTGGGCGCTCCGATGGGGGGCGATGGTAATAACGACAGGAGTGACTGGCATGATCCATCACGTCGTGGGGCTGTTTACCCATCCCGACCAGGAATGGCGGGAAATTCGTGGCGATAAAGAAGAAAGCATCGGCCACATGTACCTCACTCACACCTTGATTCTCGCGGCGATCCCCGCCGTATCGGCTTTTATCGGTACCACCCAGGTCGGCTGGGTCATCGGCAACCGCGCGCCGGTCATGTTGACCCAGGAAAGCGCGCTGTGGATGACCCTCATGTCGTACGCGGCCATGCTCGGCGGCGTCGCGGTCATGGGTGCGTTCATTCACTGGATGGCCCGTACCTACGACGCCAACCCCAGCATGGCGCGGTGCGTGGCGTTTGCCACCTATACCGCGACCCCGCTGTTCATCGGCGGGCTGGCGGCGCTCTACCCGCATATGTGGCTGGGCATGGTGGTGGGCACTGCGGCGATCTGCTACACGGTGTACCTGCTGTATGTCGGCGTACCGACCTTCATGAGCATCGATCCGGATGAAGGTTTCCTGTTTTCCAGTTCGATACTGGCCGTAGGGCTGGTGGTGCTGGTGGCGATCATGGCGTTTACCGTGATTGTCTGGGGCCTGGGCGTGGGGCCGATCTACACGAACTGACCCGTTCAATGGCAAAGGCAAGGCCACCGCAAGGTGGCTTTGTACGTGATGGATGACCATTCGGCGCCTGACAGATTCGGAAACACTCGGTTTTGCGGCATACTGGACGTCTCTGGAGATATGTACAGCATGCCCGAGCAACTCAATACCCGCGTCGAAGATTGTTTCCTGCAAGCCGAATCCTTTTTCAAACGAAGCTTCAAACGCCCCCAGGTCAGCCTCAAGCTGCGGGGCCAGAAGGCCGGTGTCGCGCATTTGCACGAGAACCTGCTGCGCTTCAACCCACAGTTGTACCGAGAAAACAGCCAGCACTTCCTGAAACAGACCGTGGCCCATGAGGTGGCGCACCTGATTGCCCACCAATTGTTCGGTGACCGTATCCAGCCCCATGGCGAGGAATGGCAACTGATCATGCGTGGGGTCTACGAACTGCCGCCGGACCGCTGCCACACCTATGCCGTGAAGCGTCGCCAGGTGACCCGTTATATCTACCGGTGCCCGTGTGCCGACAGCGACTTCCCGTTTTCATCGCAACGCCATGGCATGGTGGCTCAGGGGCGGCGGTATTTGTGCAGGCGGTGTCGGCAGACCTTGGTGTTTACCGGCGAAACCAGGGTGGAATAAAGGCCTCATCGGGAGCAAGCCCCCTCCCACACTCAGGCCTGTGAATACGATCAACCTGTGGGAGGGGGCTTGCTCCCGATAGCGTCCGCCCAGCCACTACATAATCACCTTGGAGCTACGCAGCTCGCTGATGCGCTGCGGGCTCAAGCCCAGCTCCGCCAACACTTCATCACTGTGCGCGCCCACGGCGACGCCAATGTGCCGGGGCGCTGGCAACCCTTCCGAAAACTTCAACGGGCAGGCTATCTGCGCCTGGCTCGAGCCGTCGCCCCTGGGCACCTGGCTGACCAGCGCCCGCGCCTTCAGTTGCGGATGGGCCACGGCTTCGCTGAGCGTCAGCACCGGCTCCACGCAGGCATCCACCCCGGCAAACAGCTCGCACAATTGCTGGAAACTGCGCTTCTCGAACTCCACCTGCAAGGCCTGCTTAAGCGCCGGCTGCTGTTCAGGCTTCAAGCCCTGCGCGGCCAACTCCGGGCGGCCCAATGCTTCACACAATTGCTGCATGAAAGCCGGTTCCAGGCTGCCGACCGCCATCCAACGCCCATCCCGCGAGCGGTAATAGTCATAAAAACTGCCGCCATTAAGCACATGGCTCTCCCGCTCAGGCTCCACACCACACGCCAGGTAACCGGCGCCGGCCATGGCATTCAGGCTGAACGAGCAATCGGTCATGCTCACATCCAGGTATTGGCCGACCCCACTTTGCTGACGGGCGATAACGGCCGCCAGCAGCCCCACCACCGCATGCAGCGAACCGCCGCCCACGTCCGCCAACTGCACGCCCAGTGGCAACGGCCCGCTGTCCTGGCGCCCGGTGTAGCTGGCGACCCCGGCCAGCGCCAGGTAGTTGATGTCATGCCCGGCGCGGTCCTTATAGGGCCCGGTCTGGCCGTACCCGGTGATCGACACATAAATCAGCCGCGGGTTGATCGCCTTCAGCGCCTCATAGCCCAGGCCCAGGCGCTCCATCACGCCGGGGCGAAATTGTTCGAGGACAATGTCGTAGTCCTTGACCAGTTCGCGCACGATCTCCAGCGCCTGGGCCCGCTTCAAATCCAGCGCCAGGCTGCGTTTGTTGCGATTGAGATAGGCATGACTGGCCGAAGTCCCCCGGTCATGGGGCGGCAGCACCCGCAGCAGGTCCATGCGCGTAGGGGACTCGATGCGCAGCACCTCGGCGCCCATGTCCGCCAGCATCAAGGAAGCAAACGGGCCGGGCAGCAAGGTGGAAAAATCCAGCACTTTGAGGGACGCCAAGGGACCTGACATGGAGACTCCATTTGGGTTTCGGATTCCCACAGACTAGGCAGCCTGGCGCCTACCGGCAATCGTCAGAACGATCATCGAGGGTGACCGTTTTGATCATGGCGGGCTTTTTCGTGGCGGCGGCTTTATCATTGCCCCACGTTTGCTTGCAGAGTGTTCCATGAAGTTTGCGATTGCAGTGTTTTCCGCCGCCCACGCGCCCTCCTCGCGCCGCGCCCTGCTGTTTGCACAGGCGGCGTTGGCCGGCGGGCATGAGATTGTGCGGCTGTTTTTCTATCAGGACGGCGTCTACGGCGCCTCCAATAACATCGTTGCACCCCAGGATGAGCAGGACATTACCCGCCAATGGCGCGAGTTGGTCAATGCGCATCAACTGGACGGCGTGGTGTGCATCGCTGCCGCCTTGCGTCGTGGCGTGCTGAATGCCGAGGAAGCCACGCGCTATCAACGCAGCGCGGCCAACCTGGATGCGCCCTGGGCGTTGTCGGGCCTGGGGCAATTGCACGACGCCGCCCAGGCCGCCGACCGCCTGATCTGTTTTGGAGGGCCGTGACATGTCCAAATCCTTGTTAGTGATCAGCCGCCAGGCGCCCTGGTCCGGGCCGAGCGCGCGCGAAGCGCTAGATATCGTGCTGGCCGGGGGCGCGTTTGATCTGCCGATCGGCGTGCTGTTCATGGATGACGGCGTGTTCCAACTGGCGCCGCACCAGGACGCCAAGGCCGTGCAGCAAAAAGACCTCAGCGCCAATCTGCAGGCCTTGGGCCTGTTCGGCATCGATGAGGTGTTCGCCTGCCGCCATAGCCTGGCTGAGCGCGGGCTGACGCAGCCGGCCAATGCCCAGTCACTGGACAGCGAAGCGATCTCCAGGCTGATTGACCGTTACGACCAGGTGATAACCCTCTGATGTCGACTTTACATGTGGTATCTCACTCTCCTTTTACCGATAGCCGCCTCGCCAGTTGCCTGCGCATCTGTGGCGCCGAGGATGCGATCCTGCTCTGCGGCGATGGAGCCTACGGGCTGCACAACCCGGCCCTGCGCACCAAGGGCGTGAAGGTGTTCGTGCTGGCGGAAGACATGCAGGCGCGCAATCTGCCGCTGCCGGACTGGGCCGACAGCGTGGACTACCCGGGTTTCGTGCAGCTGTCGCTCGACTACAGCAAGGTCAACACCTGGCTATGAACACCCTGACCGTAGGCGCGCGCACCCTCGAGCTGGACAAGGACGGTTACCTCGTCGACCTGAACGAATGGTCCCCTGAGGTGGCCGAGGCCCTGGCTGCCGCCGAGGCCCTGGAGCTGACCCCGGACCATTGGCAGATCCTCGAGCTGCTGCGCCAGTTCTATGCCGAATTCCAGCTGTCCCCCGCCACGCGCCCTCTGATCAAGTACACCGCCTTGAAGCTGGGCCCGCAAAAGGGTAACAGCCTGCACCTCAACACACTGTTCAACGGCACTCCCGCCAAACTCGCCGCCAAGCTGGCGGGCCTGCCCCGGCCGACGAATTGCTTATGACCGACTTTGCCCCACTGACCCTTGAAACCCCTGCCGAGCATCCGTTTGCGCAGTTCGTGCGCATCCTGGGCAAAGGCAAGCGCGGCGCGCGCAACCTCACCCGCGAAGAGGCCCGCGAAGCCATGGGCATGCTGCTCGACGAAAAAGTCGAAGACACCCAGCTCGGCGCCTTCCTGATGCTGCTGCGCCACAAGGAAGAAAGCCCGGAAGAACTCGCCGGTTTTACCGAAGCCGTGCGTGAACGCCTGGACGCCCCCGCGCTGAATGTGGACATCGACTGGCCGACCTATGCCGGCAAGAAGCGCCACCTGCCGTGGTTCCTGCTGGCGGCCAAGTGCCTGGCACAAAATGGCGTGCGCATCCTCATGCACGGCGGCGGCGCACACACGGCGGGCCGGCTGTACACCGAACAATTGCTGCAAACCCTGCACATCCCGCTGTGCCGTAATTGGCAGCAGGTCGGGACCGCGTTTGAACAAGGCAACCTGGCGTTTATCCCGCTGGGCGACTGGGCGCCGCAACTGCAACGCATGATCGACCTGCGCAACACCCTCGGCCTGCGCTCGCCGATCCACTCCCTGGCGCGCCTGCTCAACCCGCTGAATGCGCGCTGCGGCCTGCAAAGCATTTTCCACCCCGGTTACCAGGGCGTGCACCGCGATGCCAGCGGCCAGCTTGGCGACCATGTGATCGTGGTCAAGGGCGACGGCGGCGAAGTCGAGATCAACCCCGACACGATCAGTCACCTCTATGGCACCACCGGTGGCGAAAGCTGGGATGAAGAATGGCCCGCCCTCTCCGACCAGCGCCACGTCAAGCCGGCAACCCTGGAGCCTGATCACCTGAAGGCCGTGTGGCGCGGCGACGTAGAAGACAGCTACCCGCAACTGGCGCTGATCGCCACCATGGCCCTGGCCTTGCGCGGCCTCGACCACCCACGGGAACAGGCGTTCGAATTAGCCCGGCAATACTGGGATGCACGGGACAAATCGATTTAATCGATCATTCACGCCCGGTCTTTGCGCTTTTAGTTCGAACTCATCCCTTTAGACTGGGCTCCAACGCTTATTAGCCAAGGAGCCAGTCATGGGTTTGCTGATCGAAGGACACTGGAAAGACCAGTGGTACGAAAGTAGCGCAGATGGCGCTTTCCAGCGCGAACAGGCCCAGCGCCGCCACTGGGTGACCGCCGATGGCCAGCCGGGGCCCAGCGGCGAAGGCGGCTTCAAGGCCGAGGCCGGTCGTTATCACCTCTATGTGTCCCTGGCCTGCCCCTGGGCCCACCGCACCCTGATCCTGCGCAAGCTCAAGGGCCTGGAAAGCTTGATCGACGTGTCCGTGGTCAGCTGGCTGATGCTGGAAAACGGCTGGACCTTCGACAAGGCCCACGGCTCCACCGGCGATAAGCTCGATGGTTTCGAATTCATGCACCAGCGCTATACCGCCGACACCGCCGACTACACCGGCCGCGTCACCGTGCCGGTGCTGTGGGACAAGCAGCTCAACCGCATCGTCAGCAATGAATCGGCGGAGATCATCCGCATGTTCAACAGCGCGTTCAACGGCCTGACCGGCAACACCCTGGACTTCTACCCCGAGCCGCTGCGCGCGACCATCGATGGGCTGAACGAGCGGATCTACCCGGCCGTGAACAATGGCGTGTACCGCGCAGGCTTTGCCACCTCACAAAAAGCGTATGAAAGCGCGTTTGATGATGTGTTTGCCGAACTGGATCACCTGGAGCAGCACCTGGGGGACCACCGCTACCTGGCCGGCGAATACCTGACCGAAGCGGATGTGCGCTTGTTCACCACGCTGATTCGTTTTGATGCGGTGTATTACAGCCACTTCAAATGCAATCTGCGGCGGATTGCCGATTATTCGAACCTGTCGAACTGGCTGAGGGAGATGTATCAGTGGCCTGGCGTGGCCGAGACGGTGGATTTCGCGCACATCAAGGGGCATTACTATGGGAGCCACCGCACGATCAACCCGACGGCGATCGTGCCGAAGGGGCCGTTGCAGGCGTTTGATACCGGGCATGATCGAGCGCGGCTGACAGGTCAGGGTGTCTTGAGCTGAGTACGGCTGGCAAGCCCGTCTGGTGAGCGGGCTTGTCGCAATAATGTTGTCAAACCTGAGACTGGGCGCCTTCAAACCACTTCAGCTTCTCGCGCAACACCACCACCTCACCGACGATCACCAGCGTCGGCGCATGCACTTCATGCTCCGCCACCATGCGCGGCAAGTCTGCCAGGGTGCCGGTAAACACGCGCTGGTTGGACGTGGTGCCCTGCTGGATCAACGCCGCCGGGGTATCCCCGGCACGCCCATGCTTGATCAGTTGCTCACAGATGATCGGCAAGCCAATCAAGCCCATGTAGAACACCAGGGTCTGCGACGGCCCTACCAGGTCACTCCAGGGCAGGTCCGACGTCCCGTTCTTCAAGTGCCCGGTGATAAAGCGTACCGACTGTGCGTAGTCGCGATGGGTCAGCGGAATCCCGGCATACGCCGCGCAACCACTGGCGGCGGTGATCCCCGGCACCACCTGGAACGGGATGCCGTGGGCCGCCAGTTCCTCGATTTCTTCACCGCCACGACCAAAGATGAACGGATCGCCCCCCTTGAGGCGCAGCACGCGCTTGCCTTGCCTGGCCAGGTCCACCAGTTGCTGGTTGATCTGGTCCTGCGGCACGGCGTGGTCGGCGCGGCGCTTGCCGACGTAGATGCGCTCGGCATCACGACGGCACAGTTCCAGAATCGCCGGCGCCACCAAACGGTCGTACAGCACCACGTCGGCTTGCTGCATCAGGCGCAGGGCACGGAAGGTCAGCAGGTCCGGGTCGCCTGGGCCGGCACCGACCAGATATACCTCGCCCGGCGCATAAGGCGGCGCGCCGTTGACCTTTTCGATCAACAGACGCTCAGCCTCATCGCCCTGCCCGGCCAACTGACGGTCGGCAATCGGGCCCTGGAACACTTCCTCCCAGAATGCCCGACGCTGCTGCACATCCGGGTACAAACCTTTGACCTGGGCACGAAAGCGCGCCGCCAGCCCGGCCAGTTGGCCGTAGGTGGACGGAATCCAGGTTTCCAGCTTGGCCCGGATCAAGCGCGCCAGCACCGGCGCATCGCCGCCGCTGGACACCGCGATCACCAAGGGCGAACGGTCGACAATCGCCGGGAAGATCACGCTGCACAAGGCCGGCGCGTCCACCACATTGACCGGAACGCAACGACGCTTGGCATCACTGGACACTTGCGCGTTCAGTGGCTCGTCGTCGGTCGCCGCGATGATCAGGGTGCAGCCTTCCAGGTCGGCCTCCTGATAACCGCGCAGAATCAATTCCCCGCCACTGCCCTGCACCAACTCGCGCAACTGGTCTTCGATCTGGGGAGCAACCACCCGCAGCACGGCGCCGGCGTCAGCCAGCAGGCGGGATTTGCGCAAGGCAATCTCCCCCCCGCCGACGACCAGCACACGACTGCCGCGCAGGTTATGAAACAGCGGCAGGAATTCCATTTAGCGGATGACCTCGACGCCCGCCATGTAAGGCTTGAGCACTTCAGGTACGCGGATCGAACCGTCAGCCTGCTGGTAGTTTTCCAGCACCGCCACCAGGGTACGACCTACAGCCAGGCCCGAACCGTTGAGGGTATGCACCAGCTCCGGCTTGCCGGTTTCCGGGTTACGGAAACGCGCCTGCATGCGCCGGGCCTGGAAATCACCGCAGTTGGAGCACGACGAAATCTCGCGGTATTTGTCCTGGCTGGGTACCCACACCTCGAGGTCATAGGTCTTCACGGCGCTGAAGCCCATGTCGCCGGTGCACAGCGCCAGGACGCGGTACGGCAGCTCCAGCAGCTGCAGGACGCGTTCGGCGTTGGCGGTCAGGCCTTCCAGGGCTTCCATGGATTGGGACGGCTCGACCACCTGGACCATCTCGACCTTGTCGAACTGGTGCTGGCGGATCATGCCGCGGGTGTCGCGGCCCGAGGCGCCGGCTTCGCTGCGGAAGCACGGCGTGTGGGCGACGAATTTGATCGGCAGTTGCCTGGCGTCGAGGATCTCACCGGCCACGATATTGGTCAGCGACACTTCGGCCGTCGGGATCAGATAGAAGTCGGCTTCGCCGTCGCGGCTGATCTTGAACAGCTCTTCCTCGAACTTCGGCAATTGGCCGGTGCCCTGCAGTGCCGGCGCCTGAACCAGGTAAGGCGTGTAGGCTTCTTCGTAACCGTGCTCGCCGGTGTGCAGGTTGATCATGAACTGCGCCAGAGCGCGGTGCAGGCGCGCAATCGGGCCACGCAGCAAGGCAAAGCGCGCGCCGGAAAGCTTGGCGGCGGTTTCAAAATCCAGGCCACCGGTCAATTCACCCAGGGCGACGTGGTCCTTGATCTCGAAATCAAAGGCCGTTGGCGTGCCCCAGCGGCGCACTTCGACGTTGCCGTCTTCGTCGTCGCCAATCGGCACCGACTCATGCGGCAGATTGGGGATGCCCAGCAGGATCGAATCCAGCTCGGACTGAATGCCTTCCAGCTCGACCTTGCCGTCGGACAGCTCGGTGCCCATGCGCTCGACGTCCGCCATCAACGGCGCGATGTCTTCGCCCCGTTGCTTGGCCTGACCGATGGATTTGGAACGCGCATTCCGCTCAGCCTGCAGTGCTTCGGTGCGGGTCTGGACGGTCTTGCGCTGTTCTTCCAGCGCTTCGATGCGCGCAACATCCAAGGCAAAGCCACGGGATGCCAGGCGGTCCGCTACGTCCTGAAGGTTGCTACGTAACAGTTTGGAATCGAGCATGTCGGTCTCTCGTTTATCAAAGTTTGGTCAAGGACAGGCCGGCCCAGGTGGCGAGCAGCCCGCCGAACACGCTGATGCCCAGGTACCCGAAGGCGACCAGGGCCTGCCCGCTTTCCAGCAAGCGCAGCGTATCCAGTGAAAAGGATGAAAAGGTCGTCAGACCGCCTACAAAGCCGACAATCAGGCCGGCGCGAATTTCAATCGGTACTTCCGGGCGCAACAGGAACCAGCCGTACAACAACCCGATGATCAGGCAACCCACCAGGTTGACCGCCAGGGTCGCCGCATAAAAATGCTTCGGCCAATGGGCGCTCACCCACGTACCGGTGGCGAAACGCAATAATGTACCAGCGATGCCGGCTGCGGACACGGCAAGAATCGTCTTGAACACTACTTTCTCCGCTGTTTTGGGCTGAGGCGGTCGAGTTGGGCGAGGTGATTGAGCTTTTCACCGATCTTCAGCTCCAGGCCACGGGGCACCGGCTGGTAGAACGGCTGCGGCTCAAGCTCATCGGGGAAATAGTCTTCGCCGGCGGCATAGGCGTCCGGCTCATCATGGGCATAGCGGTATTCATCACCGTAGCCCAGTTGTTTCATCAACTTGGTCGGCGCATTGCGCAGGTGCAGCGGCACTTCGAGGGAGCCGTGTTCGGCGGCCGCACGCAGGGCGGACTTGAAGCCCATGTACACCGCGTTGCTTTTCGGCGCGCAGGCCAGGTACGTGATGGCCTGGGCCACCGCCAGCTCGCCTTCCGGGCTGCCGAGGCGCTCCTGCACTTCCCAGGCGGCCAGGCACAGGCTCAGGGCGCGCGGGTCGGCGTTGCCGATGTCTTCACTGGCCATGCGCACCACGCGGCGCGCCAGGTACAGCGGGTCGCAGCCGCCGTCGATCATGCGCGCAAACCAATACAGCGCGCCGTCCGGGTTGGAGCCACGCACGGATTTGTGCAGCGCCGAAATCTGGTCGTAGAAAGCTTCGCCGCCCTTGTCGAAACGCCGACGCGTGTCGCCGAGCAGGCTTTGCAGCAGGTCGACGCCAATCTCGCTGCCGTCTTCGGCTAGGTCGGAGGCGTTCTCCAGCAGGTTGAGAAAGCGGCGACCGTCGCCGTCGGCAGCGCTGAGCAGGATCTTGAAGCCTTCGTCGCTGAGGCTCAGCTGACGCTTGCCCAGGCCCTTGTCTTCGCTCAAGGCGCGGTGCAACAGCTTTTGCATCGCCGCTTCGTCGAGGCTCTTGAGCACATAGACCCGCGCCCGCGAGAGCAACGCGTTGTTCAACTCAAACGAAGGGTTTTCGGTGGTGGCCCCGATAAAAATCAGCGTGCCATCCTCGACGTAGGGCAAAAACGCATCCTGCTGCGACTTGTTGAAGCGATGCACTTCGTCGACAAACAGGATGGTGCGCTTGCCGTACTGTCCGGCCTGCTGCTTGGCCACCTCGACGGCCTGGCGGATCTCCTTGACCCCGGCCAGCACGGCCGAGACCGTTTCGAAGTGTGCATCCGAGACTTTTGCCAGCAGTCGCGCCAGGGTGGTCTTACCCACGCCCGGCGGCCCCCAGAAAATCATCGAGTGCAGCGCACCCTGCTCCAGGGCTTCGCGCAACGGCTTGCCGCGAGCGAGCAGGTGTTCCTGACCGACGTACTCATCCAGGTTGGTCGAGCGCAGGCGCGCGGCCAAAGGCTGGGCAATCGGGTCACTTCGAAACAGATCCATGGGCAGCGTTTGAAACCTCTGGGCAGTTTATTCCTGGATCACGTCGGCACCCTTGGGGATGTCGAACTTGAACTTGGACGCCGGTACCGGCTGGTTGGCCTTGACCCCGGAGAACAGGATATCGGTGCGCTGGCCGACGCTGTCGACCAGGCGCATGTTATTGATCACGCCGTTGCCGAACGACAGGGACAACGTGTCAAACAGCGTGTCCTTGGATTTCGGCTTGAGGGTGAACTCGATCACATTGCTGGTCTGCTTGGAGGTGATGTCGAAGCTGTCGTTGATTTTCGACACATCGCCCGACAGCAGCAGCGCCGGCGTCTGGTTCAGGCGCGGGTCGAGCTTCTTGATGGTGGCCTGCTCCAGGTCCGGGTCCCACAGGGTGACTTTCTGGCCGTCCGAGACGATGGTCTGCTCGGCCTTGCCTTCGGTGTGCCAGTAGAACAGCCCTGGGCGCTGCACGGCCATCTCGCCGGCGGTTTCCTGCAACTGGGTGCCACCGGCATCCAGGGTGAGCTGGGAGAAGCGCGCGGTCAGGGTCTGGGATTTGTCCAACAGGTTTTTCAGGCTGGCGACGGAGGCCGGGTCAGCGTGGGCCGAAACAGCGGTCAGGGCCAGTGCCGGCAACAACAGCATGCGGATAAGACGCATGGGAGTCCTCATTGAGTCGTAAGGGCGCGCCGCGTGCTGCCACGCGGCACGGAATCAGTCGCGCATCTGCCCGGGGGCGATGACTTCGCGCGAGCCGTTGGTGTTCATTGCAGTGACGACGCCAGCGTTTTCCATGGCCTCGATCATGCGCGCGGCACGGTTGTAGCCGATCTTCAGCTTGCGCTGCACCGCAGAAATCGAGGCACGGCGGCTTTCCAGCACGAAGGCCACGGCTTCGTCGTACAGCGCGTCGGTTTCGGCATCATCGTCGCCACCGCTGCTGCCACCGTCAAAGCCGCTGCCGGCCTCTTCGACACCGGCGAGGATGTCGTCGTTGTATTCAGGGGCGCCACGCAGCTTCCAGGCCTCCACCACGCGGTGCACTTCATCGTCGGAGACGAAGGCGCCGTGGACCCGGATCGGCAGGCTGGTGCCGGGCGGCATGTAGAGCATGTCGCCGTGGCCCAGCAGTTGCTCGGCACCGCCCTGGTCGATGATGGTCCGTGAGTCGATCTTGCTCGACACCTGGAACGCCATGCGGGTCGGGATGTTGGCCTTGATCAGGCCGGTGATCACGTCCACCGACGGACGCTGGGTGGCGAGGATCAAGTGGATACCGGCCGCCCGCGCCTTCTGGGCGATACGGGCGATCAGTTCTTCGACCTTCTTGCCGACGATCATCATCATGTCGGCAAACTCGTCGACCACCACCACGATGGTCGGCAGCTTGCTCAACAGCGGTGCTTCGTCGTGGATACTTTCGCGCTTGTACAGCGGGTCGGTCAGCGGCGTGCCGGCGTCCTGGGCTTCCTTGACCTTGGCGTTGAAGCCCGACAGGTTACGCACGCCCATCTTCGCCATCAGCTTGTAGCGCCGCTCCATCTCGGCCACGCTCCAGCGCAGGGCGTTGGCGGCGTCCTTCATGTCAGTGACCACCGGGCAGAGCAGGTGCGGAATGCCTTCGTAGATCGACAGCTCGAGCATCTTCGGGTCGATCATGATCAGCTTGGCGTCTTCCGGGCCGGACTTGAACAGGATCGACAGGATCATCGCGTTCACGCCCACCGATTTACCCGAACCGGTGGTACCGGCCACCAGCAGGTGAGGCATTTTGGCAAGGTCGGTGATCACCGGCTTGCCGCCAATGTCGTGGCCCAGGGCCAGGGTGACCGGCGACTTGAAGTTGTCGTATTCGGGCGTCGACAGCACTTCGGAGAACCGCACGATCTGGCGGTCCTCGTTGGGAATCTCGATACCCACGGTGGTCTTGCCCGGGATCACTTCAACCACGCGCACGCTGGTCACGGCCAGGGAGCGCGCCAGGTCCTTGGCCAGGTTGGAAATGCGGCTGACCTTGACGCCGGCAGCCGGCTGGATTTCGTAACGAGTAATCACCGGACCGGGATGGATCGAGTCCACCGACACCTCGACGCCGAATTCCTTGAGCTTGATTTCCAGCAGATGGCCGACGGCCGCCAGGGACTCAGGGGAATAGTTGAGCTGTTTCTTTTCGGCCGGGTCGAGGATCGAGATCGGCGGCAAGGTGCCTTCCACGGCGCTGTCGACAAACAACGGCGCCTGTTTCTCTTTCTGCACGCGGTGGCTGGGCTCGGCCGGCTTGGGCGGCGCCGGGGCGATCACCGGCGGCACCTGCTTCTCGCGGTCCGACATGTGTTTGCTCAGGGCCTGCTCGCGTTCGATCAGGCGTTCCTTGACCTTGGCCTGCTCACGGCGGTCCGGTGTGCTTGGGGCCACCACTTCGTTGACGCGGGTATCCACCTCGCGCAACTGGGCCACCATGCGCTTGCGTTCGACCCGGGCGGCCCACCAGCGGTTGGCAGCGCCCTGGAACAGCTCCAGCAGGTCGAGCGTGATCTTGCCCGTCACGTCCATCACCTTGAACCACGACAGGTCGGTGAACACGGTGAGGCCAAACAGGAACAGCGCGATAAACATCAGGGTGCTGCCCTGGATATTCAGGGTCTTGCGCGCCAGGTCGCCGAGGCTCTCGCCCAGCGCCCCACCCGCGCCCGCCGGCAGGCCGGTGGGTGCGTGGAAATGAATATGCGCCAGGGCGGCACCCGACAGCACCAGGAATACCAGGCCGATCAGGCGCCACGAAAACAGCCAGCCGCTCCACTGCCACGGCTCATGACGCTGGCGGAAGATCTGCCAGGTCTTGATCGCCAGCAACAGCGGGAAGATATAGGCGAAGTAACCCAGCACCATGAACAGGATGTCGGCGCTGTAGGAGCCGGCAGGCCCACCGAAGTTCTGCACGTCTTCGATCTTGCTGTTATGGCTCCAGCCCGGATCGTCCTTGCCATAGGTGAGCAAGGCCATCATCAGGAACAGGCACAGCGCGCCGATAGCGATCAGCGCGCCTTCCTTGAGTCGATAGTGCAGGTGCTGGCGCCAGGCCGGCACGACGGCTGCTTTAGGTGTTGCGGCGGATTTCTTCAAAACGGGTCTTTTCCTGCGCCTGTTAGCGCGTCCATCTGTTGAATAACTGCAAATACTGCCCAATCCGAGCAGCTGAAAAATGAACGAACGTCGTGGAATCTACTTTTAACACTGGGCGATTGCTGGATGAAATGGCGATAACACCACAATGGCCGCATTGTACGGGTTTGTGTTGCGGTTGCCACGCCACTTGGCTTTCTTCAGGCAGCATAGCCAATTGTGTGTCACAACATGTTCAATTTGAGCATGCATTGTCTTTGCTGACAAAGGCTTATGAGCTGTTTTTACCAATCCAGGCAAGCTTGGCAAATGGCCTGCAGGGGCCAGACCCGATTACGACCACGCCTCACGCAGAGAGTTGCAGAAACACCCGCTCATGCTTCTGCACGCCAACAGCCGATTCGGGCTGGCCCCACAGCGCTGCGTCGACAATAATCACACCCCTTGGGGCAGGCGATCCGCCTGCCACTCCCCTCCCCTTCCGCAAGCCTGGATGCCATGCTGACCTGGTTACAACGCGACTCACTGACATTTCCCCCGCTGGCCAAGGCCATGCGTGAACCCAATGGCCTGCTCGCCGCCGGTGGCGACCTGTCGGCCGAGCGACTGGTGCAAGCCTACCGCCACGGTTGCTTTCCCTGGTTCTCGGAGGGCCAGCCGATCCTCTGGTGGTCGCCGGACCCGCGCACCGTGATATTCCCCGACGAGCTGCACGTTTCCCGCAGCCTGGGCAAACTATTGCGCCAGCAGCGCTATACCGTGACCTTCGACCAGGACTTTGCCGCCGTCATCCAGGCGTGCGCCGCGCCGCGCGCGTATGCCGATGGCACCTGGATCACCGAAGGCATACAGAGCGCCTACCTGACGCTGCATCAGCGCGGTTACGCCCATTCGGTGGAGGTATGGGACAACGGCGAGCTGGTAGGCGGCCTGTATGGCCTGGCGATGGGCCAGCTGTTCTTCGGCGAGTCGATGTTCAGCCGTGCCGACAACGCCTCGAAATTCGGCTTTGCCACATTGACCCGGCAATTGCAGGCCTGGGGCTTTGTACTGATCGACTGCCAGATGCCCAACGACCACCTGCACAGCCTGGGCGCCCGCGCCATATCCCGCAGCGACTTTGCAGGTTTCCTGCGCAACCATCTGGACCAACCCAACGCAGGGCCATGGGTTTCTTAGGCGACATCCGCACACCTGGCTTACACTTATTTCAAAGCTTATCCGAGGGTTGATCATGACCGAGTTGGCGCGTTTGAAGTTCTATGCCACTCAACCCCACTCTTGCAGCTATCTGCCCGACGAGCAGGCCACCACGCTGTTCCTCGACCCCAGCCAGCCAATGGATGTGCACGTGTATGCCGATCTCTCGGAAATGGGTTTTCGGCGCAGCGGCGATCATCTGTACCGGCCCCACTGCCAGAACTGCAATGCCTGCGTGCCGGCACGCATCCCTGTGGCGCAGTTTCTGCCGGACCGCAATCAGAAGCGCATCCTCAAGCGCAATGCCGACCTGACGGTGGCAGCTGCCAAGCCACGATTCACCGAAGAGTATTTCGACCTGTACCAGCGCTATATCGAGCAGCGCCACGCCGACGGCGATATGTTCCCACCCAGCCGCGACCAGTTTTCCACCTTCCTGGTGCGTGACCTGCCGTTCTCGCGCTTTTACGAATTTCGCGCGGACGGCCGCCTGGTGGCCGTCGCCGTGACCGATTTGCTGCCTAACGGCCTGTCAGCGGTCTACACCTTCTACGAGCCGGCCGAAGAGCGGCGCAGCCTCGGGCGCTTCGCGATCCTCTGGCAAATCGGTGAAGCACTGCGCCTGGAACTCGACGCGGTGTACCTCGGATACTGGATCAAGAACTGCAAAAAGATGAACTACAAGACCCAATATCGCCCCATAGAACTGCTGATTAATCAAAGATGGGTCACGCTTAACTAGAACCCCTTGGCTTAAACACCCTTTTTCGGGCACAATGCACGCCGCTTTTGCCTGGCGCAGTTGCACCGGGCCATTCACTGGATACCGAGGGCTTTACTGCATGTCGAAAGAAGACAGCTTCGAAATGGAAGGCACTGTCGTCGACACCCTGCCCAACACCATGTTTCGTGTGGAGTTGGAAAATGGGCACGTCGTAACCGCGCATATCTCCGGCAAGATGCGCAAGAACTACATTCGTATTCTTACCGGTGACAAAGTGCGCGTCGAGCTGACGCCCTATGACTTGAGCAAAGGGCGTATCACTTACCGCGCTCGCTAAGCAAGTCAATACAAGACGCCCGGTTATGCCGGGCGTTTTTGTGTGCATGGGATTTCTCAAACACCGAGGAATCCTGCGGGAGGGGGGGCAAGCCCATTCTGAGAATTGCATTTCAAGACAGCAAAAAGGCGCCTTTCGGCGCCTTTTGCGTTATTGCAGAACGATCAGGCCATTTCAGCCGTGGTTTCGAACTCGAAGGTCAGCTCGCCATCCTTCAGGTCGATATGCACCACGCCACCATGGTCGGAAAGCTCGCCAAACAGGATCTCTTCGGCCAACGGCCGCTTGATCTTGTCCTGGATCAGGCGCGCCATCGGGCGAGCGCCCATTGCCGCGTCGTAGCCACCTTCGGCGATCCAGCTGCGTGCCGCTTCCGTGACATCCAGTTGCACGCGCTTGTCTTCCAACTGCGCCTGAAGCTCGGTAAGGAACTTGTCCACCACACTCTTGATGACCTCATGGCTGAGGCGACCAAACTGGATAATGGTGTCCAGGCGGTTGCGGAACTCCGGCGTGAAGCTCTTCTTGATCACTTCCATAGCATCGGACGAGTGATCCTGGTGGGTAAAGCCGATCGAAGCCCGCGCGGCCGTCTCGGCACCGGCGTTGGTGGTCATGATCAGGATGACATTGCGGAAGTCCGCCTTGCGCCCGTTGTTGTCGGTCAGGGTCCCATGGTCCATCACCTGCAGCAGCAGGTTGAAGACTTCCGGGTGAGCCTTCTCGATTTCATCGAGCAGCAGTACGCAATGGGGCTGCTTGGTAATCGCCTCGGTCAACAGACCGCCCTGGTCGAAACCGACATAGCCCGGAGGCGCACCGATCAGGCGCGACACGGTGTGACGCTCCATGTATTCGGACATGTCGAAGCGCACCAGCTCGATCCCCATGGCCTTGGCCAATTGCCGCGCCGCCTCGGTCTTGCCGACACCGGTAGGACCGGCGAACAGGAACGAACCGACAGGCTTGTCCGGCGACTTGAGGCCCGCACGCGACAGCTTGATCGCGGTGGACAGCGCGTCGATCGCTGCGTCCTGGCCGAACACGGTGAGCTTGAGGTCGCGCTCCAGGTTACGCAGCAGCTCCTTGTCGGAACTGTTGACGTGTTTTGGTGGAATCCGCGCGATCTTCGCGACAATGTCCTCGACCTGAGGCACGTCGATGCGCTTAACACGCTTCTCGACCGGCTGCAGGCGCTGGTAGGCCCCGGCCTCGTCGATCACATCGATGGCCTTGTCCGGCATATGCCGGTCATTGATGTAGCGCGACGCCAGCTCAGCGGCCGCACGCAACGCCTCATCGGTGTACTCGATGCCGTGGTGCGCTTCAAACCGCCCCTTGAGCCCGCGCAGGATGCCGATGGTGTCTTCGACCGACGGCTCGGACACGTCGACTTTCTGGAAGCGACGCGCCAGGGCACGGTCTTTCTCGAAGATGCCGCGGAATTCCTGGAAGGTGGTCGAACCGATGCAGCGGATATCACCCGACGACAGCAACGGCTTGAGCAGGTTGGAAGCGTCCATCACCCCACCGGATGCCGCACCGGCACCAATGATGGTGTGGATCTCGTCGATGAACAGGATCGCCTGCGGGCGTTTTTTCAGCTCGCCGAGCAGCGCCTTGAAGCGCTTCTCGAAATCGCCACGGTACTTGGTCCCGGCGAGCAACGCGCCCAGGTCAAGGGAGTAGACGACACTGTTGGCCAGCAGGTCCGGCACCTGGTTGTCGACGATGCGCTTGGCCAGGCCTTCGGCAATCGCGGTCTTGCCCACGCCCGCCTCACCCACCAGCAACGGGTTGTTCTTGCGACGGCGCGCCAGGATCTGCGCTACGCGCTCCACCTCAAGCTCACGCCCCACCAACGGATCGATCCGCCCCTGGCGCGCCAGCTCATTGAGGTTGCTGGCATAGGCATCCAGCGGGTTGCTTGAAGAAGAAGACTCGCCGCCCTCGTCGTCCTGCATATCCTGCTCACCCTCGGAATGATCGCCATGCCCAGGCACCTTGGAGATACCGTGGGCGATGTAGTTGACGACATCGATACGGGCAACGCTCTGCTGCTTGAGCAGGAACACTGCCTGGCTTTCCTGTTCGCTGAAGATCGCCACAAGCACATTGGCGCCTGTGACTTCACGCTTACCGGAGCTCTGTACGTGGAAAACAGCACGTTGCAATACCCGCTGGAAGCCCAGGGTTGGCTGGGTCTCACGGTCCTCGTCATGCACGGGGATCAGTGGCGTGGTGGAGTCGATAAACTCCTGCAGGTCATGCTTGAGCTTGTCGAGGTTGGCGCCGCACGCACGCAGAACCGTGGCGGCAGCTTCGTTATCCAAAAGTGCCAGCAGCAGGTGTTCGACGGTCATGAATTCATGACGCTTCGAACGAGCCTCCTTGAAGGCAAGATTGAGGGTGACTTCGAGCTCGCGGTTTAACATAGCTTCACCTCATACCCAAGTGGTCGGCGTTAACCGTCCTTCTCGATTTCACAGAGTAGCGGATGCTGGCTTTCCCTGGCGTACTGGTTGACCTGCATGGCCTTTGTCTCGGCGATGTCACGGGTAAACACTCCACATACTGCCCGTCCTTCTGTGTGAACGGCCAGCATTACCTTGGTCGCCAACTCGCGGTTCAGGTTAAAAAACACCTCGAGCACTTCGACCACGAAATCCATCGGTGTGTAGTCATCGTTGAACAAAACCACCTTGTACATCGGCGGCGCCTGTAAAGCAGGCTTGGCCTCCTGAACAGCAATGCCTGCAGAACCGTCGTCATCGTGTTCGTGATCCGGTCGATCCTGATTGAATGTTAGTCGAATCTGGCTGATTGCATGCATGGAAAGAAAGGTTCGTCAGTGGTTCAAATACAGTGGTGGGGGCGACCTGTCAGAATTTCAACTCCTGACCACCCGGTCGCCTTGACTATCGGCAAATCGGTGTTACAACCAATAGAACCCACAGTGGGTAAAAAAGGTCCGCGCAGTCAACCTTATTTATTCGGGTTAGGACGGATAAACTGGATGATACTCCAGTGATGGAGTCTGGTGCAGAGGGATATGGGTATGTCTGGCGTCAAGATCAGTGGCAAGGTCAAGTGGTTCAACAATGCCAAAGGGTATGGTTTTGTTGTAGAGGACGGGAAGTCCGAAGATCTCTTTGCGCATTATTCAGCGATCAACATGGAAGGATACAAGACGCTGAAGGCGGGCCAACCTGTGGAGTTTGAAATCATTCAAGGACCGAAAGGGCTGCACGCCGTCGAAATTTGTGCAGCCTGCGCAGCTACACCCGAAAAAGCCCACGACGAAACACATGAAACGAAGCGCAAAGCAGAACAGCCCATTCAACCAAAAAAGAAACAAACGGCCTGATCTGCTTTTGAGTAATAGCCTGTAAAAAACCGGCCATCCTGAATGGCCGGTTTTTTTATAACGTTGACTTACATATGCGAAATCAGCGCATCCCCAAAGCCGGACGACGACACCAGCTTCGCACCATCCATCAGGCGCTCGAAGTCATAGGTCACGGTCTTGGCCGAGATAGCGCCGTTGGTGCCCTTGATGATCAGGTCGGCCGCTTCGGTCCAGCCCATATGACGCAGCATCATTTCCGCCGACAGGATCAATGAGCCCGGATTGACCTGATCCTTGCCCGCGTACTTGGGCGCAGTACCGTGGGTGGCCTCGAACATGGCCACGGTGTCGGACAGGTTGGCACCCGGCGCAATCCCGATACCACCCACCTCTGCCGCCAGGGCGTCGGACAGGTAGTCGCCGTTCAGGTTGAGGGTCGCGATCACGTCATACTCGGCCGGACGCAACAGGATCTGCTGAAGCATGGCATCGGCGATGGCATCCTTGACCACCACATTCTTGCCGGTCTTCGGGTTCTTGAACTGCATCCACGGGCCGCCATCCAGCAGGGTCGCACCGAACTCTTCAGCCGCCACTTCGTAGGCCCATTCCTTGAAGGCGCCTTCGGTGAACTTCATGATGTTGCCTTTGTGCACGATGGTCAGCGAGTCGCGATCGTTATCCACTACATACTGCAGGGCCTTGCGCGCCAGGCGCTTGGTGCCTTCCAGCGATACCGGCTTGATCCCAATGCCGCAATCCTGGTCGAAACGAATCTTGGTGACGCCCATTTCCTCCTTGAGGAACTTGATGACCTTGGTCGCTTCCGGCGAGCCGGCCTTCCACTCGATCCCGGCGTAAATGTCTTCGGAGTTTTCGCGGAAGATGGTCATGTCCACGTCGCCTGGTTTCTTGACCGGGCTGGGCACACCTTCGAACCAGCGCACCGGGCGCAGGCACACGTAAAGGTCGAGTTGCTGGCGCAGGGCCACGTTCAACGAACGAATGCCGCCCCCTACCGGAGTGGTCAGCGGGCCTTTGATGGACACCACGTAATCCTTGACCGCATCCAGGGTTTCCTGGGGCAGCCAGGTGTCCTGGTCGTAGACCTGGGTCGCTTTCTCGCCGGCGTACACCTCCATCCACGAGATCTTGCGCTTGCCGCCGTAGGCCTTTTCAACAGCTGCGTCGACCACCTTGATCATCACCGGGCTGATGTCGACGCCAATACCGTCACCTTCGATATACGGGATGATCGGTTGGTCAGGAACATTGAGAGAATGGTCTGCATTGACGGTGATTTTGTCGCCGACTGCCGGAACCTGAATCTTCTTGTATCCCATGCTGAACTCCATCTATGGATTGAACATCTGGCTGCGTTCGAGCCTACTCCAGATAAATGGCGACTGAAACCTCGCGCCATGCTCATTTGCATCGAAAACAGCATAAATTGTCGCCTACAAGCCTGAAAGCAAAGGGAAAAGCGCCAATCTTGAGCACTTCGTGCGACTTTAGGCGTAACCCGGTACCTGCGACCTTTAGACCAATGGACGACACACCTTTTGTATGAAGGCTCGGCGTAAGCATAGCGACCTATGTATAATGCCGCCGCTGACCAAAGAGTCACGATGGCAGACCGCTCTGGAACAGGGCCCTCCGCTACAAAGCAGGACTAATACAATAGTCCACCCGCTTGACGCTCGACTGATGCAACCCAACATCACCGCGAAGAAACCTCGACCTTTCGCTCATGGATGACTTTGAACGAACGCGCTCCACCCGGCGCATCTCGAGTTTCTGCGCACGCTTTCAGCAAAGAAGAGAGTTAATCCGAATATGCCCACCCGCTCGAAGATCATCTACACCTTCACCGACGAAGCCCCAGCCCTCGCCACCTATTCACTGCTGCCTATCGTAGAGGCCTTCACCGCTTCCGCTGATATTGCCGTGGAAACCCGCGACATCTCCCTCGCAGGGCGCATCCTCGCAAGCTTCCCCGAGCAACTGGGCACCAAGGCCGTACCGGACCACCTCGCCGAACTGGGCGACCTGGCCGTTACCCCTGAAGCCAACATCATCAAGTTGCCTAATATCAGCGCCTCGACCCCGCAGCTGCAAGCCGCGATCAAGGAACTGCAGGCCCAGGGCTACGCCCTGCCGGACTACCCGGAAACCGTAACCACCGACGCGGAAAAAGAAACCCGTGCACGTTACGACAAGGTCAAGGGCAGCGCCGTGAACCCGGTACTGCGCGAAGGCAACTCCGACCGCCGCGCGCCGCTGTCGGTCAAGAACTACGCTCGCAAGCACCCGCACAAGATGGGCGCCTGGGCTGCAGACTCCAAGTCCCACGTTGCCCACATGAGCAACGGCGACTTCTACGGCAGCGAAAAAGCCGTGCAGATCGAAGCCGCTGACGCTGTCAAGATCGAGCTGGTCGCCCAGGACGGTACCACCACCGTCCTGAAAGAAAAGACCACCGTCAAGGCCGGCGAAATCATCGACAGCGCGGTACTGAGCAAGAACGCCCTGCGCAGCTTCATCGCCGCTGAAATCGAAGACGCCAAGAAACAAGGCGTGCTGCTGTCGGTCCACCTGAAAGCCACCATGATGAAGGTCTCCGACCCGATCATGTTCGGCCAGATCGTTGCCGAGTTCTATAAAGACGCCCTGGCCAAGCACGCAGACGTGCTGGCACAGATCGGCTTCAACCTGAACAACGGCATCGGCGACCTGTACGCCCGCATCAAGGCCCTGCCGGCCGAGCAGCAGGCCCAGATCGAAGCTGACATCCAGGCGGTCTACGCCGCTCGCCCTTCCCTGGCGATGGTCAACTCCGACAAAGGCATCACCAACCTGCACGTGCCGAGCGACGTCATCGTCGACGCCTCGATGCCGGCCATGATCCGTGACTCCGGCAAGATGTGGGGCACCGACGGCCAGCTGCACGACACCAAGGCCGTGATCCCGGATCGCTGCTACGCCACCATCTACCAGGCGGTGATCGAAGAGTGCAAGGCCAACGGCGCCTTCGACCCTACCACCATGGGCAGCGTGCCGAACGTTGGCCTGATGGCGAAAAAAGCCGAAGAGTACGGCTCCCACGACAAGACCTTCCAGGTCAAGGCTGACGGCGTCGTCCGCGTGACCGACAGCAAGGGCAACCTGCTGATGGAACAGAAAGTCGAAGCCGGCGACATCTTCCGCATGTGCCAGACCCAAGACGCGCCGATCCAGGATTGGGTCAAGCTGGCCGTCAACCGTGCCCGCGCCAGCAACACCCCGGCCATCTTCTGGCTGGACCCCAAGCGTGCACACGACGGCGTCGTGGTCGAGAAAGTCCAGGCCTACCTGAAAGACCACAACACCGAAGGCCTGGACATCCGCATCATGTCGCCGGTCGACGCGATGAAGTTCACCCTGGAACGTACCCGCAAGGGCCTGGACACCATCTCGGTGACCGGCAACGTGCTGCGTGACTACCTGACCGACCTGTTCCCGATCATGGAACTGGGCACCAGCGCCAAGATGCTGTCGATCGTGCCGCTGATGAATGGCGGCGGCCTGTTCGAAACCGGCGCCGGCGGTTCGGCGCCGAAGCACGTGCAACAGCTGCTGGAAGAGAACTTCCTGCGCTGGGATTCCCTGGGCGAGTTCCTGGCCCTGGCCGCTTCCCTCGAGCATTTGGGTGTGACATACAACAACCCGAAAGCCCTGGTACTGTCCAAGACCCTGGACCAGGCCACCGGCCAGTTCCTCGACAACAACAAGTCGCCATCGCGCAAAGTCGGCAACATCGACAACCGCGGCAGCCACTTCTACCTGGCGCTGTACTGGGCCCAGGCCCTGGCCGCCCAGACCGAAGACACTGCACTGCAAGGCCAATTCGGCGAACTGGCCAAGACCCTGGCCGCGAATGAAGCAACCATCGTTGCCGAGCTCAATGCCGTACAGGGCAAGCCAGTGGACATCGGCGGCTACTACGCGCCGAACCCGGAGCTGACCAGCAAGGCCATGCGCCCAAGCAACACCCTCAATGCGGCGATTGCCAAGTTGAAGTAAGGTTGTAGGGATGCATCACAAACCCCGGCCACGTGCCGGGGTTTGTGTTTTCAGGGTTTATGCAACACCGTATTCCTCGCGCCATGCGGCCTCGATAATCGCCAGGAACTGCGGTTTGTACCAAGGCTCCCAGCCCGGCCTCTGCTTGAGTTCAACCCCAAACCCCGGCAGCGCAGGCAAATGCGCGAGCGCTTCGACGTTTTTCAAGCCCGGCACCTGGGCAAACCAGGGTAAAAGCGTCACACCAACTCCCGCCTGGACCGCTGAACGCAGCGACATCAAGTCTTCAGACTCATACACGCAGCGCCACCTGATGCCACTCTCCTCCAAACGCCGAATCGCCAGGCTCCTGAACACGCAGGGCGCCTTGAACAGCGCCAGCGAAACTTCCTGCCCTTCCATGGGGGCTGCCGCACACTCGCCACCCAGCCACATCAACGAAAGTGCATGCAAAGGCACGCCAGCGACTTTTGGCAACTCATCAATCATCAGGCCAATATCGATTCGTCCCTCACTGAACGCCTCTGCGAGCAACAGGGAACGCGCGACCTTGACCACAATTCGCACTGAAGGTAATTCAACCGCCAGAGCAGGAATAACGCGCTGCAGGATTTCCTCGCTGAAATATTCGGGAATACCCAGCGTCACGGACTCTTGAGTGCGACTGGCATCAAACAGGCTCCCCACCTTGTCGTTGACGCTGACCATCTGCTGGGCATAGCCGGTCAAGCGCTCTCCTTCGAGGGTGAGCAACACCTGCCGATTGTCGCGAGCAAAAAGCTCGACACCCAGCAAATCCTCAAGTCGTCGAATTTGCTGGCTGATTGCCGGCTGGGTCAGGCTCAACGCTTGCGCGGCCCGAGTGAAACTGCCCAGCTCTGCGACCTTGAGGAAACTGCGCAGCGACTGAATATCAAGATTGACTCTCATGCCACCCCCATGGGAGTGAGTAATTATTCCCCGCCATTAGTGCAAGGCGCCCGCTATACCTGTCAAGACTACCTACTTGGCGCGCACATGATTCATCCAATAAACCCCTGCCCCTGAAACAACAAACCCCACAATCGCCACCCCACTCGGCACCTCACCCAACACCAACGACGCCATGATCTGCGTGACCGCCGGAATCACATGAAACAAGTTCGTCGCCTTACTCGCCTCCCCGCGTCGAATCATCAAATACAGCAGCGTCAGCGCACCCACGGAGTTCATCAGCGTGATCCAGGCCACCGACGCTACGAATGGAACCCACTCGGTGACCTGCATGGTTTCGGTGGTGTATGCCAGCAGCAACATGACCAACGACGCGGTGACCATCTGAATGAAACACCCGACCCATAGATTCACCCCGCCAAGAAAGCGCTTCTGGTAGAGCGTGCCAAGCGTGATACCCAATAGCGCCAAGCCCACCGCGCCGTAACCACCCACTGACGCCTCGAAGCCAAAAAAGCTGCTGGCCACGACGATGGCCACGCCGCCAACGCCGAGGATCGAACCCGGCAGGTCGCGCCAACTCAATTGTTCACCCAGGCAGAAATAGGCACCGATCACCACGAACACCGGCATCAGCCCAACGATCAATGCCGCCTGCCCTGCGGGAACGCCGTGGCTGATGCCGGTGTAAAGGCCGCCGAACTGCAGGGCCTGCAACAGCAGCCCCACTGTCGCAGCATGGAAGTAGGGTGCAAGTCGTTTCGGCCATTGCGCCTTGATGGCGAGTGCAACGCCCAGGAACACCAGGGCAGCCAGGGCAAACCGATAGAACGTCATGGTGAACGGCTCGCCATAGCGCACACCGAACGCACCGCCGATGTAGCCGGAACTCCACAGCAGGATGAAGGCAATGGGCAGTGGCGATGTAAGGCGTACTTCGTAGCTTTTATCGGCAATCGGGTTCATGACACTTTCCAAACTGAGGGCTCTGGAGAGATAAGCTGCGCCAGGCGCTGAAATCGGTAAAATCATAAAATGTCAGGCGCATCATGCAGATTGCTTATGCATCATCCTTGTGGGAGGGGGATTGCCCCCTCCCACACTGCTGTAATCCTGCTCCAAGACTGCGCTGCATTCAGACTCGAGAGGCATCCCATGACCTGGCAACCCCACATCACCGTCGCCACCATCGTCGAAGACAACGGCAAGTTCCTGATGGTCGAAGAGCTCAAGGGCGGCCGCGCCGTGCTCAACCAGCCTGCCGGCCACCTCGACCCAGACGAAACCCTGACCGAGGCCGCCGTGCGTGAAACCCTTGAGGAAACCGGCTGGGACGTGGAGGCCACCGGCATTGTCGGCATCTACCTGTACACCGCACCCAGCAACGGGGTTACCTATCAACGCGTCTGCTTTATTGCCAAGGCACTGAAACACCACCCGGACTATCAACTGGACGAAGGCATCCTGCGTGCCCGCTGGCTCACCCGCGACGAACTGCTGGCCGTGCGCGACGCCTGGCGCAGCGAGCTGATCATCCGCTGTATCGATGATTACCTGGCCGGTCAGCGTCACAGCCTGGAATTGATCCGCCCTTCTCTTTAGCCTTGCGGGCCCAGGCCTGTTAGAATCGCGTCCTTTTTCAAGACACCCGTTGAAACCCTATGCGTGATCCAGCCCCTTCTGACATACAAAAGAAGCGCGTCATCGTCGGCATGTCCGGCGGCGTGGATTCTTCCGTTTCCGCCGTTCTGCTCATGGAGCAGGGTTATGAGGTGGAAGGCCTGTTCATGAAGAACTGGGAAGAAGACGATGGAACGGAATATTGCACCGCCATGGACGACCTCGCGGACGCCCAGGCCGTGTGCGACAAAATTGGCATCAAGCTACACACCGCCAATTTCGCCGCCGAGTACTGGGACAACGTGTTCGAGCACTTCCTGGCCGAATACAAGGCCGGTCGCACGCCGAACCCGGACATCCTGTGCAACCGCGAAATCAAGTTCAAGGCGTTCCTCGACTACGCCATGATCCTTGGCGCCGACTTGATTGCCACTGGCCACTACGTGCGCCGCCGCGACATCGATGGCCGCACCGAACTGCTCAAGGGCCTGGACCCGAACAAGGACCAGAGCTACTTCCTGCACGCCGTCGGCGGTGAACAGATCGCCAAGACCCTGTTCCCGGTGGGCGAGCTGGAAAAGCCCGAAGTGCGCAGGATCGCCGAGCAACACGGCCTGGCGACCGCCAAGAAGAAGGACTCCACTGGGATCTGCTTTATCGGCGAGCGCCGCTTCAGCGACTTCCTCAAGCAGTACCTGCCGGCGCAGCCGGGCGAGATCAAGACCACCGACGGCGAAGTGATCGGCCGTCACCATGGCTTGATGTACCACACCATCGGCCAGCGCCAGGGCCTGGGCATCGGTGGCTTGAAGGATGCCGGCGAAGAGCCGTGGTACGTGCTGGTCAAGGACCTGGAGCACAACGTGCTGATCGTCGGCCAGGGCAATGAACACCCGCTGCTGTTCTCGGGCGCACTGCTGGCCTCGGAGATCTATTGGGTCAACCCGATCGACCTGAGCACCCCGCGCCGCCTGACGGCCAAGGTACGCTATCGCCAAAGCGACCAGCCCTGCGTCCTGGAAAAAACCGCGACGGGCTACCGCGCCACCTTTGATGACCCGCAACGCGCGGTCACCCCTGGCCAGTCCGTGGTGTTCTATGACGGCGAAATCTGCCTGGGCGGCGGCGTGATTGAAGTCGCCGAAGCCTGGAGCAACCCGGCATGAGCCCGACCCAGGAGCAATTGACGGCACTCGGCGGGGTATTTCTTTCCGCCGTGCTGGTGGACAAGATCGCCAAGACCGGCCAGGTCACCGAAGCCGGCCTGACCTGCATGCTCGGCAGCCTGCTGATCCGCGACCCCAAGGACACCCTGGAAGTCTACGGCGGCGACGACCTCGCACTGCGTGAAGGTTATCGCGCCCTGATCGGCGCCCTGGAGCGCGACCCCAGCACCTTGCAGCGTGAACCGCTGCGCTACGCCCTGTCGATGCTCGGCCTCGAGCGCCAGCTGGCCAAGCGCGAAGACATGCTGGAAACCATCGGCAAACGCCTGCCACAGATCCAGTCCCAGGTAGAACACTTCGGCCCGGCCCACGAAAACGTGATCGCCGCCTGCGGTGCGCTGTACCAGGACACTTTGAGCACCTTGCGCCAACGCATCCAGGTGCACGGCGACATGCGCAACCTGCAGCAACCGAACAACGCCTCGAAAATCCGCGCACTGCTGCTCGCCGGCATTCGTTCGGCGCGGTTGTGGCGGCAATTGGGCGGACATCGTTGGCAACTGGTGATCAGCCGACGCAAATTGCTCAAAGAGCTTTACCCGTTGATGCGCAACGAATAAGTCGCACCGACAGGCTATTTTCAAGCCGTTACGCGTAATACGCCGGTCAGTTGGCAACGGACCGGCGGATTTTTTCATGTATGATACGCGCCCCATTTCGTTGCCCGACTGTCCGAGAACACCCCATGCAGCTCTCTTCGCTCACTGCGGTTTCCCCTGTTGACGGCCGCTACGCCGGCAAAACCCAGGCCCTGCGCCCTATTTTCAGCGAATACGGCCTGATCCGTGCTCGTGTACTGGTTGAAGTGCGCTGGCTCCAGCGCCTGGCCGCTCACCCCGCCATCAGCGAAGTGCCGGCGTTCTCCGCCGAAGCCAACGCTGTACTCGACGCCCTGGCGGACAATTTCTCCCTGGAGCACGCCGAGCGTGTGAAAGAGATCGAGCGCACCACCAACCACGACGTCAAGGCCATCGAATACCTGCTCAAGGAGCAGGCGGCCAAGCTGCCGGAACTGGCCCAGGTCAGCGAATTCATCCACTTTGCCTGCACCAGCGAGGACATCAACAACCTGTCCCACGCCCTGATGCTGCGCGAAGGCCGTGATGACGTGATGCTGCCGCTGATGCGCCAGACCGCCGAAGCGATCCGCGAGCTGGCCATCCGTTTCGCCGACGTGCCGATGCTGTCGCGTACCCACGGCCAGCCGGCGTCGCCGACTACCCTGGGCAAGGAACTCGCCAACGTGGTGTATCGCCTGGAGCGCCAGATCGCTCAAGTCGCCGCTGTCCCACTGCTGGGCAAGATCAACGGCGCCGTGGGCAACTACAACGCGCACCTGTCGGCCTACCCTGAGATCGACTGGGAAGCCAACGCCCGCGCCTTCATCGAAGACGAACTGGGCCTGGGCTTCAACCCGTACACCACGCAGATCGAACCCCACGACTATATTGCCGAGCTGTTCGACGCCATCGCGCGCTTCAACACCATCCTGATCGACTTCGATCGCGATATCTGGGGCTACATCTCCCTGGGCTACTTCAAGCAGCGCACCATTGCCGGTGAAATCGGTTCGTCGACCATGCCGCACAAGGTCAACCCGATCGACTTCGAAAACTCCGAAGGCAACCTCGGCATCGCCAACGCCCTGTTCCAGCACCTGGCCAGCAAGTTGCCGATCTCCCGCTGGCAGCGCGACCTGACCGACTCCACCGTACTGCGCAACCTCGGCGTGGGCTTTGCCCACAGCGTGATCGCATACGAAGCCAGCCTCAAAGGCATCAGCAAACTGGAGCTCAACGCGCAGAAAATCGCCGCTGACCTGGACGCGTGCTGGGAAGTGCTGGCCGAGCCGATCCAGACCGTGATGCGCCGCTACAACATCGAAAACCCTTACGAGAAGCTGAAAGAGTTGACCCGTGGCAAGGGTATCAGCCCTGAAGCACTGCAAACTTTCATCGACGGCCTGGACATGCCAGCCGCGGCCAAGGCCGAGCTGAAACTGCTCACCCCGGCCAACTACATCGGCAACGCTGTAGAGCAAGCCAAGCGCATCTGATTCGCGCAAGCCCCTTGAGACGCCCGGCCGCGCCGGGCGTTTTTATTTCAGTCTGAAAAGTGCTTTTTTTCAATAGGTTACACATGAATCCTGATATCCCTCTTCAACTTCTGGGCGGCATCACGGCACGGGAATTCCTGCGCGACTACTGGCAGAAAAAACCGCTGCTGATCCGCCAGGCGATCCCTGACTTCGAAAGCCCGATCGACGCCGACGAACTCGCCGGCCTGGCCCTGGAAGAAGAAGTCGAATCGCGCCTGGTGATCGAACACGGCGAACGCCCGTGGGAACTGCGCCGCGGCCCGTTCGCCGAAGACGCCTTCAGCACCCTGCCTGAACGTGAGTGGACCCTGCTGGTGCAGGCGGTCGACCAGTTCGTGCCGGAAGTGGCCGAGTTGCTGGAGCAGTTCCGCTTCCTGCCAAGCTGGCGCATCGACGATGTGATGATCAGCTTTGCCGCACCCGGCGGCAGCGTAGGCCCGCACTTCGACAACTACGACGTGTTCCTGCTGCAGGCCCAGGGCAAGCGCAACTGGAAGATCGGCCAGATGTGCAGCTCCGAAAGCCCGCTGCTGCAACACGCCGACCTGCGCATCCTCGCCGAATTCGAAGAAAGCGCCGAATGGGTGCTGGAACCGGGCGACATGCTCTACCTGCCGCCACGCCTGGCGCATTTCGGCATCGCCGAAGATGACTGCATGACGTACTCGGTGGGCTTTCGCGCCCCAAGCGCCGCAGAAGTACTGACCCACTTCACCGACTTCCTCGCCCAGTACCTGACCGACGAAGAGCGCTACACCGACGCCGACGCGCAGCCGGTCAGCGACCCGCACCAGATCCAGAGCGACGCCCTCGACCGCCTCAAGAGCCTGCTGGCCGAGCACATGAGCGACGAGCGCATGCTGCTGACCTGGTTCGGCCAATTCATGACCGAGCCGCGCTACCCGGAACTGGTGGCAGGCGAAGAACTGGGCGAAGACGACTTCATCAACAGCCTGCAGGACGGCGCAATCCTGGTGCGCAACCCAAGCGCGCGCATGGCCTGGTCGGAAGTCGACGATGACGTCCTGCTGTTCGCCAGCGGCCAGAGCCGTTACCTGCCGGGTAAACTGCGCGAACTGCTGAAACTGGTCTGCGCCGCCGACGCCCTGCACGCCGAAAACCTCGGCGAATGGCTGCTGGACGAAGACGCCCGTGACCTGCTGTGCGAGCTGGTCAAGCAAGGAAGCCTGGGGTTTGCCGATGAATAGGATTCACGTAGGTGTCGCGGACTGGCATAAGGATATCGCCGAGATTCGGCGCATTCGTGAAGCGGTATTTATCGCTGAACAGTCCGTCCCACCTGAACTTGAGTGGGATGCGGACGACGCAGACGCAGTGCATTTCCTTGCATTCGAAGGCGACTTTCCGATTGGTACCGCGCGCCTGCTGCCCAGCGGCGAGATCGGCCGGGTGTCGGTGCTCAAGGACTGGCGCGGGTTGAAGGTCGGCGACAAGCTGATGGAAGCGGTGATCGGCGTGGCCGAGCAACGTGGCCAGACCAAGCAGTTCCTGAGTGCACAAGTGTATGCGGCGCCGTTCTATGAGCGACTGGGCTTCAAGATCGTCAGCGAGGAATTCCTGGAAGTCGGGATTCCCCATGTCGATATGGTGCGCGGGGGCTGATTCGAGACCGCGTCGCTGCCATCGGGGGCAAGCCCCCTCCCACACTTGGCTGCATCCCCAAGGATGTACTCGGTCAAAATGTGGGAGGGGGCTTGCCCCCGATAGCTATTTCAGGAACACCAACAATGCCCTGCCATGCCAGGGCATTTTGCCGTCTACGATTCAACTTGCGACCCGCCAGGCCGACAAACTGGCACTATCAAGCCTAACTGACTCGCAGAGATAACGGACATGTCCCTACGCACCCTGCTCACCGCCCTCCTCCTCACTGCCAGTTGCTCGGCAATGGCCGACACCGAAGTCGTCAACCTGAGCAACCGCACCAGCACCGACCTGCTCCCCGTGGCGCAGAACTTCATCGGCAAGGACGGCACCATCAGCGCCTACGGCAACCAGCTTATCGTTAACGCTGCCCCCGGCAAGATCCAGGACCTGCGTGCGCTGCTCGCCCAGCTGGATACACCAGCCAAGCGCCTGCTGATCACCGTCGATACCAATGAAAACAACCAGCAGAACAGCGGCGACAGCCAGACCCGTATCATCAGCTACGGCACCGCCAGCCGCGACGGCGACATCCAGCAGATCCAGGCCAGCGAAGGCGTGCCCGCGCTGATCCAGGTCGGCCAGAGCGTGCCACTGACCACAACCCAACCCGACGCCTACGGCCGTCCGCAGAACCAGACCCAGTACCGCAACGTCACCCAGGGCTTCTACGTCACCGCCAGCGTCACCGGCGAGACCGTGCACCTGGCGATCAGTACCAACCGTGACCGCATGAGCCAGGAACGTCCCGATGTAGTGAATGTGCAAAGTACCGACACAACTGTCAGCGGGCGCCTTGGGGAATGGATCCCCCTGGCCGGCATCAACCGCGAGACCCAGGCCGACAAATCCTCCACAACCCGCAGCTACTCTACCCAGGGCCGCGATGACCTGACTTTGCGGGTCAAGGTCGACACCCTGAACTGAAGCACCAAAAACTGACTGATGAGTCGTATTAGACTAAAGATGTAGTGCCTGAAAAAAAGCACTACAAAACATTTGACGATCCAAAAAAGCATGGGCATGATGGCCTCGCTCCCGCTAATCAGGGGCCCTGGCAAGGGCCTTCGGATCGCCGCTCCAAGCTACCCACCCGAGCCGATTCGTGTCTGTACCGCCCACAAGGTGTGTTTGACGAGGTTGCGACTGGAACGAAGTTGTCCCGAGGGACGGAAGCTAACCAGGTAACCCGGCTACACACTGATGGATCGTACAAAGGCCCACGATGCCCGAAGACCGTTCGCAGTTCGCCCCTACCTGCTCAACTCCCCCCCTTGAGCCGTCGTTCATCCCGTCGCCCGCCCCGCCGAACTTGACTTGAACACCTGAGCTTCTGGTCAGCGAGCAGCCATAACCACGCATTCACTACGTGGCTGGCAAATGGAATTTTCCACCTAGACCTATGCGACGAGGTTTTCCCCCATGGCACTGACACGCGAACAGCAAATTGCAGCCCTCGAGAAAGACTGGGCTGAAAACCCACGCTGGAAAGGCGTAACCCGCGCTTATTCCGCTGCTGACGTCGTCCGCCTGCGTGGCTCGGTTCAACCTGAGCACACCTTTGCAAAACTCGGCGCCGAGAAGCTGTGGAAGCTGGTCACCCAAGGTGCCAAGCCGTCCTTCCGCCCCGAGAAAGATTTCGTCAACTGCATGGGCGCCCTCACTGGCGGCCAGGCAGTCCAACAGGTGAAAGCCGGTATCCAGGCGATCTACCTGTCCGGCTGGCAAGTGGCAGCGGACAACAACTCCGCTGAATCCATGTACCCCGACCAATCGCTGTACCCGGTGGACTCCGTGCCTACCGTGGTCAAGCGCATCAACAACTCGTTCCGTCGTGCCGACCAGATCCAGTGGAAAGCCGGTAAAGGCCCGGGTGATGAAGGCTACATCGACTACTTCGCGCCCATCGTGGCCGACGCCGAAGCCGGTTTCGGCGGCGTACTGAACGCCTACGAGCTGATGAAGAGCATGATCGAGGCTGGCGCGGCCGGCGTGCACTTCGAAGACCAACTGGCTTCGGTGAAGAAATGCGGCCACATGGGCGGCAAGGTACTGGTACCGACCCAGGAAGCCGTACAGAAGCTGACCGCTGCCCGCCTGGCGGCTGACGTTGCCGGCACGCCGACCATCATCCTGGCCCGCACCGATGCCAACGCCGCGGACCTGCTGACCTCGGACTGCGACCCGTACGACCAGCCGTTCGTAACCGGCGAACGTACCCAGGAAGGTTTCTACAAAGTGCGCGCCGGTCTCGACCAGGCCATCGCCCGCGGCCTGGCCTACGCGCCGTACGCCGACCTGATCTGGTGCGAAACCGCCAAGCCGGACCTGGACGAAGCGCGTCGCTTTGCCGAAGCAATCAAGAAGGAATACCCGGACCAGCTGCTGTCCTACAACTGCTCGCCTTCCTTCAACTGGAAAAAGAACCTGGACGACGCGACCATCGCCAAGTTCCAGCGCGAACTGTCCGCCATGGGCTACAAGCACCAGTTCATCACCCTGGCCGGCATTCACAACATGTGGCACAGCATGTTCAACCTGGCGCACGACTACGCCCGCAACGACATGACTGCCTATGTGAAGCTGCAGGAACAGGAATTCGCTGACGCCGCCAAGGGCTACACCTTCGTGGCTCACCAGCAGGAAGTGGGCACCGGCTACTTCGACGACATGACCACCGTAATCCAGGGCGGCACCTCGTCCGTGACCGCGCTGACCGGTTCGACCGAAGAAGAGCAGTTCCACTGATCGATGTGAGTACACGGCCACGGCGGACCCGTTAAAGAGCTAACCGCAGTGCCGCACGACAATCACGCCCCGACTGGTTCGGGGCGTTTTTTTGCCGGTACACATCACGCTGGTTCACCAAAGTCAAATGTGGGAGGAGGCAACTCCCTCCCACATGAGGAACGCTTGCAGCCTGAAGATTTTGTGCAAAACCTTGATCCAGAGCGGTATTTGCTGCAGATAAATCGGTTAAAAGATCCGCTCCAACAACTCGCGCTAATCAGGCAAGTAACGGCAACTTACTCCGCTGTATGAGAAACAATCGCTTAAACCCCACGCAAACAATATTCATTATCATTTAGAACATAAAAACTTCGTTACAGGTTAAACAAAACACATTTGATCAAATGCCCGCTAATGCCCGCCCCACAAGGGCTACAGCCCCAAGAAGGTGCACTATGTGCTTATTCCATCGAATAATTTCGCCCTAGGAATTTTACTTGCCCGGTGTTTAGCCATAAAATCACCGCGATTGATTGCAGTGCGACATATCGTCACTGCATCGTTACTTTTTCGAGCTCAGAGACCTTTGCTCTCTGTTAAGGATTCCCAGCATGACCGAAGCGACAGGACTCATGGCCCACAACTGGGGCTTTGCCATTTTCCTCCTCGGTGTTGTCGGCCTTTGCGCCTTCATGCTCGGTGTGTCCAGCCTCCTCGGGTCAAAAGCCTGGGGCCGCAGCAAGAATGAACCGTTCGAATCCGGCATGCTGCCTACAGGTGGCGCCCGCTTGCGGCTCTCAGCCAAATTCTATCTGGTCGCGATGCTCTTCGTGATCTTCGACATCGAAGCCCTCTTTCTCTTTGCCTGGTCTGTGTCCGTCCGCGAAAGCGGCTGGACCGGATTCGTCGAAGCCCTCGTTTTCATAGCAATTCTGTTGGCAGGCCTTGTCTACCTATTTCGAGTGGGCGCCCTTGACTGGGCTCCGGAAGCTCGTCGTAAGCGGCAAGCGAAGCTGAAACAATGAGGCTTTGGCGATGCAATACAATCTCACCAGGATCGACCCGGATGCTCCTAACGAGCAGTACCCCATCGGCGAACGGGAAACCGTTTCCGATCCGTTAGAAGACCAAGTCCACAAGAACATCTACATGGGCAAGCTGGAAGACGTGCTGAGTGGCGCGGTCAACTGGGGACGTAAGAACTCCCTGTGGCCGTACAACTTCGGTCTTTCGTGCTGCTACGTGGAAATGACCACCGCCTTCACGGCGCCCCACGACATCGCGCGCTTTGGCGCCGAAGTTATCCGGGCATCACCGCGCCAGGCGGATTTCATGGTTATCGCCGGTACCTGCTTTATCAAGATGGCGCCGATCATTCAGCGTCTCTACGAGCAAATGCTCGAGCCGAAGTGGGTTATCTCCATGGGTTCGTGCGCCAACTCCGGTGGCATGTACGACATCTACTCCGTGGTCCAGGGGGTGGACAAGTTCCTGCCCGTGGACGTCTACGTGCCTGGCTGCCCGCCCCGCCCCGAAGCATTCCTGCAAGGCTTGATGCTGTTGCAGGAATCGATTGGCAAGGAGCGTCGCCCGCTTTCCTGGGTCGTCGGCGATCAAGGCGTGTACCGCGCCGAGATGCCGTCGCAAAAGGAACAGCGCCGCGAACAGCGAATCGCAGTCACCAACCTGCACAGCCCCGACGAAGTCTGATCCAGCACCGCTTCTTTTATAGAACGAAAACCTGGCTTCATTCTTTACGTTGACCGAAAGCGATAAAAAACCATGACTACAGGCAGTGCTCTGTACATCCCGCCTTATAAGGCAGACGACCAGGATGTGGTCGTCGAACTCAATAACCGTTTTGGCCCTGACGCCTTCACCGCCCAGGCCACACGCACCGGTATGCCGGTGCTGTGGGTGGCGCGTGCCAGGCTCGTCGAAGTCCTGACCTTCCTGCGCAACCTGCCCAAGCCGTACGTCATGCTCTATGACCTGCATGGCGTGGACGAGCGCCTGCGCACCAAGCGCCAGGGCCTGCCGAGCGGCGCCGATTTCACCGTGTTCTATCACCTGCTGTCGATCGAACGTAACAGCGACGTGATGATCAAGGTCGCACTGTCCGAGAGCGACCTGAGCGTGCCGACCGTGACCGGTATCTGGCCGAACGCCAGCTGGTACGAGCGCGAAGTCTGGGACATGTTCGGTATCGACTTCCCGGGCCACCCGCACCTGACGCGCATCATGATGCCGCCAACATGGGAAGGTCACCCGCTGCGCAAGGACTTCCCTGCCCGCGCCACCGAATTCGACCCGTTCAGCCTCAACCTCGCCAAGCAGCAGCTTGAAGAAGAGGCTGCGCGCTTCCGTCCGGAAGACTGGGGCATGAAGCGCTCCGGCACCAACGAGGACTACATGTTCCTCAACCTGGGCCCGAACCACCCTTCGGCCCACGGTGCCTTCCGCATCATCCTGCAACTGGACGGCGAAGAAATCGTCGACTGCGTACCGGACATCGGCTACCACCACCGTGGTGCCGAGAAGATGGCCGAGCGTCAGTCGTGGCACAGCTTCATCCCGTACACCGACCGTATCGACTACCTCGGCGGCGTGATGAACAACCTGCCGTACGTGCTCTCGGTCGAGAAGCTGGCCGGCATCAAGGTCCCGGACCGCGTCGACACCATCCGCATCATGATGGCCGAGTTCTTCCGGATCACCAGCCACCTGCTGTTCCTGGGTACCTATATCCAGGACGTCGGCGCCATGACCCCGGTGTTCTTCACCTTCACCGACCGTCAGCGCGCCTACAAGGTCATCGAAGCCATCACCGGTTTCCGCCTGCACCCGGCCTGGTACCGCATCGGCGGCGTCGCCCACGACCTGCCGAATGGCTGGGAACGCCTGGTCAAGGAATTCATCGACTGGATGCCCAAGCGCCTGGACGAGTACCAGAAGGCTGCGTTGGATAACAGCATCCTCAAGGGCCGTACCATCGGCGTCGCCCAGTACAACACCAAGGAAGCCCTGGAATGGGGTGTCACCGGTGCCGGCCTGCGTTCGACCGGTTGCGACTTCGACCTGCGTAAAGCGCGCCCTTATTCCGGCTACGAGAACTTCGAGTTCGAAGTCCCGCTGGCGGCCAATGGCGATGCCTACGACCGTTGCATCGTGCGCGTCGAAGAAATGCGCCAGAGCCTGAAGATCATCGAGCAGTGCATGCGCAACATGCCGGCCGGCCCGTACAAGGCGGACCACCCGCTGACCACGCCGCCGCCGAAAGAGCGCACGCTGCAGCACATCGAAACCCTGATCACGCACTTCCTGCAGGTTTCGTGGGGCCCGGTAATGCCGGCCAACGAATCCTTCCAGATGATCGAAGCGACCAAGGGTATCAACAGTTATTACCTGACGAGCGATGGCGGCACCATGAGCTACCGCACCCGGATTCGTACCCCAAGCTTCGCCCACTTGCAGCAGATCCCTTCGGTGATCAAAGGCGAGATGGTCGCGGACTTGATTGCGTACCTGGGTAGTATCGATTTCGTTATGGCCGACGTGGACCGCTAAGCATGAACAGCACGCTTATCCAGACAGACCGTTTCACCTTGAGTGAAACCGAACGCTCGGCCATCGAGCACGAGCTGCATCACTACGAAGACCCGCGCGCGGCGTCGATCGAAGCCTTGAAGATCGTCCAGAAGGAACGTGGCTGGGTGCCGGACGGCGCCCTCTACGCCATCGGCGAGATCCTCGGCATCCCCGCCAGCGACGTTGAAGGCGTGGCGACGTTCTACAGCCAGATCTTCCGCCAGCCGGTCGGCCGCCACATCATTCGCGTGTGCGACAGCATGGTCTGCTACATCGGTGGCCACGAGTCGGTGGTCAGCGAGATCCAGGCCAAGCTGGGCATCGGCCTCGGCCAGACCACCCCGGACGGCCGCTTCACGCTGCTGCCGGTGTGCTGCCTGGGCAACTGCGACAAGGCGCCGGCGTTGATGATCGACGACGACACATTCGGTGACGTGCAGCCTGCTGGCGTGACCCAATTGCTCGAGGGCTACCCATGACCCTGACTTCCTTCGGCCCGGCCAACCTGATCAAGCGTTCGGCCGAGACCCACCCACTGACCTGGCGCTTGCGTGACGACGGCGAGCCGGTATGGCTTGACGAGTACCAGGCCAAGAACGGCTACGCCGCTGCGCGCAAGGCCTTCGCCGACATGGCCCAGGACGACATCGTCCAGACCGTGAAGGACGCCGGCCTCAAGGGTCGCGGCGGTGCAGGCTTCCCCACGGGCGTGAAGTGGGGCCTGATGCCCAAAGACGAATCCATCAACATCCGCTACCTGCTGTGCAACGCGGACGAAATGGAACCCAACACCTGGAAAGACCGCATGCTGATGGAGCAACTGCCCCATCTGCTGATCGAAGGCATGCTGATCAGCGCCCGCGCGCTGAAAACCTACCGTGGCTACATCTTCCTGCGCGGCGAATACACCACCGCCGCCAAGCACCTCAACCGTGCCGTGGCAGAAGCCAAGGCCGCAGGCCTGCTGGGCAAGAACATCCTCGGTTCGGGCTTTGACTTCGAACTGTTCGTGCACACCGGCGCCGGGCGTTACATCTGCGGTGAAGAAACCGCACTGATCAACTCCCTCGAAGGCCGCCGCGCCAACCCGCGCTCCAAGCCGCCCTTCCCTGCCGCCGTGGGCGTGTGGGGCAAGCCGACCTGCGTGAACAACGTCGAGACCCTGTGCAACGTGCCGGCGATCATCGCCGACGGCGTGGACTGGTACAAATCGTTGGCCCGCGAAGGCAGCGAAGACATGGGCACCAAGCTCATGGGCTTCTCCGGCAAGGTCAAGAACCCTGGCCTGTGGGAACTGCCATTCGGCGTGACCGCCCGCGAGCTGTTCGAGGACTACGCCGGCGGCATGCGCGACGGCTACACCCTCAAGGCCTGGCAGCCAGGCGGCGCCGGCACCGGTTTCCTGCTCCCCGAGCACCTCGACGCACAAATGTATGCCGGCGGCATCGGCAAGGTGGGCACCCGGATGGGTACCGGCCTGGCGATGGCGGTGGACAACACCGTGAACATGGTCTCGCTGCTGCGCAACATGGAGCAGTTCTTTGCCCGTGAATCCTGCGGCTTCTGCACCCCATGCCGCGACGGCCTGCCGTGGAGCGTCAAGCTGCTGATGGCCCTGGAAAACGGCGAAGGCCGCGAGGGTGACATCGAGACCCTGCTGGGCCTGGTCGGTTTCCTCGGCCCAGGCAAGACCTTCTGTGCTCACGCACCGGGTGCCGTGGAGCCATTGGGCAGCGCAATCAAATACTTCCGCTCGGAGTTCGAAGCCGGCATCGCGCCTACCGGCGCCGCCGTCCCGCCTCTGGCAAGGCCGATCGTAGTCGGCGCGTAACGCTTTAAAAGGCGAAGGGTCCGTGCCCTTCGCCTGCTCATGTGCTGACGCCTTCATGGCTGTGTAGATGCACATGAATAACAAGATTCCATTAGCCACGCCCGCTGACAACGGGCCAACGAAGAACTTTGAACCATGGCCACTATCCACGTAGACGGCAAAGCGCTCGAAGTCGATGGGGCGGACAACCTGTTACAGGCGTGTCTGTCACTAGGCCTCGACATCCCGTATTTCTGCTGGCACCCCGCGCTTGGTAGCGTCGGTGCCTGTCGCCAGTGTGCGGTCAAGCAGTACACCGACGAAAACGACACCCGTGGTCGTATCGTCATGTCCTGCATGACCCCAGCCACCGACAACACCTGGATCTCCATCGACGATGAAGAATCCAAGGCGTTCCGCGCCAGCGTTGTCGAATGGCTGATGACCAACCATCCCCACGACTGCCCGGTCTGTGAGGAAGGCGGTCACTGCCACCTGCAAGACATGACGGTGATGACCGGCCACAACGAGCGCCGTTATCGCTTCACCAAGCGTACCCACCAGAACCAGCAACTGGGCCCGTTCATTTCCCACGAAATGAACCGCTGCATCGCCTGCTACCGCTGCGTACGCTTCTATAAAGATTACGCCGGCGGCACCGACCTCGGCGTATTCGGCGCCCACGACAACGTGTACTTCGGCCGTGTTGAAGACGGCGTGCTCGAAAGCGAGTTCTCCGGCAACCTCACCGAGGTCTGCCCGACCGGTGTGTTCACCGACAAGACCCACTCCGAGCGCTACAACCGCAAGTGGGACATGCAGTTCTCGCCGAGCATCTGCCACGGCTGCTCGAGCGGTTGCAACATCTCCCCGGGCGAACGCTACGGCGAACTGCGTCGCATCGAAAACCGCTTCAACGGTTCGGTCAACCAGTACTTCCTGTGCGACCGTGGTCGTTTCGGCTATGGCTACGTCAACCGTGAAGACCGTCCACGCCAGCCACTGCTGGCCGATGGCGCCAAGCTGAGCCTGGACGCGGCGCTGGACAAAGCCGCCGACCTCCTGCGCGGCCGTAACATCGTCGGTATCGGCTCGCCCCGCGCCAGCCTCGAAAGCAACTACGCGTTGCGCGAGCTGGTGGGTGCCGAGCACTTCTACTCCGGTATCGAAGCCGGTGAGCTGGAGCGCATCCGCCTGGTCCTGCAGGTGCTGAACGACAGCCCGCTGCCGGTGCCGAACATGCGCGACATCGAAGACCACGATGCCATCTTCGTGCTCGGTGAAGACCTGACCCAGACCGCCGCGCGTATCGCGCTGTCCCTGCGTCAGTCGGTCAAAGGCAAGGCCGAAGACATGGCCGACGCCATGCGCGTCCAGCCTTGGCTCGACGCTGCGGTGAAAAACATCGGCCAGCACGCGCTGAACCCGCTGTTTATCGCCAGCCTGGCGGAAACCAAGCTCGACGACATCGCCGAAGAATGCGTCCACGCTGCACCGGACGACCTGGCCCGCATCGGTTTCGCCGTGGCCCACGCCCTCGACGCCAGCGCGCCGGCAGTCGAAGGCCTGGACACTGAAGCCGCCGAACTGGCCCAACGCATTGCCGATGCCTTGCTGGCAGCCAAGCGTCCATTGATCATTGCCGGTACCTCGTTGGGTTCCAAGGCCTTGATCGAAGCCGCCGCCAACATCGCCAAGGCCTTGAAGCTGCGCGACAAGAACGGCTCCATCAGCCTGGTGGTGCCGGAAGCCAACAGCCTCGGCCTGGCCATGCTCGGTGGCGAGTCCCTGGACGCCGCCCTGCAAACCGTGATCGACGGCACTGCCGATGCGATCGTGGTGCTGGAAAACGACCTGTACACCCGCACCGACGCCGCCAAGGTTGACGCTGCGCTGAACGCCGCCAAGGTCCTGATCGTCGCCGACCACCAGAAGACCGCCACCAGCGATCGCGCCGACCTGGTACTGCCAGCCGCCACCTTCGCCGAAGGCGACGGCACTCTGGTCAGCCAGGAAGGCCGTGCCCAGCGCTTCTTCCAGGTGTTCGATCCGAAGTACATGGACTCCAGCATCCTGGTTCACGAAGGCTGGCGCTGGCTGCATGCCCTGCGCGCGACCCTGCTGAACCAGCCGATCGACTGGACCCAGCTCGACCATGTCACCGCCGCAGCCGCCGCGAGCGCGCCGCAGCTGGCGCGTATCGTCGACGCCGCACCGTCCGCCGCGTTCCGCATCAAGGGCATGAAGCTCGCCCGTGAGCCGCTGCGTTATTCCGGTCGTACCGCCATGCGCGCCGACATCAGCGTGCACGAACCACGTACGCCGCAAGACAACGACACCGCGTTCGCCTTCTCCATGGAAGGTTACTCGGGTTCGGTCGAGCCACGTCAGCAGGTGCCGTTTGCCTGGTCGCCGGGCTGGAACTCGCCACAGGCCTGGAACAAGTTCCAGGACGAAGTCGGTGGGCATATCCGCGCCGGCGACCCGGGCACCCGCCTGATCGAACCCCAGGGCGACGCGCTGAACTGGTTCGCTGCGGTCCCGCGTCCGTTCAACCCGGCCCAGGGCACCTGGCAGGTTGTGCCGTTCTTCCACCTGTTCGGCAGCGAAGAAACCTCTTCCAAGGCCGCACCGGTACAAGAGCGCATTCCCGTGGCCTATGTGTCCGTGGCCAAGTCCGAAGCCGACCGCCTGGGCGTCAACGACGGCGCCCTGCTCAGCGTGACCGTGGCCGGCCAGACCCTGCGTCTGCCGCTGCGTATCAACGAAGAGCTGGGTGCCGGCCTGGTTGCCCTGCCTAAAGGCGTCGCCGGCATCCCGCCGGCGATCTTCGGCAAAACCGTTGACGGTCTGCAGGAGGCAGCGCAATGACCTGGTTCACCCCTGAAGTGATCGACGTGATCATCTCGGTCGTCAAGGCCATCGTGATCCTGTTGGCCGTGGTGGTCGCGGGCGCCCTGCTCAGCTTCGTCGAACGTCGCCTGCTGGGCTGGTGGCAGGACCGTTACGGTCCGAACCGCGTTGGCCCGTTCGGTATGTTCCAGATCGCCGCCGACATGCTGAAGATGTTCTTCAAGGAAGACTGGACCCCGCCGTTTGCCGACAAGGTGATCTTCACCCTGGCACCGGTCGTGGCCATGAGCGCCTTGCTGATCGCCTTCGCGATCATCCCGATCACCCCGACCTGGGGCGTGGCGGACCTGAACATCGGCTTGCTGTTCTTCTTCGCCATGGCCGGCCTGTCGGTCTACGCGGTGCTGTTCGCCGGCTGGTCGAGCAACAACAAGTTCGCCCTGCTGGGCAGCTTGCGGGCCTCCGCCCAGACCGTGTCCTACGAAGTGTTCATGGGCCTCGCGCTGATGGGCATCGTGGTGCAGGTCGGCTCGTTCAACATGCGCGACATCGTCGAGTACCAGGCGCAGAACCTGTGGTTCATCATTCCGCAGTTCTTCGGCTTCTGTACCTTCTTCATCGCCGGCGTCGCCGTGACTCACCGTCACCCGTTCGACCAACCGGAAGCGGAACAGGAACTGGCTGACGGTTACCACATTGAATACGCCGGCATGAAATGGGGCATGTTCTTCGTCGGTGAATACATCGGCATCATCTTGATCTCGGCCCTGCTGGTCACGCTGTTCTTCGGCGGCTGGCACGGTCCGTTCGGCATCCTGCCGCAGCTGGCGTTCTTCTGGTTCTTCCTGAAGACCGCGTTCTTCATCATGCTGTTTATCCTGCTGCGCGCTTCCATTCCGCGTCCACGATACGACCAGGTGATGGATTTCAGCTGGCGCTTCTGCCTGCCGCTGACCCTGATCAATTTGCTGGTGACTGCTGCCGTTGTGTTGTTGAACACGCCAGCGGGCGCGGTTCAGTGAGGATTTGACCCATGTTCAAATATATTGGCGACATCGTTAAGGGTACCGGTACCCAGTTGCGAAGCCTGGTGATGGTCTTCGGTCACGGCTTCCGTAAACGCGACACCCTGCAATACCCGGAAGAAGCGGTGTACCTGCCGCCGCGCTATCGCGGCCGCATCGTACTGACCCGCGACCCCGATGGCGAAGAGCGTTGCGTGGCCTGCAACCTGTGCGCCGTGGCGTGCCCGGTGGGTTGCATCTCCCTGCAGAAAGCTGAAACCGAAGACGGTCGCTGGTACCCGGACTTCTTCCGCATCAACTTCTCGCGCTGCATTTTCTGCGGCCTCTGCGAGGAAGCTTGCCCGACCACCGCGATCCAGCTCACACCGGATTTCGAGATGGCCGAGTTCAAACGTCAGGACCTGGTGTACGAGAAAGAAGATCTTTTGATCTCTGGTCCCGGTAAAAACCCTGATTACAACTTCTATCGTGTTGCAGGTATGGCCGTTGCCGGTAAGCCGAAAGGCGCCGCACAAAACGAAGCCGAGCCGATCAACGTGAAGAGCTTGCTGCCTTAAGGAAGAAAGATGGAATTCGCTTTCTATTTCGCATCGGGTATCGCGGTTGTGTCCACGCTTCGCGTGATCACCAACACCAACCCCGTGCACGCCCTGCTCTACCTGATCATTTCGCTGATCGCCGTGGCCATGACCTTCTTCAGCCTCGGCGCACCGTTCGCCGGTGTGCTGGAAGTGATCGCCTACGCCGGCGCCATCATGGTGCTGTTCGTGTTTGTGGTGATGATGCTCAACCTCGGGCCGGCCTCGGTCGCCCAGGAACGCGTCTGGCTCAAGCCCGGCATCTGGCTCGGCCCGGTTGTCCTCGCAGCGCTGCTGCTGGGTGAACTGCTGTATGTGCTGTTCGCTCACCAGAGCGGCCAGGCCATCGGCCATACCACCGTGGACGCGAAAGCCGTGGGCATCAGCCTGTTCGGCCCGTACCTGCTGGTGGTCGAACTGGCTTCGATGCTGCTGCTCGCCGCAGCCATCACTGCCTTCCACTTGGGCCGCAACGAAGCCAAGGAGCAATGACGATGCCTGCTATCCCTTTGGAGCATGGTCTGGCGGTCGCCGGCATCCTGTTCTGCCTTGGCCTGGTCGGCCTGATGGTTCGCCGTAACATTCTGTTCGTGTTGATGAGCCTGGAAATCATGATGAACGCTGCGGCACTGGCGTTCATCGTTGCAGGTGCACGTTGGGGCCAGCCGGATGGACAAGTCATGTTCATCCTGGTGATCAGCCTGGCAGCCGCCGAGGCCAGTATCGGCCTGGCGATCCTGCTGCAACTGTATCGTCGCTTCCACACGCTTGATATCGACGCTGCCAGTGAGATGCGCGGATGAACATGATCTTTCTGACTTTCGTATTTCCCCTGATCGGTTTCCTGCTGCTGTCGTTCTCTCGCGGACGCTGGTCGGAAAACCTTTCGGCCCTGATCGGTGTGGGCTCCATTGGCCTGTCGGCCATCGTTGCCGCCTACGTCATCTGGCAATTCAACGTGGCACCGCCGGAAGGCGGCCACTACACCCTGGTGCTGTGGCAGTGGATGTCGGTGGAGGGCTTCAAGCCCAACTTCGCCCTCTACGTCGACGGCCTGTCGATCACCATGCTTGGCGTGGTGGTGGGCGTGGGCTTCCTGATCCACCTGTTCGCGTCCTGGTACATGCGCGGTGAAGCGGGCTACTCGCGCTTCTTCTCGTACACCAACCTGTTCATCGCCAGCATGCTGTTCCTGGTGCTCGGCGATAACCTGTTGTTCCTGTACTTCGGTTGGGAAGGCGTAGGCCTGTGCTCGTACCTGTTGATCGGTTTCTACTACAGCAACCGCAACAACGGTAACGCGGCACTCAAGGCATTTATCGTCACCCGCATCGGCGACGTGTTCATGGCCATCGGCCTGTTCATCCTGTTCCAACAGGTGGGCACGCTGAACATCCAGGAACTGCTGGTGCTGGCACCGCAGAAATTCCAGGTCGGCGACTTCTGGATCACCCTGGCGACCCTGATGCTGCTGGGCGGCGCCGTGGGTAAATCCGCGCAACTGCCGCTGCAGACCTGGCTGGCGGATGCGATGGCCGGTCCTACCCCGGTGTCGGCACTGATCCACGCCGCAACCATGGTGACCGCCGGTGTCTACCTGATCGCCCGTACCCACGGCCTGTTCACCCTGGCGCCGGACATCCTGCACCTGGTGGGCATCGTCGGCGGCGTGACCCTGGTACTGGCCGGCTTCGCCGCGCTGGTGCAGACCGACATCAAGCGGATCCTCGCCTACTCGACCATGAGCCAGATCGGCTATATGTTCCTGGCCCTGGGCGTCGGCGCCTGGGACGCGGCGATCTTCCACCTGATGACCCACGCCTTCTTCAAGGCCCTGCTGTTCCTGGCCTCCGGTGCGGTGATCGTGGCCTGCCACCACGAGCAGAACATCTTCAAGATGGGCGGCCTGTGGAAGAAACTGCCACTGGCCTACGCCAGCTTCATCGTCGGTGGTGCCGCCCTGGCCGCCCTGCCGCTGGTGACCGCCGGTTTCTACTCCAAGGACGAAATCCTCTGGGAAGCCTTTGCCAGCGGTAACCAGAACCTGCTGTACGCAGGCCTGGTGGGTGCGTTCATGACCTCGCTGTACACCTTCCGCCTGATCTTCATCACCTTCCACGGTGAAGCCAAGACCGAAGCCCACGCAGGCCATGGCATCTCCCACTGGCTGCCACTGTCGGTGCTGATCATCCTGTCGACCTTCATCGGCGCGCTGATCACCCCGCCACTGGCCGGTGTGCTGCCGGAAAGCGCCGGTCATGCCGGCGGCGCCGCCAAGCACAGCCTGGAAATCGCCTCGGGCGCCATTGCCATCGCCGGTATCCTGCTGGCGGCCCTGCTGTTCCTCGGCAAGCGTCGCTTCGTGACCGCCGTGGCCAACAGTGGCATCGGCCGTTTCCTCTCGGCCTGGTGGTTCGCGGCCTGGGGCTTCGACTGGCTCTACGACAAACTGTTCGTCAAGCCCTACCTGGCCATCAGTCATGTACTGCGTAAAGACCCGCTCGACCAGACCATCGGTTTGATCCCGCGCGCGGCCAAAGGCGGTCACACCGCCCTGAGCCGTACCGAGACCGGCCAGTTGCGTTGGTATGCGGCTTCCATGGCGGCCGGCGCCGTGCTGGTGATCGGCGCCATCGTTGTGGTAGCGGTCTGATATGAACTTTGCGAACTTGCGAAAGGAAACGAGCCCGTCATGATTCTGCCCTGGCTAATCCTGATCCCCTTTATCGGCGGCCTGCTCTGCTGGATGGGTGAACGCTTCGGCGCCACCCTCCCCCGCTGGATTGCGTTGCTGACCATGTCCCTGGAACTCGCACTCGGCCTCTGGCTGTGGGCCCATGGCGACTATTCATTCGCTCCGGCACCGGGTGTCGATCCGACGTTCGCGCTTGAATTCAAGCACGTGTGGATCCAGCGCTTCGGCATCAACGTGCACCTGGCCCTCGACGGCCTGTCGCTGTTGATGATCCTGCTGACCGGCCTGCTGGGTATCCTCTCGGTACTCTGCTCCTGGAAAGAGATCCAGCGTCACGTGGGCTTCTTCCACCTGAACCTGATGTGGATCCTGGGCGGCGTTGTCGGCGTGTTCCTCGCCCTCGACCTGTTCATGTTCTTCTTCTTCTGGGAAATGATGCTGGTGCCGATGTACTTCCTCATCGCGCTCTGGGGTCACAGTTCTTCGGACGGCAAGAAAACCCGGATCTACGCGGCGACCAAGTTCTTCATCTTCACCCAGGCTTCCGGCCTGATCATGTTGGTGGCGATCCTGGGCCTGGTACTGGTCAACTTCAACTCGACGGGCGTGATTACCTTCAACTACGCCGACCTGTTGAAAACCAAGATGTCCCTGACCACCGAGTACATCCTGATGCTGGGCTTCTTCATCGCCTTCGCGGTGAAGCTGCCGGTGGTGCCGTTCCACTCCTGGCTGCCTGACGCTCACGCCCAGGCGCCGACCGCCGGTTCCGTGGACCTGGCCGGTATCCTGCTGAAGACGGCGGCCTACGGCCTGCTGCGTTTCGCCCTGCCGCTGTTCCCGAACGCCTCGGCCGAGTTCGCACCGATTGCCATGACCCTCGGCCTGATCGGGATCTTCTACGGTGCGTTCCTGGCATTCGCGCAAACCGACATCAAGCGTCTGATTGCCTTCTCGTCCGTTTCCCACATGGGCTTCGTACTGATCGGCATCTACTCCGGCAGCCAGCTGGCGTTGCAAGGTGCAGTGATCCAGATGCTGGCCCACGGTGTCTCGGCCGCCGCACTGTTTATCCTGAGTGGCCAGTTGTACGAGCGCCTGCACACCCGTGACATGCGTGAGATGGGCGGCGTGTGGTCGCGCATTGCGTACCTGCCGGCGATCAGCCTGTTCTTCGCCGCCGCCTCCCTGGGCTTGCCGGGTACCGGTAACTTCATCGGCGAGTTCCTGATCCTGATGGGTGCCTTCGTGCAAACGCCGTGGATCAGCGCCATTGCTACGTCCGGCCTGGTATTCGGTTCGGTCTACTCGCTGATCATGATCCACCGCGCCTACTTCGGCCCGGCCAAGTCCGACACCGTCCTCAAGGGGATGGATGCTCGCGAACTGATCATGGTGCTCGGCCTTGCGGTATTGCTGATCTATATCGGCGTGTACCCGCAACCGTTCCTGGACACTTCTGCCGCGACGATGCATGGCGTGCAGCAGTGGTTCGGCACCGCCTTCTCTCAACTCGCTTCGGCCCGGTAAGAGCGCTATGGAATTCACGATCCAACACTTTATCGCGCTTGCGCCGCTGCTGATCACCAGCCTCACCATCGTGGTGGTGATGCTGGCGATCGCCTGGCGCCGCAATCACTCACAAACGTTCCTGCTGTCCTGCGCCGGTCTGAACCTGGCCCTGCTGTCGATTATCCCGGCACTCAAGGTCGCGCCACTGGCGGTGACTCCGCTGATGATGGTCGATGACTTCGCGCTGCTGTATATCGCGCTGATCCTCGTCGCCACCCTCGCCTGCGTCACCCTCGCCCACGCCTACCTCGGCGAAGGCGGCACCGGCTACCCGGGCAACCGCGAAGAGCTGTACCTGCTGATCCTGCTGGCTGCGGCCGGCGGTATCGTGCTGGTCAGCGCGCAGCACCTGGCCGGCTTGTTCATCGGCCTGGAACTGCTGTCGATCCCGACCTACGGCCTGGTGGCCTACGCCTTCTTCAACAAGCGCTCCCTGGAAGCCGGCATCAAGTACATGGTGCTGTCGGCCGCCGGTTCCGCGTTCCTGTTGTTCGGCATGGCCCTGCTCTACGCCGAAGCCGGCAGCCTGAGCTTCACCGGTATCGGTCACGCCCTGGCCGCCACCAACAGCCCCGCGCCGATTGCCCAACTGGGCCTGGCGATGATGCTGATCGGCCTGGCGTTCAAGCTGTCGCTGGTGCCGTTCCACCTGTGGACCCCGGACGTGTACGAAGGCGCCCCGGCGCCGGTGGCGGCGTTCCTGGCGACAGCGTCCAAGGTCGCTGTGTTTGCGGTGATGGTGCGTCTGTTCCAGATCTCGCCTGCCGCCAACACCGGCGTGCTGAGCAACGTGCTGACCGTGATCGCCATCGCGTCGATCCTGTTCGGTAACCTGCTGGCCCTGACCCAGAACAACCTCAAGCGTCTGCTGGGTTACTCGTCCATCGCCCACTTCGGCTACCTGCTGATCGCCCTGGTGGCGAGCAAAGGGCTGGCCGTGGAAGCCATCGGCGTGTACCTGGTCACCTACGTGATCACCAGCCTCGGCGCGTTCGGCGTGATCACCCTGATGTCCTCGCCTTACAAGGGCCGGGACGCCGACGCCCTGTACGAATACCGCGGCCTGTTCTGGCGCCGTCCGTACCTGACCGCCGTACTGACCGTGATGATGCTGTCCCTGGCCGGTATCCCGCTGACCGCAGGCTTTATCGGCAAGTTCTACATTGTGGCTACCGGTGTCGAAGCCCACGAGTGGTGGCTGGTTGCGTCCCTGGTGCTGGGCAGTGCCATCGGCGTGTTCTACTACCTGCGCGTGATGGTCACCCTGTACCTGATCGAGCCAAACCTGCGCCGTGTGGATGCCGAGCTGCACTGGGAACAGAAAGCCGGTGGCGTGATGCTGCTGGCCATCGCCCTGCTCGCCTTCTTCCTCGGCGTGTACCCACAACCGTTGCTCACCCTGGTGCAGCACGCGGTGCTGGGGGTTTGATCCCTTAGCGGTATGTGAACCAACAGAAACGGCGCCCCAGGGCGCCGTTTTTGCGTTCTGGGCTGACCTGCAACAGCCCAAAAAAAACGCCCCGAATGTTCGGGGCGTTTTACATTGCAACCGCGTCAGAACGCGATACCGACCTTGACCCCGTACTCATCCCGCTTGAGCCGAGTGTTATCGGCCACTTCGGAATCACCGTCGAGCTTGTATTCGGTGCGGGTGTAGTAAAGGCCCGCCATCACTGGCAGGTCGCCCTTCTGGTTCATCAGCAGGCTGACTTCCGCATACGGGTTAGTGCGGTCCTTGAGGTCTACGGTGTCGCTGCCCACGCCGTCCACCTTGAGCTTGGTACGACCATCAATGGTGCGACGTGCACCGGCTTCGAAACGCAGCGTCATGTCATCGAACTGATGGTTGTAGCCCAGGGCTGCCTTGGCGAACGGCGACTTGTTGGTGAGCTCCATGTCGTAGTCGTTCGAGTCCAGCTCATAGCGGGTCCAGCTGTAACCGCCGCCAACGATCACGTCGACGAAGTTGCGCGCGTCCAGCGCGGCACGCCAGCCGAGATCCAGGTCGGCCTGGCCTTCCTTGAGTTTGTTATCACTCTTTTTACCGTACTTGGCTTCCACACCTGCCTGGTAGATAAAGCCCGACTCGGCGGTGAGCTTGTTGCCGAAGTTGTAGAAAAGACCGGCTTCGGGCATGTGGTCCTTATCACTTTCACTACCGCCTTCGAGCTTGAAGTCGTTGTAGCTGCCCAGAATCCCAAAGGTAGAAATCGGGTCAGTGGACGGTGCGGCAAACACCACGGCTGGCGCGGCGACCAGCGCCAGCAGTGAGGAATGCTTGAGGAGGTTTCCGAATAGTTTGGACATCGTTTACATCTCCTTGTCTGGTGGGCAAATTATTCAGGAAACGCTTCGAACCCAGGCTGGCACCAAAGGTTCGAAAAAATTTGCCCCCACCTGGAGGTAAAACGGTTCAGCGATGGCTCTAGATCAATACTCCTGGCGTGCAGCCCTTACCAAGCCATCAAGGGTTGAATCAAACTGAGGGTGAACCGGCACGCGAATCCCAAAGGTAGTATCCAGTACGTCCAGCAGCTCGTCGGCGCTCTGGATCACACGCTTGTCACTCGGCCGATCCAGGTAGTGAATCCCATAGTGGGCGTTGTTCAAGGTGTGGCGTTCGCCCGCTGCCAGGCGTGCGACTTTCAATTGGCCCAAGAACGGCGAGGCCGGGTGGGTCGAGACGTACCAGTTACCGATTTCGTAGTCGATGTCTGCCTGCACTTGCAGGTCGAACACATACAAGCCACGCCACTCCCCCGCGACCTCGGCCCACAAGGTGTAGCTGCCCTCCTGCTCATTGAGTGTCAGGCGATACGGCTCATGGGCCGTGGCCTGTACGGCTTGCGTGTCCAACTGCAACGGACTGCTGGGCACCATGCCACCAAAGCCGACGTCGGTGATGTAGCGCACACCGTCCAATGTCACCAGGCTCAGGCGATGGGTACGCGCCGTACGTGCATCCGGCGGCCCGCCCATCACCACCCGCCCGGTAATGCCGCGCGCCTCGAACCCCAGTTCCTGCAACAGCGCCAGGAACATCTGGTTCAACTCATAGCAATACCCACCCCGTCCATCGAACAGGACTTTCTGCTCGACGCTGGGCAAGTCGATCGGCACCGGCAGGCGCAGCAGGGTCGACAGGCTTTCGAAGGCGAAGGTGCACACATGACCCAGTTGCAAATCTCGCAGGGTCTGCAGGGTGGGCGGTGGTGGCGAGTCGTAACCCAGACGTTGCAGGTACAGGCGGCTGTGGTTCAGGAGGGTCATGGCGCGATCCTTGGGCGCGGGAGGAATGCGTCACTATGCCGCGCAAGCATGCAGATTGTCATTTTGAGTGAACCTTTTTAAACCGTTCCCTATCCATCTATAACAAGACAGGGAGGCAACATGAGTACCGCAAAAATCTACACCATCCACTACCAACTGCACGGTCAACCAAAGTCCTTTGTGGTGCGTGCCGAAGTGATGAACAACGCCGAGGCCTGGCACTGGGCAGCCGTTGACGCCGACATAGCGCATGTCAGTCGTATCGGCCGGGTTGGCCATGAGCAGGTGAAAAAAACCACGCGCCCATGGGCCGAGAAGTACGGCATTACCAACGTCACCTGGATGCCGCCCAGATAAATAAAAAGCCCCGCTCATTGGCGGGGCCCAGCTCATTTCTTCAAGTCGCCCAACGGATCGTAGGGCGGCTTTTTTTTCCCGTCGTCCTTGGCCTTTTTATCCAGCGGGGCAATGGCCGGACCGATGGGATCAACCTGCGGATCAGCCACATCGGGCGAGTCCGGATCAAATCCCAGCTCATCCTTGCCGCTGGCGTGTTCATTGGAGGGCGGTCCATCCGAGCGCTTGTTCATCATGGTCTCCTGTTATAGCGGGCGAGCTTTGTCGTGGAGGTTTTCCAGGTCTTCTTCGACGCGCTCCACGTCATCCTGGGCGTCACGCTCTTTCGGGTCATTGGGGCGCAAGGCATCGTTGTCGCGCTCCTCTTCGCCGGGTGTGCGATCAGGGTCGGGTGTACCGGGCGGTGGCTGCTTGTATTCGGGCATGGTGGTTGACCTCAAAGGGACTACACCGGTTTAGAGAAACTGCCCCAGATCATGGTTCAACTTGATTGCCCCACTACTGACCGCCGACCATGAGAAGATGCCCTCCCCCTACCCGCCCTGGAGACCTGGACCGGATGTTCGAGCTCAAACCCTGCGACCCCGTCACCTACCGCCAACAGACGCGCCGCAGCACGCTGATCGTGGCCGTGCTGTTCATGGCCCTGGCCATGCTGCTGTCGAGCCTGGCGGTGATGCTGTTCGGCGAACCCGGCGGTGACAACTTCCGCTTCAATGTCGGTGGCGTATTCGCCGGGGTGTTGATAACGGTCGCCCTGCTGCGCGGCCCGCTCCGCACCCAACCGTGGCTGGCACCGGCCGTGTATGGGTGGCTGCTCAAGCGCACGCTGATGCGCGTGACCAACGTGATGCACACCGTCACCGAGCGTGTGCAGGCGAATGATCCGACGGCCATGAAGGTGCTGCGCTTCTATCATCTGGGGCTGACACAGATGCACGCCCTGGACGCCAACTCCAGTGCCCAGGCGCAGTTGGTCGGCGAAATGGACGCGCATAAGAACACGATGCAGGCACTGGGGATCGACACCGAACAAACCCGCTTTGATCCCGCTTGGCTGGAAGGATTGAAAAGCACGTAAGTCAGTCTGCTGCCACACGGGTGCGCCAGCAGAACAACGCACTCACCGCAATCGCCGCACCCGCCACGCCAAACACCAGGGGGGCCGAGGCCACCGGCAACAGCAGGCCTGCCAGCAGTGGCCCGAGGCCCGCACCGATGTCACGCCATACCGCATTCGACGCCAGGGCCGACACCCGCAGCGAACCGGGGTTGCGCTCGGCGACCAGGGTGGTCACCAGGGGCAGTTGCAACGCGCGCAGCACCAACACCGCCGCCGCGCCGACAATCACCCAATAGCTGCCGAACGCCGTCAGGGCCAAGGCACTCAGGAACGAAAACAGTAACAACATCGAGGTCGCGCCAAAGCGCTGGGCGGCGTGGCCTCCCAGGGGGCTCAGGAGCATTTCCGAGACATAACGCAGGGCCATCAAGCCGCCGGCGATCAGCACCGCATTACCGCCGAGCAGCTTTTGCGCCTGGATCGACAGGCCGAAAATAAACAGTCCGTCCAGCGCCACGCCTTCGATAAACGACCACAGCGCCACGCTGTCGGGCCACTTGAAACGGCGCCCCGGGGTGCTGTGCAAATCATGCCCGGCGCTGGGCAGGCCGCGCGCCATCCACAGCCCCACCAGGCAACAGCCGGCGAGGATCACAAAGATCGGACGCGGCCCGGCCCACAGCGTCAGCCAGCCACCGAACGGTAACGCCAGCATCGGCCCCCAGGCGATCAGGGCCCGCGAACGCCCAGCCCGGCGCGCGGCGCCCTCCGGCTCGGAGGTGGCCAATACCTGGGTCGACAGGTTCAACGCAGCGAAACACAGGCCCCATACCAGCCGCAGCCCCAACAACGCGGCAAAGCCCGACAGTACCGAATTACCCAGGGCGCACAGCGTTGCGGCACCGGCGGCGATCATGCAGGTCAGGCGATCGCCGTTGCGCGCGTAGAAATTCAACACGTGCCGGTAACCGAAAATCCGCACCAGCCGGTTGGCCGCCAACAACACCCCGGCCTGGGCGAGCGTGATGCCGAAGGCCTGGGACTCCATGGGCAGCAGCAGATAGAGCAACACGTCACTGGGCAGGCATAAGGCCAGGGTCAACGCAGCGCGGCGGGAATGGGTATCGGCAGTGCGGAGGGCCAGGCTGGACATAAATCTGAAACATTCCGAAATATTCAGGTCGCCACGGTAGCCCTCCCACCGCAGGTTTTACAACGGCTTTTTCCCGTAGGGCAGCAAACGCAGGCCACTGGCCACGGCGCCCACCAGCGCAAACACGCAACCCAGCCACAGCGCATACAGCGGGCCATTGGCCAGGGACAGGTGGAAACACAGCGCCACCAACGACGCCCCCAGCGTCTGCCCCAGCAACCGCGAAATCGCCACGATGCCGCTGGCCCCGCCGCTGCGCGCCAACGGCGCACTGGTCATCAAGGCCTTGAGGTTAGGTGACTGGAAGAAGCCGAAACCGGCACCGCACAACGCCATGCGCCAGCCAATATCGAAGGCCGACGCGCCGTGGCCCAAGGTCGCCAACGCGGCCATTCCCACACTCAACATCAACAGCCCGATACCGCACAGCAGGCCCAGGGACACACGGTCAGCCAGGCGCCCGGCGACCAACGCCATCACCGCCACGACCGCCGGCCACGGTGTCATCAGGAACCCGGTTTCCACCTGGCTATGCCCCAGCACCGCCTGCAACAGAAAGGGCAGCGACACAAAGGCCAGGCCCTGGGCGCTGAAGGCGCAGATCGCCGTCAGGGAAGACAAGGCAAACACCGGGCGTTTGAACAGATCCAGGGCCAGCATCGGCGCCGGGTGATCGGCCTGCCGACGCAGCAGCAACGCGCCACACAGCAGCGCCACCGCAATCAAGCCCAGGGTCAACGCCCCCTGCGCACCATGCACCGCCGTGCCCAGCCCCAGCACCAGCAAGGCGAACAACCCGGCACACAGCGCGGCCGCGAGGCGGTCAAAGGCATGTCCAGTCATCGGCAGGGTCGGCAATGAACGCAGGCCCAATCCCAGGGCCAACAGCCCCAACGGCACATTGATCAGGTACAGCCAGTGCCAGGTCGCCACCGACAGAATCGCCGACGCCGCCGTGGGCCCCAGGGTAAACGCCAGCCCCACCACCAGCGAGTTATAGCCCAGGCCACGCCCGAGCATTTTTGACGGGTAGATATGCCGCAGCAACGCCGTATTGACGCTCATGATCGCCGCCGCCCCCAGCCCCTGCACCACACGGGCGGCAGTCAGGGTCACCAGCGAGCCGGCCAGCCCGCAAAACAGCGACGAGACGATAAACAGCAGCAACCCGCCGAGATACACGCGGCGGTGCCCGAGCACATCGCTGAGGGACGCAAACGGCAGCACCGTGGCGATAATCGCCAGCTGGTAGGCATTGACCACCCAGATCACCGAGGCGGAATCGGTGCCAATCCCTTCGGCCAGGGTCGGCAATGCCGTGTTGACGATGGCCGTGTCCAGGGTCGCCATGCCGATCCCCAGGGAGATCGCGATCACGGCAGGCAGGCGTTTATTGAGGGGCAGCCCATCGACGACAGAAGACATGAACCATCCGGACAGGTAACAAAGGCCACTAGCATACGATCAACGGGGATTGATTTCAGTGGCCCATGGCGCCGCTGTCAAAATTTTCATGTTGTTGAACATGGGATTCGCGCCTTATCCCGAATCACGCCTGCCTGTCATCCCCTAATAAACAATCAGGCTCGCAGCAATAGCGGGTTTAAGAAGCCAGGATCCAGGCGTTGGCGCAAAGCATTGTGGAGACGAGGCCGATAACTTATTGGCGGCCATGTCCGGATTCCACCGGCCAATAATGCCGTCCCGACCTGCAACATCCACCGTATCCAGTTGGTTCATCACCTGGTCACGCTTGAGCACTTCCCTGGCCAACATTGTCAGGTTGTCTTGCTGTGAATCGCCCGTCAGGGGGCGCCCCGCGACCTGACAAATTTCCCCCTGTGTCGCATAGGGCGAGCCTGCTGGCCTGAATGCATCGAAATTTTTGTCAAACTCCTGCGCCAGCGCGGCGTCGGACCGCCCCGCATAAGGGTTGGCAGGGTGCCAATGGGCAACAACAGGGGCATGGGTGGCGAAAGATGCACTATGGACAAGAGACACGTGGTGCTGATGAATGATAGCCATGAGTGAGTTTCCTTGATTACTCGACAAATCCGCTCTACATACCGTCGAAAAACGGATATGCAAAGCAGACTGTTGTCTCTGTGGCGACCCACGCCAGGGTGGTTCCGCAGTCGTACGCAAAAACCGCTTCGCCACCCAAGTCCGGACAGCGTTAGATACGCGGTCCTTGAAAGATTGCACTCAGGTCCAGGCGTCCGTCCTTGACCGGCGGGCACCAGTAGTAACCACCGGTCAACGGCGTGCTGATGCGATACAGGCCATCGACAATCCCGTCCTCCAACCCGCTCATGCGGCGCAGTTGGGCTTCGAACGCATCGAAGGAATGGCCGAATGCGAGGAACATCAACCCGGCCTGGCCATTTTCGGCCCAGGGCATGGAGCGGCGCACCACGAAGGCTTCCGGGCTGAAGCTTTCCTGGGCGGTACGTTTGGTGTGGGCGGATTCTGGGGCGTCTTCCAGCTCTTCGTTGTCGCCATGGCGGCGGCCGATGATGTGGTCGCGCTCCTGGGCGGGCAACGCGGCGAAGCCATCGAGGTCGTGCTGCCATTGCTGGATCGCGGCGAAGCTGGCACCGCTGTCGGTCAGGGCGGCTTCAACGGCAGCGTCGTCGTGGGGGTTTTCGGTGCCGTCTTCGTAGTCGGTGAGGTCGAAGCCGGTCTTGTAGCGGAAGCCTTCGATCGACTGCACCAGGCGAAACGCCGGGGCCAGGGCCTTCTCGAAAGCGCGACTGCGCAGCAGCAACTCGCCGCGATCGACGCCATGCAGCCACACCCACAGTGCCTGCTGGGTAGACGGGTTGTGTGCGCCCGGTGCGCTCACGGCAGGAAAGCTGCGCAAACCATCAACTGTTGCACCCAGCGCGTTGACCAGCGGCTCGCCAAATCCGACCACTGCCGCCGAATCGGTCAACTGCACCAGCGCGTCCAGCGCAGCGGGCACGGCTGCCAGGGTGTCCACGGCAAAAAACAGATGGCGTGCCTGCAAAGGCACCGGTGCGGCAAGAATGCCCGGCTGGTACTGACTCATGTGAACTCCTTCAAGAAAGGCGCGCAGTCTACTATCTCGAAGAGCAGGCGACACGCCCCGGTGTGCAGTGCAACGCGCACAAGCCTTGCCATAGAGCCCTGTGTTGGGTGACTCTCTAGTCATGTTTTGCAACTATTTCAGGGGTAGTGCCATGACCACCAGCAACCTGCTCGCCCAGCTGTTTCCCACCAGCGTCGCCGATATTCCCGAGCAATACCGCCTGGCGGCGCCCATCGAACAGCGTGACTACCTGGTGGATGGCCAGTTGCAGGTGTGGAACGGCCCCTTGGCCCAGGTGCAGAGCCCGGTGCAATTGGGCGACCGCCGCGTGGTGATCGGCAGCACGCCGTTGCTGGACGCCGACACCGCCCTCACCGCCCTCGATGCCGCCGTGCGCGCTTATGACCGCGGCCAGGGTGAATGGCCTACGATGCGCGTGGTGGAGCGTATCCAGCACGTCGAGGCGTTTTTGCGACGTATGCGCGAACAGCGCGACGCAGTGGTCACCCTGCTGATGTGGGAGATCGGCAAGAACCTCAAGGACTCGCAGAAAGAATTCGACCGCACCTGCGACTACATCACCGACACCATCAATGCCCTCAAGGAACTCGACCGTCGCAGCAGCCGCTTCGAGCTGGAACAGGACACCCTCGGGCAGATCCGCCGCGTGCCCCTGGGCGTGGCGCTGTGCATGGGGCCCTACAACTACCCGCTCAACGAGACGTTTACCACGCTGATCCCGGCGCTGATCATGGGCAATACCGTGGTGTTCAAGCCGGCCAAACTCGGTGTGCTGCTGATCCGTCCGTTGCTGGAAGCCTTCCGCGACAGCTTCCCGGCCGGGGTGATCAACGTGATCTACGGCAGCGGCCGCGAAACCGTCAGTGCGTTGATGGCCAGCGGCAAGATCGACATCTTTGCCTTTATCGGCACCAACAAGGCCGCCAGTGACTTGAAAAAGCTGCACCCCAAGCCGCACCGCCTGCGTGCGGCCCTGGGCCTGGATGCGAAAAACCCCGGCATCGTGTTGCCCGAGGTGGACCTGGACAACGCCGTCAGCGAGGCCGTCACCGGCTCGCTGTCCTTCAATGGCCAGCGTTGCACCGCGCTGAAAATCCTGTTTGTGCATGAAGACGTGGTCGACAGCTTCATCGAGAAATTCAACCGCAAACTGGAAACCCTCAAGCCCGGCATGCCCTGGGAAGACGGGGTTTCACTGACGCCGCTGCCGGAAGTCGGCAAAGTCGATTACCTCAACGAGCTGGTGGCCGATGCGCAACAACACGGTGCCCAGGTGGTGAATGCCAATGGCGGCGTCAGCCGTGGTTCGTTCTTCTACCCGGCGCTGCTGTACCCGGTGAACCCGCAGATGCGCGTGTACCACGAGGAACAATTCGGCCCGGTGGTGCCCATCGTGCCCTACCGCGATCTGGAGACGGTGATCGAGTACGTACTCGACTCGGACTTCGGCCAGCAATTGAGTATTTTCGGCACCAACGCCGTGGAAGTCGGACGCATGGTGGACACCTTCGCCAACCAGGTCGGCCGCATCAATATCAACGCCCAATGCCAGCGCGGCCCGGACACTTTCCCGTTCAACGGGCGCAAGAACTCGGCCGAAGGCACGCTGTCGGTACATGACGCGCTGCGCGTGTTTTCGATCCGCACCCTGGTGGCGACCAAGTTCCAGGACAGCAACAAGGCGCTGGTCAGCGACATCCTGCGTAACCGTGACTCAAGCTTCCTGACCACCGACTATATCTTCTAAGCACAATGCCGATCTCAATGTGGGAGGGGACCGCCCCCCTCCCACATTTGGATTGTGTACATATCCAAAACCGAGGCCACTTTAATTACCGATGAACCTGCCACTCTTCGCCCGGCGCCTGCTGCGCCCCTTGCTCGACCCCTACCGCCGCTATCGTCACGCCAAGCTGATCCACGCCGTGCGCGTGTCCATCGGTTTGCTGGCGACGATCCTGCTGACCACCGGCATCAACCTGCCCCATGGTGAATGGGCATCGGTGACCATGCTGGTGGTGATCGGCGGTTTGCAACACCACGGCAATATCGGCAAGAAGGCCGTTGAGCGCGCCTATGGCACGCTGATCGGCGCCAGCGTCGGTTTGCTGCTGGTGGTGCAGGAGGCGTATGTCGGCCAGCCGCTGCTCACCTACCTGCTGATGTCGGTGGTGTGCGGGTTCTTTTCCTATCACGCCATCGGCAAGGGCGGGTACACGGCGCTGTTGTCCGCGATCACGGTGTTTATCGTCGCGGGGCACGGTGACAACCCGTTGTCGGACGGGCTGTGGCGCACCGTGGATATCCTGATCGGCATTGCCTTGGCGTTGGCGTTTTCCTTCGCCCTGCCGCTGTATGCCGTGTATTCCTGGCGCTACAACCTGGCCAGCGCCTTGCGTGATTGCGCCCAGATCTACAGCCGGATCATCAATGGCCAGTCGGTCACCGACGATGAACACCTGAAGCTGCTCAACCGCCTGAATGCGGCGATGCTGCAATTGCGCTCGCTGATGCCGTCGGTGTCCAAGGAGGTGCGCATCTCCATGACCGAGCTGGACGCGATCCAACGCCACCTGCGCATGTGCATCAGCACCCTGGAGATTCTCGGCAACACCCGCCCGGACCCGCGGGACGAACAGGCGATGGCGCGCATGCAAGTGATGTTGAAAGCCGAGCATCGGCAGATTCGTGTGCAGTTGGTGGGGATGGCGCGGGCATTGAAGTCCGGGGTCACGGAGCGGCTGGAGCGGCCCAGCCCTGTCAGCGGCGGCGAGCCCAGCCTGGATGCGCCGGTTTACAGTGCGCTGGATGGGTATCGATTGTTGACCGTGCAACTGGCGGCGAATGTGGACGCGATGCGCCAACGCCTGGCTAAAAGCGCCGGGCGCTGGAAGATCTAGAAAGGTGGCCCGTTGACCGGTTTACTCACATCAACACTTTCACACTTTCTCTTACATATTTTTCACGTTTTATTCACATCCCGGGACGTAGGGTGAAGCCTCATCCGTTACAAACGTTGCACATCAAGCCCGCCGCCCCAGCGGGCTTTTTTTTGCCTGGGATTTCTCAGCGCGAGGCCTTGGCGGCCGGCGCTGTCGCCTGTTCACGAATGGCGCGCTGGGTATCCAGCACCTTGGCCAGCGCGTGTTCGGCTTCCGGGCTTTGCTGCGGCACACGAATCGCCGCCGAGACCAGGGTGATCAGCTTGGCCATCACCTCGGCATCCGTCGCCGGGCGGCCCAGGCTCATGGAGTTCATCAGCAGGCGCAGTTCGGTACCGGCCATGACCCCGGAAATCGCCTTGAGGGCAAATTGCAGGCGCACCCCCAGCTCATTGCGCGGCAAGTCCGGCAAGGCCAGGGCAAAGGCTTCGAAGAAGCGCTGGAACACCGGCTGGTAATGCACCTTGAGGTATTCCTGGATAAACGGCGAGGTGTCGCTGTACACCCGCCCGAGGAAACGGATGAACGAACGCCCTTCTCCGCTCGCCGGGTCGCTGCGTTCCAGGCCCATGGCCGGGGCGAAGAGCACGCCGAGCAAGGTGTCGCAGTCGAGGGGGCCGTCGGATTCAGCCTCACAGCGCGCCAGCAATTCCAGGCGCTGCTCGTTGAGCGGTTCCAGGCGTTGCATCAGCAGGGTCTTCATCAGGGAGTCCTTGTCCCCGAAGTGGTAGTTCACCGCAGCCAGGTTCACCTGGGCGCGCTCGGTAATCTGCCGCAGCAGCACGGCGTCATAGCCGTATTTGATGAAGAGAGCCTCTGTCGCATCCAGCAATCGAGTCTTGGTAACGTTTGGAGCGCTGAGTTTCTTCGCGACCATAAGGGTTCCACGGCGGAAATATTGTTTTAAAAAATAATTTGATTTTTTATACCGGTGCGGCCGGTCGAAAGCAAGTAGTGACACACCGCCATACTATCCAAAGCCTTTGCCCATGGGGATTCTCAGGTAAGCCAGGGACCTTTCGGTAGACCCCCGTACCGGCGAGGGAAATCTTTTCAAAGTGTAAAACCGCTCTACATCCACGGCTGGCGAAGCACCGGGAACGCGGTTAGTATTCAAACAATATTTTAAAAACAAGAAATAAAACCAGTCCGTGACGCGAACCAGATAGCTCCCGAACTTGTTACAAAGATTTACAACGGGCGCATGACGGCAGCGTCGAGACTGCAGGCGTAGTCACGATGACAGATACCCCCGCGCACCCAGGCTTGATTTCCCTGCAAGGCATCGGCAAGCGCTATCAGCTCGCCGGGCAGGAACTGACCATTCTCAATGAGGTGTGCCTGTCCATCGAACGCGGTGATAGCTGCGGCATCCTCGGCGCCTCGGGCTCCGGCAAAAGCACCCTGCTCAATATCCTCGGCCTGCTGGACCTGCCCAATTGCGGCCAGTACCACTTTGCCGGCCACGATATTTTCAGTGCATCCCCGGACGAACTGGCGGCGATCCGCAACCAGCAGATCGGTTTTGTGTTCCAGAGCTTCAACCTGCTGCCGCGCCTCAGCGCCCTGGACAACGTCGCCCTGCCCCTGAGCTATCGCGGTGTGTCGCGGCATGAATCGGTGGCGCAGGCCCTGCGCATGCTCGAACAGGTCGGGCTGGCCGAGCGCGCCCACCATCGCCCCGCCGACCTCTCCGGCGGCCAGCGCCAACGTGTGGCGATTGCCCGTGCATTGGTGGGCAAGCCGTCGGTGATCCTGGCCGACGAACCCACCGGCAACCTCGACAGCACCACCGCCCAGGACATCATGGACCTGCTGCTGGCATTGAACCGCGAGCAACAGGTCACGCTGATCATCGTCACCCACGACCCGCATATCGCCGAACGCCTGGAGCGCAAGATCCTGGTGCGCAACGGCGTAGTGCACGAGGCCGGGCGCCTATGAGCCTGCGGGTCGAACAGAGCTTCAGCCAACTGCTGCATGAAGCCTTCGTCAGCCTGCGCACCCTGGGCAAGCGCTCGGTGCTGGCCCTGCTGGGCATCGTCATCGGCAGTTCGTCGGTGGTGGCGCTGATCAATATCGGCCATAACGCGGCAGTGGATGCCGCGATGATTTTCAAGGACATGGGCACCGACACCCTGGTCGCCCAGTTCCCGCCCAAGGGCAACAGCACGGTCCCCACGCCCGCGAGGCTCGACCTGGATGCCGTGCGCCAGGCCGTGCCGGGCATTGCCCATATCGGCGCGCTGACCTTGTTCAGCGGGCCCATCGTGTTCCATGGCCGCACCACCAACGCCAACCTCGTCGGCAGCACACCGGACATCCAGGCGGCGATGCGCCTGGTGGTACGGCAGGGGCGCTTCCTGTCGAGCTTCGACGCCAACGAAACCTATGGCGTGATCGGTGACCAGCTGGCCCAGGCCCTCGGAGCGCCGGGCGATCCGCTGCAACTGGGCGACCGCGTGCGCATCAACGACTACCTGTTCCTGGTGGTGGGCATTCTGCAGAACCAGCCCAGGGCAATGCTGATGCCGGTACAGGCCAACGAGTCGTTGTTCATTCCCGCCGAAGGCATGCGCCGCATCCATGCCATGCCGCAGATCGGCAATGTGATTATCCGCGCCGCGCCCGGCCAGGACATGGAACACATTGCCACGGAAGCCGCCAGCGCCTTGCAGGCCCAGCTCACCGACCACACGGTCGACATCCAGGTGCCCCAGCAAATGATCGACGGCATGACCCGGCAAAGCCGCACCTTCGCCTACCTGCTGCTGGCCCTCGGCGCCATCTCCCTGGTGGGCGGTGGCGTGGGGGTGATGAACGTGATGCTGATGAACGTGTCGGAGCGCCGCCGCGAAATCGGCATCCGCATGGCCCTGGGCGCTCGCCAGCGCGACATCCGCAACCTGTTCCTGCTCGAAGCCGTCACCCTCACCGCCGTCGGTGCGCTGTGCGGTGCGGTACTTGGCATGACCGCCGCCTGGCTCTATGCCTGGCTGTCGGGCTGGCTATTCGACCTGGCCGTCGCCGCCCTGCCCCTGGGGGTGGGCAGTACGTTGCTGGTGGGCTTGTTCTTTGGCATCTACCCGGCGGTGTCGGCCTCGCGGTTGCAGCCGGTGGAGGCCTTGCGCGATGAGTAAATGGCTCGGGTTGCTCGTGTTGATCAGCCTGCACGGCATGGCCGCCGAGGTGGCCATCAAACCGTCGGCCCCCAGCAGCACCCGCAGCGGTTACGACCGGGGCGTGTCCTTGAATGCCCAGGTCACCACCATGACCCTGGGTGACGCCGTGTACCTGGGCCTGCGCAACAACCCGGCGATCCGCAGCGCCTACCTGCAACGGGTGGCGCAGAAGTTCGACCTGCGCGTCGCCGAAGACGTGTTCAACCCCAAGCTCACCCTTAACAGCTATTACCGCAGCACCCGTGGCTCCCAGGACAGTGCGCGCAATGCCAACGTGGCGCCGGCCACCAGCTTGCTCAGTGAATACGGCACCCGCCTGAGCATGGCCTGGACCCAGCAGCTGAACAACGCCGACCGCGCCGGGCGCTACCGCAGCGACGGTCTCGACCTGGCGATCATCCAGCCGTTGATGCGCGGCGCCGGCTGGGACGCCACCACCGCACCGCTGCGCCTGTCACGCCTGTCGGAGCAGGCCAACCGCCTGAACCTCAAGGCGACCGTGGCACAGACCATCAGCCAGATCATCGCCACCTACCGCGAACTGCTGCGGGCCCAGGAGCAACTGAGCATCGTGCAGGACGCCCTCAAGCGCTCCGGCACCTTGCTGGAGGTGAACAAAGCATTGATCAGCGCCGGGCGCATGGCCGAATTCGAGATCGTGCAGACCGAAGCCGACATCGCCACCCAGCAACTGGGCGTCGAAGAAGCGCAGAACCAGCTCGACACCAACCGCCTGGCCTTGCTGCGCCTGCTGGCCCTGGACCTGTCGACGCCGATTCGCGCCACCGAAGCCCTGGAGGCCAAACCCATGCAGATCGACAAACGCCAGGCCTTCAACCTGGCGCAGACCCAGCAACCGGAATACCTCGCCGCCCTACTCGGCAGCCAGCAGGCCGACCTCAACCTGGTGATCGCCAAGGACTCCGGGCGCTGGCAGGTGGACCTGGTGGCCGGCGCAAACCAGATACGCGACGCCTACAATAACGACGGCGGCAGCACCAACAACCGCACCTGGGACAGCTACGCCGGGGTGCAGGTGCAGATCCCCATCGGCGACATCAGCACGCGCCAGGCCGAAGTGCGCGCGCGGGTCAATGTGGAGGACCAGGAGATCCGCATCACCGACGCCCGCCAGGAACTGGAACGCAACGTCAACGACGTGGTACGCGACCTCGGCACCCGCTGGCGCCAGTATGAAATCTCCCAGCGCGCGGTGGAGTTGTCGCGGCGCAAGATCGAGATCGAACGCGAGAAACTCAGCGCCGGACGCTCCACCAACTTCCAGGTGCTGAGCTTCGAGACCGACCTGCGCAATGCCGAAAACGCGCAGCTCAACGCCCTGATCGCTTATTTGAACGCCCAGACCCAGCTCGACCTGACCCTGGGCATGACGCTGGAAAGTTGGGAAATCGCCCTCAATGACTACTAATCGAAAACGCCTGCTGGGCGTCGCGTTGATCCTGCTGCTGGCCGGCGCGTGGCTGGCCCTGCGCAGCCCCGCAGAAGGCCCGGCCGGCGCCACCGAACAATGGCTGGCCGTCAAGCCCGACCCGCTGGTGCACCAGATCGGCCTGGTGGGCAAGATCGAACCCGACACCACCCTCACCCTCACGGCGCCGTTCGACGGCAACGTGCAGGCCAATCTGGTGGAGCAAGGCCAGCGGGTCGAGGCTGGCCAGGTCCTGCTGCGCATGGACCCGGCCACCCTTGAAGTGCAGTTGCGCGACGCCCTCTCCGCCCAGCTCAAGGCCCGCCGCGCCGTGCAGGAGCTGCAGGACTGGGACAGCGGCCCCACCGTCAGCCGTGCGCGCCGCAGCCTGCGCACTGCCGAAATGACCGCCGGCAATACCCAACGCAAACTCACCGAAAGCGAAAACCTGTTCAAGCGCGGCATCATCCCGCGCAATGAGCTGGACGACCTCAAGCAACAGGCCCAGCAACAGCAACTGGACCTCGCCTCTGCCCGCAGCGAACTGCAACAGGCCCTCGACCAGGGCAAGGGCGAATACCGCCAGATCGCCGACATGGAACTGACCAACGCCACGGTGAAATACGAGGCCTTGCGCACCCTGCTCGCAGGCAAGGAGGTGAAGGCGCCGTTCTCCGGCATCGTGGTGCCCGCCCCCGGTAACAATGCGCCCCAAGGCGGCGGCAACACCAACGCGCCGATTCAGGCCGGCAGCAAGGTCAGCCAGGGCCAGGTGCTGTTCGGCCTGGCCAATATCGAACGGCTGAAGATCGTCGCCAAGGTGTCTGAGCTGGACATCAACCAGCTGCATCAGGGCCAGGCGGTGGAAGTGCTGGGCGATGGGTTTGACGGGGAACGGTTGAGCGGCTCGGTGAGCGTGGTCAGCGGCCTGGCGATTGCCAGCGACAGCCAGGGCAGCGCGCAGTTTCCGGTGACGTTGTCGATCCCCAGGCTGACCCCGCAACAGTTGCAGCGGGTGCGCCTGGGAATGAGTGCGCGGTTGACCATCGTCACTTACAACAATGCGCAGGCGATGGTGATTCCGAGCGAAGCGATCCAGGCGGACAGGACGGTGGAGTATCGAGAAGCGATGGATAAGCCGGTGGAGCGGGTGAAGGTGAGCACCGGGCAATCGACGCCGCAGGGGGTGGAAGTGTTCGGCCTAAAACCCGGCTTCGTAAAGACCTCAAGATAAATGGAGATCCCCTGTGGGAGGGGGGCTCCCGATGGCGGTGGATCAGTTAAAAACCTGTGTCTGACACACCGCTATCGGGGGCAAGCCCCCCTCCCACAGGTGACGGGTTGCCCGTTCTGTCCCTTAACTGACCGGCATTGGGGCTTGCCCCCTCCCACATTTAGAAATGCGCCAACTTCAATGCCAAGGCCTTGGCCTGAAGCGCCACATCCGTCACAGCCGTGCTCTCCCACCACATCCCGCGCAACGGCGGGCCCATGGCGAACAATCGCGTGCTGACCCGGCCCTGGGCATCCAGCACGGCGCCGCACGTATCCGCAGCAATCCCCAGCGCCAGCGGCCCCGGCCTGATCAGCTCGCGCTTGAGCAACTGCTGCGGCAACGGCCGGGCCACGCGGCGCCAGTCGTATTCGATGCCGCTGGAGTTGATCAGCGCCGCTCCCGATACCAGGCTGACCACCTGTTCGCCACGGTAACGCAAGCGAATCGTCACGCCCTCGCCCGAAGGCTCCAGCCCCTTGAACGACGCCGCGCGAATGCGCAACCGCCCTTGCTCATGCAGCCGGGCCACCAACTGTGCACTCAACGGCGGCGAGCGGTGGTGATGGCTTTCCCACCAGGGCCGTACATGCCGCACGAACTGACGTTTCTGGCCTTCGCTGGCCTGGCTCCACAGCCGGCCGATATGGGCGCGCACGGTGTCCAGTGGCGCCTGCCAATCGATACCCTGCGCCAGTGCGAGGCGGCATTGACGACGCACTTCGCGCAGCAGTTGCCGAGGGCTGCGCAAGGCGTGGTCGGCGGCGAGGAAATCGTCCCAGCCCGGCGGCTGCCGGCGCACATGGGGCAACAAGCCGTGGCGTGAAAACACCTCGATGGGCCCACGATGCCCGGCCTGTTCCAGGGACACCACGGCGTCGACCATGGTCAACCCGGAGCCGATGATCAGCACCGGCGCCTGCGGGTCGATCCGGGTCATGGCCTGCACGTCCCAGGGGTCCACGGCGGCGGCGTTCAAGCCACTGGACTGGGTCTGCGGTGTGCGCGCCGCCGGGAACATGCCGGTGGCCAACACCGCCTGGGCGCCGCGCAGTTGCTGGCCGTTGTAGAGGGTCAGCAACACTGAATCGTCGCCGACCTGCAGGTCGACGACTTCGGCGCGGATATGCTCGACGGTGGACGCCGACAACGCCTTGGCTTCAGCCAGCCGTTGCTGCGCATACAGGCCAAAAATCCCGCGTGGCGGGAACAGCTCGCTGATGGGCACGTGCTGCTGGTCCGACTCGGGCCAACCGCCAGCACCGATGTAGGCGGTGAGCCATTGGGTCAGGTCATCGGCATTGTCCGGGTCGACGCTCATGCGCGCCGCATTGCCGTTCAAGGTATGGCCCAGTTCGACGGCGCTGTAGGCCTCGCCTCGGCCGAGTTCGGCGCGCGGTTCGATCACCAGGATCCGGCGCTGCCCAGGCCGGCGCAGCAGTTGCACCGCCAGCATCGTGCCGCTCAGGCCGCCGCCGATGATCAGCACATCAGCGTTGCGGAGGGATTCAGTCATGCACATTCGCCTTTACTGTTTACCCAGATAAATATCGTGCAAATCGCCCCGTGCCAACAGCTCGGCAGCGCTGCCACTCAAGGCCACGCGCCCAGTATCCAGCACGTAGCCCTGGGACGCATAGTTGAGCGCGACGTTGATGTTCTGCTCGGCGATCAGGAAGCTCACCTGCTGCTCGCGGTTGAGCTGCGCGATGATCTCGAAGATCTCCTGCACGATCATAGGCGCCAAACCCATGGACGGCTCGTCGAGCAGTACCAAAGTAGGACGGGTCATCAACGCGCGGCCGATGGCGACCATTTGCTGCTCGCCGCCGGACGTCAGGCCGGCGCGGGTGTGGCGCTTGGTCTTGAGCCGCGGGAACCAGGCGTAGATGCGCTCCAGATCCTGCTCCATGGCCTTGCGGCTCAGGCGCCGGACAAAGCCGCCGCTGCGCAGGTTGTCTTCGACGCTGAGCTGGCCGAAGACATGGCGGCCTTCCAGCACATGCACCATGCCCTGGCGCACGCGCTGGCTGGGGTCGACGCCGGCCAGGTCGACGCCCGCGTATTCGATCACGCCCCGGCTGACTTCGGCGCGCTCGGCACGCACCAGCCCGGAGATCGCCTTGAGGGTGGTGCTCTTGCCGGCGCCATTGGCCCCCAGCAAGGCGACGATGGCGCCCTCGGGCACGCTCAGCGACACCCCGGCCACGGCGAGGATCGCGCCGTCGTAGATCACTTCAATATCGTTGACCGTCAACAACGACGGGCGCGTGGCTGCGCTGGCGAGCTGGCTCATGGTTTATTCATCCCCGGTGCAGGTGCGTGGCGTCAGGCCTTTTTCCTTGGCGAACGCCGCGGATTTTTCATCGATCAGCGGGCGCAACAGGGCGCGGTCGGCGGCGATCCAGTCGCTGATCAGCGTCCAGTGGGCGCCGTCCCATTGCTGCACGCGCGCCGAGCCGCCGCCTTCGTGGTCGCGGCACGACAGCTTGAGGTTCTGCATCAAGCCCAGGTAGCCCATGTCCTTCAAGCGCGCGTCATCGATATTCAGGTGTTCCAGGCCCCAGCGGCCTTCTTCGCCATTGAGCGGACGCTTGCCGAACCTGGCCTGGCCGGTGCGGATCGCTTCCACGGCCACGGCGGCGTTCACCAGGCCGGAGTTGTAGTAGACGCTGCCGAAATTCTTCAGGTCCTTGAGGTCGCTGTGGCCCTTGTCGAGGATGTATTGCTTGAGGCGCTTGTGGATCTCGAAATCCGCACCTGCCGGGTAAGGCGTGAGCGCCAGGTAGCCCTTGGCGGCGGCGCCTGCGGGCAATACGTCTTCGCTGGAGCTGGCCCAGATGTCGCCGATGATATGGTCCACCGGGAAGCCGAAGCGGGCGGCGGTTTTCACCGCCACCGGGGTGGACACGCCCCAGGTGCGCAGGAACACCCAATCCGGGTTGGCCTGGCGTACCTGGCGCCATTGCGCGGACTGCTCATTGCCCGGGTCGGCCACCGGAATCTGGATGTTTTCAAAACCGTATTTTTCCGCCAGCAATTTCAGCGGGCCAAGGGTTTCACGACCGTAGGCCGAGTCGTGGTAGACCGTGGCGATCTTCTTGCCCTTGAGTTTGTCGAAGCCGCCTTCGCGCTGGGCGATGTAGTTCACCAGGGTCGACGCCTCGCTGTAGAACGTCAGCATCACCGGGAAGTTGTACGGGAACACCGTGCCGTCGGTGGCTTCGGTGCGACCGTAGCCGAGGGTGATCAGCGGGATCTTGTCCACCTCTGCCCTTTCGCTGAGCGCATAGGCCGCCGGTGCGCCGTTGGGTTGGTACACCGCGACCGGCGCGCCATCCAGGCCGTTCTTGAAGCGCTCGTAGCACTCAATGCCCTTCTCCGCCGTCCACTCGGTCTCGCATTCCTGCCACACCAGTTTCACGCCATTGATGCCGCCTTCGACCTCGTTGATATAGCGCAGGTAGTCGATCATCCCGGCCCACACCTGCACGCCGCTGGACGCGTAGGCACCCACCCGGTAGGTGGCCAGGGGAAAGAACTGCTGGGCGGCCGAGGCTACCGCCTGGGGCACGGCACCGGCCAGGGCTGCCAGCGCGAAGGCGGCGCCGGCCAGGGAGCGTTTCAAGGATGCACGCATAGGGATTCTCTTATCGGTCAGAAACGTAGAGGCCACTGACGCAGCCGGTCATGGAGGTTGTACAACAGGCGAATCAAGCCCTCGGGTTCCTTGATCAGGAACACGATGATCAACACGCCAAAAATGATTTTCTGCAGGTTCTGCAACTGCCCGGCATCCACCGAGCCACCGAACAACGCCTGCCCGGCATGGCTGAGGAAGATCGGCAGCAAACTGATGAATGCCGCGCCGACGAAGTTGCCGGCAATGCTGCCCATGCCGCCGATAATGATGATGAACAGGATCTGGAATGAGCGGTTGATGTCGAAGCTGCTGGCGCTGGCCGTGCCCAGGTAGGCAAACGCCCACAACGCGCCGGCGATGCCGAGGTAGAACGAACTGACCGCAAACGCCAGGCGCTTGTAGCGCACCACCGGGATGCCGACCACGGCGGCGGCGGTGTCCATGTCGCGGATCGCCATCCAGTTGCGACCCACCTGGCTGCGCACCAGGTTGACCGCGGCCCAGGTCAACAACAGCACCGTGACCAGGGTCAGCCAGTAGCGGCCCAGCGGCGTGTTGAGGTCATGGCCGAACAACGCCAGCTTCGGCGCCGAAATGGTCCCGGACGAGCCGTAGTTGTAGAACCAGGGGAATTTGACGAACAGCCACTCCAGGAAAAACTGTGCGGCCAAGGTGGTGACCATCAGGTAGAAGCCTTTGATCCGCGAGCTGGGCAAGCCAAACAGCAGACCGACCAACGCGCTGATGATCCCGCCGCCGAGCAATGCCACCGGCAGGCCCAACTCCGGCAGGCGCAGTAAAAACCCATAGGTGGCGAAGGCACCGACGGCCATGAACCCGGCGGCACCGACCGAGGTTTGCCCGGTATAGCCGGTGAGTAAATTCAGGCCCAGCCCGGCCAGTGACAGCACCAGGAACGGGATCAGGATCGCGTTGAGCCAATAGTCATTGCCCCACAGCGGCACCACGATAAACGCCAGCGCCAGCAGGCCGAGCAGGCTCCAGGGCACGCGCCGCTGGACCAGCAGCAAGGGGGCGGTGTGTTCAGCAACAGGGATCGACATGCTTTCAGACTCGCTCGATGGCGCGCTCGCCGAACAGGCCGGCGGGACGGATATACAGGAAGGACAACGCCAGGACATAGGCGAACCACGGCGTGATGCCGCCACCGATCAGCGGGCCGATATACACCTCGGCGAGGTTCTCCGCCGCACCGACAATCAGCCCGCCGACAATCGCCCCGCCAATCGAGGTGAAGCCGCCGATGATCAACACCGGCAAGGCCTTGAGCACCACCAGCGACAGCGAAAACTGCACGCCCTGGCGCGCCCCCCACAACAACCCCGCCACCAGCCCGACGATGCCGGCTACCGCCCAGACGATCTGCCAGATGCGGTTGAGGTTGATGCCGATGGACAGCGCCGCCGTGGTGTCATCCGCCACCGCGCGCAGCGACACACCGATGCGGGTCTTGTTGAACAGCAGCGCCAGCACCGTCACCAGCACCACGGCCACGGCCGCGGCGATCAGGTCGAACTGGCTGAGCATCAGCGGCCCGACGAACAGCGGTACATCGTCGATGCCCAGGTCCAGGGCGCGCACCTGCGAGCCCATCACGCCCTGGGCCAGGCCTTCGATAATGAACGACAGGCCCAGCGTCGCCATGAACAGCGTGATCTGCGAGCGGTTCACCAGCGGCCGCAGCACCAGGCGCTCGATGAGCAAGGCGCCGACGATCATCACGATCACCGTCAACAACAACGCCAGGGCAAACGGCACACCCTGGTCGTGCAGGCTGACGAAGGTCAGCGCGGCAAACAGCAGCATCGAGCCCTGGGCAAAATTGAACACGCCGCTGGCCTTGTAGATCAGCACGAAGCCAATCGCGACCAGGGAATACATGGTGCCGGCGAGCAGGCCGCCGAGCAGGGTTTCGAAGAAGAACGTCATCAGTGCGTCACTCCCAGGTAGGCCGCGATCACCTCGGGATTGGCCTGCACCTCGGCAGGGGTGCCGTCGCCGACCTTGCGCCCGTAGTCGAGCACCACCACATGGTCGGACAGCCCCATGACCACGCCCATGTCGTGTTCGATCAACACCACGGTGGTGCCGATGTCGCGGTTCACGTCGGCGACAAAGCGTGCCATTTCCTGTTTTTCCTCGGCGTTCATGCCGGCCATGGGTTCGTCCAGCAGCAACAGGCTGGGCCCGGCGATCAATGCACGGCCCAGCTCCACACGCTTTTGCAGGCCATAGGACAGGTTGCCCACCAGCACATCGCGGTAGGCTTGCAGCTCCAGGAACTCGAGGATGCCCTGGGCGCGCAGACGGAAGGCTTCGGCTTCATGGCGTGCGCGGGGCAAGCCGAGGGCCTGTTCGATAAAGCTGGTGCGCATATGCCGCGACAGGCCGGTGAGGATGTTGTCGAGCACGCTCATTTTCTTGAACAGGGCGTTGTTCTGGAAGGTACGGCCAATGCCTCGACGCGCGGCGCCCAGCGGGTCGATACGCTGGAAGTGCTGCGCCTCGAACACGATCTCGCCGGCATCGAAGCGATACACGCCGTTGAGGACGTTGAGCAATGAACTTTTGCCGGCACCGTTGGGCCCGATCAACGCACAGATTTCCCCGCGCGCCACCTCGAACGACAACCCATTGATCGCCTTGACGCCTTTGAACGACAGCGAGATGTCCCGCACCTGGAGGATGGCTTGGCTCATGCACGTTCCCGTTTGAATTCGGCAAGCCACGTCGGCTCGGCATTGGATTTGAGGGGCTGCCAGATATAGGCCAGGCGCTGGAAGCCCAACAGTGTGCGCACGCGGTTTTTCAGCAGGCGGCGCAGGCCGCTGTGCGGGTGGGCAATGGCCCAGTCGCACAGGCGTCGACGCCAGGTGCCGTGGGGTGGCAGGCGGCTTTCGATCTCGTCGGCCAGATGCAGCAAACGGGCGGGCGACAGCAGCAGGCCGGTGGGCGCGACTTCGCTGCGATCACGCCGCGCCGAGGCCGGGCTTTCCGGAAACGCCAGGCCGTGGCCGCTGCTCAGCCACTGCTCCAGCACCACCGCCAGGCCGCCTTGCCAGTGGGTGCCCTCCTCGCTCCACAACGCGGTTTCGCCGGCGGGCTGCCACCAGCGCTGCAGGTGTTGCGCCGGGTCCACGGGGCCGAGCAGTTGGGCGAAATCCAACCGCTGGGTGAAGGTCCAATCGCGCTGGCGACCTTGAACGTAGGCGTGGCTGGGATGAATACGCCACAGCTGTTGCTCCAAGGCCTGCGGCTCGAGGTTATCGGCCAGCGTCAGCACCTGTGCGCCGACGGACTGGGCCGCCAACGCCAGCAACAGCAGGTTCGGCTCAAAGGCGCCGCTGAGCACCAAGCGTGACTGTTGATTGAAACCTTGCTGGCGCAAACCATCGGCCAGGCGTTCGACATCGCGCAAGGTGTCGATCCAGCGCCAGGCGTACCACTGACCCTGGCGCTTGTGGCGCAGGGCGATGTGCAACGGTGTGAGTTGTGCCCAGTGGCGCAGGTGTTCCAGGAGGGCCGTTGGTTCGTGCACGCTCATAGGGGGTTGCTCCTATTGGGGGGTGTGCGTGCGGTGGTCCGCTGGCTGGATTATTTGGATCGACACAGGACAACTGTGGGAGGGACGGTGCGACGATTCGACTTGCTCCCGATGGCGGTGGATCAGTTAGAACACCTTTGACTGAGCCACCGCTATCGGGGGCAAGTCGAATCGTCGCACCGCCCCTCCCACATTGGTTTTTTGTATCCCAGATAAATTGCGATAGCCCGCGCCCGGGTGGTTCGCGCCCAACCTTGCACCGTCGCCGAACAACTTCTCGCGCAATGTGCCCTGAGCGTATTCGGTCTTGTACACGCCGCGCTTCTGCAACTCCGGCACCAGCCATTCGACGGCGTCGACAAAGGTTTCGTGGGTCAGCGCATAGGCGAGGTTGAAGCCGTCGACGTCGGTCTCTTCGACCCACTCCTGCAACAGGTCCGCCACGGTTTCCGGGCCGCCGATGAACAGCGGGCCAAAGCCGCCGATACCGACCCAATCGGCCAGTTCGTTGGGCGTCCAGACCTTGTTCGGATCCGCCGTGGAGAAAGCTTCCACCGCCGATTGAATCGCATTGGTGTGCACGTGCTTGAGCGGTTCATTCGGCTTGAACTGGCTGAAATCGATGCCCGTCCAACCAGAGATCAGCGCCATCGCGCCTTCATAACTGGCGTAGGATTTGTATTCGTCGAATTTGGCCTTGGCCTTGGCGTCGGTCTCGTCGACGATCACGGTCTGCAAGTTGAAAATCAGGATTTTCTTCGGGTCGCGCCCGGCCTCGGCCGCACGGCGGCGGATGTCGGCGACGGTCTTTTTCAGCAGCACCTTGGACGGCGCGGCAACGAACACGCATTCGGCCTGCTCGGCGGCGAACTGCTTGCCACGGCTGGAGGCACCGGCCTGGTACAGCACCGGGGTGCGCTGCGGCGACGGTTCGCACAGGTGGATGCCGGGCACCTGGAAGTGTTTGCCGACGTGGCGGATCTCGTGGATCTTGCTCGGGTCGCTGAAGATCCGACGTTCGCGGTCGCGCAATACCGCGCCCTCTTCCCAACTGCCTTCCCAGAGCTTGTAGCAGACCTCCAGGTATTCCTCGGCATAGTCGTAGCGGGCGTCGTGTTCGGTCTGGGCTTTCTGGCCAAGGTTCTTGGCGCCGCTTTCCAGGTAGGAGGTAACGATGTTCCAGCCGATGCGGCCCTTGGTCAGGTGGTCGAGGGTCGACAGCCTGCGTGCAAACGGATACGGGTGTTCGAACGACAGCGACGCGGTGAGGCCAAAACCCAGGTGCTCGGTGACCAGCGCCATGGGTGCGATCAGCGACAACGGATCGTTGACCGGCACCTGGGTCGCCTGGCGAATCGCCGCGTCGCCATTGCCGTTGTACACGTCGTAGATGCCCAGCACGTCGGCGATAAACAGGCCGTCGAACTTGCCGCGCTCAAGGATCTTCGCCAGGTCGGTCCAGTATTCAAGATCCTTGTACTGCCACGAACGATCGCGCGGATGCGCCCACAGGCCCGGCGATTGGTGGCCGACACAGTTCATGTCGAAGGCGTTCAAGCGGATTTCACGGGACATCACAGCACTCCGTTGAGGTGGTAGTTGCCGACGACCTGGTATTTCCAGCGCAACGGATCATCCAGGGTCGGTGGCAGCGCGGTGCGTTGGCCGGTCAGTTCGAATTCGGTGTTGCTGGCAAAGAGCAAGGCTTCGGCGGCGGCGATCTGCGCTTCGGTGGCGGCGACCGGGCTTGGGTCGGTTTCGGCGCGTTCCAGCAAGGCGGCCGCTACATCCACGCGAATCTGCCAATCGCCGAAGCGGCTGATCACGTAGGGGTCGTCGCTTTTTTCGACGTGGCGACGGGTGCTGTCCAGCAGTTGGCGTGCGAGGGTCAGTGCGGTCATGGGTCAGGTCCTCAGTTCCAGGCGTGGCGCGCAGGCTTGACGCCGTTGAGCACGAAATTGCCGATCAGGTGATATTTCCAGCGGGCCGGGTCGTGCAGGGTGTGGGTCCGCGCGTTGCGCCAGAAGCGGTCGAGGTTGTGCTTGGCGGTGACCGAGCGGGTGCCGGCCAGTTCGAAGAGTTTGCTGCTGGCGAGCAAGGCGGTTTCGGCCGACAGGACCTTGGCCTGGGCGACCACCAGTGAAGCCTGGGCGACGGTGTCCTCATTCGGTTCGGCGAGGGCCCGGTCGACGGCCAGGCCGGCCTTGGCGAGGATCGCTTCGGTGCCGTGCACACGCCACTCCAGGTCGCCGATGGCGGCGATGGTGAACGGGTCCTGCCAACCGTGATCCTGCTGGCTGTCGATCCACGGACGGGCCTGGCGCGCGAAGATTTTTGCCTGCTCCAGGGCGCCGACGGCAATACCGGTGTCGACCGCGGCCTGGATGATTTGCGAAATCGGCCCATCGGCCGTGGGCTGGTCAAACGCCAGGTGGGCGGGAATCACCGCGCTCAAGGGCACGCTCACGCCGTCGAGGGTCACGCCGCCGCTGGCGGTGGTGCGCTGGCCGAAGCCATCCCAGTTGTCGATCACGGTCAGGCCTGGCGCATCGCGCTCGACGAGGCCGATGAACGCCTGGCCCTTTTCGTTATTACCCACGGTGGGCACGATATGGGCGAACAACGCGCCGGTGCAGTAGAACTTCTCGCCGTTGATTTGCGCGGTGTCGCCGTGGAAGCGAATCTGCGTGTCGAAGGTGCCGGCGTTTTTGCTCTTGGCCTCGGAGAAGGCGTTACCAAAGCGATAACCCGCCAGGACTTTGCCAAAGTAGTGGCGCTTTTGTTCCTCGGTGGCGGTTTGCAGCAGGATGTCCACCACGCCCAGGTGGTTCTGCGGGATTTGCCCCAATGACGGGTCGGCGGCGGAGATCAACTTGATCACCTCGGCCACCGTCACATAGGACACCCCGGCGCCGCCATAGGCCTTGGGAACGGTGATGCCCCACAGGCCGCTGGCGGAAAACTCGTCCAGTTCGGCAACCGGCAGGCGACGCTCGCGGTCGCGCGCGCTGGCGTCGACGGCAAAGCGTTCGGCCAGGCGCTTGGCGACCTCGATGGCCTCCGCGTCCGAGCGGATGATATGGGCAGGTTGTTGAGGGTGGGCAGACATGGGCCGACTCCAGGCTCCGAGGGGATACTGGAGTGTTTGCAGGAGTCGTGCCTGAATTTAATCGTCAATAAAATCAGCGGTTTGCTGCGCAAACAGGCGCGCAACCGCAGTTTCAAACCAGCAAAGTGTGCATCCACTGTTGGCTGGCAAACAGTTAGATCACCACATTGCGCACAAAGCGCACGGCGACCTGGCCGTCATTGCGATAGGCATGGGGCTGGTGGCTGGCGAACATGAAGAATTCGCCGGCGCCGATGGTGTTTTCCTGATCGCCGACCACCAATGTCAGGCTGCCCTCGAAGACGAACAGTTGCTCGCTCCATCCCTCCAGGTCGGGGTCCGGGCAATAACGATCGCCCGGTTCAAGGCGCCACTCCCACAACTCGACCTCACGCCGCGCCGTGGCCTTGGCCAGCAACACCGCCTTGCTGCCATCGATTTCCCCCGCCCAGGCCAGTTCGTTGATGCGGCTGTGATCGCGCACATCCGGCGCCTGGATCAGGTCGCTGAACGCCACATCCAATGCTTCGGCCACGCGATCGAGGGTGGACAGGCTGACATTCTTTTCCCCGGCCTCGATGGCAACGAGCATGCGCCGGCTGACCCCGGACTTTTCCGAGAGCGCAGTCTGGCTCAGGTCGGCGGCATGGCGCAGGCGACGAACGTTCTGGCTGACGTGCTGCAGGACCGAGGCCCGTTGTGGATTTTCTTTGTGCACTATATTGCTCATTGGGTGGGTGTGCGCAGTATACTGCCCAGCGTGCGGCGCATTGTGCGGTCCGTGCCTTTCCCATGCAAGACCAGAGCCGCCATGACTGCCCCGACCTCCCCTTCGCGTTTCAACCGCTTCAGCAAAGCCGAATGCATCCTGGTGTTTATCACCATGATCTGGGGCGGCACGTTTTTGCTGGTGCAGCATGCCATGACCGTCAGCGGGCCGATGTTTTTCGTGGGCCTGCGCTTTGCGGCGGCGGCGATTGTGGTCGGGTTCTTTTCCTTGCGTACCCTGCGCGACCTGACGTTGTTCGAGCTGAAGGCGGGCGTGTTCATCGGCGTGGCGATCATGTTCGGCTACGGTCTGCAGACCATTGGCCTGCAGACGATCCTGAGCAGCCAGTCGGCGTTCATCACTGCACTGTATGTGCCGTTTGTGCCGCTGCTGCAATGGCTGGTGCTGGGCCGTCGCCCGGGGTTGATGCCGAGCATCGGCATCATGCTGGCGTTTGCCGGGTTGATGTTGTTGACCGGCCCCGCCGGGGCTTCGTTGAATTTCAGCCCCGGGGAAATCGCCACCCTGATCGGTGCCGTGGCGATAGCGGCGGAAATCATCCTGATCAGTGCGTTCGCCGGGCAAGTGGACGTACGCCGGGTGACGGTGGTGCAACTGGCGACGGCGTCGCTGCTGTCGTTTTTGATGGTGGTGCCGATGGGCGAGGCGCTGCCGGGGTTCTCCTGGCTGCTGCTCTTCAGCGCCGTGGGCCTGGGCCTGACCAGTGCGGTGATCCAGGTCGCCATGAATTGGGCGCAGCAAAGCGTTTCGCCGACACGGGCCACGTTGATCTACGCCGGTGAGCCGGTGTGGGCCGGGGTAGTCGGGCGGATCGCCGGCGAGCGGTTCCCGCCGATTGCCATGCTGGGGGCGGCGTTGATTGTGGTGGCGGTGATTGTGAGTGAGATCAAGACAAAAGGGCAAAAGGCCATCGAGTTGCAGGATGAGCGGGAACAGGAGCAACAGGGCTAGGGTCCGAAACAATGCCAAACGGGAGTTTTCGACCTACTTTGTAGGATCCTGCCACATGTTGCCGTTTGGTGATCGACAAAGCGGCACGTATGATGCATCCCAAACTCCCGCAGATTAGAAGCCTATGTCCCTGATAGTTCTACTGCTTCTGCCTTTTATCGGCAGCTGTCTGGCGGCCTTGCTGCCGCACAATGCACGTAACACCGAATCCCTGCTGGCTGGCCTTGTGGCCCTGGTCGGAACCGTTCAAGTCGCCCTGCTCTACCCCCAGATCGCCCACGGTGGCGTGATCCGCGAAGAATTCATGTGGTTGCCCAGCCTCGGGCTGAACTTCGTGCTGCGCATGGATGGGTTCGCCTGGCTGTTCTCGATGCTGGTGCTCGGCATCGGCACGCTGGTGTCGCTGTATGCGCGCTACTACATGTCACCGGACGATCCGGTGCCGCGTTTCTTCGCGTTTTTCCTGGCCTTTATGGGCGCCATGCTCGGGCTGGTGATCTCCGGCAACCTGATCCAGATCGTGTTCTTCTGGGAACTGACCAGCCTGTTCTCGTTCCTGTTGATCGGCTACTGGCACCACCGCGCCGATGCGCGTCGTGGTGCGTACATGGCGTTGATGGTCACCGGCGCGGGCGGCCTGTGCCTGCTGGCCGGGGTGATGCTGCTGGGGCATATCGTCGGCAGCTATGACCTGGACCGGGTGCTTGCCGCCGGGGACCAGATTCGCGCGCATTCGCTGTACCCGGTGATGCTCGCCCTGGTGCTGATCGGCGCGCTGAGCAAAAGCGCGCAGTTCCCGTTCCACTTCTGGCTGCCCCATGCCATGGCCGCACCGACCCCGGTGTCAGCCTATCTGCACTCGGCGACGATGGTGAAGGCCGGCGTGTTCCTGCTGGCCCGCCTGTGGCCGTCGCTGTCCGGCAGCGAAGAATGGTTCTGGATCGTCGGCGGTGCCGGCGCGCTCACCCTCCTCCTCGGCGCTTACTGCGCCATGTTCCAGAATGATCTCAAAGGCCTTTTAGCCTATTCCACCATCAGCCACCTCGGGCTGATCACCTTGCTGCTGGGCCTCAACAGCCCGCTGGCCGCCGTCGCCGCGGTGTTCCATATCCTCAACCACGCCACCTTCAAGGCCTCGCTGTTCATGGCGGCGGGCATCATCGACCACGAAAGCGGCACGCGGGATATCCGCAAGCTCAGCGGCCTGGTCAAGCTGATCCCGTTTACCGCGACGCTGGCGATGGTCGCCAGTGCGTCCATGGCGGGGGTGCCGTTGCTTAATGGTTTCCTGTCCAAGGAGATGTTCTTCGCCGAGACCGTGTTTATCTCGTCGACACAATGGGTAGAAATCGCCCTGCCGATGATCGCCACCATTGCCGGGACCTTCAGCGTCGCCTACGCCCTGCGCTTCACCGTGGATGTGTTCTTCGGCCCCCCTGCCACCAACCTGCCCCACACGCCCCACGAGCCACCACGCTGGATGCGTGCGCCAGTTGAGCTGCTGGTGTTTACCTGCCTGCTGGTGGGGATCTTCCCGGCCCAGGTGGTCGGTTCGATCCTCGCGGCTGCTGCATTGCCGGTGGTCGGCGGCGTGCTGCCGGAGTACAGCCTGGCGATCTGGCACGGCTGGAATGCACCGATGATCATGAGCCTGGTGGCCATGTCCTGCGGCGTAGTGCTCTACCTGCTGCTACGCAAGCAGCTCAAGCGCGGCCGCTTCAAGTACCCGCCGATCATCAGCTACTTCAACGGCAAGCGCGGCTTCGAGCGCAGCCTGGTGCTGATGATGCGCGGCGTGCGCAAGATCGAGAAACGCATCAGCACCAAGCGCCTGCAAACCCAATTGTTCCTGTTGGTAATCGTCGCGGTGATCGGCGCCATGATCCCGATGCTCAACAGCGGCCTTACCTGGGGCGACCGGCCGAAGATCCCGGGCTCCATCGTGTTCGTCACCCTGTGGCTGCTGGCGATTGCCTGTGCCCTGGGCGCCGCCTGGCAAGCCAAGTATCACCGGCTCGCGGCCCTGACCATGGTCAGCGTGTGCGGCCTGATGACCTGCATCACCTTCGTGTGGTTCTCGGCACCGGACCTGGCGCTGACCCAGTTGGTCGTAGAAGTCGTCACGACGGTGCTGATCCTGCTCGGCCTGCGCTGGCTGCCACGGCGGATCGAAGAAGTCTCGCCACTGCCCAGTTCGCTGCGCAAGGCGCGCATCCGTCGTCTGCGCGACTTCCTGCTCTCCACCGTGGTAGGCGGCGGCATGGCGTTGCTGTCCTATGCAATGCTGACGCGCCAGACGCCCAACGATATTTCCTCGTTCTACTTGAGCCGCGCCCTGCCCGAGGGCGGTGGCAGCAATGTGGTGAACGTGATGCTCGTGGACTTCCGGGGCTTCGATACCCTCGGCGAAATCACCGTGCTCGGCGCCGTGGCGCTGACGGTGTATGCCCTGCTGCGTCGTTTCCGCCCGTCCAAGGAAAGCATGGAGCTGCCGCCACAGCAGCGTCAACTGGCGCCGGACGTGGCCACCGACCTGGTCAACCCGCGCCAGGCCAGCGACACCGCACTGGGCTTCATGATGGTGCCGGCGGTGCTGGTGCGCCTGCTGCTGCCGATTGCGCTGGTGGTGTCGTTCTACCTGTTCATGCGCGGCCACAACCAACCGGGCGGCGGGTTTGTCGCGGGGCTGGTGATGTCGGTGGCGTTTATCCTGCAATACATGGTTGCCGGTACCCAGTGGGTCGAGGCGCAGATGAGCCTGCGGCCGATGCGCTGGATGGGCTTCGGCCTGCTCTCGGCGACGCTGACGGGGATCGGCGCTTTGTTTGTCGGCTACCCGTTCCTCACCACCCATACCTGGCATTTCAGCCTGCCGCTGCTGGGCGATATTCATGTTGCCAGCGCGTTGTTCTTCGATGTGGGCGTATACGCCATGGTCGTCGGCTCGACGCTGCTGATGCTCACCGCCCTCGGTCACCAGTCGGTGCGCGCGCATAAACCGAGCAACCAGGCCAAAGTAGTCGCCGCCACCGAAGGAGCCGCCTGATGGAAGAAGTCATCGCAATTGCCATTGGGGTCCTGGCGGCCTCCGGCGTCTGGTTGATCCTGCGGCCACGGACGTTCCAGGTGGTGATGGGCCTGTGCCTGTTGTCGTACGGGGTCAACCTGTTCATTTTCAGCATGGGCAGCCTGTTTATCGGCAAGGAGCCGATCATCAAGGACGGCGTGCCCCAGGACCTGCTCAATTACACCGATCCCCTGCCCCAGGCCCTGGTGCTTACGGCGATCGTGATCAGCTTCGCAATGACCGCGTTGTTCCTGGTGGTGCTGCTGGCGTCACGGGGCCTGACCGGCACTGACCATGTGGACGGCCGGGAGCCCAAGGAATGAATTGGGTCAACCAACTGATCGTCGCCCCGATCCTGCTGCCGTTGCTCACCGCCGCGCTGATGCTGATGCTCGGCGAAAAACGCCGCCCGCTGAAGGCCAGGATCAATCTGTTCTCCAGCGTCATCGGCCTGGGCATAGCGATCCTGCTGTTGTACTGGACGCAAAAAGGCGGCCCCGGCTCGATTGGCGTGTACCTGCCGGGCAACTGGCAGGTGCCGTTCGGCATCGTGCTGGTGGTCGACCAGCTCTCGGCGCTGATGCTGGTGCTCACCGGGATCATCGGCGTGAGCGCGCTGCTGTTCGCCATGGCCCGTTGGGACCGTGCCGGTACCAGTTTCCATGCGCTGTTCCAGATCCAGATGATGGGCCTGTACGGCGCGTTCCTCACGGCGGACCTGTTCAACCTGTTCGTGTTCTTCGAAGTGCTGCTGGCGGCGTCCTACGGCTTGATGCTGCACGGCTCGGGCCGGGCGCGGGTGTCGTCGGGGCTGCATTACATCGCGATCAACCTGTTGGCGTCGTCGCTGTTCCTGATCGGCGCGGCGATGATCTACGGTGTGACCGGCACGCTGAATTTCGCCGACCTGGCGCTGAAAATCCCCCTGGTCCCCGAGGCGGATCGCGGCCTGCTGCATGCCGGTGCGGCGATCCTCGCCACCGCATTCCTGGCCAAGGCCGGCATGTGGCCGCTGAACTTCTGGCTGGCCCCCGCCTATTCCTTGGCCAGTGCGCCGGTGGCGGCGATGTTCGCGATCATGACCAAGGTCGGCGTGTACACCGTGCTGCGCCTGTGGACCCTGCTGTTCTCCGGCCAGGCCGGCGCGTCGGCGTTGTTTGGCGGCGACTGGCTGGTGTACGGCGGCATGGCCACGATCATCTGCGCGGCGCTGGCGATGGTGGCGGCGCAGCGGCTGGAGCGCATGGCCAGCTTGAGCATCCTGGTCTCGGCCGGGATCCTGCTGTCGGCCGTTGGTTTCGCCCAGCCAAGCCTGACCGCTGGGGCGCTGTTTTATCTGGTCAGCTCCACCCTGGCGTTGAGTGCGCTGTTCCTGCTGGCCGAATTGATCGAGCGTTCGCGCTCGGCCAACGACCTGCCGCTGGATGAAGAAATCGACGCACTGCCCAAGGCCATGGAATCCCTGCATCCGCGTCCTGGCGTGAACCTGGATGACGAGCAGAAAGCCGTGGTCGGCCAGGTGATTCCCTGGACCATGGCCTTCCTCGGCTTGAGCTTTGTCGCCTGCGCCCTGTTGATTATCGGCATGCCGCCGCTGTCCGGATTTATCGGCAAGCTCAGCTTGTTGAGTGCGCTGGTTAACCCCTTGGGCCTGGGCGTCAGCGTGGATGAACCCATTCGTCCCGCGGCCTGGGGTTTGGTGGCGCTGTTGATCCTCTCGGGCCTGGCCTCGCTGATCGCCTTCGCCCGCCTGGGTATCCAGCGCTTCTGGACCCCGGAAGAGCGCCCGTCGCCCTTGCTGCGCCGCTATGAGTGCGTGCCGATCTTCTTCCTGCTGGGCCTGAGCATCCTGCTGACCTTCAAGGCCGAGCCGCTGATGCGCTACACCCAGGCCACTGCCCAGAGCCTGAACAACCCGGAACACTACGTGATGGCGGTGATGGCCACGCGTCCGGTCCCCAGCCCCGAAGCCAAGACCGCCGCGCTGGAGGTGCAACCATGAAACGCCTGCTCCCTGGGCCGTGGTTGTCCCTGGCCTTGTGGTTGTTGTGGCTGGTCCTGAACCTGTCCGTCAGCCCAGGCAACCTGCTGCTGGGCGCGCTGCTGGGCGTTCTCGCGCCGCTGCTGATGGCACCGCTGCGCCCGCTGCCGATCCGCATCCGCCGCCCTGGCGTGATCATCCGCCTGTTTTTCCTGGTCGGCCGCGATGTGATCGTCTCCAACCTGCAAGTGGCCTGGGGCGTGCTGGTGTGCGGCTCACGCCCACCGCGTTCGCGCTTCGTCAAAATCCCCCTGGACCTGCGCGACGCCAACGGCCTCGCCGCCCTGTCGATGATCACCACCGTGGTCCCCGGCACCATCTGGTCGGAACTGGCGCTGGACCGCAGCATCCTGCTGCTGCACGTATTCGACCTGGAGGATGAAGTGTCGTTTATCGAGCACTTCAAGACCACCTACGAGCGGCCCCTGATGGAGATCTTCGAATGAGCGCCCTGCTCTCCAATGCGATCCTGTTCAGCCTGTTCCTGTTCTCCCTGGCCATGGTGCTGACCCTGATCCGCCTGTTCAAAGGCCCGTCGGCCCAGGACCGGGTCCTGGCGCTGGACTACCTGTACATCCTGGCGATGCTGATGATGCTGGTGCTGGGTATTCGATATGCCAGCGACACCTACTTTGAAGCGGCGCTGCTGATTGCGCTGTTCGGCTTCGTGGGCTCGTTTGCCCTGGCCAAATTCCTGCTGCGTGGGGAGGTGATTGAATGATGCCGTTATGGATGGAAATCGTCGTCGCGGTATTGCTGGTGTTGAGCAGCGTGTTTGCGTTGATCGGCGCGATTGGCTTGCTGCGGATGAAGGACTTCTTCCAGCGCATGCACCCGCCGGCGCTGGCCTCGACATTGGGTGCCTGGTGTGTGGCGCTGGCGTCGATTATCTATTTTTCGGTGCTCAAGTCGGGCCCGGTGTTGCACGGCTGGCTGATCCCGATCTTGCTCTCGATCACGGTGCCGGTGACCACGCTGCTATTGGCGCGCACCGCGCTGTTTCGCAAGCGCATGGCGGGCGATGATGTACCCGCCGAAGTCAGCAGCCGCCGCTGACGCTTGAGGCGGACGCAACCCTTTGTAGGAGCCGGCTTGCCGACTCCTACAGTTTGGACATCAGGCGAGCGATCGGATATGCGCGGCCAATTGCGCCAGCTCCCCATCATCCGCCCGCACAAAATCGTGGGACGAAATGTAGCCCTCATACGTTTCAAAAAACTTGTCCACCTTTGAACTGATCGGTTTGAACGCACTGTCCGACCCCGTCCCATGCATGGGAAACAACTTCGCATGCAGGTGATCCACGCCGTAGCCTTCCAGCATCATCCCGGTGCGCGCCACATCCGGAAACGCCCGATCAATCTGCAGCGCGGTTTTCTTCGCCGCGACCGCGAGCCCGGCCAACACCTCATCCGACTGCGCAAACGCATAGCTGCCGTAGTGCTGCTTGGGGATTACCACGCTGAAACCCGGTGTGTTGGGAAAGATCGAAAGAAACGCCATATGCTGGTCGTCTTCCCACAGAATGTGCGCTGGGGAGGTCTTTTGAACAATGCTGCAGAAAATACAATCCATTTGAATCACCGCCAGTTTCATCGTGGGTTTGGTCGTGGCGACTATCTAAAGCCAGGATTCGGGCGGCGTCAAAACAAATGGCAAATGACCGAAATGTCCAAGGACGTATGCGATGAGTAAAACCTACACCCCTGCCACCGCTGCCGCCGACGTCGAAACCACCCTCGCCTGGCTTGGCGGGCGGTGGAAGCTGATCATCCTGTTCCATCTGTTCGGCGGCCAGGTGCAACGTTATTCGGACCTTGAGCGGCTGATCCCGGATATCTCGCAGAAGATGCTGGCCCAACAATTGCGCCAGCTCGAAGCCGATGGGCTGGTACAGCGCACGGTCTATCCGGTGGTGCCACCCAAAGTGGAATACCGCATGACCGAGTGGGGCCAGAGCCTGTGCCCGGTGCTGGATGGCCTGCTCAAATGGCAGGCTGCCAAGCCGACGACTTAAACCGTGGGAACGGTACCGCCATCGATCACGTACTCGGTCCCGCTGATCGACGCGGCGCGGGGCGAGACCAGGAAGGCGATCAAGTCAGCCACCTCCTGGGGCTTGGCCGGCCGTCCAAGCGGAATGCCGCCGAGCGCCTGCATGATGATCTGCTTGCCGCCCTCGTAATCCGTCCCCGCCTGCTCCGCCAGACGCTCCGCCAGCGCCACCGCCGCGTCAGTCTCCACCCAGCCTGGAGAAACCCGTACCACCCGAATGCCCTTGGGCGTCACTTCTTTCGACAGGCTCTTGCTATACGTCGCCAACGCCGCCTTTGCAGCGGCATACGCTGTGGTCGACTCCGGCAACGGCAACTCTCGCTGGATCGACGTGACATGAATAATCACCCCTGCCCGACGCTCGATCATCCCCGGCAACAACGCCCGATCCAACCGCACCGCCGCCATCAGGTTCTGGCCCAGCGCACTCGCCCACTGCTCATCGTCCAGTACCGCAAAACCACCACCCGGCGCGCTGGAGCCGCCGAGCACATTGACGATGATATCCACCCCACCAAACCGATCCTTCACCGCCTCGGTCACGCTCGCACAACCCGCGGCAGTGCCCAGGTCGGCAGCGATGAAATGCACGCCTTCAAGCGTCGAATCCGCCGCCGAACGCGCGACCGAAATCACCTGCGCGCCTTGTTCATGCAACACCGTCACCACGGCCGCGCCAATACCTTTGGTGCCACCGGTGACCAGTGCACGAAGGCCTTTTAGTCCGAGATCAAAACTCATGAAACCTACTCCTGGGTAAACGAAGACCGCAGGATAAGAACGAGATGGACAGCCCACAAGAACGCACAAAAAGGTGATGGGCTCACCAAAAAGTAAGTGCCTGGATTCAGGGGGCCGCGCCACACGTCGAACGGTAGGAACCGGCTTGCCGGCGATGGCGGCGTGTCGGTCGCTGTGGATGCAACTGACATACAGCAATCGCTGGCAAGCCAGCGCCTACAGGATCGGCGCGCCAAATCTGTTCAGGCGTGGCATCCAATGCTCCAGGATCTGCGCCGATGCCAGCACATGATGCGCCCGCCCGATCAACAGCCGACGTGGCACAAAGCCGATGTATCGCGAGTCATCGCTGTTATCGCGGTTATCCCCCAGCATGAAATAGCTGTCGGCCGGCACCACCACTGGTGCGAAATTGCGCATCGCCCGCACCGTCGGCATGAACTGCACAGTACGCTGGCGGTTGGCGGCCAATTCGTTCAGCTTGATCCCCGGTACCGTATGACCTGGGACAATTGGCTCGCTGATGTCCTGCGCATCACTGTAGGTGGCTGGCGTACCGTTGACCCACAGCACTTCATCGCGCATTTCCAGGGTGTCGCCGGGAACGCCGACAATCCGCTTGATCAGGCGCATGCCATCCTTGGGTGACGAAAAGTCACCACATCGCCGCGCTGGGGATTATCGAGGTGGGTCAGGGAAATATCCGTGAGCGGGACCTTGAGGTCATACGCTACGCGATTGACCAGCACCACATCGCCTTCCAGCAGGGTTGGGCGCATGGAGCCGGAGGGAATCGGATTCCAGTCGGCCAGGGAGGTACGGAAAACACCGAAGCATATCCAGAAAATGATTGCGTAACGGTAACGGATCAACCAACTTCGCATACATCCTCGCACGGCAGAAAGGGGCATCAGACTGTTTCTCAGACGCCCGGTTGTGGCACCCGAGGATTAAATGAATATTAGCGTCAAAGCGCACTAAAAGGAGTTTTCGCCATGGATATCCACTGTTCCGTTTTTATCGCAACCAGCATCGACGGCTTTATTGCCCGTCCAGACGGTGATATCGAATGGTTGCACCGACCGGAATACGAAACCGCCGAGCTGAACGGCGTGACCTATGAACGCTTCATCGCCACGGTCGATGCACTGGTAATGGGTCGCAAAACCCTGGAGAAAGTCTTGTCCTTTCCGGATTGGCCCTACGAGGGCACTCCCGTCATTGCACTCTCCCATCAGCCTCTGCAGATCCCTGCGCATCTGGAGGGCAAGGTCGAGGTCATGGCAGCAGACGTCACCTCACTCGTGGCAACGTTAGCCGAACGCGGTATGAAGCACCTCTATATCGACGGTGGTCAGACGATCCAGGCGTTTCTTGACGCGGGCCTGGTCAATGAGCTGATCATTACGCGTATCCCGGTTTTGCTGGGGCAAGGCATTCCACTGTTCAGCCAGGTTGGCAGTGAGCGGGAGCTGCAGCATATTGGCACCTACGTGTCGGACAATGGTTTTGTGCAAAGTCGGTATCAAGTAATGTCAGGCGGTTACGCCGCGCAATAATGGATTTCTCTGAAGGAACAGACCATGAACCCACCCCCTCGCATTGGTCGCAGGCATAGGCAGCCGTAATCGCTCCATCGGCAAAGCCGGCGGGCTGTTGCGAATGGTGCCGGATGATCTGCGCAGATTCGCTGCCAAGACGATTGGCAAACCGGTCATCATGGGCCGAAAAACCTTCGAGTCGGTCATTGCACTCAGCGGTAGGCCATTGGCCGATCGGCCCAACATCGTGCTGTCCAGAAACCCTGACTATGTGCACGAGCACGCTATCGCCTGCCAATCCCTGGCAGCGGCACTAGAACGCGCAGCCCTCTACACCCCCGAGGAAATTCATATCGGTGGCGGGCCAGAGCTTTATGACCAAGCGATACACTTTGTGGACAGGCTGTACCTGACCCCTGTTCAACGATGATCACGAGGGTGAAGCCAGGTTTCCGAGTTTTAAGGATGAGTTCGTTGAGGTCTGCCGCCATGGCGTCCGACAGCACGAGGGCCTTGAGTACGAATGGGTGGACTACGTCAGGCGTAGATAACGACGCAATGAAACGGCCGCGCTAAAAACTGTAGGAGCTGGCTTGCCGGCGATGGCGGTGTATCAGCCAGCATGTTCGGTGGAAACCGAAGAATTCGCAAAGTGGACACGGTAAAAAATGTGGGAGCGGGCTTGCTCGCTCCCACAATGGATCGAGTGAGCCGTTAAACCGGCATGCAAAAAAAACGCCCCGAACCAGTCGGGGCGTTTTTTGTTCAGCGTTGACCGATCAAGCCTGATCAGCCAACCGCCACGTCGTCCCGCCCTTGCCGTCTTCCAATACCACACCCATCGCGGTCAGTTGGTCACGGATACGGTCGGATTCCGACCAGTCCTTATTGGTACGGGCGGTCAAGCGCGCCTGGATCAATGCATCGACTTCAGCCGCATCCACACGCCCTTCGGCGCCGGCTTGCAGGAAGTCGTCGGCTTCCATCTGCAACACGCCCAGCACACTGGCCAGCTCTTTCAAGCGCGCCGCCAGACCCGCCGCTGCGTCAAGATCGCTCTCGCGCAGGCGGTTGATCTCGCGCACCATCTCGAACAGCACGGCGCAGGCTTCCGGTGTGCCGAAGTCGTCGTTCATCACTTCGGTGAAGCGTGCCACGAACGCTTCGCCGCCGGCCGGCGCCACGGATGGCAGGCCTTTCAACGCGTGGTAGAACCGCTCCAAGGCGCCCTTGGCGTCCTTGAGGTTGTCTTCCGAATAGTTGATCGCGCTGCGGTAGTGGCTGGACACCAGCAGGTAACGCACCACTTCCGGGTGGTACTTTTCCAGCACGTCGCGGATGGTGAAGAAGTTGTTCAAGGACTTGGACATCTTCTCGCCATTGATGCGGATCATGCCGCAGTGCATCCAGGCGTTGGCGTAGGTCTTGCCGGTGGCGGCTTCGCTCTGGGCGATTTCGTTTTCGTGGTGCGGGAACTCGAGGTCGCTGCCGCCGCCATGAATGTCGAAGGTCTCGCCCAGGCAGCAGGTGGACATCACCGAGCATTCGATGTGCCAGCCCGGACGCCCGGCGCCCCATGGCGATTCCCAGCTCGGCTCGCCGGGCTTGGTGCCTTTCCACAGCACGAAGTCGAGCGGATCCTGCTTGGCTTCGTCGACTTCGATGCGCGCGCCGATGCGCAGGTCTTCGATTTTCTTGCGCGACAGCTTGCCGTAGCCCATGAACTTGGCGACGCGGTAGTACACGTCACCGTTGCCAGGAGCGTAGGCGTAACCCTTGTCGATCAAGGTCTGGATCATGGCGTGCATGCCAGGGATGTGGTCCGTGGCACGCGGTTCCATGTCCGGCTTGAGGATGTTGAGGCGCGCCTCGTCCTCGTGCATGGCGGCGATCATGCGCTCGGTCAGCGCGTCGAACGACTCGCCGTTCTCGTTGGCGCGGTTGATGATCTTGTCGTCGATGTCGGTGATGTTGCGCACATAGGTCAAGTCATAGCCGCTGAAACGCAACCAGCGGGTCACCAGGTCGAAGGCAACCATGCTGCGGCCGTGGCCGATGTGGCAGTAGTCGTACACGGTCATGCCGCACACGTACATGCGCACCTTGTTGCCATCCAGCGGCTTGAAGACTTCTTTGGTCTTGCTGAGTGTGTTGTAGATCGTTAGCACGACAGTTCCTTAAGACAGAATCACTGGCCCCACGAATCACGCAAGGTCACGGTACGGTTGAATACCGGCTGACCAGGTTTCGAGTCCTTGATATCCGCGCAGAAGTAGCCTTCGCGCTCGAACTGGAAACGGTCTTCCGGCTGTGCGTCGCCCAAAGAGGGTTCGGCACGACAACCGGTGAGCACTTGCAGGGAGTCAGGGTTGATGTTGTCGAGGAAGCTGGCGCTGTCTTCGGCCTTTTCAGGATTCGGCGAACGGAACAGGCGATCGTACAGGCGCACTTCGCACTCGATGCTGGCAGCGGCCGGCACCCAGTGGATCACGCCCTTGACCTTGCGGCCTTCAGGGTTCTTGCCCAGGGTTTCCGGGTCGTAGGAGCAACGCAGTTCGACGATGTTGCCCTCGGCGTCCTTGATCGCTTCGTCGGCGCGGATCACGTAGCTGCCGCGCAGGCGCACTTCGCCGTTGGGCTCCAGGCGCTTGTAGCCTTTTGGCGGCTCTTCCATGAAGTCATCGCGGTCGATGTAGATTTCACGGGCGAACGGCAGCTTGCGCACGCCGAGTGCTTCGTTCTGCGGATGACGCGGCAGTTCGAGATGGTCGACCTTGTCTTCCGGGTAGTTGGTAATCACCACTTTCAACGGACGCAGCACGCACATGGCCCGTGGCGCGTTCGCGTCGAGGTCCTGGCGGATGCTGAACTCGAGCATGCCGTAGTCGACCACACCGTCTGAGCGGTTGGTGCCGACCATCTCGCAGAAGTTGCGGATCGACGCCGGGGTGTAGCCACGGCGGCGGAAGCCCGACAGGGTCGACATGCGTGGGTCGTCCCAGCCATTGACGTGCTTTTCATCCACCAGTTGCTTGAGCTTGCGCTTGCTGGTGATGGTGTAGTTGAGGTTCAGGCGGCTGAATTCGTACTGACGCGGGTGCGCCGGGACCGGCAGGCTGTCGAGGAACCATTCGTACAGCGGGCGATGGCTCTCGAACTCCAGGGTGCAGATGGAGTGGGTGATGCCTTCGATGGCGTCCGACTGGCCGTGGGTGAAGTCGTAGTTCGGGTAGATGCACCACTTGTCGCCGGTCTGGTGGTGATGGGCGTGGCGGATGCGGTACATGATCGGGTCGCGCAGGTTCATGTTCGGCGAGGCCATGTCGATCTTGGCGCGCAGCACGCGGGCGCCGTCCGGGAACTCACCGGCGCGCATGCGGGCGAACCAGTCGAGGTTCTCTTCTACGGAGCGGTCGCGGAACGGGCTGTTCTTGCCCGGTTCGGTCAGGGTGCCACGGTATTCCTTGGCCTGCTCGGGGGTCAGGTCGTCGACGTAGGCCTTGCCGGCCTTGATCAGCTCGACGGCCCAGTCGAACAGCTGGTCGAAGTATTTGGAGGCATAGCGCACTTCACCGGACCATTCGAAGCCCAGCCACTTGATGTCGCTTTCGATGGCGTCGATGTATTCCTGATCTTCCTTGGCCGGGTTGGTGTCGTCGAAACGCAGGTGCGTGACGCCACCGAACTCCTGGGCCAGGCCGAAGTTCACACAGATCGACTTGGCGTGACCGATGTGCAGGTAGCCGTTGGGCTCTGGCGGGAAGCGGGTGACGATCTGCGTGTGCTTGCCCGAATCCAGGTCCGCCTGGATGATCGGGCGCAGGAAATTGACCGGGACGGCAGGTCCGGCCTTGGAATTCGAGGTAGGGTCGACAGTGGGCTTGCTCATAGGATCCTTGAACAGACAGGTTCGTGGCCGGTTGGGGCCAGATAAAACAAAGGCGATATCATAGCTGATGCTGTCAAGACACTGACAGGTCACGACCAAAAACTGCTGCTTTAATTAACCAGGCGGTAAAAAACCACCTCGAAATTCCTGCCGGGCACGCTAAACTGCGCGCCTTGGCCGCCGTTTAGCCAGACAGGTAAGGCGCCCCAGGCGTCCAAACCCACGAATTCCCTGAAAAGAGTAGTGAACATGACTCAAGTCAAACTGACCACCAACCACGGTGACATCGTCATCGAGCTGAACGCCGAGAAAGCGCCGATCACCGTCGCCAACTTCATCGAGTACGTTAAGGCCGGCCACTACGAAAACACGGTTTTCCACCGTGTCATCGGTAACTTCATGGTCCAGGGCGGCGGTTTCGAGCCTGGCATGAAAGAAAAGAAAGACAAGCGCCCAAGCATCCAGAACGAAGCGGACAACGGCCTTTCCAACGACAAGTACACCGTCGCCATGGCCCGTACCATGGAGCCGCATTCGGCCTCCGCGCAGTTCTTCATCAACGTGGCCGACAACGCCTTCCTGAACCACAGCGGCAAGAACGTACAGGGCTGGGGCTACGCCGTGTTCGGTAAAGTCACCGAAGGCCAGGACGTTGTCGACAAGATCAAAGGCGTGTCGACCACCTCCAAGGCCGGTCACCAGGACGTTCCGGTCGAAGACGTGATCGTCGAGAAAGCCGAGATTGTTGAGTGATATTACTGATTTCAGATTTGCATCTGGAAGAGGAGCGCCCGGACATTACCCGGGCGTTTCTGGATCTGCTTCACAACCGCGCCCGTGGCGCCCAGGCGTTGTACATTCTGGGGGACTTCTTTGAAGCCTGGATTGGCGACGATGGGATGACGCCCTTCCAGCGTTCGATCTGCGAGGCTCTGCGCGAGCTGAGCGACAGCGGCACCCCGATTTTTATCATGCATGGCAACCGCGACTTCCTGATCGGCAAGGCGTTCTGCAAAGCGGCAGGCGCCACCTTGCTCAAGGACCCGAGTGTCGTGCAGCTCGCAGGCGAACCCGTGCTGTTGATGCACGGCGACAGCCTATGCACCCGCGACCTTGGCTACATGAAGCTGCGGCGCATCCTGCGTAATCCCATCGTGCTGTTTATCCTGCGTCACCTGCCGTTGCGCACCCGCCACCGGCTGGCGCGCAAACTGCGCAGTGAAAGCCGCGCGCAAACGCGCATGAAGGCCAACGACATTGTCGATGTGACCCCCGAGGAAGTGCCGCGGGTGATGCAGCAGTTCGGCGTGCGCACCCTGGTCCACGGCCATACGCACCGCCCGGCGATCCATAAGCTGCAGATTGGCGACCAGGCGGCCAAGCGCATTGTACTGGGGGATTGGGACAAGCAGGGCTGGGCGTTGCAGGCGGATGAGCAAGGCTTTCAGTTGGCGGCGTTTGACTTCGTCAATCCGCAGCTGGCGTTGCCTGGCGCCTGATCCTCGAATCCCCTGATCCAATGTGAACAGAGATCAAAATGTGGGAGGGGGCTTGCCCCCGATTAGGGCGGGTCAGTAAAAGATGTTCAACTGACACTCCCTCATCGGGGGCAAGCCCCCTCCCACAATTGATTGCATTTCAGTCTTTGCCAATCAGTGGGCGGACGCTTCCGGCCCTGCCTTGGCGCCAAACGGCGGTTTGGCCAGCCACACCAGCAGCATCAACCCCATGAACATCCACCCCAGCAACGTGAAGTAATCCACGGTGGACATCATGTACGCCTGGCTGGTGAGGATCTGGTCCAGTTGCGCGTAGGCCTTGTGCCCTGCCCCACCGAGCGCCTGCAGCGCGTCGCGGGTGGCCGAGTCATAGGTGGTCATGTTCTCGCTCATGTACGCATGGTGCTGGTCCGCCCGGCGGATCCAGATCCAGGTGGTCAGCGACGCCGCGAAGCTGCCGCCCAGGGTCCGCAGAAAGGTCGCAAGACCGGCGCCGTCGGCGATCTGGTGCGGTGGCAGGTCGGACATCAGGATGCTCAAGGTCGGCATGAAGAACAGCGCCACGCCGATGCCCATGAACAACTGCACCAGGGCGATGTGGGTGAAGTCCACCTCATTGGTGAAGCCCGCGCGCATAAAGCAGCTCAGACCGATCGCCAGGAACGCCAGGCCCGCCAGCAGGCGCAGGTCGAACTTGTGCGCGTACTTGCCCACGAACGGTGACATCAGCACCGGCAGGATGCCGATCGGCGCCACCGCCAGGCCGGCCCAGGTGGCGGTGTAGCCCATCTGGGTTTGCAGCCATTGCGGCAGGATCAGGTTGATGCCGAAGAAGCCCGCGTAGCCGAGGATCAGCACAATCGTGCCAATGCGAAAGTTACGGTAGGCAAACAGCCGCAGGTTGACCACCGGATGCTTGTCGGTCATTTCCCAGATGATGAACACCGCCAGGGCGATCACCGAAATCGCCGCGCCCACAATGATGAAGTTGGATTCGAACCAGTCCAGGTCGTTGCCCTTGTCGAGGATGATCTGCAGCGCGCCGACGCCCACGATCAGGCTCAACAGCCCGACATAATCCATCGGCTGGTAGCTGGTGGTCACCGGGCGCTTCTTCAATTGCGCACGCACCACCATCACCGCAAAGATGCCGATGGGGACGTTGATAAAGAAGATCCACGGCCAGCTGTAACTGTCAGTGATCCAGCCACCGAGGATCGGCCCCGCAATCGGCGCCACCACCGTGACCATTGCCAGCAACGCCAGGGCCATGCCACGCCTGGCCGGCGGGTAGACCGCGATCAGCAGCGTCTGGGTCATCGGGTACAACGGCCCGGCCACCAGGCCTTGCAGCACCCGGAAGCCGATCAATTCGGGCATCGAAGTGGAAATACCACAGAGGAACGAGGCCAGCACAAACAGCATGGTCGCCCACAAAAACAGCTTCACCTCGCCAAAACGCCGGCTCAACCAACCGGTCAGCGGCAAGGCGATGGCGTTGCTCACCGCAAACGAGGTGATCACCCAGGTGCCCTGCTCCGAACTCACGCCGAGGTTGCCGGAAATGGTCGGCAACGCCACGTTGGCGATGGTGGTGTCGAGCACCTGCATAAAGGTCGCCAGCGACAGGCCGATGGTGGCCATCACCAGGCTGGGCGGCGTGAAGGAGGCGTTATTGCTCATCAGCGTTGCACAGCCTTGGGCGCGGCGATGCTGTTGGCATGGATCAACTCGGTGATCATGGCGTCAGCCTCGGCCAATTGGCGGTCATACACATTGGTGGTGAAGGTCGCCTTCTGCGGCGCCTGTTGCGCCAGCACCGGGCCGCTCTGGTCATGCAGGTCGACATTGACGACGGTGCTCAGGCCGACCCGCAGCGGGTGCTTGGCCAGTTCTTCGGCATTGATGTGGATGCGTACCGGCACCCGTTGCACGATCTTGATCCAGTTACCGGTGGCGTTCTGCGCCGGCAGCAGTGCAAACGCACTGCCGGTGCCGGCGCCAAGGCTATCCACGGTGCCGCTGAATTTCACGTCGCTGCCGTAGATGTCCGACTCGATGTCCACCGGCTGGCCAATGCGCATGTCGCGCAATTGGGTTTCCTTGAAGTTGGCGTCGATCCACAGCTGGTTCAGCGGGATCACCGCCATCAACGCCGTACCCGGCTGCACGCGCTGGCCCAGTTGCACGGTGCGCTTGGCCACGTAGCCGGTGACCGGCGCGATCAAGGTGCTGCGCGCATTGGCCAGGTAAGCCTGGCGCAGTTGCGCGGCGGCGGCCTGCACGTCCGGGTGGGACGAGATCACGGTGTCATCCACCAGCGCATTGCTGGTCTTGAGTTGCTGCTCAAGGTTGGTCAGCGCGTTTTTCGCGGCCGTCAGGCTGTCACGGGCGTGGGACAGTTCTTCCTGGGAAATCGCGCCGCCCTGGGCCAGGGTCTTGCGACGGTTGAAGTTGTCCTGGGCAGTTTGCACATCGGCTTTCTGTGCGTTGACCTGGGCTTTCATGCCATCGACGTTGCTGTACAAGCCCCGTACCTGGCGCACGGTGCGGGCCAGGTTGGCCTGGGCACTTTGCAGGCCGACAGCGGCGTCGTTGGGGTCGAAGTTGATCAGCACCTGGCCTTCGTGGACCAGGTCGCCATCGTCGGCGCCGATGCTGACCACGGTGCCAGTGACCAGCGGGGTGATTTCCACCACGTTGCCGTTCACATAGGCGTCGTCGGTGCTCTCGTTGAAGCGCCCGTAGAATTCATACCAGCCCCATACGCCCACGACGCCGAGGATGACGATCAGCGCGAGGCCGATCAGCATGACCTTGCGTTTGCGTGGGTTGTTGTCTTTGGGTTGTTCTGTAGCGTTGGTGTTTTCGGCAGTGGCCATGACAAATACCTCAAATTATTCCGTGCGGGTGGCTGGGGTGGTCGACGCCACGTTGTCGGCGCTGTATCCGCCACCCAGGGCCTGCATCAATTGAATCGACAGATCGATTTGCCCGGCATTCAGGGTCGCCAGCTGACGCTGGGCCTGCAGCAATTGCTGCTCGATGCTGAGCACGTCCAGGTAGTTACCGACCCCTGAGCCGTAGCGCTGGACCACAGTGTCGTAGGACTGCTGGGCAATGTCCGTGGCGTGTTGCTGGGCCTGGATCTGCCGACCGGTTTCGCGCAGTTGCGAAAGGGTGTTGCCGATATCGCCCAAGGCCTGCACCAGGGTCTTGTTGTACTGGGCCACGGCCAGGTCGTAGTCGGCATCGCGCGCATCGAGGTCGGCGCGCAGGCGGCCGCCATCGAAGATCGGCAACGAGATCGTCGGCGCAATGTTGAAGAAGCGGCTGGCCGAGCCGAACATCGCATCCCCCAGCAACGACTCGGCCCCGGCGCTCGCGCTGAGGTTGAGGTTGGGGTAGAAGCGCGTCTTGCTGGCGGCGATGTCCTTGCTCGCAGCCTCAACTCGCCAGCGCGCGGCGATCAGGTCCGGGCGGCGGCCCAGCAATTCGGCGGGCAACACCGAAGGCACGGCGACAGCGGCGGGCTTGAGCACATTCGGACGGGCCAGTTCGCCGCCTCGGTCGGGGCCTTTGCCGAGCAATACGGCGAGTGCGATCTGGGCGCTCTGCAGTTGCTTGTCGGCATCGATCAATTGCGACTGGGAGCTGGCTTCCAGGCTTTCGGTCTGCTGGTACTGGTACTGGCTGTCGATGCCCGCAGCCAGGCGGCGCTTGCTCAGGTCGAGCATTTGCCGGGTGCGCTTGAGGTCATCGCCGGCCAGGTCGCGCACGATGTGCGCCTGGCCCAGGTCGCTGTAGGCCTTGGCCACATCGGCAGCGAGGGTCAGGCGCGCGGCCTGCTGGTCGACCTCGGCGGCGCGGGCCTGGCCCAGCGCGGCTTCCCAGGCGGCGCGCTGGCCACCCCAGAGGTCGAAGTTGTAATTGAAGCTGGCGCCGATATTACGCACGGTCGAGTAGGCATCGCCCTCGCCGCGCGGGTCCTGGTCCTTGGCCAGGCGTGAACGGCTCACGCCGGCGCTGCCATCCAGGGTCGGCATGCGTGCGGCATTCGCGGCATAGGCGGCGGCTTCGGCCTGATGGGCACGGGCGCTGGCGACTTGCATGTCGGGGCTGTTTTGCAGGGCTTCCTGGATCAGGCCGTCGAGCTGCGGGTCGCCGAGGCTTTTCCACCAGTCGGCGCTGGGCCAGGCGGCATTCGACAGGGTCACCCCGCTCAGGGATTTACCGGTCTGCAAGGTGTTGGCGTCGAGGCGCCGGCCCTGGGTGTCGAGACCGCTGAAGTTGGCGCAACCGGCCATGCTCATGGCCACGAGCACCAGGCATAGGGCACGTGTGTTCATGCTTTACCTACCCGCTGCAGGGTGATGGGATCACCGGCAGCTATCAGAATTTTCTTGAGGATCCGTTCCAGGGTTTGCAGCTCGCCGGGTTCAAGCACGCCCGCCAACTGGTTCAACGCCTGGGCGCCTATATGCGGCAGCATGTCTGCCAGGCGCTGGCCGTCGGCAGTCAGCACCAACTGCACCTGGCGGCGGTCCTGCTCGGAGCGTTTGCGGTCCAGCAGGCCTTTCTGCTCGAGGCGGTCGAGCATGCGGGTCATCGAACCGCTGTCCAGGGACAGGTTGCGGCACAGCTCGGCCGGGGTGTCGACACCGAACTGGGCCATGATGATCAGCACCTTGAACTGCGCGGCCGTGATGCCGTGGGGTTCCATGTGGGTGTCGATGATGCGGTCCTTGAGGAGCGCCGCACGGCCCAGCAACAGCCCGAGGTGGCAGTTGTGGAAGTTTTCAGGGGTGAAGTGGGGCATCGGAAGTCACCTTATTACTGCCTAGGCAGTGAATGTATGACGAGATGTTACTGCCTAGGCAGCGAAAGTCAAATGGAATAATTAGCTTGCTTGCTAATGTGGGAGGGGGCTTGCCCCCGATAGCGTTGGGTCAGTCACTGATGTGTTGACTGAACGACCGCCATCGGGGGCAAGCCCCCTCCCACATTTTGTACCGCGACAGGATCTAGAAATCGCGCTTGTAGAAGATGTCGAGGGAACTGGCCACGCCACTCGCCACTTCCAGGTACACCTTCTTGCTCAGCAGGTAGCGCAAGGCGATGGTGCTGGCCGGTTCAAACACTCCTACCCCGTAACGCAGGCTGAGTTTCTCGGTGATCTTGCCGCTGGCCACCACTGCCGTATTGTTGCCGCTGCCCTGGGTGTCGAGGTCGAAGTCGCGAATCCCCAGTTTGTTGGCAAGATCCGAGGTGACCCCGGCGCTGCCCATCAGGCCCAGGCCAAGGGCGGCCTGGGCGAGCATGTTGTTGTCTTCGCCGGTGGAGCTCAGCGGACGGCCCAGCACCAGGTAGGACAGCGCCTGTTCCTGGCTCATGGCCGGTTCCGAGAAGATCTGCGTGGTGGGCTGCTCGGCGCTGCCGCTGAGGCGGATACCGGCGACTACATCGTCGGTCTTGCGGATCGCTTCGATATCCAGGTACGGCTGGTCGAGCGGCCCGGCGAACAGCAGGCGTGCGCGGCGCACATCCAGGCGCTGGCCATAGGCGCGGTAGCGACCGTCGTTGAGCCACAACTCGCCACGGGTATCCATGTTGTCGCCGATGTGCACATGGCCCTGCACCTTGGCGGTGAGGCCGAAGCCCGAGAAGTTGAGCTGGTCTTCGCCCACCGCCACGTCGATATCCATGGCCATGGCCATCGGTGGCTTGCCCTCTTCGGTCTGGCTGCCGACGATCACGGTGTCATCCGAGACCTTGACCGTCGAAGGCGGCAGTTCGCGCACGGTGATGTCGCCGCGGGGGATTCGCACCTTGCCGGCTATCGCCAGTTTGTCGTTCTTCAGGCTGATCTTCAGGTCCGGGGCCACTTCCAGCACCGCATAGGGCTCCACCGTGACCGGCAGTTGCGAGCCTTGCAGGCTGAGGTCCACCACCAGGGCCTGGCCCCAGTCGACCTGGCCCTTGAGGCTGCCCTGCCCGGCCTTGCCACTGCGCCATGCGCCATTCAATTGCACGCTTTCACCGGCGATCAGCGCCTGCACGTTCAGGCCTTCAAGGCTGATGGGCAATTCCGGCCCGGAGACTTCACCGCCCACCAGGTTGACGTTGCCGTTGACCTGCGGCGCCAGCAGGCCACCGGCGATCCGGCCGCTGCCGTTGAGCTTGCCGTTGAGTTTCTCGACCATTGGCACAAACGGCCGCGCCACGGCGAGATCGAGGCCGGTCAGGCTGAAATTGCCGCTGATCGGCTTGTTTTTCGGCAACGGGTTGATCTGCGCCTGCAACAGCAACTCGCCGAGTTTGCCGCCTCGGAAGTTCAGCTGGGTGTCGATGCGCTTGGGGTTGAGGGTGGTTTCCAGCTTGAGGGTGTCGTAGGGGAAATCCAGCCACTGGTCCTTGTCCTTGACCCGCAGGGTGCCGCCGCTGGCATCCACCGCGACCACGCCTTTGGGGCCGCTGTCAGGCAGGTCCAGTTGGACGTCGGCGTTGAGCTTGCCCTGCCAGGCGAAGTCCTTGGGCAGAAACGCCGCCAGGCTGTCGATGGGGAATTGCTTGAGGTGGTAGCGTAATTTGGGTTCGGGCATCAGGCGCTGGTCTTCACCGCACAGGCTGGCGGCGCCGGAGATCCAGCAGTGGGCCGCGAAGGTCAACTTGCCGTCGGCCAGGCGCTCGATTTTTGCCGGCGCCTGCAGCTTCCAGTCCTGGCCACCCGCCTGCACATCGCCACTGGCCAGGCGACCGCGCCAGTTGCCCTGGTCGAGGTTGCCATCCAGGGCCAGGGCCAGTTTGACCAAGGGGCCGGCCAGGTCGAGTTGGACCTTCTGGCTCCTGATATCGCCCTGGGCACTGGCGGTGAGCGTGCCAACCTGGGTGTCACCGCTTTGAATGCCGCTGCCCTTGAGGTCGATTTTCCCGCGCTGGGCACTGTCCAGGGTCGCGCCCAGGCTCAGGCTTTGCAGGCGATTATCGGCGAACGCCAGTTGCTGGCCCTTGAGGTCGAGTTTGCCTTGGGGCGCCTTGAGGCTGCCGGCCACGTCGAGTCGGCCATTCACCTGACCACGCAACTGCGGCCACAGCTGAGCCAGGCGCGCCAGCTTGATGTCGATCTGCCCGGCCAGGCGTTGCTGCAGGCTGCCGCTGCCGTTGACGCGGTTGTCGCCCAGGCGGATATCCAGGTTGGCCAGGGTCCATTGCTCGCCCGCGCCTTCGGCCTTGGCCGCCAGCACGGCGGTTTGCCCACGCAGGCGGCCCTTGAGGTCGAGGTCGGCGTTGAGCTTGAGCTGTTCGTTTTTGAATTCACCTTTGCTGCGCAAGGGGCCAGCCAGCGTGCCCGGCAATTCCGCCACCCAGTACGCCGGGTTCAGCGCCGACAGGTCCAACGCGGTGTCCCAGGCAATCCCATCGGCGAATTGCAGGTTCAGGTGCCCTTCGGCCTTGCCTTGGCCAGCGGTCAGTTTCAGCTCCGGCAGGAAGATTTGCGTGAGGTCGCCACTGAACGGCGTGACCAGATTGAATTTGCCGGCCGGGCCGTCGAGGTCGGCCTTGAGGTTACCGAGGTAGTTGCCGTCTTTGTAGGAAATCTCACCGTTGAAGGTGCGCAACACCACCTGTGGCTCGTCGATCAGCGGGTAGAGGCGATGCCAGGGAAAGTCCAGCCAGTCGATCTTGGCCTCGGCACTGAAGCCTTGTTGCCAGTCCAACTGCGCCGTGAGCTTGAGGCTTTGTTTGTCGCCGGCATTCAGGTCCAGGCCGGCGATCTGCGCGCCCTTGGCGTCGACCTTGCCTTGCAGCAGCAGGTCCACCGGGCCTTTTTCCGCCGGCAGTACAGCCTTGCCCAGCAGTTGGTAGCCGCTGCCCAGGTCGCCCTTGGCGGTGAGGTCCAGTTGATTGAGTTGCAGGGTGTCGGGCAGATCGGCGCTGGGTTTGAAGCCATCGGCAGTGAGGTGCAACTGGGCCGGGAGGTTGTCCACCAGGGGTTGCAGCTCGCCCTTGAGTTTGGCCGGCAGGTAGCCGCTGCTGTCGGCGTCGAGCCTGAGGGTCTTGAGCAGGTCGCCCTCGACCTTGAGCGCCACCGTCCACGGCGCGCCGCCGGGGGCGTAGGGCAGGCTCAGGTTGCCGCTGGCGGTCAGCGGCCAGTCGCCGCTGGGTTGCAACAGGCCGTTCAGGTCCAGCACCAGGCCGTCCCGTTGCAGGTGCACCGCGTCAATCTGCATGCCGGCGGCGGTCCAGTGCGCGGCCAGTTGCAGGCCCTTGAGTTGTTCGCTGCCGTTGAACAGCAGGCTGCCGACGCGAATGTCGCCCAACTGAATGGAAACGGGCAGCTTCAGGTCCGGCAAGTGAATCGGCCCACTGCTCTCTTCAGTGCTCGGCGCGACGTCCAGGCGGACTTGCTCCACATCCAGGCGATTGATGCACAGGGTCATGCGCAACAGGCACGCCGGCGACCAGTCAAACGTCGGCGCATCGAGTTCGACGCGACTGCCGTCCTGCGCCCACAGCAGATGATCGGCGCGCCACTGGCCGCCCAGACGGCCGTGGAAATTCTCTACGCTCAAACCCGGTAAACGCCCCAGCGCCCAGCGACTGCCCGCCTGGGTGCCGAGGACCGCCCACAGGGCCAGCAACAACACGACAAGGACGGCCAACACGGCCAGCCCCGCTATTTTCACACCACGCATCACAGCTCAGGCCCCATGGAAAAGTGCAATCGAACGCCGCCGGGGTCTTCCAGGGCGTGGGCCAGGTCCAGGCGGATCGGGCCGACCGGCGAGACCCAGCGGATGCCGACACCCACACCGGTCTTCAAGCTGGGCAACTCCAGGGAGTTGAACGAGTTACCCTGGTCGATAAAGGTCGCAATCCGCCATTTTTCGGCGATGGAATATTGATACTCGGCACTCAGGGCCACCATGTAGCGGCCGCCGATACGGTCGCCCCGGTCATTCTCCGGCGACAGGGTCTGGTACTCGTAGCCGCGCACGCTCTGGTCGCCACCGGCGAAGAAACGCAGCGACGGCGGCACCGACTTGTAGCCATTAGTGGCACTGCCGCCGACCTGCGCACGCGCCAGGAAGCGGTGGTTGTCCCACAGGGTGGTCAGGCCCTTGACCATGGCCGTGCCGTACAGCAGGTTGGTGTCGGAGCCCAACCCTTCCTTGGCCACCTTGCTGTCGAATTGCAGGCGGTAGCCGTTGTGGGGGTCGATGCGGTTATCGCTGCGCAGATAGGAATAACTGATCCCCGGCATCACCAGGTTACTGAGGCCCGAGTCATTGCCCAGGCGATATTCTTCGCGCTGGTATTTGAGCGAGATCACCCGGGTCCAGCCACTGGGCAACTTGCTGTGCCATTCGGGCCCGAGGGTGAGCAATTTACTCAAGGTGTCGGTGTTGGCGATTTCTTCATTCTGGTAACCGCCGGCGAAACGCAGTTTATCGGTGAGCGGCGGGTCCAGCGGGATGTCGTACCACAGCCCGACGTTCTGCCGAGGTGCCGACAGTTCAGCCTCCCAGCCATAGCTGTGGCCCTGGGGATTGACCCAGTGGCGCGTCCAGTTGGCCTTGCCGCGCGGGCCGACGTCGGTGGAGAAACCCAGGCCCAGGCCCATGGTGCGTGGCTTGCGGGTCTCCAGGTTGACGGCCACCGGGATCACGTCATTGGCCGAAGCCGCGGGTGCGGCGTCGACGCGCACGCCTTCGAAAAAGCCGCTGGCTTGCAGGTTCTGGTTGAGTTCGGCGATCAGTTCAGAATCGTAGGGGGCGCCACTTTTAAACGGCACCATGCGTTGCAGCAGCTCTTCGTCAAACGGCGTATCGCCGGCAAAGCTGACCTTGCCCAAGGTGTAGCGCGGGCCGCTGTCATAGATGAGTTCGATATCGGCGACACCGGCCTGGGGGTCTACCGAGAGTTTCTGGTGAGTGAAGCGCCCGCTGAAAAAGCCGTAGCGCGAGGCCTGGTTCTGGATCAGACGCTTGGCGTCTTCGTAGTGGCCGTGGTTGAGCACGGCGCCGGATTTCAGGTCGTCGCTGGCGGGCACGCGAAAGGCCTTGAGGTCAGCGGCCGGGCCGTCGACCCGAATGGTCACGTTGCGCAGATGCACCGGTTCGCCGGGATCGATGGTGAGGATCAGGCGCGGGTTCTTGCCGCCCTTCACATCGCTTTCGATCCGGGGCTGATAGAAACCTAAAGCCTGGGCGGCTTTGCGCGCCTGCTCTTCGGCCCCACGGCTGAACCGCAGCAAGGCCTCTTCGTCACGCTCGCCCACCCCGCCGATATAGCCTTCGATGTTGGCTTTCAACGCGTCGTTTTTTGGCTTGATCCGCACGTCCAATTCGCTTTGCGCGAATGCGCCGCAGCTTGTGAACAGCAGAACCAAGCCGCTGGTAAATCTTCCTGGAAACTTCATAGGCGCGGATGCTACACGAGCTGGGGAGAAACTTAGAACTCAGAGGATTCTGAAAAATTCTGCGCTAAGCCGTTGCAGCATGTAACACCTGCGGATTGGGGTGGAAAAATACGTGTTCCAGAATCGGTCCTACCGCCACTTCGCCGATCTCCTCATAGCCCTGGCGTTTGTAGAACTCCAGATAGCGCGAATTCCCCGTGTCCAGTACCACACCGGATGAATGCGGGTCTTCCGCGCACCAGTTGTGCACCGCTCCCAGCAACTGCTCACCATAGTGCTTGCCCTGGAATTGCGGGTGAATGCCCAGCAGCGGCAACACATGCACCGACTCGTTGGGCAGGCAGGCCATCACCGCATAGTGGTAGTCCAGGTAGCGCCGGGTGCCGCGCACGCCGGTGCTCAACCACATGCGCAATTGCCAGGCCCAACTTTCGGTAATCCCCAGGCGCCGCTGCGGGGGCGCGATCAGCGCGATGCCGATCAGGCGGTCGTTGACGAACAGGCCGATGGCGGGAAGTTTCTGGAAGAAATGCTGCTTGACCAGTTCGCGCACCGTGGCACGTACCCGTTGTTCATAGCCTGCGCGTTCCGCCTCGAAGATGTAGGCAAACGTCGGCTCATGCCGATAGGCCTGGTACAGCAGCGAGCGTGCTTCGCGGGAGTAGCCGCTGTTGAGCAGGCGAACTTCGCCAATGGCAGTGTCAGTCATACGGTCAATCTCCCTGGGCGCCACTCAATAGATGGCGTTCTTATGGGTACGAACCTACGCAGCACCAGTCGTTCCCAGACATTAGCAGTGCATCTGTCCTACCGCCACGCTGGCCCCCGTCAGACTTGTCCGCTAGCATCGCCCTTTTGCCAGACTGGACCGCCGACCATGAAAATCGTCTCCTTCAATATCAACGGGCTGCGCGCCCGCCCTCATCAGCTGGCGGCACTGATTGAAAAACACCAACCCGACGTGATCGGCCTGCAGGAAACCAAGGTCCACGACGACCAGTTCCCTCTGGCCGAAGTGCAGGCCCTGGGCTATCACGTGTACTACCACGGCCAAAAAGGCCACTACGGTGTAGCGCTGCTCTCGCGCAAAGAAGCCTTGAGCGTGCACAAGGGGTTTGCCAGCGATGAAGAAGACGCCCAGCGTCGTTTTATCTGGGGCACCTTCGCCGATGAAAACGGCCAGCCCATCACCATCATGAACGGCTATTTCCCACAAGGTGAAAGCCGCGACCACCCGACCAAGTTCCCCGCCAAGCAGCGCTTCTACGCAGATTTGCAGCACCTGCTGGAAAGCCAGTTCAGCAACGACCAGGCCCTGGTGGTGATGGGCGATGTGAACATTTCCCCGGAAGACTGCGACATCGGCATCGGTGCCGACAACGCCAAGCGCTGGCTGAAAACCGGCAAGTGCAGCTTCCTGCCTGAAGAGCGCGAGTGGATGACGCGCCTGAAGAACTGGGGCTTGGTGGACAGTTTCCGCCACCTGAATCCCGAGGTGGCGGACCGTTTCAGTTGGTTCGACTACCGCAGCCGTGGGTTCGAGGATGAGCCCAAGCGTGGGCTGCGCATTGACGTGATCATGGCCTCCAATGGCTTGTTGCCACGAGTCAAGGATGCCGGGGTGGATTACGACCTGCGGGGCTTGGAGAAACCGTCTGACCATGCGCCGATCTGGCTTGAACTGAGCTGATCCCCCTGACTGTACTCGGGCCAAATGTGGGAGGGGGCTTGCCCCCGATCGCGGTGTATCAGTAACAGATAAGCTGACTGTCAGTCACATTATTGAAATCCAAGTGACTTAATCTCGCGGCACTCCCTTTGGCTTGAGAAGGTGCCGGCATGATGCTGCGCGTTCTGTTCCTGTTGTGTAGCGCGTTTTCCCTCTGCGTCGTGGCTGCCCCCCTCCCCGTTCCCGACCAAGGCCCGGCTTTGCGCATCCAGGGTTCCAACACCATTGGCGCGGCGCTGGGGCCGGCGTTGGTCAAGGGGTTGATGGAGCATCAGGGCCTGCAGGCGGTGCGCAGCGAACCGGCCGAGGGCGCCAATGAACAGCGCGTGATCGGCAAGACGCGCCAGGGCAGGACGGTGACCGTCGAGGTGGCGGCCCATGGTTCCAGCACCGGGTTTGCCGCGCTGAAAAACGCCAGCGCCGACCTGGCCGCCTCGTCCCGGCCGATAAAAGACAGTGAACTGGTGGACCTCGAACCGCTCGGCGACCTGAAAAGCCCCGAGGCCGAACAGGTGATCGCCATCGACGGCCTGGCCATTATCCTCAACCCGCGCAACCCGCTGAATACGTTGAACACCGAGCAACTGGCGCAGATTTTCAACGGCGAAATCAACACCTGGGAAGCATTGGGCGGGATCGGCGGCACCATTCACCTGTACGCGCGGGATGATCAATCCGGCACCTATGACACCTTCAAGGACCTGGTGCTGCGCCTGGGCGGCAAGCCCCTGGCCGCGTCCGCCAAGCGCTTCGAGTCCAGCGAAGCGTTGTCCGATGCGGTGAGCCGGGATCCCCAGGGCATCGGTTTTATCGGCTTGCCTTACGTGCGCCAGGCCAAGGCAGTGGCGATTGTCGATGGCGACTCACAACCGATGTTGCCGTTGAACAGCCTGATTGCCACCGAGGATTACCCGCTGTCACGCCGGCTGTTCTTCTACCTGCCGCCCTCCTCCAGCAACCCGTGGGCCAAGGCCCTGGTGGACTTTGCCCAGAGCAGCAAAGGCCAGGCGATTGTGGCGGCCAATGGGTTTATTGCGCAGCAGGTGCAGGCGATGACGGTGGAGCCGCGCCCTTCGATGCCCGACGACTACCAGGCGATTGCCCGTGACGCCCAGCGTTTGAGCGTGAATTTTCGCTTCGAGGAAGGCAGCGCCAGCCTGGACAACAAGGCGCGCCAGGATGTGCAACGCGTCGTGGCCTATATAAAGAGCCACAACCAACTCGACAAGCAGGTAACGCTGGTGGGATTCGGCGATGCCAAGAATGACCCGCAACGGGCCGCGCTGCTGTCCAAGCTGCGAGCGATGGCGGTGCGCCGGGAGCTGGTCAAGAACGGCGTGGTATTGCGCGATATTCGCGGCTTCGGCGCACAGATGCCGGTGGCGACAAATACGGCGGATGAGGGGCGGATCAAGAATCGGCGGGTGGAGGTTTGGGTGTACTGAGGGCTGCTGGATCTTCAGGGCCTGATCCGGCCTCATCGGGGGCAAGCCCCCTCCCACACTTTGAATGTATTCCCAAATCAAAATGTGGGAGGGGGCTTGCCCCCGATTCAGGCGACGCGGTGTTACTGCCCGCTGCGCATCAACTCTTTAGGCACATACTTGCCGATCTCGAACTTGCCGATGGCCGCGCGGTGCACTTCGTCCGGGCCGTCGGCCAGGCGCAGGGTGCGTTGCATGGCGTACATGTAGGCCAGCGGGAAGTCGTTGGAGACGCCGGCGCCGCCGTGGATCTGGATCGCGCGGTCGATCACCTTCAACGCCACGTTCGGCGCCACCACCTTGATCTGGGCGATTTCACTTTTCGCCACTTTATTGCCCACGGTGTCCATCATGTACGCCGCTTTCAAGGTCAGCAGGCGCGCCATGTCGATTTCCATGCGTGAGTCGGCGATCTTGTCGATATTGCCGCCCAGGCGCGCCAAAGGCTTGCCGAACGCGGTGCGGCTGACGGAGCGTTTGCACATCAGTTCCAGCGCGCGCTCGGCCATGCCGATGGAGCGCATGCAGTGGTGGATACGGCCGGGGCCAAGGCGACCTTGGGCAATCTCGAAGCCTCGGCCTTCACCCAGCAGTACGTTTTCGTACGGCACGCGGACATTGTCGAACAGCACTTCGGCGTGACCGTGGGGCGCGTCGTCGTAGCCGAACACCGGCAGCGGGCGTACGATTTTCACGCCGGGGGCGTCCACCGGCACCAGGATCATCGAGTGCTGCTGGTGGCGCGGTGCATCCGGGTTGCTCAGGCCCATGAAGATCAGGATCTTGCAGCGCGGGTCGCAGGCGCCGGAGGTCCACCACTTCTTGCCGTTGATCACCCACTCGTCGCCCTGGCGCTCGGCGCGGGCGGCCATGTTGGTGGCGTCCGAGGAGGCGACATCGGGCTCGGTCATGGCGAAGGCCGAACGGATCTCGCCGCGCAGCAGCGGCTCGAGCCAGCGTTGTTTCTGCTCTTCGTTGGCGTAGCGCACCAGCACTTCCATGTTGCCGGTGTCGGGGGCGGAGCAGTTGAACGGCTCCGGACCCAGCAGCGAGCGGCCCATGATCTCGGCCAGGGGGGCGTATTCAAGGTTGGTCAGGCCGGCGCCCAGTTCGGACTCGGGCAGGAACAGGTTCCACAGGCCTTCGGCTTTCGCCCGGGCCTTCAGCTCTTCCATGATGGCGGTGGGCTGCCAGCGGTCGCCTTCGCTGACCTGGCGTTCGAACACCGGCTCGGCCGGGTAAACGTAAGCGTCCATGAACGCTGTGACGCGTTCACGCAGTTCCTGAACCTTGGGCGAATAGGCGAAATCCATGAGCAGCTCCCTTCTTTGAGAGGTTGTTTAGGTCATGCAATCGATGCTAGAACAGCGCTGATAATTTACCTAGCCTATTCTCGGCGTGTATTAACATTCATCACCGATATATGATCGACGTATGAGCACGTAACAAATCGCCACCTAATAATAAGAGCGCAACCCAATGAATCTGAGCAAGGTCGACCTCAACCTCTTTATCGTCTTCGACGCGATCTACACCGAAGCCAACCTGACCCGCGCCGGGCAGATTGTCGGCATCACCCAGCCGGCGGTGTCCAACGCCCTGGCGCGCCTGCGCGAGACGTTCAACGACCCGCTGTTCGTGCGCACCGCCCAAGGCATGGTGCCCACGCCGATGGCGCAGAACATCATCGGCCCGGTGCGCAATGCGCTGTCGTTGCTACGGGTGTCGGTGCAGGAAAGCCGCATCTTCAATCCGCAGCAGGCGGCCAAGACCTACCGCATCAGCATGACCGACCTCACCGAAGCGGTGATTCTGCCGCTGCTGTTCCAACGCCTGCGCCGCCTGGCGCCCACCGTGGTGATCGAGAGTTTCCTGTCCAAACGCCGCGAGACCACCAAGGAACTGGCGGCCGGGCGCCTGGATTTTGCCGTGGATGCGCCGCTCAACACCGACCCGCAGGTGCGCCACGTCAAGCTGATGGAAGACCGCTACGTGTGCGCCATGCGCAAGGGCCATCCCATGGCGGGCAAGGACAAGTTCACCCTGGATGACTACCTGTCGCTGACCCATATCCATATCTCCAGCCGCCGCAACGGCTTGGGCCACGTCGACCTGGCCCTGGGCAAGATGGGCATCCAACGCAAGATCGCCCTGCGCTCCCAGCATTACCTGATGGCCTCGCAAGTGTTGCAGCAGACCGACATGGTCATGACCGTGCCCGAACGTTTCGCCCGCCGCCATGAGCTGCATTGGTTCAACCTGCCGGTCAACGACGTGCCACCGGTGGAAACCCACCTGTACTGGCATGAAAGCACCGACCAGGACCCGGCCAACCGCTGGATGCGCGAGCAGATGATCGAGTTGTGCCAGCAAGTCACCGCCCACGAGAAGAAGCTGGACAAACAACAGGCCTGAGGCTGAAGAGCGCCCCCTGTGGCAGGGGGCTTGCCCCGATGGGCTGCGCAGCGGCCCTTGACGTTTACGTCAACCTGACATTAGCTTAGCGCCAAGACCTTCTTGAGCGCCCCCATGAGCACGACCTACAGCATCTCCGACCTCGCCCGCGAGCTCGACATCACCACCCGCGCCATTCGCTTCTATGAAGAACAAGGCCTGCTGGCCCCGGAACGTCGGGGGCAGGAGCGCATTTATTCGGCGCGGGACAAGGTCAGCCTCAAGCTGATCCTGCGGGGCAAACGCATCGGTTTTTCCCTGGCCGAGTGCCGTGAGCTGATCGAACTCTACGACCCCACCGGCGGCAACCAGATCCAACTCAACAGCATGCTGGCCAAGATCGCCGAGCGCCGTGAGCAGTTGGAACAGCAACTGCTGGATATCGAACAAATGAAGCTGGAACTGGACACCGCCGAAGAGCGTTGCACCCAGGCCCTGGCGCAAACCATGGGCCAGGTTGGCCATTGATCAGAAGGTAGCTGCCATGTCCCTCCCCTCCCATGTGCGCCTGGTGGAAGTCGGCCCGCGCGACGGCTTGCAGAACGAAGCCCAGCCCATCAGCGTGGCCGACAAGGTCCAATTGGTGGATGCCCTCAGCGCGGCGGGCCTGAGCTATATCGAAGTCGGCAGTTTTGTCTCGCCCAAGTGGGTGCCGCAAATGGCCGGTTCCGCCGACGTGTTCGCGCAGATCCAGCGCAAGCCCGGCGTAACCTACGGTGCGCTGGCGCCAAACCTGCGTGGTTTCGAGGACGCGCTGGCGGCGGGCGTGAAGGAAGTGGCGGTGTTTGCCGCAGCCTCCGAGGCGTTTTCCCAGCGCAATATCAACTGTTCCATCAGCGAAAGCCTGGAGCGTTTTGCGCCGATCATGGCGGCGGCGAGGCAGCACGGCATCAGCGTGCGCGGCTATGTGTCCTGTGTGTTGGGTTGCCCTTACGAAGGTGAGATTGCGCCGGAACAGGTGGCGGCGGTCGCGCGGGAGTTGTATGCCATGGGCTGCTACGAGGTGTCCCTGGGCGACACCATCGGCACCGGCACGGCGGGCAACACGCGGCGGCTGTTCGAGGTGGTCGGCGCGCAGGTGCCACGGGACAAACTGGCGGGCCACTTCCATGACACCTATGGCCAGGCCATCGCCAATATCTATGCCGGCCTTCTGGAAGGCATTACGGTATTCGACAGCTCTATTGCAGGCCTCGGCGGCTGCCCCTATGCCAAGGGCGCCAGCGGTAACGTCGCCACCGAAGATGTGCTGTACCTGCTCAATGGCCTCGGGATCGACACCGGCATCGACCTGGACGCATTGATTCGCGCGGGCCTGCAAATCAGCCATGTCCTCGGCCGCCCCACGGGCTCGCGCGTAGCCAAGGCGCGGACAGCCGTTTGAGTAGCGTAGCCGTGACAATGTGTTACCGCACGGCTACACATCGAGTAACACGGGAACATATTTTGTCGTATTTTCTGTAGGTCAAGGCCTACTAAAAAAATTAACTTATTGATTTTAAAGGAATTTAAAAAGTTGGCACGCCTTCTGCTATCTCTATGGCATAACAAGAATAAAAAGCGCCAAACCTAATAAAAATAAGACGAAACGACTCTGACATAACAAAAACAACACGGCAGAGACGCAGCTAACAGATTTTTTTGGAGAAGATGTGCTTCGCAGGGTCCGGCATGCCGAAACCCGCAACCGGTTAGAGAAAAATAAAACTACCTCAGGTAGCTACCCACTGGTTGGATCGTTAACGAAGAAGCAGATCAGCGCTCAAAAAAATACGTTTGCTCTTGACCCCGGATGGGGGTCGCCAAAAACAGCGGTAAAGGGTAACGGTTGCCAAAAACAACAATAGACCGCCCCTCAATAATAAAAAAAGAGCACGCAACGACAAATTAAAGGGGACCTTCGGGTCCCCTTTGTGCTTTCTGGCCTTTAACCCTGCCCTGCCCCCAGCTCTTCGATCGAGATCTCGCGCATGCGGAATTTCTGGATCTTGCCCGTCACCGTCATCGGAAACTCCTCCACGAACTTGAAATACCGCGGCGTCTTGAAGTGCGCGATGCGGCCCTTGCACCAGGTCTGCAGTTCCTGTTCGCTGGCCACATGACCGGGATGTAGCTTGACCCAGGCCACGATCTCCTCGCCGTAGCGCTCGTCCGGAATGCCGATGACCTGTACATCGGCCACCGCCGGGTGGGTGAAGAAAAACTCTTCCACCTCGCGCGGGTACACGTTTTCGCCACCGCGAATGATCATGTCCTTGTTGCGCCCGGCGATGCACACATAGCCATGGGCATCCATGGTGGCCAGGTCGCCGGTGTGCATCCAGCCCGCAGCGTCGATGGCCTCGCGGGTGCCGTCGGGGTTGTTCCAGTAGCCGAGCATCACGCTGTAGCCACGGGTGCACAGTTCGCCGACCTGGCCACGGGGCAGCGTGTTACCGGCTTCATCGATGATCTTGCTTTCCAGTTGCGGCTGGGTGCGGCCGACGGTGGTCACGCGGCGCTCCAGATCGTCATCCGCGCCGGTTTGCAGGGATACGGGGCTGGTCTCGGTCATGCCGTAGGCAATCTGCACCTCGCCCATGTGCAATTCGCCGATGACCCGGCGCATCACCTCGATGGGGCACGTGGCGCCGGCCATGATGCCGGTGCGCAGGGTGGACAGCTCGAACTCGCCCCGGCGCGGGTGATCGAGCAAGGCAATAAACATGGTGGGCACGCCGTACAGGCCGGTGGCACGTTCTTCGGCGACGGCGGTGAGGGTCAGCAGTGGATCGAAGCCGTCATTCGGGTAGATCATGGTGGTGCCATGGGTGATGCAGCCCAGGTTGCCCATCACCATGCCGAAGCAGTGGTACAGCGGCACCGGGATCACCAGGCGGTCCTGCGCGGTGAGGCCCAGGCTTTCGCCGACCATATAGCCGTTATTGAGGATGTTGTGATGACTGAGGGTGGCGCCCTTGGGGAAACCGGTGGTGCCGGAGGTGTACTGGATATTGACGGCTTGATCGAAGTGCAGGCTGGCCTGGCGGCTGTGCAATTGCTCGGGCGGCAGACCAGCACCGAGGGCCGCCAGTTCCGACCAGGGCAGGAAGCCCGGGGGCGGGGTGGGGTCGAGGCTGATCATGCCGCGCAGCTCAGGCTGCAATGCCTGCAGCATCGCGTGGTAGTCGGAGGTCTTGAACGCGCCGGCGCACACCAGCCACTCGCAGCCGGACTGCTTGAGCACGTAGTCCAGTTCACTGCTGCGATACGCCGGGTTGATATTGACCAGGATCACGCCAATCTTGGCGCTGGCGATCTGGCTGATGCACCACTCGGCACAATTGGGCGCCCAGATCCCCAGGCGGTCGCCGGTCTGCATACCCAAGGCCAGGAACGCGCGAGCGTGCACCTCGACGGTCTCGGCCAGTTGCCGCCAGGTGTAGCGACGCTGCTGATGGCGCACCACAAGGGCCTCGCCATCGGGGTGTTGCGCCACGGTGTGATCGAAGGCCTGGCCAATGGTCATGGCCAGCAAGGCCTTGTCCTGGGAGCCACGGCTGTAGCTCGGATGCGGTTGATCCATAACGACCCCTGTTGTCTTTTTTGTAGGTTGACGTATACGTAAACTACGATTGACAGCACCGTAACGCAAGCTTACGTTAACGTAAAGGTGAGCGCCCTTCCCTGGCGCGCCATCCACACAACAACAACGCTCACATTAAGGTGCCTGTCCATGAGTTACCCGTCCCTGAACTTCGCCCTCGGTGAAACCATCGACATGCTGCGCGACCAGGTGCAGTCCTTCGTGGCCAAGGAAATCGCCCCCCGTGCGGCACAGATCGACATCGACAACCTGTTCCCCGCCGACCTGTGGCGCAAGTTCGGGGACATGGGCCTGCTGGGCATCACCGTACCGGAAGAATACGGCGGCGCCGGCCTGGGCTACCTGGCCCACGTGGTGAGCATGGAAGAAATCAGCCGTGGCTCGGCCTCGGTGGCGTTGTCCTACGGCGCCCACTCCAACCTGTGCGTGAACCAGATCAACCGCAACGGTACTCACGAACAGAAACTCAAGTACCTGCCCAAACTGATCAGCGGCGAACACGTCGGCGCCCTGGCCATGAGCGAGCCCAACGCCGGTTCCGATGTGGTCTCGATGAAACTGCGCGCCGACAAGCACGGCGACCACTACGTGCTCAACGGCAGCAAGACCTGGATCACCAACGGCCCCGACGCCAGCACCTATGTGATCTACGCCAAGACCGACCTGGAAAAGGGCCCCCACGGCATCACCGCGTTTATCGTCGAGCGCGACTGGAAAGGCTTCAGCCGCAGCAACAAGTTCGACAAGCTCGGCATGCGTGGCTCCAACACCTGCGAACTGTTCTTCGATGACGTGCAAGTGCCGGAAGAAAACATCCTCGGCGTGCTCAACGGCGGCGTGAAAGTGCTGATGAGCGGCCTCGATTACGAGCGCGTGGTGTTGTCCGGCGGCCCCACCGGGATCATGCAGGCGTGCATGGACCTGATCGTGCCGTACATCCACGATCGCAAGCAGTTCGGTCAAAGCATCGGCGAGTTCCAGCTGATCCAGGGCAAGGTCGCCGACATGTACACCCAGCTCAACGCCAGCCGCGCCTACCTCTACGCGGTGGCCCAGGCCTGCGAACGCGGCGAAACCACGCGCAAGGACGCGGCCGGGGTCATCCTGTACAGCGCCGAACGCGCCACGCAAATGGCCCTCGACGCGATCCAGATCCTCGGCGGCAATGGCTACATCAATGAATTCCCCGCCGGGCGCCTGCTGCGGGACGCCAAGCTGTATGAAATCGGCGCCGGCACCAGTGAGATTCGGCGGATGCTGATCGGTCGCGAACTCTTCAACGAAACCCGCTGAAGGAGCGCCCCATGGCCACCTTGTACACCCAGCTCAACCCACGCTCGGCGGAGTTCGCCAGCAACAGCGCGGCGATGCGCCGACAGGTCGACGCCCTGCACACCCTGCTCGCCCATGTGCAGCAAGGCGGCGGCGCCAAGGCCCAGGAGCGCCACACCTCGCGCGGCAAACTGCTGCCGCGCGAGCGCATCAATCGCCTGCTGGACCCAGGCTCGCCGTTCCTCGAACTCAGCCAACTGGCCGCCCATCAGGTGTATGGCGAAGACGTGCCGGCCGCCGGCGTGATCGCCGGCATCGGCCGCGTGGAAGGCGTCGAATGCATGATCGTCGCCAACGACGCCACGGTGAAAGGCGGCTCCTACTACCCGCTCACGGTGAAAAAACACCTGCGCGCCCAGACCATCGCCGAACAGAACCGCCTGCCGTGCATTTACCTGGTGGACTCCGGCGGCGCCAACCTGCCGCGCCAGGATGAAGTGTTTCCCGACCGCGAACACTTCGGGCGGATCTTCTTCAACCAGGCCAACATGAGTGCCCAGGGCATCCCGCAGATCGCCGTGGTGATGGGCTCGTGCACCGCCGGTGGCGCCTACGTGCCGGCCATGGCCGACGAAGCGATCATGGTGCGCAACCAAGCCACCATCTTCCTGGCCGGCCCGCCATTGGTGAAGGCGGCTACCGGTGAAGTGGTCAGCGCCGAAGACCTCGGCGGTGCCGACGTGCACTGCAGGATATCCGGCGTCGCCGACCACTATGCCGACAGTGATGAACACGCCCTGGCCCTGGCCCGCCGCAGCGTGGCCAACCTCAATTGGCGCAAGCAGGGCCAATTGCTGCAACGCACGCCCGTGGCGCCGTTGTACAGCAGCGAAGAGCTCTACGGCGTGATCCCGGCCGATGCCAAGCAGCCGTTCGATGTGCGCGAAGTGATCGCACGGCTGGTGGATGGCTCGGTGTTCGATGAGTTCAAGGCGCTGTTCGGCACCACCCTGGTGTGCGGCTTCGCGCATGTGCACGGCTACCCGATTGCGATCCTGGCGAACAACGGGATTCTGTTCGCCGAAGCCGCGCAAAAAGGCGCGCACTTTATCGAGCTGGCCTGCCAACGGGGGATTCCGCTGCTGTTCCTGCAGAACATCACCGGATTTATGGTCGGCCAGAAATACGAAGCCGGGGGCATCGCCAAGCACGGCGCCAAGCTGGTGACCGCAGTGGCGTGTGCAAAGGTGCCGAAATTCACGGTGATCATCGGCGGCAGCTTCGGCGCCGGCAACTACGGCATGTGCGGCCGCGCCTATGACCCGCGTTTTTTGTGGATGTGGCCCAACGCGCGGATTGGTGTGATGGGCGCCGAACAGGCCGCAGGCGTGCTGGTGCAGGTCAAGCGTGAGCAGGCTGAACGGGCAGGCGTCGGTTTCAGCGCTGAAGAGGAAGCGGCGATCAAGCAGCCGATCCTCGACCAGTACGAAACCCAGGGTCACCCTTATTACTCCAGCGCACGCCTGTGGGACGACGGCGTCATCGACCCGATGCAGACCCGCGATGTGCTGGCCCTGGCCTTGTCCGCCGCGCTGAATGCCCCCATCGAGCCGAGCCGCTTCGGCGTGTTCCGCATGTAAATGGAGCCGTACCCATGAGCGATTTCAATACCCTCGAACTGATCACCGACAGCCGTGGCTTTGCCACCCTGTGGCTCAGCCGAGAAGCCAAGAACAACGCGTTCAACGCCGAGATGATCCGCGAACTGATCATCGCCCTCGACCATGTGCAAGGTGATGCGTCCCTGCGTTTCCTGGTCCTGCGAGGGCGTGGCAGGCACTTCAGCGCCGGTGCCGACCTGGCCTGGATGCAGCAGTCGGCCGAGCTGGATTACCACACCAACCTGGACGACGCCCGCGAACTGGCGGAGCTGATGTACAACCTGGCCAAGCTGAAAATCCCGACCCTGGCGGTGGTGCAAGGCGCGGCCTACGGTGGCGCGCTGGGCCTGATCAGTTGCTGCGACATGGCCATCGGCGCCGATGACGCGCAGTTCTGCCTGTCGGAAGTGCGCATCGGCCTGGCCCCGGCCGTGATCAGCCCGTTCGTGGTGCAGGCCATCGGCGAACGGGCGGCGCGGCGCTATGCCCTGACCGCCGAGCGCTTTGGCGGCCAGCGTGCCCGGGAAATCGGCCTGCTGGCGGAAAGCTACCCGATTGGCGAACTGGCCCAACAGGTGGAACAGTGGATCACCCACCTGCTGCATAACAGCCCGGCAGCGATGCGCGCCAGCAAGGACCTGCTGCGCGAAGTCGGTAACGGCGCGCTCACCCCTGCCCTGCGCCGCTATTGCGAAAATGCCATTGCGCGCATCCGTGTCAGCGCCGAAGGCCAGGAGGGCTTGCGCGCGTTCCTGCAAAAACGCCCACCCAGCTGGCAGCCCCAGGAGCCGCGTTCATGAGCACGCTGACCACCGTACTGGTGGCCAACCGCGGCGAGATTGCCTGCCGGGTGATGCGCACCGCCAAAGCCATGGGCCTGACCACCGTGGCGGTGCACAGCGCCGTCGACCGTGATGCGCGACACAGCCGCGAGGCGGATATTCGTGTCGACCTGGGGGGCAGCAAGGCCACCGAGAGCTACCTGCAAATCGACAAACTGATCGCCGCCGCCCAGGCCAGCGGTGCCCAGGCCATTCACCCAGGCTACGGCTTCCTGTCGGAAAACGCCGGGTTTGCCCGTGCGATCGAGGCGGCGGGCCTGATCTTCCTCGGGCCGCCCGCCTCGGCCATCGACGCCATGGGCAGTAAGTCCGCCGCCAAGGCCCTGATGGAAACCGCCGGCGTGCCCCTGGTGCCTGGGTATCACGGCACAGAGCAGGACCTGGAAACCTTCCGCGCCGCCTGTGAGCGCATCGGCTATCCGGTGCTGCTCAAGGCCACGGCCGGTGGCGGCGGCAAGGGCATGAAGGTGGTGGAGGATGTCAGCCAACTCGCCGACGCCCTGGCCTCGGCCCAGCGTGAGGCGCTGTCGTCCTTCGGCAATGGGCAGATGCTGGTGGAGAAATACCTGCTCAAGCCACGCCACGTAGAGATCCAGGTATTTGCCGATCAGCATGGGCATTGCCTGTACCTCAACGAGCGGGATTGCTCGATCCAACGCCGCCACCAAAAGGTCGTCGAGGAAGCCCCGGCACCGGGGCTGAGCGTTGCACAGCGCAAGGCCATGGGCGAAGCGGCGGTGCGTGCGGCCCAGGCCATCGGTTATGTCGGCGCGGGCACGGTGGAGTTCTTGCTGGATGCGCGCGGCGAGTTTTTCTTCATGGAGATGAACACCCGGCTGCAGGTGGAACACCCGGTCACCGAAGCGATTACCGGCCTGGACCTGGTGGCCTGGCAGATTCGCGTCGCCCAGGGCGAGGCGCTGCCGATCACCCAGGAGCAGGTGCCGCTGATCGGCCATGCGATTGAAGTGCGCTTGTACGCCGAAGACCCGGCCAACGACTTCCTGCCCGCCACCGGGCACCTGGCGCTGTATCGCGAGTCCGCGCCGGGTCCGGGGCGTCGCGTGGACAGTGGTGTCGAGCAAGGAGACGACGTGTCGCCGTTCTACGACCCGATGCTCGGCAAGCTGATTGCCTGGGGCGAAGACCGTGAACAGGCGCGCCTGCGCTTGCTGAGCATGCTCGACGAGTTTGCCGTGGGCGGGCTGAAGACCAATCTGGGCTTCCTGCGGCGCATTATTGGCCATCCGGCATTTGCGGCGGCCGAGTTGGATACCGGGTTCATTCCGCGCTATCAGGACGATCTGCTGCCAGTGCCCGGCGCGTTGAGCGATGAATTCTGGCAGGCCGCAGGTTCTGCCTTCATGCAGAGCTTGCCCCCAGGTAACGGGCCATGGGCGGACACCGGTGGATTCCGTGCGGGACTGCCCGCCGAGGTCTCGCTGCACTTGAGCTGCAATGGCCAGGACCGCCTGGTGACACTGGCCGCCGTCGCCGCGACATTGCAGGGCGAACAGTTAGTGATCGAACACCAGGGCGTCCGTCGTTCACATCTGGCAGTGCGCAACGAGCACAGGGTTTTCCTGCGTTGGGACGGCGAGATGCAGGGCGTGAGCCTGTTCGATCCGATTGCCGCAGTCGAGGCCAGCCAGTCGCACCAGGGCGGCCTCACGGCACCCATGAACGGCAGCATCGTGCGGGTACTGGTGGACGTCGGCCAAACGGTGGAGGCCGGCACCCAGTTGGTGGTGCTCGAAGCGATGAAGATGGAGCACAGCATCCGCGCGCCCCAGGCCGGGGTAGTCAAGGCGCTGTTCTGCCAGGAGGGCGAAATGGTTGCCGAAGGGTGCGCGTTGGTGGAGCTCGAAACGGCGGACTAGAACTTCACCGTGGCCTGCACGACGACGCCGAGGATGCGGCAATCAACGGTGAACAGCAGTTTCGGGTAGGTGGGGTTGAGCGGCACCAGGTAGAGCTGGCCGCTCTCTTCCAGCAACTGCCGGAAGGTCGCCTGGCTACTGCCGGCCCGTTGGGCGACTACCAATTTGCCCGGTTCGGCGGCGATGGCCGGATCCACCAGGATCATCATCCCCGCTGCGATGCTCGGGCCGCTGAGCGCGGTCATGGCGTCGCCTGTCACCGGCAGCCAGAAGGCGTCGCCCCGGGCGTGGTAATCCGTCAGCTCGAAGCGTGCGGCGCCATAGGCCGGGCGCTCTTCGCGCGTTTCGCCCAGGCCTTTCCACTCGCTGACCGGGTAGCGAAAATACGCCGTGTACTGTCTTGCCGGGTCTACGACCTCGTCGGCCTTCTCACGCAGCTCCTGCACCACTTCCAGGTCGCCCAGCCCCAACTCCACCAGCACCCGGTTCATGTCCACCAGGCTCGGCACGCGGCGCTTGTTGAGCCAGTGGCCAACGCCCCCCTGGGACATGCCCAAGCGTTCAGCCAGCTCACCCTGGGTGACCTTGCGGTCTTTCATGTTGGCCTTGACCAACGCTATCCATTTATCCATGGCCGCCGACAATACGTCAGCCAGTTTCCAGGGCAATAAACAGTTTGTAGTAATCCATAAAACGACATAAATACGATACGTACTATCATCGGGCATAAGGTTTTCGACACCCACCCAGAGTACCGCCCCTTATGACGACGAGCCCGTATCCCCTGCCTGAAACACCCGAAAACGATGACGTTCAAGGCCTGCGCAGCAGCGGTGCTGCCCAGCGTGCCTTGGACTTCTACTTGAAAGAAAATATGTCTGCACCCATCCCGGATGACAGCTTTTTCGCCATCAAGCCCGGCATCAGCCAGGAGGAAGCCCTGGTGCACGCCTCGGACCTGTTGCGCAGTGCCGCTGCCACAGCCTACGAATCAGCGAGCAGCCATCAGGGCAACCAGCGCGACCTGGCGTTTTCAGTGGTGTATTTGATTGATATGGCGAAGGCGATGGTCGAGCGGTCGTTGCGGGCACCGGAGGTTCGGGCGAACGGATAACAGCCGCGAAAGAAAAATATTTCTATCCCATGGATAAAAACATTTGACTTGCAAATGATAATGATTATTATTGGACCCAGCTGATCGCGAGATCAGTCGATAGACCAAGGGACCTTAGGTCGGACTCTTGGAATATCTCCTCATCAGGCTAATCACGGTTTTTGACCCGGCTCTTTGGCCGGGTCTTTTTTTTGCCAGTTTCCCTGGCATGGCTTCAGGCTAATGAAGACTGTGTGTTGCTTGATGGCGCGCATGGTAGCAAAAGACCATCGCCAAAAGAAAGCCAGTCCAGCGCTCCAGCGCACATCTCTGCGAAATAGCGCTTGAGAATCAATCTCATAGATTCTAAGCTGCGGCGGCGTCACGGACGACGCCCCCCCTCCCCGCAACAATTTTGCATCCAGGCTTTACCAGACTCCTGTGTAATATAGCCGCCACAACACTCATATTCAGGCAACCAGACTATGACCGTGGCCTTGACCTCCATCAAGATCAGCACCGACTTCGACAGTGGCAATATCCAGGTGCTCGACGCCAGCGACGCCTACCAGTTGCTGCTGGCCATCCAGCCCGATACCCGCAGCCACCATTACCAATGGTTCCACTTCAAAGCCGAAGGCATGCACGTGGGTCACACCCATAATTTTCGCCTGAGCAACGCCGGTGGTTCTTCGTATAAGCACGCCTGGAGCGGCTACAACGCTGTCGCGTCTTATGATCACGTCAACTGGTTCCGAGTCCCTACGCGCTTCGACGGCGAGATCCTGCACATCAGCCTCGAAACCCGTGAGAAACATGCCTGGTTGGCCTACTTCGAGCCCTACAGCCGCGAACGCCACGACTGGCTGATCGACCAGGCCATGAAGTACGCCGGCACCCAACTGCTGGCCACCGGCAAAAGTGTCGAGGGCCGCGATATCCAACTGTTGCGACGTGGCAAAGGCGGCGAAGGCCGGCGCAATGTCTGGATCATTGCCCAGCAGCACCCCGGCGAGCACATGGCCGAATGGTTCATGGAGGGCATCATCGAACGCCTGCAACAGGATGGCGATGCCGAGATGAAAAAGCTCCTGGCCGTTGCCGACCTGTACCTGGTGCCGAACATGAACCCCGACGGCGCCTTCCACGGTCACCTGCGCACCAACGCCATGGGCCAGGACCTCAATCGCGCCTGGCAAAGCGCCAGCCTGGAGATCAGCCCGGAAGTGCTGTTCGTGCAACAGCAAATGCAGCAGTACGGTGTCGACCTGTTCCTCGATATCCACGGCGACGAAGAAATCCCCTACGTGTTCACCGCCGCGTGCGAAGGCAACCCCGGCTACACCCCGCGTATTGAAGCGCTGGAAAAACGCTTCCGCAGCCATTTGAGTTCGCTGACCCGTGACTTCCAAACCACCCACGGCTACACCCGTGACTTGCCGGGTGAAGCCAACATGACCCTGGCCTGCAATGCCGTCGGGGAAAAATACGACTGCCTGTCCCTGACGCTCGAAATGCCGTTCAAGGACAACGACGACGCCCCCAACCCGAAAACCGGTTGGTCAGGCGAACGTTCCAAACAACTGGCCAAGGACGTCTTGAGCACCGTCGCCGATATCGTTACGGTCCTGCGCTGACGTCCTCACGCCCCGGCATCAGTCCTTGGTGCCGGTCATGCTCTGCAACACACCATCGCGCCGAATCAACCCATGGAACAGCGCCGCCGCCAGGTGCAGCAGTACCGTCAGGAACAGCAGGTACGCCAGATATCCATGGGCCTTGCGCAATAGCGCAAACAGCGGTGCATCCGCCGCCACCAGCGCCGGCAACTGCACCGAACTGCTGAGCATCACCGGGTCGCCCGCCGCCGAAATCATCGCCCAGCCCAGCAGCGGCAACACCAGCATCAACCCATACAAGACCAGATGGGACGCCTTGGCTGCCAGCACCTGCCACAGCGGCAAGTCAGACGGCAACGGCGGCTGGCGGGTGGAAAAGCGCACCGCCAGGCGCACGATCACCAGCACCAGGATCGCGATCCCCAGCGGCTTGTGCAGGTGGATCAACCACTCATGCCGTTCCGACACTGACGCCGCCAGGCCTGCGCCGATAAACAACATGGCGATGACCATCAGCGCCATCAACCAGTGCAGCAGGCGCGCCAGGGGGGCAAAAAACCGCGGTTGGGCATTCATGGCTTCGACTCCGCTGGGGCACTGTGCAAGGGGCTGACTTCACCGGCACGGCGCAGGTACGAACTGGCATACGCCGCCGAACGTGCAGCCAGCAGCGGATCATTGGAGGCTTCGATGCCGCTGGGCAAAATCAACGGATCGAAATTAATGTCGCGACAATCGCCGTCAGCCTGAGGCTGGCTGCTTTGCAGCACCAGGGTGCCGGCATTCAACACCTTGTGCTCACCGGTCCAGGGTTTGCTCGCGTCCTCCAGCGGGTCGCCGGGGTTGGCCAGGGTCATGTTCAATTGCCAACGCAACGGCCCTGAGGCCAGGCGTTGCACCAGGTCTTTCTCCAGAAAGTCGGCGCCAGTCGGTGCGGTCTCCCCCGCTGCATCCTGACTCTGGGGCACTACGCCCCAACGCACGGCCTGGCGCTTGCCCTCGGCACTCACCAAATAAAACGCGTTGATACCGTTATAGGTTTCGGTTGCATAACTGGCCGATGGCCTGGCCGTCTTGACCCACGCCAGGAATGGCGCCGCCTCAGGGTGAGCGGCAAAAAACGCCGGCATATTCGCCGGGTTCGGCTTGCCGGTGGCCGGGTCCGGCGCGCCGGCCTTGAGCAACTGGTAGAACGCCTCGGGCGTGCCCACCGGGAACACCGGCATGCTGTTCATGCCGGTGCGCCATTGCTGGCCATTGGCCAGACTGAACTGCACGGCAAAGCTGCGGATCGGCACACTGCTGTCCGGCGCATAGGGGTTGCCGCTGGGCAAGGCGAAGCGGCCGATCAACGGCGTCCTGGCCGCGCTGAACACCTCGGCGCGGGAGTAGGCACGCGCCTCGGCACTGCTTTCGAAATACCCGGCCACGCACACGCCCTTGGCATGGTTACGCCGGAATCCCGGGTGCACGCCGTTGTTGGTTTCCAGGGCATTGACCAGGGTTTTCGGGCGCAGGCGTTGTGGGTCGAGGCTGCCGTTGACGTAGGCAAATGCCCCGGCCATAACCGCGACCACGGCACCAATACCCGCTAGTCGCGCGATCAGGCTCGCCGTGCTTAACGGGGGACGTGGCGGTGATGAGTGATCTACCATGAACAGACTCCAGGGCCTGAAGGCCTTTGGGGGTAACCATAAGGTCGGAGCATTAAGACGAACGCCGATCCGCTCTATTCCCAGGCCCTGGATTTATTTTCCACCGCTGGGAATAACCGTTCACGCCGGACGTCTCTCTAATCCCAGCGTAGTGACCAGCCAGACACCCATGCATGAACTCGACGAACCGTTACGTGAACTCATCCCCAGGCTGCGGCGTTTCGCTGTGTCCCTGACCCGTAACGCCAGCAGTGCCGACGACCTGGTGCAGGCAACCCTGGAGCGGGCGATCACCCGTTGGGCCGACAAACGCATCGAGGGCGATCTGCGCGCCTGGCTGTTCTCGATCCTCTACCGGCAGTTCCTCGATGCCCACCGCCGCACCCGGCGCTATGCACGCATGCTGGAATTCTTTACCGGCCGCGATGACGCGCAGCCGTCGGTGGAACGCACCGTCATCGCCCAGGCGACCCTGCAAGCCTTCGACCAACTCAACACCGAACAACGCGCGCTGCTGTTGTGGGTGTCGGTGGAGGGCTTGAGCTACAAGGAAGTCGCGCAAATACTCGAGGTGCCGATCGGCACCGTGATGTCGCGCCTGTCCCGGGCGCGCCAAGCGTTGCGTCAACTCAGCGATGGCGACATCGCCAGCCCTTCCCTGCGGATACTCAAATGATCAGCCTGCCCCCCAGCGAACGCGACCTGCATGCCTACGTCGATCACCAACTCCTGGACAGTGATCGCCGTGTGCTCGAAACCTACCTGGCCGCCCACCCCGAGGTCGCGGCCCAAGTGCAGGCGTGGCAGCAGGACGCGCAATTGCTGCGCGCGTCCTTGAGCGGCGCCCTGCAACAACCGGCCAACCCGGCGCTGGACCCGGCGCTGATTCGCCAGCGCCTCAAGCACCAGGCGCGCCGCCGCTTTGCCACCGCCGCAGTGCTGCTGATGGCCGTCAGCCTCGGCGGCCTCGGCGGCTGGCAGGCCCGTGAAGCCACGCAACCGCCGCTGCTGCCGATGGCCGATGCGATGCAAGCGTTCCGCCTGTTTGCCCAGGAGGGCATCATGCCCGCCGACTACAACGGCCAGGACCGCGGCACGATGCAGGCGTGGCTCGACCGCTACTTCAATCAAGCCCATCGCCTGCCGGACTTGAGCCAGGCGGGCTTCACGCCCGTCAGCGGGCGACTGCTCACCACCGATCAAGGCGCCGCCGCCATGGTGCTGTACCAGGACACCCAAGGTCGGCGCATCAGCTTCTACATCCGCCCACCGGGCCCGGACAACGGTTTCCTGCCCCGTGGCGAGCGCACGGCGGATGGGTTGCAAGCGCAATACTGGTCCGGCGGCGGCTACAACTATGCGGTGGTCAGCCCGACGGACCAGCCGACGCCACCCCTGCAGCCGTTCTAGATTGGTCAAATCGCCAGCGGCGCCCTAAAGTAAGCGACCACCGCACTACAGAGTGACTCGCATTGGCCGTGCTCCCCCTTATCCGTCGTTTGCTCGGTAAAAAAACCGACACACTGGACGACACGCCCATCCAGACGTTCTTTCAGGACAAAACCCGACAACTGGGTTACACCCTCAGTGCTGGTCAAGCCCAGGCCATCACCGCGATGGCGCGCCAGACCCGGCACCTGCTCGCCAGACAGCCGACCCGTAGCCTGTACCTGCACGGCCCGGTGGGGCGTGGCAAAAGCTGGCTGTTGGACGGTTTCTTCCAGGCGCTGCCCATCGCCGAGAAACAACGGGTGCATTTCCATGAGTTTTTCGCCCGACTGCACCGCGGTATGTTCACGCATCAGGCGACGGACGATGCCTTGGCCATGACCCTGGACGAACTGCTCGACGGCTGTCGCGTGCTGTGTTTCGACGAGTTCCACGTGCACGACATCGGCGACGCCATGCTGATTACCCGGCTGTTCAAGGCCCTGTTCCAGCGTGGCGTGTGGGTGCTGGTCACCTCCAACTATCCACCCGAAGGGCTGTTGCCCAACCCGCTGTACCACGAGCGTTTCAAGCCGGTGATCGACTTGATTGCCGCGCGTATGGACGTGCTGGAAGTCAGTTCGCCCGAGGACTTTCGCAGCCTGCCCCAGGCCCATGCCGTGCAGCGCTTTACCACCGGCTGTTACCTGTGGCCGGGCACGCAGGCCCAGCGTGCGGCGCTCGGCCTGCCTGTCAGCGGCGGCCCGACGCAGACGCTGACGGTGGGCAACCGCACATTGATCTGCCGCCAGCATCATGCACGCACCATCGTATTCTCCTTCAACGACCTGTGCGAACAGCTGACGGCGGTGATGGACTACCTGTTGCTGTGCGAGGCGTTCGATCACTGGGTCATCGACGGACTGCCCCGCCTGGCAGACTGCCCGATCGCCGTGCAGCAACGTTTTATCAACCTGGTGGACGTGCTTTACGACAAGGACAAGCACCTGATCCTGATCGGCGAACAACCGCTGGCACAGGCCATGAGCGGCCAGGCCATCGACCTGGCGCGCACCGCCAGCCGCCTGAACCAATTGCAACAGGCCGACCCGCAACGGGCGTGCGACCCGGTATCATGAGTGCCTTTTACGCCCCCCTTGCCGAGTGACCGCGCCGTTCATGAATACCCTCGCCCAACTCAAGGCCGGCCACTTGGTCGGCATTACGCGCCTGGACCTGTCCTGCGGGCTCACCGAATTCCCTGAGGAAATCTTCGGGCTGGCCGACTCCCTGGAAATCCTCAACCTCAGCGGCAATGCCCTGAGCCGCCTGCCCGACGACCTGCACCGCCTGCCGCACCTGCGCGTGCTGTTCTGCTCGGACAACGCCTTTACCGAACTGCCGGAATGCCTGGGCCAATGCGCCAAACTGAGCATGATCGGCTTCAAGGCCAACCAGATCAGCCACGTGCCCGCCGCCGCGCTGCCGCCGTTGCTGCGCTGGCTGATCCTCACCGACAACCGCATCAGCCGGTTACCCAGCGAGTTGGGTGAGCGGCCGCTGCTGCAGAAACTGATGCTCGCCGGGAACCAACTGACGCAGTTGCCGCAGAGCCTGGCCAACTGCAGTAACCTGGAGCTGATCCGCATTGCCTCCAACCGCCTCACGCGCCTGCCCGAATGGCTGTTGACGCTGCCAAGCCTGACGTGGCTGGCCTATGCGGGCAACCCGGTGGAAATGGCCGTGGATGTGGCGGTGGACGACACGACAGCGACTATTCCCTGGACGGAACTGGAACTCGCCGAGGTGCTGGGCGAAGGTGCCTCGGGGGTTATTCGCAAGGCCCTGTGGACCCCCACGGCCAAGCCCGTCGCCGTCAAGCTGTACAAAGGCACGATCACCAGCGATGGCTCGCCGCTGCACGAAATGCAGGCCTGCATCGCCGCCGGGTTGCACTCTAACCTGATCAAGGTGCAAGGCCGCGTGGTGGGTGCCCCCGAGGATCAGGCCGCATTGGTCATGGACCTGATCGACCCGAGCTACCGCAACCTCGCCGGCCTGCCGAGCCTGGCCTCGTGCACCCGCGACGTCTACGACCCCGCCACCCGCTTCAGCGTCGATACAGCCTTGCGCATGGCCCGGGGCATCGCCTCCGTGGCGGCGCATCTGCACCGGCACGGCATCACCCATGGCGACCTGTACGGGCACAATATCCTGTGGAATGACGCGGGCGATTGTTTGCTCGGCGACTTCGGTGCGGCGTCGTTTCATGCCAAGGCAGACACCTTGGAAACGCGAGCCTTGCAACGCATTGAAGTGCGCGCGTTCGGGGTGCTGCTGGGGGAATTGCTGGAGCGGGTTGAAGCGGGGTTGTCTGACGAGGTGCTGTTGGATTTGCAGAAAAGCTGTTGCCAGCCCGACGTGTTGTCACGACCAGGCTTCGAAGAAATCAACGCCCTGCTGCAATCCATCCAACACCACTAAACAAATGTGGGAGGGGCGGTGCGACGATTCGACTTGTCCCCTCCCACATTTGGATCGCGTTTCTTCAGTTGATAAATCAGCCCGCCAGGCCGACGAACATATCCTGCACGTCATCATGGTTGTCCAGGCCTTCGAGGAAGGCTTCGACTTCAGCCATCTGCTCATCGGTCAGGCCACTTACCGGGTTCTTCGAGATGTAACCCAACTTGGCCGACAGCACGGTGAAACCCTGTTCCGGCAGGGCCTTTTGCACGGCGTCCAGGTCGGTGGTCTCGGTGATGAACAGGGTGGTGCCTTCTTCTTCGCCGTCTTCAAAGTCCTGCGCACCGGCTTCGATCGCTGCCATCTCCGCATCGGCATCCGGGGTGTCCGGCGAGGCTTCGATCAGGCCGACGTGGTTGAAATCCCAGGCCACGGAGCCGGAAGCACCCAGCTGTCCCTTGCGGAACGCCACGCGGATTTCCGCCACGGTGCGGTTGATGTTGTCGGTCACGCACTCGACGATCAGCGGTACCTGGTGCGGGGCGAACCCTTCGTAGGTCACGCGGTGGTATTGCACGGTTTCACCGAGCAGACCGGCGCCCTTCTTGATCGCGCGTTCCAGGGTTTCCTTGGGCATCGAGGCCTTTTTGGCCTGTTCCACCACCAGACGCAGGTGGGCGTTGGTCGCGGTGTCGGCACCGTTGCGGGCGGCGATGGTGATTTCTTTCACCAGCTTGCCGAAGATCTTGCCCTTGGCATTGGATGCCGCTTCTTTATGTTTGACTTTCCACTGTGCGCCCATGACTCACTCTCTTCTATACATCGCGCCGAAACGTCTACTGGCCGGCGCTTTGGGGGCAGAGTTTATAGCGCGAGAACGCATCGTTCCACCAAAAACCCTCAGGGCGCCAACTCGAAAACCGCCTGAATCAGGCGCAACGAGCGGCGCCGCTCCATGCAACCGAGCAGGTGCCGGTTGACCAGCCCCCCGCCCTCAATCGGCACCGCCTGCACCCGTGGGTCGGGGCTGACTTCCATGGACGAGACCACGCCCACTCCCAGCTCAGCGGCGACGGCTTCGGTCACCGCCTCGCGGCTGTCCAGTTCCAGCAACACCTTGGGCTGCACATTCGCGGCCATGCAGGCGTCATCGAAGGTGCGCCGGGTGATGGAACTGGGCTCGCGCAGCACCATGATCACGTCGTTGAGTTGCTCGAGACGAATACCCTCGGGTTGCTGCGCCCACGCATGGCTGGCCGGCACCAATGCGCACAGCCGCGACTCACTCAACGGTTGCAGGTGCAGGCCATTGCGCGGCTCCACTTCGGTGAGTACCGCCACATCGGCATGTTCGGACAACAGCGCGGCCAGGGTTTCCTGGGCATTGCCCAGGCGCAGGTTGACGGTAATCCCGGGGTAGCGCGCGCGCAGGCTGGCAATCATCGGCATCACCAGGTGCGGGCCGTCCGCCGCGACTTCCAGGCGCCCGCTCAGCAGTTGGCAGTTGGCCTCCAGCATGGTCTGGGCTTCGTCCACCAGGCCAAAGATCGCCCGTGTGATCGCCGCCAGCCGCGCGCCCTCTTCGGTCAACTCCACCCGCCGCGCGGTGCGACGCAGCAACGGGATCTGGTAGTGCTCCTCCAGGGCCTTGATATGCCCGGTCACCGCCGGTTGGCTGATGAACAGGCGCGCGGCAGCACGGGTAAAACTGCCCTCGCGGGCCACGGCGTCGAACGCGCGCAGTTGGAACAGGTTCATGGTTATCGGCCTCACTGATAGCTCGCATAACAACAAACAATTTGATTGATAACAAGCCAAACTGCAATTTAGGCGCCGTAGCTTCACCCCCCGATGCCTTGCGAGGACTTGAGATGACCCCTGCCGCGCCGATCCTGCTGACCCCTGGCCCCCTGACCACATCGAACCGCACCCGCCGGGCCATGATGGTGGACTGGGGTTCATGGGATGACCGTTTCAACCAACTCACCGCCAGCGTCTGCGCGCAATTGCTGGCGATCCTCCACGACGAAGGCAGCCACCATTGCGTGCCGTTGCAAGGCAGCGGCACCTTTGCGGTCGAGGCCGCCATCGGCACTCTGGTACCGCGTGACGGCAAGGTGCTGGTGCTGATCAACGGCGCCTACGGCAAGCGCCTGGCCAGGATCTGCGAAGTGCTCGGCCGTGATTTCAGCACCTTTGAAACCGCCGAGGACCAGCCCACCACCGCCGCCGATGTGGACCGCCTGCTGGCGGCAGACAGCGCCATCACCCACGTTGCGTTGATCCACTGCGAAACCAGCACCGGCATTCTCAACCCGCTGCCGCAGATCGCCGAGGTCGTCAAACACCACGGCAAGCGCCTGATCATCGACGCCATGAGCTCCTTCGGTGCGCTGCCGATCGATGCCCGCGAAGTGCCGTTCGACGCACTGATCGCCGCCTCCGGCAAGTGCCTGGAAGGCGTGCCGGGCATGGGCTTCGTCTTCGCGAACAAACAGGCGCTGGCCGCCGCCCAGGGCAACTGCCATTCCCTGGCGATGGACCTGTTAGACCAGCACAGCTACATGACCAAGACCGGCCAATGGCGCTTTACCCCGCCGACCCATGTGGTCGCCGCCCTGCACGAAGCGCTGCTGCAATACCAGGAAGAAGGCGGCCTGCCCGCGCGCCACCGACGCTATGCCGACAACTGCCAGGCCTTGCTCGACGGCATGGCCGCACTGGGCCTGCGCAGCTTCCTGCCGGCGGCGATCCAGGCACCGATCATCGTGACCTTTCACGCACCGCAGGACCCGCGCTACCAGTTCAAGGACTTCTACGAACGGGTCAAGGCCAAGGGGTTCATTCTGTACCCCGGCAAATTGACCCAGGTGGAGACATTCCGCGTGGGCTGCATCGGCCATGTCGATGCGCAAGGGATGCGCGCAGCGGTCAAGGCGATCGCCGAGGTGCTGGAAGAAATGGAAGTGTCGGACATCTGATTGCCCCTTACCCACAGGATCTGAACCATGAACTATCAAAACCCCAACACCCTCCAGGCCGTCATCCTCGACTGGGCCGGCACCGTGGTCGACTTCGGCTCCTTCGCCCCCACGCAGATTTTCGTCGAGGCCTTCGCCGAGTTCGATGTGCAGGTATCCATCGAAGAAGCCCGTGGCCCGATGGGCATGGGCAAGTGGGACCATATCCGCACCCTGTGCGACCAGCCGCAAGTCGCCGAGCGCTACCGCCAGGCGTTCGGCCGCACGCCCACCGATGACGACGTGACCGCCATCTACCAGCGCTTCATGCCGTTGCAGATCGAGAAGATCGCCGAACACTCGGCGCTGATCCCCGGCGCCCTCGACACCATCGGCCAGCTGCGCGGGCAAGGCATCAAGATCGGCTCCTGCTCGGGCTATCCCAAGCAAGTCATGGACAAAGTGGTCGCCCTGGCCGCCACCAACGGCTACGTCGCCGACCACGTGGTCGCCACCGACGAAGTGCCCAACGGCCGCCCATGGCCAGCCCAGGCACTCGCCAACGTGATCGCCCTGGGCATCGACGATGTGGCGGCGTGCGTCAAGGTCGACGACACGGTGCCGGGCATCCTCGAAGGCCGTCGCGCCGGGATGTGGACCGTGGCCCTGACCTGCTCCGGCAATGCCCTGGGCCTGACCTACGCGCAGTTCCGCGCCCTCGACGCCGCGACGCTGGCCAGCGAACGCACGCGTATCGAAGCGATGTTCGAAGGCTCGCGCCCCCACTACCTGATCGACACCATTACCGACCTGCCGGCCGTCATCGCCGACATCAACCAGCGCCTGGCCCGTGGCGAAATGCCGCAAAGCGACTGATAGAGGTCAAGACAACGGCATCGCGCCGGGCAAACCGCACAAAACAGGCTTACAGTTAACTCACTGCGTCACCTAAGAGCGCAATGTTGTTCCGTGAAGAAACTGTACCTGTGGCGAGAAGGAACTTGCTCCTGCTGAGGCACGAAGCGGCCCCGCTCTTTGCTGACAAAGAAGGGGACTGCTACGCAGTCCAACGGGAGCAAGCTCCCTCGCCACAGATTTGCCCTGATGAGTGAGGAACCCAGCGATGCCGTGGAAAAATTCCGATACGCGCTACAGCACCATGTCGATTGCGCTGCACTGGTTGATGGTGGTGCTGCTGGCGGTGGTCTACGCCTGCATTGAGTTACGCGGACAGTTCCCCAAAGGCAGCGGTGCACGGACGTTGATCGTCGAGATGCATTTTATGTTCGGCCTCACCGTGTTTGTGCTGGTGTGGCTGCGCCTGTTCGCGCGCAGCCTGGGGGTTGCCCCCAGGATCGTCCCCGCCCCGCCGCAATGGCAAAGCCTGCTCGCCACGCTGATGCACTTCGCGCTGTACGCCTTGATGATCGGCATGCCGATTGCGGGGTGGCTGATCGTCAGTGCCGAGGGGCATTCGGTGATGTTTTACGGGATCGAGTTGCCGCCGCTGATCGCTGAAAACAAGGCGCTGGCCAAAGAGATTGAAGGCTGGCATGTGTGGTTCGGCAAGGTCGGTTACTGGCTGATTGGCCTGCATGCGTTGGCGGGGATCTTTCATCACTATGTGATGCGCGACAATACGGCGCTGCGGATGATGCCGGGTAGGCGCGCTAGGCTGTAAACCCTCGGCGGCCCTGCAAGCCGCCGGTATGCAAAAAGATCAGGCGAGTGCCGGGCACGAACCGCCCGGCCTCGATCTGCTGCTTCAACGCCAGCAACGCCTTGCCGGTATAGAGCGGCTCCAGCGGTACACCGCAGGCCTGTTCAGTGCTCTCGATAAACTCGAGCAATAGCGGATCAACCTTCCCAAAGCCACCCCGGCTGGCGTCCAGCAATTCATAACCGCCCTGCACCAGGGCACTCACGTTCTGCGCCACGCCATGATCATCCGGTACCGCCATGGCGCCGTACACCGGATGCGCGCCCGCCTCTGCCAGGACCAAACCCGCCAACGTCGTACCGGTGCCTGCCGCCAACCACCAGGCGTCGTAATCGGCCCAGTCCACGGTGCTCAATTGCCTGCGTGCCTGCTCGATCAAGCCCCCGCATCCCAATGCCCCGGCCATCCCGCCACCGCCTTCGGGCACGGGGTAAAAATCGGGATAGTTCTCGCGCCACGGCAGCCAGAAACCCGGCTCATGGCGCGCGCGATAGCCGCCGTAGCCCAGCCAATGCAGGTGCATGCCACAGGCTTTCAGGTCGAGGACGGTGGGTGTGTCGTGGGGATGACCACGCAACAGGCCGACAGTGGGGAAGCCAAAACGCTTGCCCGCCGCTGCCAGCGCGTGAAGATGGTTGGAGTACGCCCCGCCAAGGCTGATGATGCCGTTGGCACCGGCCTGTCGTGCCTGGGCCAGATGTTCGGTGAGCTTGAACCACTTGTTGCCGCTGATCAGCGGGTCGATGCGGTCCAGGCGCAGCACGGCCAACTCGACGCCATTGAGCCAATCGAGCTGCATGGCTTCAAGGGGGGCGTGGGGAAGCCAGTCAAAGGGACCCATCGGGCGGCATCTGCATGGAAAAAGGGGCGGTAGTCTAACACCGCCCCTTGCGTCGTCTTACAGCTCGGCGGCGAGGCGCGAGCCTTGGTTGATGGCGCGCTTGGCATCCAGCTCGGCCGCCACATCGGCGCCGCCGATCAGGTGCACGTTCTGCCCCGCTGCGACCAAGTCGTCCTGCAACTCGCGCAGCGGGTCTTGCCCGGCGCAGATGACGATGTTGTCCACGGCCAGCAGCTGCGGCTCACCCTCGGCGCCGATGCGGATATGCAGGCCGTCATCGTCGATCTTCAGGTACTCGACGCTGTTAAGCATCTGCACGCGCTTGTTCTTCAAGCCGGTACGGTGGATCCAGCCGGTGGTCTTGCCCAGGCCATCGCCGACCTTGGAAGCCTTGCGTTGCAACAGGAACACGTCACGGGCCGGGGCGTGGGGTTGCGGCTTGATCCCGGCCACGCCGCCACGGGCTTGCAACTGGGTGTCGATGCCCCATTCCTTCCAGAACGCTTCGCGGTCGAGGCTGGTGGACACGCCCTGGTGCACAAGGAATTCCGACACGTCAAAACCAATGCCGCCGGCGCCGATCACCGCGACGCGCTTGCCCACCGGCTTGCGCTCTAGGATCACGTCCAGGTAGCTCAGCACTTTGGCGTTTTCAACCCCCGGAATCGCCGGCGTGCGCGGCGCAATGCCGGTGGCCAGGATGATCTCGTCGTAACCGCCCGCCACCAGTTGTGCGGTGTCGACCCGGGTGTTGAGACACAGCTCGACGTGGGTGGTCTGCAACTTGCGATTGAAGTAGCGCAGGGTCTCGAAAAACTCTTCCTTGCCCGGTACGCGCTTGGCGATATTGAATTGGCCGCCGATCTCACTGGCCGAATCGAACAGTGTCACCTGGTGGCCACGCTCAGCCGCCACGGTGGCGGCGGCCAGGCCTGCGGGGCCGGCGCCGACCACGGCGATTTTCTTGATCTGCTTGACCGGCAGGTAGTTGAGTTCGGTTTCATAGCAGGCCCGCGGGTTGACCAGGCAGGTGGTCAACTTGCCGCCAAAGGTGTGGTCCAGGCAGGCCTGGTTGCAGCCGATGCAGGTGTTGATTTCATCGGCGCGGCCGGCGGCGGCCTTGTTGACGAACTCCGGGTCGGCGAGGAAAGGCCGCGCCATCGAGACCATGTCGGCATCGCCTTCGGCGAGGATCTGCTCGGCAATCTCCGGTGTGTTGATGCGGTTGGTGGTGATCAGCGGGATCCGCACCGCACCGCGCAATTTGGCCGTGACTTTGCTGAACGCGCCACGGGGTACTTTGGTGGCGATGGTCGGGATACGCGCTTCGTGCCAGCCGATGCCGGTGTTGATGATGGTCGCGCCGGCCTGCTCGATGGCCTTGGCCAGCTGCACGATTTCTTCCCAGGTGCTGCCGCCTTCCACCAGGTCGAGCATCGACAGACGGAAGATAATGATGAAGTTCGGGCCAACGGCTTCGCGCACGCGGCGCACGATCTCCACCGCCAGGCGCATGCGGTTTTCGTAGCTGCCGCCCCAACGGTCGGTGCGGTGGTTGGTGTGGGCGGCGAGGAACTGGTTAATGAAGTAGCCTTCGGACCCCATGATTTCCACGCCGTCGTACTCGGCGACCTGGGCCAGCAGCGAACAGGTGACAAAATCCTGGATCTGCTTCTCGATGCCTTCCTCGTCCAGCTCCTTGGGCTTGAACGGGTTGATCGGCGCCTGGATCGCACTCGGCGCAACCTGCTTGGGGCTGTAGGCATAACGGCCGGCGTGGAGGATCTGCATGCAGATCTTGCCGCCCGCCTCATGCACGGCCTGCGTGACGATCTTGTGCTTCTGCGCTTCTTCTTCGGTGGTGAGCTTGGCCGCGCCGGAGTACACCCCGCCTTCATCATTCGGGCCAATGCCGCCGGTGACCATCAGCCCGACGCCACCACGGGCACGCTCGGCAAAGTAGGCCGCCATGCGCTCGAAACCACCGGGTTTTTCTTCCAGGCCCGTGTGCATCGAGCCCATCAGGGTGCGGTTGCGCAAGGTGGTAAAACCCAGGTCCAACGGGGCCAGCAGGTGCGGGTAGGCAGCAGCGGTCATGGTACAGCTCCACAACGGATCATCACGGGACGTGGAGGGCTCGAATGGCACCCCATCGGTTTATGTCCCACAGACTAAGAGGCGGTGGACGACGGCTCAATGACTGAAACTGACAAGTTATTGATCCAAATGCACAGCGCCCCTTGGCAAGCCGCTGCCGGGGCCCTACCCTAGTCGCGAACCCTGCACCCGGTCTGTTGTCTGTTGCCCCATGCGTAAACTTCTCGCTTTTACCGTCTCCATGGCCCTGGTTGCCGCCGTCGCCGCGTATCTGGTCTGGACCCAGGAGCGCCCCGTGGGGCATTACCTGTCGGACCTGCGCATCACCCTCGCCGTCAACGAAGGCTTGCCCGCCGATCGCGGCAACTTGCTGGGCATCCAGCCGGAGCTGTTTCCCGCCGATTACCAGAGCCTGGAACGCCTGCACCTGAAGCTCGCGGCCTACCTGCAAAAGGCCCGGGACCAGGGATTGATCAACGAAAAAACCATCGTGGTGCTGCCCGAACATATCGGCACCTGGCTGATGTTGACCGGTGAAAAAAATGAGGTGTACCAGGCGCTGCACGTGAAGGATGCGATGAACTGGCTGTCGGTCAGCAACCCACTGCTGTTTGCCCGTGCCTGGATCAGCGCAACCGGCGATAACCGCACCGATGACGCCTACCTGCGTATGAAAGCCTCCGGCATGGCGCGGGACTATCAGGTGCTGTTCGGCGGCCTGGCCAAGGAGTTTGGCGTCACGCTGGTGGCCGGCTCCATCGCCCTGCCCAACCCCAGCGTCAGCCAGGGCCAACTGCAGGTCGGCCATGGCGCCTTGTACAACGCCAGCGTGGTGTTCGCGGCGGACGGCTTGCCACTCGGCGATCCCCAGCGCCAGCTTTATCCGATCTACGATGAACGCGGTTTTATCGAACCCGGTGACGAAAACATCGTCAGCGTGGTCGACACCCCGGCCGGGCGCCTCGGCGTGTTGGTCGGCAGTGACAGCTGGTACCCGGACAACTATCGCAAGCTCAACGAGCAAGGTGCGCAATTGATTGCGGTGCCGGCCTTTGTGCTCGGTCGCGATACCTGGGATCGACCATGGCGCGGCTTCAAGAGCGTGTCCACGCCGCCGGAAATCAGCCTCAAGCCTGAAGAGCTCAGCGAAGGTGAGGCCTGGCGACGCCTGACGCTGATCAGCCAGCAACCCGTCAGCCAGGCAACCGCTGGCATGAGCGTATTCCTGCGTGGGCAGTTCTGGGACCTGGGCACGGCCGGGCACAGTTTTCTCAGCAGCAACGGGCAGATCAGCGCCGACGGCGACGCCCGTGGCGCGCGCCTGCTGAATATCTGGCTGTAACGCCGTGAAGCCGGTGCGCCTGGGTGATTTGTCGGTGGGCTTCGTGCACACCCTGGCCGACGCGATCCACAGCCACGGCCTCGACCCGCAACCGCTGCTGCTGCAATACGGCCTCGACCCCGCGCGCCTCGCCGAAGCGGGTGCACGCTTGTCGATCCCGCGTTATATGCGCCTGGGCCATGCGGCCATCCAACTCACCGGCGACCCCGGCCTGGGCCTGCGCATGGGCCAGCTCAGCCGCCTGAGCCAGGCCGGCCTGGCCGGGGTCACCGCGGCCCAGGCGCCCAATGTGCGCGAGGCGGCGCGCACCCTGACCCGCTTCGAAGCGCTGTACGGCTCCAACTATCGCGGGCAATCGAGTTTCCACGAGGACGCCGAAGGCGCCTGGCTGCGGTTCTATTCCATCAGCCCCTATAACGCCTACAACCGCTTCGTGGTGGACTCGATCATCGCCGGCTGGCTGCAGCAACTGTCGAGCCTGGCCCAGCAAACGGTGCAGGCGCAGCGGATTGAAATCGAATTTGCAATGCCGGACTACAGCGAACAGTACGCGGTGCTGGGCGATGGCCCGATCCAGTTCGGCGCCGACGCCAATCAACTGCGCCTGAGCCAGCAAACCCTGGCCCTGCGCAACCCGCAGCATTGTCCGAGTACCTGGCACTTGTTGCTGCAACTGTGTGAACGGGAACTGGAGCAATTGACCCGCACCCGCAGCCTGCGCGAGCGCATTACCCGCTTGCTCGGGCCGATGCTCAATGGCGGCCGGGAACCCGACCTGGAAGAAGTGGCGGCGCGCTTGAAGCTGCCGACCTGGACACTGCGCCGCAAACTGGCCGAAGAAGGCACACAGTTTCGCGCGATTCTCAACGATACCCGCCGCGACCTGGCCATGACCTACATTCGCGATACGGAACTGGCATTCGGCGAAATCGCCTACTTGCTCGGTTTTGCCTCGGCCCAGGCGTTTCAACGGGCGTTCAGGCGATGGAACAACCAGACCCCAGGGGAATTTCGCCGCAGTCAGCGGCATTCCGCCTGAAGTCGGTCTTACAGCTCGGTGGCGTCATCGGCCGGATCCAGAGGATCCAGTTCAAAGGCCTGGTACTCCAGCAGTTCTTCCTGATATTCGTCCATGGTGGGCTCCTTGTTTTGAATTAAAAGCGGCTGCAGGTAAATGACCTGCACAGCCAGCCTAAAGTGCCGTGATGACGAAAAAATGTCGACGTCATGACGTTCCTGCACTCCAGGATTAAACGTAGCAGCGTAATGCGGATTTAGCACCGGGGTTTTGAGGCGCGATTGCAATCAGGGATGCACTGAAATGGAATGCATCAAGTTTCAGACTTGCGTCGACCACGGGTTTGGACACCCGCCTCCACCGCCATCCCGGCGGTACGCTCCAACGCCTCGGCAAACGCCTGGCGCTGCTGCGGTTCGATCTGCGACAGGAACAACTCGTCCACCGTACTTTCGTAGATCTTCCACATTTTTTTACGCAACGCCCGGCCGGCATCGGTGATCGACGCAAAGGCCGCGCGCCCATCGCCGTCGGAACGTGAACGCAGCACCAGGCCGTCCTTTTCCAGGCGATCTACCAGGCGCGTGAGGTTATAGCGCTCGATGGCCAGCACATCGGCCAATTCGTGCATGCGGCGGGTGCCTTCGGGGCCGCTTTCCAGGCCCCATAAAGCGTCGTACCAGGCGTAAGGCGGCAAGTCGGCGGCCGCCAGGCGGCGCTCGATTTCGCGGATGACCGTCCTGTGGGCCCTGACAAAACGGAACCATACATCAGGCTCTTTCGACGACATGCAACACCATCCGGCGGATTTCAAGAAGGTTGCAATAGTAGCTCATCCCGCGCTAGATTCGGCCATGTAGTTGCAATTGCAACAACTTTGACAACACTCCCACAAGGAGCCCGTCACTTGAAATCCGCCTACCCTGGAGCCTTACATGACCTCGAATAACGCAGTCGGACGCGACGTCGATCCACAGGAAACCCGCGAGTGGCTGGAGTCCATCGAATCGGTGCTGTCCACCGAAGGCCGCCCGCGCGCCCATTACCTGATCGATCAGTTGCTGGATTTCGACGTGGCGCGGCATGGTGACTTCTACGGGCGGGTGACCACGCCTTACGTCAACACTATCCCGGTGGAACGCCAGTTGCCCTACCCCGGCAACCTGGTCATCGAACGCCGTATCAATGCGTTTATCCGCTGGAACGCCATGGCCATGGTATTGCGTGCAGGTAAACACTCCGGTGTGGGTGGGCATATCGCCACTTATGCCTCAGCCGCTGTGCTGTACGACGTAGGTTTCGACCATTTCTTCCGTGGCCGCACCGACAGTTTCGACGGCGACCTGGTGTACATCCAGGGCCACTCCTCGCCAGGCATCTACGGCCGTGCCTACCTCGAAGGCCGCATCAGCGAAGCACACCTGGATAACTTCCGCCGCGAAGCCGGTGGCGAGGGCATTTCGTCCTACCCCCACCCACGGCTGATGCCGGACTTCTGGCAATTTCCCACCGTGTCCATGGGCCTCGGGCCGATCACGGCGGCCTATCAGGCGCGCTTTATGCGCTACCTGGAGTTTCGTGACCTCAAGCAACACCAGGGCCGCAAGGTCTGGGCATTCCTCGGTGATGGCGAAATGGACCAACCGGAATCCCTGGCCGCCATTTCCCTGGCCGGGCGCGAGAAACTCGATAACCTGATCTTCGTGGTCAACTGCAACCTGCAACGCCTGGACGGCCCGGTACGCGGCAATGCCAAGGTGATCCAGGAGTTCGAAAGCCTGTACCGCGCCGCTGGCTGGAATGTGATCAAAGTGATCTGGGGTGGTGGCTGGGATGCACTGCTGGAAAAAGACAGCAGCGGCCTGCTGCGCCAACGCATGATGGAGTGCGTGGACGGCGACTACCAGAACTACAAATCCCAGAACGGCGCCTACGTGCGCGAACATTTCTTCGGCAAATACCCGGAGTTGCTGGCACTGGTTGCAGACCTGTCCGACGACGATATCTGGAAACTCTCACGGGGCGGCCATGACCCGGACAAGGTCTACAACGCCTATGCCGCCGCCGTGCGCCACAGCGGCCAACCGACGGTGATCCTGGCAAAGACCGTCAAGGGCTTTGGCATGGGCGAAGCCGGCGAAGGCCAGAACATCAATCACCAACTGAAAAAGATGGGCGCCGATGCCGTCAAAGCCTTCCGCGACCGCTTCGGCCTGGAAGTGCCCGATGAGCAACTGGCTGAAATTCCGTACCTCAAGCCCACCGCCGACAGCGAAGAAGCCCGTTACTTCGCCGCGCGTCGCCAGGCCCTGGGCGGCTATGTACCCGCGCGCCACACGGCGGTCGAACCGTTGCAGATCCCCGAACTGAGCGCCTTCGCCACTCAGCTCAAGGACACTGGCGAGCGCGCGATATCAACCACCATGGCCTTCGTGCGCATCCTCGGCACCCTGCTGAAAGATCCGCACCTGGGCAAGCTGATCGTGCCCATCGTGCCGGACGAATCACGCACCTTCGGCATGGAAAGCCTGTTCCGTCAGATCGGCATCCACTCCGCCGTCGGCCAGCTCTACACCCCACAGGACTCCGGGCAACTGAGCTATTACAAGGAGAGCAAGGACGGACAGATCATGCAGGAAGGCTTGAATGAGTCCGGCGCCATTTCCTCGTGGATAGCGGCGAGTACGTCCTACAGCAACCACGGCCTGATGACCGTGCCGTTCTATATCTTCTATTCGATGTTCGGCTTCCAGCGCGTCGGCGACCTGGCCTGGGCGGCGGGCGATGCACGCGCGCGTGGTTTCCTGCTGGGTGCCACGGCCGGGCGCACCACGCTGATGGGCGAAGGCCTGCAGCATGACGATGGCCATAGCCATATCCTGTCATCGGTGATTCCGTGCTGCGTGTCCTATGACCCGACCTTTGCCTACGAACTGGCGGTGATTATCCGCGAGGGCATGCGGCGGATGTACCTGGAGCAAGAGGACATCTACTACTACATCACCCTGCTCAACGAAAACTACCCGCACCCGGCGATGCCCGAAGGCGTGGAAGACGGCATTCTCAAGGGTATGTACCGGCTCAGCGCCAACCCTCAGGCACAAGTGCAATTGATGGGCAGTGGTTCGATCCTGCGAGAAGTGATCGCCGCCGCTGAACTGCTGGCCACCGACTTCGGCGTGCACAGCAACGTGTGGAGCGTGACCAGCCTCACCGAGTTGCGCCGTGACGGGCATGCAGCCGAACGCTGGAACCTGCTGCACCCGGAAAGCGAGCCTCGCGTGAGTTATGTAGAGCAATGCCTGGCCGGGCAAACCGGGCCAGTGGTGGTGGCGACGGACTATGTGAAGCTGTTCGCCGATCAGATCCGTCCGTTCGTGCCGGGCCGACGCTTTGTGGCCCTGGGCACTGATGGCTTCGGGCAATCAGACACCCGGGAAGCCTTGCGCGTGTTCTTTGAGGTGGATCGCCACTTCATCGCCCTGGCTGCCCTGAAGGCACTGGCGGATGACGGCGTGATCGGTCACGACAAGGTCAGTGAAGCGATCAAACGCTACGGGATCAACGTCGACAAGGCCGACCCTGTAGCGGTTTGATTTACTGCGCAGGCGTCGGCAGGGGCGGAATCGCTTCTGTCGGCGGCGGCAGGTCCGGCGTGGTGGCAGCGGGTGCGGGCTCGGCCTGCGGCGCAATCGGTGCAGCCTCAGGCGCGGGCACAACCGGCTCCGAGGCAGCCGGTGCAGGCTCTTCCTTCGGCGCCTCGACTTTCTCTGCAGCCGGTGCGGCCTTCGGCTCCGGCACACCGAGGTCGGCCTTGGGCTGCTCGGGGATATGCTCGGCCTTCTTCACTTCCTGTGGCAGGAACACATCCACCAACGCAAAGTAACGGTCGTAGAACTTCGGCGCGGACACCGTCTCACTGGCCACCTTCACCATCGAGTCATCGGTAGAGCCGATCGGCATCGACACCGACCCCAGCACGCCCACGCCCAGGCTTGCGGAGTTGTTGACCTTCTTCAGCGCATAACGATCCTGCAGGGCATTGGCGAACATCGTCGAGTGGTTCTTGCCTTTGCCATCATCGGCGCAGACCACGTTGAAGCTGATCTGAAGGTGCGTTTCGCCGGTCTGCTGGAAGCTCTTGTTACCCACGACCAGTTTCGGATCGCTGCTGGTGATGATGTAGCCCTGGCTCAGCAAGGCGCGCCGCGCGGCCTCGCACGCCGCTACATCGGTAACCGGGTAATCCCGGGAAAATGTACCGGAGTCGTCGAAGTTCTCATGTTCATAAATAGCGGTCTTGGGTGACGAGCAGCCCGCGGCGCCCGCCAGCACCAGCGCCAGCCCGAGGCTACGCAAGTGGAATGATGTCGACATTGATAATCCTGAGGAAAACGGTCTGGGCGGTATTGTGCAACAGAACGAGGCCTTGGCGCGCGCATTCCTGTCGGTAAAACGTCACAGGGCTACGAACCGGGGCCTGCAGGAAAAAGCCCGGCGCACATATGGTCAATAAACACGCGTACCTTGGTCGAGGTATGGCGACCGGGCCACAACATCCAGAAACTGCCCCGATGTTCCAGGTAATCATCCAGCACCCGTTGCAAGCGCCCCTCGTCCACGGCCTGGTTGACCATGTAGTCCGGCAGGCAGGCAATGCCCAAGCCCTCGAGCACCACATGCTTGAGGGACTCGATGGTGGTGCTGACCAGCGGCGTACGCAACAGCGGTTCCGCAGCCCCCGGGGCAAGGCGCAACGGCCAGGGCTCGAGCTTGCCCGTGGCGCAGAACTTGTGGCGCAGGCAGGCGTGGCCATTGAGGTCCTGTGGTTGCTGCGGCGTGCCGTGTTGGGCGAAGTAGCCCGGCGTGGCGACGAGTACCAACTGGTAGTGGCCCAGGTGGCGGGCCATCAAGCGCGAATCTTCCGGCTTGCCGGTGCGAATCACCGCATCGAAACCTTCCTCGATCACGTCCACCATACGGTCGGAGAAATCCACATCCAACTCGATCTCCGGGTAGGCGCGCATAAAGTCACTGAGCACCGGCATCAACAAGCCGCGCACCTGCGGCACACTGATGCGCAACTTGCCCCGTGGCGTTGCAGCGGCGTCCATCAGCTCCTGCTCGGCCGCTTCCACCTCAGCGAGAATCCGCCGCGAGCGCTCAAGGAACAGCGCGCCTTCACTGGTCAAGGTGATACTGCGCGTGCTGCGGTGAAACAGCCGCACGCCCAGGCGCTCTTCCATCCGCGCAATGCTTTTGCCCACGGCCGACGACGACACCCCCAGCACGCGGCCGGCGGCGGTGAAGCTGAGCGTCTGCGCCACCTGCACAAATACCGACAGGCTGCCCAAGCTGTCCATGATCTGCCTCCAGCAATTACGGACATCGGCGTCCGATAAGTTCGGAACCTTAGCCTGTTTTTCCGCCAGTCACAGCCCCCTACTCTGCCTGCTTGCCCTTTTACCTGGATAAACCCTCATGAGCAGCAGCCCTTCAATCAGCGCATCAGCCCAGCGGGACTCATTGCCCCTGGGCGGTCTACTGGCCCTGGCCAGCGCCGGCTTTATCACCATCCTCACCGAAGCCATGCCCGCCGGGCTTCTGCCGCAGATGGGCGAAGGCCTGGGCGTGTCGCCCGCCTTGGTCGGCCAATTGGTTACCCTCTACGCCCTTGGCTCCCTGCTGGCCGCCATCCCCCTGACGCTGCTGACCCGTGGCTGGCGCAGGCGGCCCTTGCTGCTGCTGGCCATTGGCGGCTTTGCCCTGGTCAACAGCGTAACCGCGCTGTCCAGCCATTACGGGCTGACCCTGGTGGCACGCTTTTTTGCCGGGGTCTTCGCCGGGTTGCTGTGGGCGTTGCTGGCGGGGTATGCGAGCCGAATGGTGGCGCCACACCTGCAAGGTCGCGCCATTGCCGTGGCGATGCTGGGTGCACCGCTGGCGCTGTCGCTGGGTGTACCCGCAGGTACCTTCCTCGGCACCGCCGTTGGCTGGCGCCTGAGCTTTGCGATCATGACCGGGCTGACCTTGGTGCTACTCGCCTGGGCACGCTGGCAACTGCCGGACTTTGCCGGCGAACGGGCGGATAAACGCCTGGGGCTGCGCCAGGTGCTGAACCTGCCGGGCATTCGTCCGGTGCTATGGGTGACGTTTACCTACGTGCTGGCCCACAACATTCTGTACACCTACATCGCCCCGTTGCTGGTGCCCGCCGGGATTGAGGTGGACGTTGACCGAGTGCTGCTGGTATTCGGCCTCTCGGCGGTGCTGAGCATCTGGCTGGCAGGTGTATTGATTGACCGGTGGCTGCGCGCCTTGCTGCTGATCAGCTGTGCGCTGTTTGGCCTGATCGCCCTGGCGCTGGCGTTGTGGATCAATGTGCCGGCAGTCATCTATATCGCCGTGGCGTTATGGGGCCTGGCGTTCGGCGGTTTGCCGGCATTGCTGCAAACCGCACTGGCCCAATCGGCGGGCGAGTCGGCGGATGCCGCACAATCCATGCTGGTGACCGTGTGGAACCTGGGGATAGCCGGCGGCGGCCTGGTGGGTGGCGTATTGCTTCAAGGTTGGGGCGTCACGGCCTTTCCATGGGCGGTTGTGCTTCTGATGCTGCTGGCCTGGGCCGGTGCATCACAGACGGCGCCCCAGCAGTTGGCCCGGCCAACCCGCCAAGTCGAACGTTGAAATGCGCTGGTAGCCACAGGACTCATAAAAGCGCACCAGATCCCCTGTCCCACCGCCATAGCAGTCCACACGCAAACGCGTGACTCCTGCTGCGCGGGCCTGGTCATCGGCAAAGGCCATCATGCGCCGCCCAAGGCCGCGAACACGGGGATCACGCGCGGCAATCAACAGGCGCACATACACCTCGGGCTCAGTCGCCGACGGTACATAAGGCATCGGATCGCCCAACACCAGCGCTCCTCGGAGATGCCCCTCGGGGTCCTCGACAACCCAGGCCCCGGGCAACGCGCAGGCTTCAGCCACTTGCGCGACCCGCCGGGGCGACCCCGACCAGGGCTCGGTGCCCCACTGATGGGTATTGCCCCTGCCAACGAACCAGGCGATCACCTCGTCGAACACCTGCAGCACGGCAGGAACATCCGCCACGCTGGCGCGGCGGATCAGCAAGCCATCCATTCCTTGAATCAACACGCTTGGAACTCCTGGGTCGACGATACCGAGTACCCAGTCTAGCGCACATAAAAAAGCCCCCGGTCTTTTCAGGCCGGGGGCTTCTTGTTCAAAGCGACATCAGTACTTCTTGATATCAGCCTTGGTTTCCAACTGCTTGCGGTACGCCGCGAAGTCCTGCTGGCCGACACGGGAAGCGAGGAAGCGGCGGTATTGCGCCTTTTCTTCGTCCGTTGGGGCAGCCGCTTCGTTGACGCCGTTCAAGCGCACGATCACCAGGCTGCCATCAGCCAGGGTCACGGTGGTGAAGGTCGGCTTGTCCTTGGCCGCAGGCTTGGGCATGCGGAACAGGGCTTGCAGCACGGCCGGGTCAATCGCTTCCTGGCTACGGGTAGCCGCTTCAGTGACTTTCCAGGCCTGGCCGTCGACCGGCTGGTTCAGCGGGGTCTTGCCATCACGCAGGCTGGCGATCAGCTCGTCAGCGTGAGTCTTGGCAGCCGCGCTGGCGCGCTCCTTGGCCATCTGTGTGCGAATCGCCGCAGCAACGCTTTCCAGCGGCAGTTGCGCCGGTTTGCGGTGCTCTTTGGCACGCAGCACGATGATGGTTTCCGGGTCCAGCTCGATGGCGCTGCTGTTGGCACCCTCATCCAGCACTTCCGGGCTGAATGCAGCGGTGACCACGGCGCGGTTGGCCGCAACACCGTCACCGCCCTCACGACCAAACGGCGCGGAGGTGTGTACGGTCAGTTTCAGGTCAGACGCCGGTTGGGCCAGATCGGAGGCTTCGAATGCCGCATCTTCCAATTGCTTGGTCGCTTCGACAAAACGCTGCTCGACCTGCTGGGTCTTGAGCTCGCGGGTCAGCTTGTCTTTCAGGCTGGCGAACGTCGGCACTTGCGGTGCTTCAACGCCCAACAGCTTGATCAAGTGCCAACCGAAGGTGCTGCGCACCGGCGCCGATACCTGGTCCTTGTTCAAGGCGTACAAGGCGGTTTCGAAGTCCGGGTCGTAGACGCCAGGGCCGGCAAAGCCGAGGTCACCGCCATTGTTGGCCGAACCTGGATCCTGGGAGAACTCCTTGGCCAGGGCCTCGAACTTCTCACCCTTGGCCAGGCGCGCCTGGATTTCTTCGATCTTGGCCTTGGCTTGCGCGTCGGTGACCTTGTCGTTGACTTCAATCAGGATGTGCGCCGCACGACGCTGTTCAGCGAGGTTGGCGGTTTCTTTCTGATAGGCAGCCTGCAGTTCATCGTCCTTGACGCTGACCTGGTCGAAGAAGGAAGACTTCTTCAGTTCCAGGTAGTCGATGACCACCTGGTCCGGGGTCATGAACTCCTTGGCGTGCTGGTCATAGTAAGCCTTGACCTCGTCGTCGGTGAGTTTCACCGCAGCAGGGTTGGCCTTGATATTGACGGTAGCGAAATCGCGGGTCTGCTTTTCCAGACGGGCGAATGCCAGCACTTCGGCGTCGGTCACGAAACCGCTGCCGGCGATGCCTGCGCGCACCTGGCCGATCAGCATTTCCTGGGTCAGCATCTGACGGAACTGCAGACGGCTGTAGCCCAGCTGACGGATCACCTGGTCAAAGCGTTCGGCGTTGAACTTGCCGTCCACCTGGAATTCCGGCGTCTGCAGGATCACCTGGTCCAGTGCAGCTTCAGAGAAGCCAAACTTGGAGTCGGCGGCGCCTTGCAGCAGCAGCTTGCGATCGATCAGGCCCTTGAGGGCCGCTTCGCGCAGCAGTTTTTCGTCCAGCAGTGAAGCATCGAAATCCTTGCCCAGCTGTTGCATCAGCTGGCGACGTTGCATGTCGACGGCCTGGCTCAGTTCAGTCTGGGTGATTTCCTCACCGTTGACCTTGGCCACGTCCTGCTTGGTGTTGGTCGAAGCCTGGAAAATGGCCTCGATACCGGTGAACGCCATCAATGCGACGATGATCCCGATAATGGTCTTGGCAATCCAGCCTTGTGAATTGTCCCTGATATTTTGCAGCATGCGTCCCCCAGAAACGGTTGAACTTCAAAAATTGGCAACCGTGGAGCGTGGGTAGAGTCCGGATAGAAGAAAGGCGCATCCGAGGATGCGCCTTCTCGTAACTGGCGGAGCGGGCGGGGGGTTGAATCTACACCCCCGGCTTGGCGACCCGATGGATACTTGGGTCAGCTGTCGCTCCGCTGCCAGGCCAGACCTGCGTCCGACCCGGGTAGCAAAGGCTTGATCGAAGCTTAGTTAACCGCTTCTTTCAGGGCTTTACCGGCTTTGAAACCTGGTTTCTTGGCAGCAGCGATTTGCAGTGCTTTGCCAGTCTGTGGGTTACGGCCAGTGCGAGCTGGGCGGTCAGTCACAGAGAAAGTACCGAAGCCTACCAGTACCACGGAGTCGCCGGCCTTCAGAGCGCCAGTGACGGATTCGATTACTGCATCCAGCGCACGGCCGGCAGCAGCTTTCGGGATATCAGCGGATGCAGCGATAGCATCAATCAGTTCCGACTTGTTCACTCTAAGTCCCCTTATATATCTATTGAGTATGATTCTAAGTTTTTTGGTAAACAGCAAAAACCAGTGCTGAATGGCCTACAGACACTTAAGAGCCGCTTTATAACAAGGGCTCTAAAAAGCTGTCAAGGAAGCCCCCAGGCTTATTCACATTAATGCGTGCTAATTCTTTCCTTGGAATCAGACTCTCGTTTTTCGTCCTTTGCAACTATCTCCGGAGCCACATCCGGCAAGGGCTCCGGCGCGTATTGCAGCGCAATTTGCAGGACCTCGTCAATCCATTTAACCGGTTTAATCTGAAGATCCTGCTTGATATTGTCGGGAATTTCCTTCAAGTCGCGAACATTCTCTTCAGGAATGATCACGGTCTTGATGCCACCGCGGTGTGCCGCCAGCAATTTCTCTTTCAGGCCACCAATGGCCAATACCTGGCCACGCAGGGTGATTTCCCCGGTCATCGCGACATCGGCGCGCACCGGTATGCCGGTCAATGCCGATACCAGGGCCGTGCACATGCCTACGCCAGCGCTGGGGCCATCTTTCGGTGTAGCCCCTTCCGGCATGTGGATGTGGGTGTCGTGCTTCTCGTGGAAGTCCAGGGGGATCCCCAGGCTCCTGGCGCGGCTGCGCACCACGGTCTGCGCGGCGGTAATGGATTCGACCATCACGTCACCGAGGGAGCCGGTCTTGATCAACTGGCCCTTGCCGGGGATCACCGCAGCTTCGATGGTCAGCAATTCGCCGCCCACCTGGGTCCACGCCAGGCCAGTCACCTGCCCTACCTGATCCTGCTGTTCTGCCAGGCCGTAACGGAATTTACGCACACCCAGGAAGTGCTCAAGCGCGTCGGCCGTGACCTTCACCGAGAAGCGTTTTTCCAGCGCATGCTCCTTGACCGCCTTGCGGCAAATCTTCGCGATCTGGCGCTCAAGTCCCCGTACACCGGCCTCGCGGGTGTAGTAGCGCACGATGTCGCGGATCGACTCGACGTCGAATTCGATCTCGCCCTTCTTCAGGCCATTGGCCGAAATCTGCTTGGGCGCGAGGTATTTGACGGCGATGTTGATCTTCTCGTCTTCGGTGTAACCCGGCAGACGAATCACCTCCATCCGGTCCAGCAATGCCGGCGGGATGTTCATGGAATTGGAGGTGCACAGGAACATTACGTCGGACAGGTCGTAGTCGACCTCCAGGTAATGGTCGTTGAAATTGTGGTTCTGCTCAGGGTCGAGCACTTCCAGCAAGGCCGATGCCGGATCGCCACGCATGTCGCTGCCCATTTTGTCGATTTCATCGAGCAGGAACAGCGGGTTGCGCACACCCACCTTTGTCATTTTTTGAATCAATCTTCCTGGCATCGAACCGATGTAAGTCCGGCGATGGCCACGAATTTCCGCCTCATCGCGCACACCACCGAGGGCCATGCGCACGAATTTACGGTTGGTGGCATTGGCGATGGACTCGGCCAGGGAAGTTTTACCTACCCCAGGCGGGCCAACCAGGCACAGCACCGGGCCACGAATCTTCTTCACGCGCTTCTGCACGGCGAGGTATTCGAGGATGCGTTCCTTGACCTCTTCAAGGCCATAGTGGTCGGCATCAAGGATATCTTCGGCACGGGCCAGGTCCAGGCGTACCTTGGTCTGAGCCTTCCACGGCACCTGCACCAGCCAGTCGATGTACGAGCGCACCACGGTGGCTTCGGCGGACATCGGCGACATCTGCTTGAGCTTGTTCAACTCGGCAGTGGCTTTGGTCAGGGCGTCTTTCGGCAGACCGGCGGCATCGATGCGCTTTTTCAGCTCTTCGATTTCGTTGTGGCCTTCTTCGCTGTCGCCGAGTTCCTTTTGAATGGCCTTCATCTGCTCATTCAGGTAGTACTCGCGCTGGCTGCGCTCCATTTGTTTTTTGACACGACCCCGGATGCGCTTCTCGACCTGGAGCAGGTCGATTTCAGCGTCCAGCAACGCCAGCACGTGTTCGACACGGGCCGACAGGTCAATGATTTCGAGGATGTCCTGCTTCTGCTCGATCTTCAGCGCCATGTGCGCGGCCATGGTGTCGACCAGGCGGCTTGGCTCATCGATGCTATTGAGGGAAGACAGGACTTCAGCCGGGACTTTCTTGCCCAACTGCACGTACTGCTCGAACTGCGAGAGCAGGCTGCGCACAAACACTTCGGACTCGCGCTCAGGGGCCTCGACTTCGTCGATCAGCACCACTTCGGCGCGCAGGTGGCCGTCCACTTCCATGAAACGCTCTACCGCGCCGCGCTGCTCGCCTTCCACCAGCACCTTGACGGTGCCATCGGGCAGCTTGAGCAGTTGCAGGACAGTGGCAATGGTGCCGACGCGATACAGGGCATCTTCGCCTGGATCATCATCGGCAGGATTTTTCTGGGCCAACAGCAGGATCTGCTTGTCGCCCGTCATCGCGGCCTCGAGGGCTTCGATAGACTTCTCGCGCCCCACGAACAGCGGGATAACCATGTGCGGATAGACGACGACATCACGCAACGGCAGGAGAGGCAATTCGATGGTTGTCTTCATGATTTCGCCTCTATGACAGTTGAAAAATAAGCTTGAAACCAAGATGGGGGCTGCGTGTAAAAAAAACAAGCTCAATGCTGGCAGTTACACACAGTAAAAATCCTTATGAAAAACAAAGGAGCCCCTAAAGGCCCCTTTGTGTGTACCAAAACTGCGAAACGCTTACGCGTCTGGCGCAGCCTTGGCAGTCGGCTCACTGTTTTCGTAGATATACAGTGGCTTGGACTTACCTTCTATAACGCTTTCGTCGATCACCACTTTACTCACCTCGGACTGCGAGGGGATTTCGTACATGGTGTCGAGCAATACACCTTCGAGGATCGAACGCAGGCCACGCGCACCGGTCTTGCGCTCCAGTGCCCGCTTGGCCACCGATTTGAGCGCGTCGGTACGGAACTCGAGGTCCACACCTTCCATCTCGAACAACTTGGCGTATTGCTTGGTCAGGGCGTTTTTCGGTTCGGTGAGGATCTGAATCAGAGCCGCCTCATCCAACTCGTCCAACGTGGCCAGGACCGGCAGACGGCCAACGAATTCCGGGATCAGACCGAACTTGACCAGATCGTCAGGCTCGACTTCACGCAGGGACTCGCCCACCTTCTTGCCTTCTTCCTTGCTGCGCACTTCTGCACTGAAACCGATGCCGCCACGGGTAGACCGTTGCTGAATAACCTTCTCCAGGCCGGAGAATGCACCGCCACAGATAAACAGGATGTTGCGCGTATCAACCTGAAGGAATTCCTGCTGCGGGTGCTTGCGGCCGCCTTGTGGCGGTACGGAAGCAACCGTGCCTTCGATCAGTTTCAACAGGGCCTGCTGCACGCCTTCACCGGAAACGTCCCGGGTGATCGACGGGTTGTCGGACTTGCGCGAGATCTTGTCGATTTCGTCGATGTAGACAATACCCATCTGGGCCTTCTCTACATCGTAGTCGCACTTCTGCAGCAGTTTCTGAATGATGTTCTCGACATCTTCGCCCACGTAGCCAGCCTCGGTGAGGGTGGTGGCGTCGGCGATGGTGAACGGAACGTTCAGCAGGCGAGCGAGGGTTTCTGCAAGCAGGGTCTTACCCGAGCCTGTAGGACCGATCAGCAAGATGTTGCTCTTGCCGAGTTCGACTTCGTCGCCTTTCTTGTCACGCTGGTTCAAGCGCTTGTAGTGGTTGTATACCGCTACGGCCAGAACCTTCTTTGCACGCTCTTGACCAATCACATACTGATCAAGGATGCCGCTGATTTCTTTAGGCGAAGGCAATTTATGCGCGCTGCTTTCGGCCTGGGCTTCCTGCACCTCCTCACGGATGATGTCATTGCACAGGTCGACGCACTCGTCGCAGATAAAGACCGAGGGGCCGGCAATCAATTTGCGCACTTCATGCTGGCTTTTGCCACAGAAGGAGCAATAGAGCAGCTTGCCGTTGTCCTCGCCGTTGCGGGTGTCAGTCATTCGTTCGATCCAAATCCGATAGGCTTGCAACACAAGATGAAGGCTTATGCGGGCTTTTTCAAGCCCGCAGGTGATCGGGAAACCCAACCAGCCCTATTTTGAGCGGCTTATATTAAGCGGGGCGCTTTTCGATCACTGCGTCGATCAACCCATATTCACGTGCGGCTTCGGCGCTCATGAAGTTATCGCGGTTGGTGTCGCGCTCGATTTCTTCCAGGGTGTGCCCGCTGTGCTTGGCCATCAGCGTGTTGAGACGTTCGCGGATGAAGAGGATTTCCTTGGCATGGATTTCGATGTCCGACGCCTGGCCCTGGAAACCGCCCAGTGGCTGGTGAATCATCACGCGCGAGTTCGGCAGGCAGTAACGCTTGCCCTCGGCACCTGCTGTCAGCAGGAACGCGCCCATGCTGCAGGCCTGGCCAATGCAGGTAGTGGATACGTTCGGCTTGATGAACTGCATGGTGTCGTAGATCGACATGCCCGCAGTCACCGAACCGCCCGGTGAGTTGATGTAGAGATGGATGTCCTTGTCCGGGTTTTCCGCTTCAAGGAACAGCAGTTGCGCACAGATCAGGTTGGCCATGTAGTCCTCTACCGGGCCCACCAGAAAGATCACTCGCTCCTTGAGCAGGCGCGAGTAGATGTCGTAGGCGCGTTCGCCACGAGCGGACTGCTCGACAACCATCGGGACCAGGCCGCCTGCGGCCTGGATATCAGAGTTCTGCTGAATATAGGAATTACGGAACATGCTCTGCAGTTACTCCCAAATAGTCATGTCTTGAAAACGCATAAGCCAGCGCGAGGCTGGCTTATGGTTGAATTTCCAACGAGTTGGACAATCAGTCGGCTTGTGCTGCTTCCGCCGGCTTGACTGCTTCTTCGTAAGAGACCGCTTTATCGGTCACCTTAGCCTTCTGCAGAACAGTATCCACAACTTGTTCTTCCAGCACAACCGAACGTACTTCGTTCAGCTGCTGGTCGTTCTTGTAGTACCAAGCCACGACCTGCTCAGGCTCCTGGTAGGCCGAAGCCATTTCCTGGATCATTTCGCGGACGCGATCTTCGTCAGGCTTGAGGTCGAACTGCTTGACCACTTCAGCCACGATCAGGCCCAGCACCACACGGCGCTTGGCTTGCTCTTCGAACAGCTCGGCCGGCAGTTGGTCTGGCTTGATGTTGCCGCCGAACTGCTGGACAGCCTGTACGCGCAGGCGATCCACTTCGTTGGACAGCAGGGCCTTAGGCACTTCGATCGGGTTGGAGGCCAGCAGACCGTCCATGACCTGGTTCTTGACCTTGGACTTGATAGCCTGGCGCAGCTCGCGCTCCATGTTCTTGCGAACTTCGGTGCGGAAGCCTTCGATACCGGTTTCCTTGATGCCGAACTGATTGAAGAATTCTTCGTTCAGCTCTGGCAGCTTAGGCTCGGAAACGCTGTTGACAGTCACGGTGAACTCGGCGGCTTTGCCAGCCAGGTCCAGGTTCTGGTAGTCAGCAGGGAATTCCAGGTTCAGGACACGCTCTTCGCCGGCCTTGGCGCCAACCAGGCCGTCTTCGAAGCCAGGAATCATGCGGTTGGAACCCAGCACCAGCTGAGTGCCCTTGGCGGAGCCGCCAGCGAATGCTTCGCCGTCAACCTTGCCAACGAAATCGATGTTCAGCTGGTCTTCGTTCTGGGCGGCACGGTCGACCACTTCGAAACGGGTGTTCTGCTTGCGCAGGATTTCCAGCATGTTGTCCAAGTCCGAATCAGCCACTTCGGCGCTCAGGCGCTCGATAGCGATACCGTCGAAACCGGCCACTTCGAACTCGGGGAACACTTCGAACACGGCAACGTATTCCAGGTCCTTGCCCGCTTCCAGGGACTTGGGCTCGATCGAAGGCGAGCCAGCCGGGTTCAGCTTTTGCTCAACCACTGCTTCGTAGAAAGAAGCCTGGATCACGTCACCGACGGCTTCATTGCGTGCATCAGCACCAAAACGGCGCTTGATTTCGCTCATTGGCACTTTGCCTGGACGGAAACCAGCGATCTTGGCCTTTTGGGCAGTCTGCTGCAGACGCTTGTTGACCGCAGTCTCGATGCGCTCAGCCGGCACGGTGATGCTCATGCGGCGCTCGAGAGCAGTAGTATTTTCAACAGAAACTTGCATGGATATTCCTCGTTGCACAGACGTTAGCCGGCCATTTCCGACCCCAATCAAGGGCATGCATTCTAGTGGGTCAAACTCAAGAAGTCACCCTACTGGAAATACGCCCGTAAACAGCCGGCAATTTATCGGTACGAAGGCACTGTCGCGCCCCGCCCCGGTGACAAATAAAGCCAATCACGCCAGGGCTCTGCGCCGCCCCTCTATATATAGAAGGGATCGTCGCCCATCTCCCTGACGGCCTACCTCGCAATGAAGGCAGATAACAATGCAGTATCATCGAGACACATAAATACGATGAAACGCATCGCCATCGCGACCCACAACCCGCAGCCACGAAAAACCGAACCGCCAAAACCAAAAAAGGCGCCAGACTGTTAAATCTGGCGCCTTTCGAATATGGGGTGGACGAAGGGGATCGAACCCTCGACAACGGGAGTCACAATCCCGTGCTCTACCAACTGAGCTACGCCCACCATATTGCGTTAACAAAGAAACCAAACTACTTCTTTGTCTAACCCCACCCTGCATGCAAACCGAGTAAGGCCTTATTTGGTGCGGATGAAGAGACTCGAACTCTTACGCCTCGCGGCGCTGGAACCTAAATCCAGTGTGTCTACCAATTCCACCACATCCGCGCTTGAAGCTCTTAAAGCAAAGGCGCCAGACGGTTAATCTGGCGCCTTTCAAAATATGGGGTGGACGAAGGGGATCGAACCCTCGACAACGGGAGTCACAATCCCGTGCTCTACCAACTGAGCTACGCCCACCATATAGCGCTACTTGTGCCAAAGCTGCCTAATGGCGCACCCGGCAGGACTCGAACCTGCGACCATCCGCTTAGAAGGCGGATGCTCTATCCAGCTGAGCTACGGGCGCCTTATTAATCTGTACTCTTGGAGGATTACAAACTAAGTGCTTCCAGCCTTGCAGAACAACGATTCTGCTCGACCTTCTTAACCAGTGCTAGGCTGTGCCCGACAAGTGCGACGAATAGTATAGAGGGCCTGGAAACCCGTCAAATCTTTTTTGAAAAAAATTCATTTTATTTAAGGGGTTAGGCCAATTTGCGGACCAAGCGCCTTTGCCCTCACGTCGTGGCGTGCGAGAATGCGCGCACTTTTCCTCCCCCTCTCGATGGTTAATCACGCGTAATGACTGCACAACTTATCGACGGCAAATCAATCGCCGCCAGCCTGCGCCAGCAGATCGCCAAACGAGTCACCGAGCGCAGCCAGCAAGGCTTGCGCACGCCTGGCCTCGCGGTGATCCTGGTCGGCAGCGATCCTGCCTCTCAGGTTTATGTCTCGCACAAGCGTAAAGACTGTGAAGAGGTCGGCTTTATTTCCAAGGCCTACGACCTGCCTGCCGACACCACCCAGCAGGCACTGACCGACCTGATCGACAGCCTCAACGACGACCCGGCGATGGACGGCATCCTCCTGCAATTGCCATTGCCCGCGCACCTGGACGCGTCCAAGCTGCTCGAGCGCATCCGCCCTGACAAAGACGTCGACGGTTTCCATCCCTATAACGTCGGCCGCCTGGCCCAGCGTATCCCGCTGCTGCGCCCGTGCACGCCCAAAGGCATCATGACCCTGCTGGAAAGCACCGGTGTCGACCTGTACGGCCTCGATGCCGTCATCGTCGGCGCGTCCAACATCGTGGGCCGCCCCATGGCCATGGAGTTGCTGCTGGCCGGTTGCACCGTCACCGTGACCCATCGTTTCACCAAGGACCTGGCCGGCCACGTTGGCCGTGCCGACCTGGTCGTCGTGGCCGCCGGCAAGCCGGGCCTGGTCAAGGGCGAATGGATCAAGGAAGGCGCCATCGTCATCGACGTGGGCATCAACCGCCAGGAAGACGGCAAGCTGGTCGGCGACGTGGTGTATGAAACCGCCCTGCCCCGCGCCGGCTGGATCACCCCGGTGCCGGGTGGCGTTGGCCCGATGACCCGTGCCTGCCTGCTGGAAAACACCCTGTACGCCGCAGAAACCCTGCACGGTTAATAACCAACCGTACTGAAAAAGCCCTGCCTTATCGCAGGGCTTTTTATTGCCCGGAAGAAAACCTGTTTTTTCTTAGTTTTTAAGCACTTTCGTCCGGTTTTAGAAGAACATTCGACAGTCTGTCGTCCATACTCCTAAAATGTAACGCCATTTGTCACAAAACCCGTTTCCCAACGGTATTTCTTACTTTTTAGCGAGTTCATCCGCGTGAAAATTCGTCTTTCCATTGTCAGCCTGTTTTTTGCGTTCACCGGCACCTTTGCACACGCTGCCGACTCCGCCCTGGCGCCGCGGGATCCCTCCAAACTGCAGATCGCTTCCGGCAGCGCAATGCTGGTAGACCTGCAGACCAACAAGGTCATCTACGCCAGCAATCCCGACGTGGTGGTGCCTATCGCTTCGGTGAGCAAGCTGATGACGGGCCTGATCGTGCTGGAAGCCAAGCAGAACATGGACGAGTACATCGACATCAACATCACCGACACGCCGGAGATGAAAGGCGTGTTCTCCCGCGTGAAGATCGGCAGCCAGATGCCGCGCAAGGAGATGTTGCTGATTGCCCTGATGTCCTCGGAAAACCGCGCCGCCGCGAGCCTGGCGCACCACTATCCGGGCGGCTACGCGGCCTTTATTGCCGCGATGAACGCCAAGGCCAAGGCCCTTGGCATGACCAGCACCCATTATGTCGAGCCCACCGGCCTGTCGATCCACAACGTGTCCACCGCCCGCGACTTGAGCAAGCTGCTGGCCTATGCGCAAAAATTTCCGATGCTGAGCCAGTTGAGCACCACCAAGGAAAAGACCGTAGCGTTCCGCAAGCCCAACTACACCCTGGGTTTCTCCAATACCGACCACCTGATCAACCGCGCCAATTGGGATATCAAGCTGACCAAGACCGGTTTCACCAACCAGGCCGGCCATTGCCTGGTGCTGGTCACCCGCATGGGTAATCGTCCGGTGTCGCTGGTGATCCTGGATGCTTTCGGCAAATTCACCCACTTTGCCGATGCCAGCCGTATCCGTAGCTGGGTCGAGACCGGCAAGGGCGGCTCGGTGCCGGACGTGGCGCTGCGCTACAAGGCTGACAAGAACCTGAAGAACCGTGCGAATGCCGCCGAAGTCCGCCGTTAAGGAACACCGAGAACTCATTTAGGAGGGGCTCGCCCCTCCCATTTTATTTGTGTTCCGCCAACACCTTGAGCGCCTGCGCCGCCGCCCGCTCCTGCCCGGCCTGGGCCGTTGCGTTCGCCGAATCCCGCCAGCGTTGCGCATCCACATTGGCCGGCAATTGGCTCGGGCGCTGGGTGACGATTGCCCAGTGCCCGGCACTGCCCCACTTCGACTCAAAGTCGCTGAAGCTCATCAGCAGGCGTCGGTCCATGCCTGAACGCAACAGCACCGTGCTTTTCTGCTGGTTGAAACCCACCACCACCACGTAGCGCGCGTCAGACAGCAGGCCGCCGCCAATCCGCGCCATCACCGGGTAACCCGCCGCCACCTGCGCCAGTACCGCGGTCAGCTTGGCATCCAGGGGGTACACCATCAGCCCGTACTCACGGGCCAGCACCTGCATGTTGCGCTCCAGGTCCGCTTCACCGCCCGGCAAATGCAACGGCTTATCCAACAAGCCCGGTGTCATCACAATGCCTTGTTGCGACAGCATGCTGGCTAATGCTGTAGGACCGCTCTGATAAGCCTCGCTGCGAAAGGTCGGCACACCATTGAGTTCGACACGTTCCGGCAGGCCCGGAAGTTTCGACGGCTGCCCGGAACAGGCCGCAAGCCCCAGGGCACAGGCCAGCAACAAGGATGTTTTAAGGTTCGACCGTAACCGCAATTTTTTACTCTCTTGATCAACTGCCGGTGAGGGCCCTGATCATAGGACGCTCTGCCACGCGGGTATAGCCCAGAGGCTCAGTAAAGCGTCGCGGATAGAGCAAACGAGTTGGACGAACACGACCATTGGTCAATAGCAGGCAACCGCCGGGTAGCTAGACTGTCCATTGAGAAGACTGTGTGTGCCCCCTGCGGGGCGAAAGGAGGCCAAAATGAGCCTTGCAACAACGATTTTCCTGTTGATCTGCGGTTGGCTGGCGGTAGCCGGCGCCATGTTGTGGGGGGTGTTGCGCATTACTCGCCGGCACCATCACCCCCACGTCAAACCTGCGGCACCCGCCAAGCCCCATAGAGCGGCGGTGCACCACGCCTAGCCAGGCATGCAATTGAAATCCTGAGTCGCGGCGACTTCCTTACCGTGCCCGTCCATCAGGGATGCGCGCACGGTGGTGCCCAGGCTCGACTCCACCAGGGTGTAATGCTCACCCGCCTTGAAATCCTTGTACTCGACCCGACCCTCGCAGTCCTGCTGGTTGTCGTCGCCTGCCTCTTCCTCGAACAACGTCACGTCCAGGCGGTGATCCCCGGGGGTCACCTCGAAAAAGCGCCCGTCGTCGACACGCTTGCCGTCCACACGTTCAGCCATCAGGTCGTTCGGCGCTTCTTCTTTCAAGCCGATCCAGGCTTCGCTGGGGTCCGCCTTGGGAATCGGGCCGGCACAGGCCGACAACAACAAAACAGCCCCCAGGGCGGGGATCATCAATAAAGGTTTGAGTGACATGGCAGGGCTCCAAAGAACATCAGTTAAAAGACAAGTCGTCCGATGGGATGCAAGCTTGGGCAGCCACGCCCTGTAGAACAAATGAATCCATATGAAACGATCTTCAGCCCTTAACTAAATGTTCCTTCACCTGGCTGAAAGGCGCGTGTTAGGTGGGTCGGACGAGACTGCCGGGGTTTGCAATCCTGCTCCCTCGGAGGTTCACGCATGCTCGGGCTGGTAAAGACCGCACTGCAAAAGCCGTACACGTTTATCGTGTTGGCCATATTCATCTGCATCATCGGGCCGATGGCGGCCCTGCGAACCCCCACTGACGTGTTTCCCGATATCGGCATCCCTGTGGTCGCCGTGGTCTGGCAGTACAACGGTCTGTCGCCGGACGCCATGGCCGGTCGGGTGATCTACACCTACGAACGCTCCCTGAGCACTACCGTCAACGACATCGAACATATCGAATCGCAATCCCTGCCCGGCATGGGCATCGTGAAGATTTTCTTCCAGCCCGGCGTCGACATCCGCACCGCCAACGCCCAAGTGACCGCCGTATCACAAACGGTGCTCAAGCAGATGCCACCGGGCATCACGCCGCCGCTGATCCTCAACTACAGCGCCTCCACGGTGCCGATCCTGCAAATGGCGTTCTCCAGCCCGACGCTGTCGGAAGCCAAAATTCGCGACCTGGTGCAGAACAATATCCGCCTGCCCCTCAGCGCCCTGCCCGGCCTGGCCATGCCCACGCCGATGGGTGGCAAGCAGCGGCAGATCACCCTTGACCTCGACCCCCAGGCGCTGGCGGCCAAAGGCTTGTCGGCCCAGGACGTGGGCAATGCCCTGGCGCTGCAGAACCAGATCATCCCGGTGGGCACCGCCAAACTCGGCCCCAACGAATACACGATCCTGCTCAACAACAGCCCCAAGGCCATCGATGAGCTCAACGACCTGCCGATCAAGACCGTCGACGGCGCGCTGATCACCATCGGCCAGGTCGCCCACGTGCGCGACGGCTCGCCGCCGCAGACCAACATCGTGCGCGTCGACGGCCATCGCGCGGTGCTGATGCCGGCGTTGAAAAACGGCAGCATTTCCACCCTGTCGATCATCGACGGTATCCGCCAGATGCTGCCGCGCATCAACGAAACCCTGCCGCCGTCACTGAAGACCTCGCTGCTGGGCGACGCCTCGGTATTCGTCAAGCAATCGGTGGGCAGCGTGGCCCAGGAAGGCATCATCGCCGCGCTGCTGACCAGTGCGATGATCCTGCTGTTCCTCGGCAGCTGGCGCTCCACGCTCATTATCGCGGCGTCAATTCCCCTGGCGGTGCTGTCGGCCATTGCGCTGCTGGCGGTCAGCGGGCAAACCCTCAACGTCATGACCCTCGGCGGGCTGGCGTTGGCCGTAGGGATCCTGGTGGACGACGCCACGGTGACCATCGAAAACATCAACTGGCACCTGGAGCAAGGCAAGCCGGTGAAGACCGCGATCCTCGACGGTGCCGCGCAAATTGTCGGCCCGGCGTTCGTCTCGCTGCTGTGCATCTGCATCGTGTTCGTGCCGATGTTCCTGCTGCAAGGCATCGCCGGTTATCTGTTCCGGCCGATGGCGCTGGCGGTGATCTTTGCCATGGCCAGCTCATTCATTCTTTCGCGCACCCTGGTGCCGACGCTGGCGATGTTCCTGCTCAAGCCGCACACGCCGGAGCCAGGCGTGGGGCACCATCCCGAAGATGCATTCATCAACCACCATGAGGGCGAGCAGCACCCGAAACCGCGCAATGCCGCACTGCAAGCGGTGCTGAATTTCCAGCAGGGTTTCGAGCGTCACTTCTCGAATATCCGCGACACCTACCACGGCCTGCTGACCTTGGCCCTGGGCAATCGCAAGGGTTTTATCGTCGGTTTCCTGGCCTGTGTGCTCGCCTCATTCCTGCTGCTGCCAAGCCTGGGCCAGGACTTTTTCCCGGCGACGGATGCCGGTGCGCTGGCCCTGCATGTGCGCCTGCCGCTGGGCACGCGTATCGAAGAAAGCGCCGCCGCCTTCGACCGCATCGAAGCGCGGATCCGTGAAGTGATCCCCGCCGAAGAGCTGGACACCATCGTCGATAACATTGGCATTCCGCTCAGCGGCATCGACATGGCCTACAGCAGCAGCGGCACCATCGGCCCGCAGGACGGCGACATCCAGGTCAGCCTGAAAAAGGGCCATGCGCCCACCGCCGACTACGTGAAGAAACTGCGTGAAGCGCTGCCGCAGAGTTTCCCAGGCAGCCACTTCGCGTTTCTGCCGGCGGACATCAGCAGCCAGATCCTCAACTTCGGTGCGCCGGCGCCGCTGGACGTGAAAATCTCCGGGCGCAGCGATGCAGAAAACCGCGCCTATGCCGTCGAGTTGGAACGTCGCCTGCAACACGTGCCCGGCATCGCCGACCTGCGCATCCAGCAGTCCACCGGCTACCCGTCGCTGCAGGTGAATGTCGACCGCATGCGCGCCAATGGCCTGGGCATTACCGAGCGGGACGTGACCAACAGCATGGTGGCGTCGCTGGCCGGCAGTTCGCAGACCGCGCCGACCTTCTGGCTCAACCCGGCCAACGGCGTGTCCTATTCCATCGTCGCCGCCACCCCGCAATACCGCCTCGACAGCCTGCCGTCACTGGAAGCGCTGCCCGTCACCGGCGCCGATGGGCAGTCGCAGATCCTCGGCGGCGTGGCAACCATCTCCCGCGTGCAAAGCCCGGCGGTAGTGACCCACTACAACATCGAACCGACCCTGGACCTGTACGCCAACGTGCAAGGCCGCGACCTCGGCGGCGTAGCCCGCGACGTGCAAAAGGTGCTGGATGACACCGCGCATCTGCGCCCCAAAGGCGCGACGATCAGCCTGCACGGGCAGATCGATGCGCTGCATGAAGCCTTCAGCGGCCTGAGCCTTGGCCTGCTGGGTGCGGTGGTGCTGATCTACCTGCTGATCGTGGTCAACTTCCAGTCGTGGGCCGACCCGTTCGTAATCATCACCGCGTTGCCGGCGGCGCTCGCGGGGATCGTGTGGATGCTGTTCCTCAGCGGCACCTCCTTGTCGGTGCCGGCGCTCACCGGCGCCATCCTGTGCATGGGCGTCGCCACGGCCAACTCGATCCTGGTGGTGAGCTTCTGCCGTGAGCGCCTGGCCGAACATGGTGATGCGTTGAAAGCCGCCATGGAGGCCGGTTACACGCGCTTCCGCCCGGTATGCATGACCGCCCTGGCGATGATCATCGGCATGTTGCCCCTGGCGATTTCCGAGGAGCAGAACGCCCCGCTCGGGCGCGCCGTCATCGGCGGTTTGATCTTCGCCACCCTCGCCACATTGTTGTTTGTTCCCGTGGTCTTCAGCCTGGTCCACGGTCGCCACCCTACTCGCGCAGTTGCAGGAGAAACCCCACATGTCGTCTGATCACAAACCCTCGCGCAAGCGTCTGATGCTCATGGGTGTCGGCGGCCTGACCCTGGCCGCCCTGTTGGTCGCCAACGGCCTGCATGCCCGTACGCTGCACGAACAATCGGTCACGGCCTGGACCGAGACCGCCGCCATCCCGCACGTGATGGTGTTCCAGCCCAGGCAGAATGTGGCCGGCGATACCTTGCGCCTGCCGGCGCACCTGGAAGCCTGGAGCAAGGCGCCGATCCACGCCCGGGTCAGCGGTTACCTGAAGGATTGGAAAGTCGATATCGGCAGCCACGTCAACGCCGGGCAAGTCCTCGCGGAAATCGACAGCCCCGACCTGGATCAACAGCTGGCGCAGACCCATGCCCGCCTGGTGCAGGAACAGGCCAACGCACGCCTGGCCGAAACCACCGCCACGCGCTGGCAAAACCTGCTGGCCAGCCATTCGGTATCGCGCCAGGAGGCCGATGAAAAAACCTCCAATGCCGCTGCCGCCAAGGCCAACGCCGAGGCCGCCGCTGCCGACTATGCCAGGCTGTCGGCGCTGGAAAGCTACAAGACCCTTCGCGCCCCGTTCGCCGGCACCATCACCGCGCGCAACACCGATATCGGCCAGCTGATCAAGGCCGACACCGACAGCGGTCCGGAACTGTTCAACATTGCCGACACCCATCAATTGCGCCTCTATGTACCGGTGCCGCAGAACTACGCAGCGGTCATCCATCCGGGCCTTGAAGCCGAGCTGACCGTGCCCGAGCACCCCGGCAAGCATTTCAAGGCGCGCCTGATCGGTGACTCCACCGCCATCGACCGCCGCTCCGGCACCCTGCTCGCCCAGTTCGTCGCCGACAACCCCGACGGCGAGCTGCTGCCCGGTGATTATGCCGAAGCCACCCTGCCGATTCCGGCCGATACCCATGGCGTGAGCATCCCGGCCAGCGCCCTGATCTTCCGCGCCCAGGGCACCCAGGTGGCGGTGTTGGACGGGCAGAACCATGTGCACCTGCAGCCCATCCATATCGGCCTCGACCTGGGCGAACGCCTGGTGATCGACCAGGGCTTGAAACCCGCCGACCGCATCGTCGACAACCCACCCGACGCACTGCGCGAAGGTGATCCCGTGCAACTCGCCGATGCCTCCGGAGGTGCGCATGCGCATAAGGCTTAAACCGCTCGCCGCATTGACGCTGCTGCTCTTGCAGGGTTGCTCGATGGCGCCGACCTACAAGGTGCCGGCGATCGACCTGCCGGCCCACTACCGCGAACAGACCAGCGATGGACCCTGGCACAGCGCCCAGCCGTCCGACCAACTGGCGCCCGAATGGTGGAAGCTCTACAACGATTCGCGCCTGAATGACCTGCAACAGCAGCTGCTCAAGGCCAACCCGGACCTGGCGGCGGCGCTGGCGCACTTCGATGCTTCCCAGGCGTATGCCAGCCAACTGCACGCAGGCCTGTTCCCGCAGATCAGCGCCAGCGCGCAACCGCAGCGCCAGCGGCAATCGGATTCGCGACCGTTGCGGGGGGATACGCAACCGTCGGTGTACAACAGCAACATCGCGGGCTTTTCGTTGAGTTACGACCTGGACCTGTGGGGCAAAATCCGCAACCAGGTCGCGGCCGGCGATGCCCAGGCGCAAGCGTCCGGGGATGACCTGGCGGTGGCGCGCCTGAGTTTGCAGCGTCAGTTGGCCACCTTGTACGTGCAGCTCAATGGGCTGGATGCACAGAGCCGGATTCTCACTCGCTCGCTGGATGATTTCAGCCAGGCATTGCAATTGACCCGCAGCCGCTACGAGGGCCAGATAGCCTCGGAGCTGGACCTGACCCGTGCGCAAAATCAACTGGCGCAGGCCAGGGCGCAATTGGATGAAGTGCGTGGGCAACGCAATCTCACCGAGCACGCCATCGGCGAGTTGGTGGGTGTGGCAGCCAGCGACTTTACCTTGCCGCCCGGCCAGCAACTGATCGCCCTGCCGGGAATTCCGTCACAGCTGCCAAGCCACCTGTTGCAACGTCGCCCGGATATTGCGGCGGCAGAGCGCCGTGTGTTTGCAGCCAACGCGAATATCGGCGTAGCCAAGGCGGCGTGGTATCCGGACTTCAGCTTGACCGGGTTGATCGGCGGGCAGACACAGGGCGTCGGCAATCTGCTGTCGGCGGGTAATCGGTATTGGGCACTGGGGCCGTTGGTCAACCTGCCGTTTTTCGACGGTGGCCGCCTGAGCGCCAACGAACGCCAGGCCAAGGCCGAGTTTGAAGAAGCGTCCGCACAGTATCGCAGCCGGGTGCTGAAGGCCGTGCGCGAGGTGGAAGATAACTTGGCGCAACTACGGGATTTGCAACAGGAGGCGCAGGATGAACAGGCAGCGGCGGATGCGGCACAACACACGCAATCGCTGGCGATGAACAGCTATCAAGCGGGTGCGGTGAGTTACCTGGATGTGGTGACCGCGCAGACCGCAGCGTTGCAGGCGCAGCGGACATTGCAGGCGGTGCAGACGCGGCAGTTGCAGGCCAGTGTAGGACTCATGACCGCACTCGGCGGCGGCTGGCAACCTGGCGCCTGACATCACCCCAGGCACAGTGATAGCGGTGGAACAGCCAGTTTATCCGTGGCTGAGCCACCGCCATCGGGGTGTAGAACCGTAGACATCGTTTACATCTGAAACCGGGGACATCGTTTACACATTTGAGGCCTGGACGCGGGTCATACCTC